>CAMTUX010000013.1:0-135030 GCA_947084995.1 uncultured Roseococcus sp.
AGGCGCACATCATCACCACGGGCACGGATTCCTATCGGTTCCGCCGCACCACGGCGCAACGCACGGCGGCAAAGGCGTGAGGAGGCCAACGGAACAATGACGCTGACCGAGGTGCCCGGGCCGCGGCCCGGGCCCCTCGGTCAGAAGCGTCAGGGGGGCCACAATTCGCCAGCACAGGGGGGCCAATATTCATGGACACAGCCAATCGAAACTCACCCGAGGCTGGGCTGCGCCGCGCCCTGGCGCGTCGCCCCCCGTGCGGGGGCGTGGATCGAAACTCACCCGAGGCTGGGCTGCGCCGCGCCCTGGCGTCGCCCCCCGGGGGGGGGGCGTGGAACGAAACATCTACCACACGCGGCTTGCCCGCGACGGCGGGGGTCGCCCCCCGTGCGGGGGCGTGGATCGAAACAGCCAAGCCAACGCCACGGCGGCAGGCAGCACGGTGTCGCCCCCCGTGCGGGGGCGTGGATCGAAACTACCTTTCGATTGATCCAGAGGAGGGCGGTGAGTTGTCGCCCCCCGTGCGGGGGCGTGGATCGAAACACTGAATCCGCCGCAAAGGGCGAAGAAGATAAGCAGTCGCCCCCCGTGCGGGGGCGTGGATCGAAACAGCCCGGCGTGCGGGCGTTCCTTGGTGGCGCCAGGTCGCCCCCCGTGCGGGGGCGTGGATCGAAACACGAGCACCGCACCGGCACGCTCCTGGAGATGCTGTCGCCCCCCGTGCGGGGGCGTGGATCGAAACACCATCTCGCCCGCATCCGGACTCAAGGGCGGCTGTCGCCCCCCGTGCGGGGGCATGGTCCTTTTTCATTAATAAGAACCGTACAAAAGTATTCGCTTTGAAAGTAAGGATTTTGGGCAAGTGGGGTTCGAACCAGGGCAAGTGCCGACCGCGCTGAAACCGGCCTTTTACCTAGGTTTCTGCGTTCCGTACTAAAATGGCCAAGTCAGGAGGTCCGGAGAGAAACGGCCTCCGGAGAGCTAATTTCGGACGTCTCCGCGTCCGGCCAGTCAACAGCTCTGCCCCGAAAACCCCAGGAAACCTGCCACTCAGCGCGGCGCTCGGTCAGACGGAGAGCACGGCTCGTATGGGAACTGGCGGATGAGGTGGGATTCGAACCCACGATAGGCTTTTGACCTATACGCACTTTCCAGGCGCGCGCCATCGACCACTCGGCCACCCATCCAGCGCGCATCTCCTTACGGCGGCTTGCGCCCGGGGGCAAGCGGGGCACTGGCGATCAAAAATCGCTGACCCGCCCTTTGCGTTCCCAGTCATTATACCGAGTGGGCTCGGGACCGGCGGGGCCGCCATGCTCGCCCTCGGCTGCGGCAGGGGTGTGCTTGGGGCGGTTCAACTGGGTCAGCGGTGGCGCGGTGCGGGGCTTGCCCACGGGCAGGGGGGGCTTTTCTTCTTCGCTCATCCTCCCGATGTGGTGTGCAAAGGGGATTCGCGGAAGATGTTCAAGACCTTCATTCTTCTCGGCAGCCTGACGGCGCTGTTCGTCGCGGTGGGCTATCTTCTGGGCGGCGGCTCGGGTGCGACCATCGCGCTGGTCATGGCGGCCGGCATGAATATCTTCGCCTGGTGGGGCAGCGACGCCATGGTGCTGCGCATGCACAACGCCCAGCCCGTGACCGAGGCCGAGGCGCCCCAACTCTACCGCATGACGGCCGATCTCGCGGCCCGTGCCGGCCTGCCCATGCCCGCGCTCTACATCATCCATGAGGACCAGCCCAACGCCTTTGCCACCGGCCGCAGCCCGGAGCGCGGCGCGGTTGCCGTGAACACCGGCCTGCTGAACCTGATGACCCAGCAGGAGGTGGCGGGCGTCATCGCCCACGAACTGGCGCATATCAAGCACCGGGATACTCTGATCATGGCCGTCACCGCCACGCTGGCCGGCGCCATCGGCTTCCTCGCGCAGTTCGGCATGATGCTGGGGCGAGGGCGTGAGCAGCGGCCCAACCCCATCGCGATGATGGCGCTGATGATCCTGGGCCCGCTCGCCGCCGCGCTGGTGCAGATGGCGATCAGCCGCGCCCGCGAATTCGAGGCGGATGCCGAGGGCGCGCGGATCTGCGGCGATGCCTCCTGGCTCGCCAATGGCTTGGCCAAGCTGGAGCGCGGCAAGATCGGCCATGTGAACCAGACGGCCGAGGCCAATCCTGCCAGCGCCCACATGTTCATCATCAACCCGCTTTCTGGCCTGCGGCTGGATCGCCTCTTTGCTACCCACCCGCCGACGGAGGAACGGATCGCCCGGCTGATGGCGATGGGTGGGATGACGCCGATGCGTGGCGCGGCTGCCGGACGGACGCCAGCGCCGCGCGGCACCTCGCCCTGGTCGGCACCCACCAAGCGCAACCCTTGGGCATGAGGCAGCGGGACAGCATCCGTCCGGGGCAGACTGGCCTCTCCTGACAGGAACGTAACGCATTCCGGACTGTCGCGTGCTTCCCGGCATGGCATGCTGCCCTCCGCATTGCCTGCAGGAGGCGAGATGTTCCGCAAGGGTTTGGCTGGCCCTTTCTCCGCGCGCGCCCCTGAGGCCAAGGCGCGCGATGCCGCCATGGGCTATCTGTGAGCTTCGACCCGCGCGAGCATCGGCTGGCGCCGCAGCGCTGGTTCGAGGATTTCGAACTGGGCGAGGCCTTCCGCCTGCCCAGCCGCACCATGACGGAGGCCATCTTCCTGGCCTTCCAGGCGGCCAGCGGCGACAATCACCCGGTGCATTACGATGTGGAATTCTGCCGGGCGCGCGGCATGCCCCAGATGCTGGCGCATGGCTACCAGGTGCTGATCCAGACGGCGGCGGGCGCCGGCATGCTGCCCTTCATGATCGAGGACAGCCTGAAGGGCTTTCTGGAGCAATCCAGCCGCTTCCTCCATCCGGTCTTTGTGGGCGACACGCTCTACGCGACGCTGACGGTGGATGAACTCACGCCCGGCCGCACAACTGGCGTGCTGGGCCTGGCCTCGACCGTGCACAATCAGTCGGGCGTGCTGGTGATGGAAGGCCGGCAGCGCTATCTTCTCCGCAAGCGGCAGGTACGCCGCTCCCGCACCTTCACGAAGGGAGGTGCAGGAGCCTGAGGTTCCTGCCGGGGTGAGGGGCTGCGCTCCTCGATCTTGAGGGAGAGAGAAATGCCGAAGCAAATGCGTGTCGCCGTGATCGGCGCTGGAACCATGGGCCATGCGCTCGCCCTGGTCTTCGCCATGGGCGGCCATCAGGTCCGCCTCACCGATGCGAGCGAGGCGACGCTCGCCCGCGCGCAGGTGCTGATGGAAAAGGCGCTCGCCACGCTGGAGGAAGCGGGCGAGGCTCCCGAGGGCTGGGGCAGCGCGCAACTGGCGCAAGCCTGCACCCGCCATTCCCGGCTGGAGGATTGCGTCGAGGGCGCCGAACTCATCGTCGAGGCCATTGTGGAAAACCCCGAGGCCAAGAGCGAACTCTACGCCCGTCTCGATGCCTGCGCCCCGCCCAATGCCATCTGGGCCAGCAACACCAGCTATCTCGACGTGTTTCCGCTGATGCCGGCGCATCGCCTGAAGCGCGCGCTCATCGCCCATTGGTACACGCCGCCGTATTTGGTGGACCTGGTGGATTTGGTGCCGCATGCCGAGACGGATGAGGCGGTGCTGCAGGAGGTGAAGGCGGTGATCGAGGCGATGGGCAAGGTGCCGATCGTCATGCGGAAATTCATCCCCGGCTACATCGCCAACCGCATTCAGGCCGCCGTCCAGGCCGAGGTGCAGATGCTGATTGATGAGGGCTACGCCACCGCGCAGGAAATTGATGCCGCCGTGATCCATGGGATTGGGCTGCGTCTCAACATCATCGGCGTCATGGCCAAGGCGGATTTCACCGGCCTGCCCATGTTGCAGCACGCAGCGCGCAACAAGATGTACACGCCCCCCGAGGATAAGGGCGGCAGCGCCAGCATGGATGCGCTGGTGGCCAAGGGCATGGGCGGTGTCATGGATGGTCGCGGCTATTACGACTGGGAGGGCCGCTCCCCGGCCGAACTGTTCGAGGAGCGTGACCGCAAGCTCATCGCGCTGAAGCAAAGCCTGCGCGGGATTGGCTACATGGCGGGCTTTGACGCGAAGGCGAACAAGGCATGATCCGATACGACCTCAAGGGCAAGACGGCACTGGTCACGGGCGGCGCCTCGGGCATCGGCCTCGCCACGGTGCGGATGCTGGCGGCCAATGGCTGCAAGGTGGCGATCAACCACCTGGCCGATGACGCCCGCGGGCCGGAACAGGTGGAAGCGCTGACGGCCGAGGGCTTCGACGTCATCGCCGCGCCGGGCAATGTGGGCGACGCCGTGGATGGGCCACGCATGGTGGAGCAGGCGGTGCGCGATCTCGGCCGGCTGGACTACCTGGTGAACAATGCCGGCACGCCGGGCACGCGTACCGCCATCGCGCCGGCCGAGCTGGACCGCATCACCGAGGAGCTCTGGCAGGCGGTGATTGAGGTGAATTTGCTCGGGGTGTTTCGCTGCTCCAAGGCGGCGGCGTCGCATTTGAAGGCGTCAGGGGGCGCCATCGTCTCGGTCGCTTCCATCGCGGGGCTGGGTTACGTGGGCTCCTCGCTCGCCTATGGCGCGACCAAGGCGGGCGTGGTCTCGCTCACGCAGAACCTGGCGCGGGCGTTGGGGCCGGAGGTGCGGGTGAATGCCGTGGCGCCGGGCGCGGTCAATTCCTCCTGGATGATCGAATGGACCAATGAGCAACGCGCCACCTCGATTGACCAGGCCGCGCTGAAACGCCGCTGCGAGCCGGAGGATCTGGCCGAGGTGATGGTCTTCCTGCTGGCTGGTGCCGCCATGGTGACGGGCCAGACCATCGTGGTGGATGGCGGCCTCACCCTGTAAGGGGCGTCAGCCCCCCAGCAGGCGCGTGGTCCGCCCCTGCAATTCCCGCGTCACCCGCTCGGCCCCGCCCTCGCGGATCAGCGCGGTGAATTCCGCCCGGCGCGAGGCCAATTCGCTGATCGTGCCGGTCAAATAGATATCCACGATGCGCGGCGGATTGCCGCGCAACAGGTAGGAGAGCACCACCGGCTCCTGCCCGCCGGTGCGGTTCAGCGTGGTGCGGATCAGCGCATCGCCATTGGGCTGGGTCTGGGTGCCGGTGGTGGTGAAGCTCTCGCCCGAGAAGCCGTCGAAGCGCGCCGCATAGGTGGCGATGGACCAGCGGGTGAAGGCCTCGGTCAGCGCTGCCTGCTCGGCGGGGGCGAAGCCGGTCCAGGGCGGGCCGACGGCGATGCGCGCCATGGCCGCGAGGTCGAAGGCCTGGGCCATGACGGGGGCCAGGCGGTCATAGCGGCCGCGCAAGCCCAGGCGCGGGGCATCGCGCATCACGCCGATGAGGGCGGCGTGGAAGCGCTCCACCACCTCGGCCGCGGCACCTTGTGCGAAAGCGGGGATGGGCAGCAGGGGGACGAGCAACAGGATTCGGCGTGGGATCATGCACCCATCATAGCCCGACTGGACCCGATGCCGCACCTCGGCCACAAGACGCCATGCCTCCCACGACGATATTGCTGACCGGAGCCACCGGCTTCCTGGGCGCATCGCTCGCCCGCGCCTTGCTGGCCCAGGGCCATGCCGTGCGTGCGCTGGTGCGCCCCCAGGCCGCGCGCCGGGGGCTGGAAGGGCTGGATATTTCCTACGCGCTGGGCACCGTGACGGATCAGAAAAGCCTGAACTACGCCATGGCCGGCATCGGCGGCGTCATCCATGCGGCCGCCGATTACCGCATTTTCGTGCCCAATCCCGGCCAGATGCGCGAGACCAATGTGATAGGCACCGCCGCCGTCATGCAGGCCGCGCTGGAGGCGGGCGTGCCGCGTATCGTCCATGTCTCCTCGGTGGCGACGCTGCGGCCCCGTGCCGATGGCACGCCCGCCACCGAAGCGGACCCGGCCATGCCGGAGGAGGCCATCGGCCCCTATAAGCGCACCAAGACCGAGGCGGAGCGCGTGGTCGAGGCGATGGTGGAGCGCGCGAAGCTGCCCGCCGTGATCGTGAACCCCTCCACCCCCATTGGCCCCTATGATGTGCGCCCCACCCCCACGGGCCGGCTGATCCTGGAAGCGGCGATGGGCAATATGCCCGCCTATGTCGAGACCGGGCTGAACCTTGTGCATGTGGCCGATTGCGCGGCCGGCGTGGTGGCTGCACTCGACCATGGCGTGCCGGGCGAGCGGCATATCCTGGGTGGGCAGGATGTCACCCTGGCCGAGATGCTGCGCTTCATCGCCGCCGAGCGCGGCCACCGCCCGCCCATCCGCCTGCCCCGCGCGCCGCTCTTTCCGCTGGCCTGGATGGCGGAAAGCCTGGCCCGCTTCACCGGCAAGGAGCCCATGCTGACGCTGGACGGGCTGCGCATGGCCGGCCACCACATGTTCTTCTCGGCCGAGAAAGCCCGTCGCGTCCTGGGCTTCCAGGCCCGCCCCTGGCAGGAGGGGGTGCGCGATGCCATTGCCTGGTTCGAGGCGGCAGGGATGCTGCGGAAGTGACCTGGCTGGGTGTGGCGGCCTGCCTGGCCTGGGCGGTGCTGCTGCTCGGGCGCGGCATGTTCTGGCGGGCGCGGGATGATGACCGCGATGCCAGCCGCCTGCCCACACCCGCGCATTGGCCCGATGTGCAGGTCATCATCCCCGCGCGCGACGAGGCCGAGACCATCGGCGCCACGGTGCGAAGCCTCGCGGGGCAGGATTATCCGGGGCGGTTTCGCATCCTCGTCGTGAATGACCGCAGCACGGACCGCACCGCTGCGCTGGCCCGGGCGGCGGGCGCCGAGGTGCTGGACGGGCGGGGCCGCGCGCTTGGTTGGTCGGGCAAGCTCTACGCGTTGCAGCAGGGCCTCGATGCGGTGGCAGGGCGTGGCCATGCATTCCTGCTCATTACCGATGCCGATATCAGCCACGCGCCGGACAGCCTGCGCCGCCTGGTGCAGCGGGCCGAGGCGGGCCGGCTGGACCTCGTCTCGCTCATGGCGCGGCTGCGTTGCGAGAGTGCGGCCGAACGCTGGATGATCCCGGCCTTCGTCTTCTTCTTCCAGATGCTCTACCCCTTTCGCTGGTCCAATGACCCGACGGCGCGGACCGCGGCCGCCGCGGGTGGCTGCGTCCTGCTGCGCCGCGCGGCCTTCGAGGCGCGGGGCGAACTGCATCCGATTCGTGGCCGGATCATTGATGATTGCGCCCTGGCCGGGCTGATGAAGGGTGGCGGCTCGGCCATCTGGCTGGGCCTGACCGAGCGGGTTCATTCGCTGCGCGCCTATCCGGATTTCGGGACGATCCGGGCGATGGTGGCCCGCACCGCTTACGCGCAGCTTGGCTACAATCCCCTGGTGCTGCTCGGCATGGTGCTGGCCATGGCGCTGGTCTTTCTCGCACCGCCGATTCTCGCCCTGGCCGGTGCGGGCGTGGCGAAATGGCTTGGCACCCTGGCCTGGGGCGCCATGGTGGTGGCCTTCGCCCCCATGCTGCGCCGCTTCGGCCTGGCGGCCGGGCGCGGCATCCTGCTGCCGCTGATTGCCCTGGCCTACCTCGCCTTCACGCTGGATTCCGCCTGGGCGGAATGGCGGGGGCGGGGCGGTGTCTGGAAGGGCGAGGCGCTGTCTCGTGAATGAGTTCGGGGCAACGCAAGCCTTTTCACCCTTTCGGCATCAACCCGAAATGGCTTATCGGGAGGGGGAGGGGTTCGACTCCGGCGCCGGGGTGAGGGGTATCGCGTTTTGAACATCATGCCGAATCTGCCGGCGGGGGCTCATCTGGCCCCGCATGTGGGGTATGACGGGCAGGTGAATGATCCGCTGGAACGGGCGATCGCCGCCGCCGCCCGCCATTTGCTGGAATGCCAGCGCCCCGATGGCCACTGGGTCTTCGAATTGGAGGCGGATGCGACCATCCCTTCCGAATACCTCATGCTGCATCACTTCTTCGGCCATGTTCAGCCGGAGAAGGAAGCGCGAATCGGCCGATATCTGCGTCGCCTCCAGGAGGAGCAGGCCGCCAATACCGGGGGCGGCTGGCCGCTATTCCATGGCGGGCCGCTGGATATCTCCTGCTCGGTGAAGGCCTATCTGGCCCTGCGGCTGATCGGCGACGCGCCGGACGCGCCGCATATGCAGGCAGCGCGCGAGGCCATCCTGGCGGCCGGCGGGGCCGAGCGCAGCAACGTCTTCACCCGCGCGGCCTTGGCGCTGTTCGGCTCGGTGCCCTGGCGCGCGGTGCCGATGATGCCGCCCGAGATCATGCTGCTGCCGCGCTGGTTTCCCTTCCATGTCAGCAAGATCAGCTATTGGGCGCGCACCGTGCTGGTACCGCTCACGGTGGTCATGGCCCGCCGCCCGGTGGCGCAAAACCCGCGCGGCGTCGTCATTGATGAACTTTTTCGCACCCCGCCCCATCAGGTGAAGGAATGGCCCGGCGGCGCGCATCAGGCCGAGCCCTGGGCCTCATTGTTCAAGGGGCTGGATGGCGCGCTGCACCGCGCCCGCATGCTGTTTCCCCGCACCCACCGCGCCCGCGCCGAGCAAGCCTGCGAGCGCTTCGTGACCGAGCGCCTTAACGGCGAGGATGGGCTGGGCGCCATCTACCCCGCCATGGCCAATGCGGTGCTGATGTATCACTGCCTCGGCGTGGCGCAGGATGATCCGCGCATGGTCACCGCCTGGGCCGCCATCGAAAAGCTCGTCGAGCACCGTGCGCCGAGGGGAGAGAAGGAGGAAACCTATGTCCAGCCCTGCCTCTCGCCGGTTTGGGACACGGCGCTGGTCAGCCACGCGCTGATGGAAGCAGGTGGCGAGGCCGAGAGCCAGGCCGTATCGCGCGGGTTGAATTGGCTTGCCAGCAAGGAAATCCGGAATGTGCGCGGCGACTGGGCCTGGAACCGTCCCAACCTTCAGCCCGGCGGCTGGGCCTTCCAGTATGAGAATGCACATTACCCCGATGTGGATGACACCGCCGTGGTGGTGCTGGCCATGGACCGCTATCGTGCCACCGCCCCGCAGGAGACGGGGCTGGATGGCGCCATCCAGCGCGCCACGGACTGGACGCTGGGCATGCAGTCGCGCGGCGGCGGCTGGGGTGCCTTCGATGCCGACAACACTTTCCACTACCTGAACCACATCCCCTTCGCCGATCATGGTGCCCTGCTGGACCCGCCGACGGCCGATGTCTCGGGCCGGTGCCTGGCGATGCTGGCGCAGTTGGGCCGCGGCGATGAGGCAGCCTCACGCGCCGCCATCGAGTATCTGCTGCGCGAGCAGGAGGCCGATGGTGCCTGGTATGGGCGTTGGGGCGTGAACTACATCTACGGCACCTGGTCGGCCGTGACGGCGCTGAACGCCGCCGGCCTGCCGCCGGGGCATGAGGCGATGCGCCGCGCCGTGGTCTGGCTGGTGGCCCACCAGAATGAGGATGGCGGCTGGGGCGAGGATGGCATGAGCTATCCCCTGCGCGGCGGCACCCGGCCCGACCCGCGCGAGGCGGCGCCATCCTCGGCCAGTCAGACGGCCTGGGGCATGCTGGCGCTGATGGCTTGTGGCGAGGTCGGGCATGAGGCGGTGACGCGGGCCGCCGAATGGCTGCTGGCCAGGCAGAAGGAAGATGGCGACTGGCCCGAGGATGACTATACGGGCACCGGTTTTCCGAGGGTCTTCTACCTGCGCTACCACGGCTACCGCCGGATCTTTCCCTTATGGGCTTTGGCGAGGCTCCGCAATTTGCGCGCCTCCAATACAAGACGCGTCAGCTACGGCTTATGAAAGAAGACCCAAGGAAGTAAGTTTCTTGGTGGGTCCGGGGCAAAGCCCTTTTTTTGGATTTTCATGAACGCTTTCGACGTCATCATCATCGGCGCCGGCGCCGCCGGCCTCATGTGCGCCATTCGCGCCGGCCAGCGTGGGCGGCGTGTCCTGCTGCTCGACCATGCCGAGGCGCCGGGCAAGAAGATCCTGATTTCCGGCGGCGGGCGCTGCAACTTCACCAATCGGGACATCCGGCCGGAGCGGTTTCTCTCCGCCAATCCGGCTTTCGCGCGCTCGGCCCTGGCGCGGTACACGGCGCGGGACTTTCTGGCGTTGATCGAGAAGCACCGCATCGCCTGGCACGAGAAGACGCTGGGGCAGTTGTTTTGCGATGGCTCGGCGCGCCAGGTGGTGGCCATGCTGCTGGCCGAGGCGGAAGCCGTCGGCGTGGAGTTGCGCCTGGAAACGCGCGTCACCCACATCACGCGTGGGGTGGATTTCACCGTGACGACCGATCGCGGCGTGTTCGGCGGTGCCTCGCTGGTGCTGGCCACGGGCGGGCTTTCCATCCCCAAGATGGGGGCCACGGGCTTCGCCTATGACGCGGCGAAGCGCTTCGGGCTGCCCCTGGTGGAGCGCCGCCCTGGCCTGGTTCCCTTCGCCTTTGGCGGCGAGGATCTGGCGCTGATGCAGCCCTTGGCCGGCGTCTCGCTGCCGGTCCTGGCGCGGGCTGGGGCCGCCAAATTCCCGGAGGGGATGCTATTCACCCATCGCGGTCTCTCCGGCCCCGCCATCCTGCAAATCAGCTCCTACTGGCAGCCGGGCGAGGCGATCACGCTGGATTTGCTGCCCGGCCAGGATGGCGTCTCGCTCCTGCTGGCCGCCAAGCGCGCCCGCCCCAAGGCCGAGCCGCGCACGGCCTTGGGCGAATTGCTGCCCACCCGCCTGGCCCAGGCACTCGCCGAGCGGCATCTGCCCGGACTTCGCATGGCTGACCTGCCGGACCGCGCGCTGACCAGCCTCGCCACCCTGTTGAAATCCTGGCGGCTGACACCCGCGACGACGGAGGGCTACGCCAAGGCCGAGGTCACGCTGGGTGGCGTGGATACGGCCGCACTCTCGCAGCAGAACTTGATGGCGAAGGACGTGCCGGGGCTGTTTGTGGTGGGCGAGGCTGTGGATGTGACCGGCTGGCTCGGCGGGTACAATTTCCAATGGGCCTGGGCGAGCGGCTGGGCGGCGGGGGAGGCGGCCTGAGCCGAGCCGCTGGAAGTTGGTGCGGGCGGTCGGAATCGAACCGACACTCTGTCACCAGAACCGGATTTTGAGTCCGGCGCGTCTACCAGTTCCACCACGCCCGCAGTTGCAGTCTTCCTACACGCCAGGGGCGCGCGCTTCAACACCCCTGCGGCGAGCCAATAGCGGCCAGAGCAGCGCGGCAAGCGTCATCACCCAGAGCACGATGGACACGGGCGAGCCCAGCAGTGCCATGACATCGCCATCCGAGAGGGACATGGCGCGGCGGAGATTGTCCTCCAGCATGCGGCCCAGCACGAAGCCCAGGATGATGGGCACCAGCGGCACACCCAGCTTGCGGAAGGCCCAGCCCATCACGCCGAAGGCGACGGCCAGCAGCAGGTCAAAGGCCGAATTGCTGGCGGCATAGACACCGGCGAAGCTCAGCGCCAGCACACCCGGATAAAGCACCCAGACCGGCACCGTCAGCAGCCGCGCGAAGATGCCCACCAGCGGCAGGTTCAACAGCAGCAGCATGCAATTGCCGATATACATGGAGGCAATCAGCCCCCAGGCCACATCGGGCCTTTGCTCGAACAGCAGGGGGCCGGGCGTGATATTGTACATCAGCAGCGCGCCCAGCAGCACCGCCGTGGTGCCCGAACCCGGAATGCCGAGCGAGAGCATGGGCACGAGATTGCCGATCTGCGCGGCGTTATCGGCCGTCTCGGGAGCGGCCACGCCGCGCATGTCGCCCTGGCCGAACTTGCCGTTCGATTCGTTCAGCCGCTTTTCGGCTGTATAGGAAAGGGCGCTTGCAACCGAGGCGCCGGCTCCCGGCAGCACGCCGATCACGAAGCCGATGCCGGTCGCGCGGAACATCGCGGGCACGCAGAAGATGATCTCGGCCAGCGTCAGGCGCTGCCCCTGGCCAAGCTTGGCGGCCTCGGCCCGGATGCGCGTTTCGATCAGCAGCAGGATTTCGCCAATGGCAAAGAGGCCGATGGCCAGCACGGTGAAATCCAGGCCGCCCAGCAATTCCATGGAGCCGGCGGTGAAGCGCTCCACCCCCGTGCCGGAATCAATCCCGATCATGGCGAGCAGGATGCCCAGGCACCCCGCCGCCCAGGCCTTGGGCGCGGATCCCCCGCCGACAGCCCCCAGTAGCGAGAGCGCGAAGGCGATCAGCGCCACATAATCAGCCGGCGAGAAGGCGACGGCGGCGCGCGCCAGCGGCACCGAGAGGAAGGTCATCAGCACCACGGAAATCGTGGCGCCCACAAAGCTGCCGATGCCCGAGATGGCGAGCGCCGCGCCGCCACGCCCCTGCTTGGCGAGCGGATGGCCATCCAGCGTGGTCAGCACCGCCGATGGCTCGCCCGGCATGTTGAGCAGGATCGCGGTGATCCGCCCCCCATAGCCCGAGCCGTAATAGACCGCCGCCAGCAGGATCAGCGCGGATTCGGGCGGGAGCTTCAGCGCGAGGCAGAAGGGCAGCAGCAGGGCGATGGCGTTCAACGGTCCGATGCCCGGCAGCACGCCGATCGCCGTGCCGATGATGCAGCCGATCAGCGCCAGGAACAGGTTGGTGGGCTGGAGTGCCACCGCAAACCCGCCGCCCAGCGCCGCGAAGGTCTCCATCATGCGCCGAGCAATCCCTTGGGCAGCGGCAGGTCCAGCACGCGATCAAACAGCGCCCACAGGCAGGCGCTGGTGATCAGCCCCGTGGCCAGCGCCGCGAAGGGGCGCGCGCCGAACAGCAGCGCCGCGCTCGAAGCCAGCAGGATCGTCGCCAGCAGGAAGCCGAGCGGAACCAGGAGAAGCGCATAACTCACCAGCACCAGCACCAGCAAAGGCGGCGCGGCCAGGCGCTCGGGCCAGTCGAAATCCGGGCCGCGCGGAATGAGCAGCAATGCGCCGCACAGCGCCATCAGCAGCGCGACCGTGGTGGGAAAGGCGCGTGGCCCGAGCGGATCAGCCGCGAAGGCCACCTCCAGCGATTGCGCGGACCAGATGGCGAGCCCGGCCAGTGCCAGGAGCAAGACCCCGAGCAGGCGCCCGGCTGTCATGCCGGAGCGCCTTGCGGCGCTGCGCGCCTGCCGGGGTTGTTGCCGCCTCGCGGCGCTGCGCGCCTGCCGGGGTTGTTGCCGCCTCGCGGCGCTGCGCGCCTGCCGGGGTTGTTGCCGCCTCGCGGCGCTGCGCGCCTGCCGGCGGTCATTGCCCCTGCGTCACCAGCCCGACCTCGCGCGCCAATTGGCGGAATTCGGCGGTGCGGCGCTTCGATAGCTCGGCGTATTCGGCGCCCACCAGGTTGAATTCGAACAGCCCCTGGGCCGCGCGCGCCTCGGGCCAGGCGGGATGCGCCTGGAGGCGGCGGATGGCGTCCACCCAGAAGTCATAAGCGGCATCGGGCATTTGCGGCGGGCCGTAGAAGCCGCGCACGATGGGCCAATCCACCTCCACGCCCTGTTCGCGAGCGGTCGGCACGTTGGCGAGCGCGCCCGGCAGGCGCTGCGCCGCCAGCACGGCCAGCAGCCGGATTTCCCCCGCTTCGAACTGGCCGCGCACTTCCGAGGCATCGCCCGGAAAGACCTGGATATGGCCGCCCAGCAGCGCCGCCATGGCCTGGCCGCCACCCTCGAAGGGCACGTAGCGCATCCGGCGCGGGTCAGCGCCCGCCGCGCGCGCCACCAGCGCCGCCTTGTGCCAATCCTGGCTGCCCACCGCGCCGCCCGCGCCCGTCGGCACGCTGGCCGGATCGGCGCGCAAGGCCGCCATGAGGTCGGCCAGGGTCTGGAAGCGGCTGTCGCGCCGCACCGCGATCACGCCGTAATCCGCGCCGATGGCGCCGATCCAGCGCACGTCGTTTTCACCGAAGCGCCCGAAGCGGCCCTGCGCCATGTTGACCCAGGAGCCGGTCGAGATCGCCACGATCACATTCGGGTCGGCGCGGCGTTGCGCGTTGATGTGGTTGATGGCCACCGCGCCGATGCCGCCCGGCATGTTCTGCGTGCGGATGGGCTGGGCCACGATGCCCGTCTCGTTCAGCATGCGCGTCGTCAGCCGGCAGGTGAGGTCGAAGCCCCCGCCGGGGGCCGCGGGCGCGATGCATTCGGGGTTTTGCGGGGTGAAACCTTGGGCCTGCGCCGCAAGCGGCAACAAGGCGGAGGCGGCGAACAGTGCGCGGCGTTGCATGAGGGGCTCCCTGCTCGAGTCCGGTGCGATGCTGGAACGCTTCCGCATTCGCCCGGATCGTGTTTCCCCCACCTTGCTGCGGGATTCAGGGCTGGCTTGCAAGTGTGTCCGGCATTCACGCCATGATGCGGTCCATCCGGTCCCGCAGGCGATACCAGCGGCCGACCACGGGCAGAAACCAGTCCGGGTTGCCGTCATAGAAGGCACGTGTGGGGAAGTGCAGGCTGTCCAGCGCGAAGCCGGCATTGGCCGCCCCCGCGATCTTCAGCGCGGCATTATGGCCCATCCAACTCGCCATCGCGACGCCGCTGCCCTGGCAGCCGGCCGCGTAATGCACGCCATCCTCGACGCCCAGATGCGGCAGGTAGTCGAAGGTGAAGGCGACGTTGCCGGTCCAGGCATGGGTGATGCGGACATCGCGCAATTCGGGAAGCACCTCCACCATCATGGCATGCAGCCGGGGGGCCGCTTCCTCGGCCGTGGTCGGGCCAAAGCTGGCGCGGCCACCCCAGAGGATGCGTTTTCCGTCGGGCGAGGGACGGTAATAATTCAGCACGCGCTTGGAATCGCTGATCATGCGGCGGCCGGGGAAGATCTTGTTGATCCGCTCCTCGCCAAGTTCCTCGGTGGCGATGATGTAGCTTCCGATGGGCATGAGGCGCTTGGTCAGCCAGGGCATCGGCCCGCCGCGGCTATAGCCGTTGGTGGCCATCAGCACGGCATCGGCGCGCATCTCGCCGCGTGAGGTCATCAGGCGGAAGCCGCTCGCCTCCTTCGCGGTTTCGCTCACCCGCACCTGGTCCACCAGATGCGCGCCCGCGCGCTCGGCCGCTGCCGCCAGGGCGCGGGCGTATTTGCCGGGATGCAGGCTGCCCGAGCCGGCGGCGAACATGCCGCCGTGATAATGATCCGTCGCGACGAATTGCCGCACATCGGACCTCTGGATCATCCGCGCCTCATCGCCGCTGATCTCCTCGATGCGCGCGCGGTTGCCGGCCAGGGCGGCCCAATGCTTGGGCGTATAGGCGCCGACGAAGCGGCCGCTTCGCGCATAGTCGCAATCCAGGCCCTCGCGGGCGATGGTCTCCTCGATGAAGGGAAAGCTTGCCCCGCAGGCGCGGGCGATTTCGGCGGCCTTCTCCTCACCGAAGTTTTGCGTGAGCGGCCCGCGCGCCACCTTCAGCCCGCCCGAGACCATGCCGCCATTGCGCGAGGAAGCGCCCCAGCCGATGCGCTCGGCATCCAGCACCGTGACCTCATGGCCCAACCGGCGCAGCGTGAGCGCGGCAGAGAGGCCCGTATAGCCGCCGCCCACCACGGCCACGCTGGTGCGCGCCGGCAGAGTGTTGTCGCGCCTCGGCGGTTCGGCCGCCTCCCACCAATAGGGGCGCGCCTGGAATCCGGGGGCGAAGATGCGGTCGCTCATGGCATTGCCCAAGGCTTCGGCATGCGGGGTCTCCATTGCTGGGAAGGGAGCGTGGCACGAGCCGCCCGCATCGCGAAAGACCTGGATATGCGGTTGACGCGCCGCCATGGCCGCGTGAGCATCAAGGCCTCACCAGGATCGAGGGCTGGCTTGAACGCGGATATCATCCTCACCGGCGGCAGCGTGTTTCGTGGGCTGCAAGGCGGCATGGCCGAGGGGCTGGCGGTCTCCGGCGGCAAGGTGATGGCGGTGGGCTCCCGCGCCGAGATGGAAGCGCTGGCGGGGCCGGATACGCGCCGGGTTTCGCTGGAGGGGCGCCTGGCCATCCCGGCCTTCCATGAAGCGCATATGCATCTTCTGCCCTATGGCCTGGGGCTTTCCATGGTCAACCTCCGCGCCGAGGAAGTCCGCACGCTGGAGGAAACCCGCCGCCGCCTGCGCGAGGCCGCGGCGAAGACGCCCAAGGGCCAATGGGTGATGGGCTGGGGCTATGACCACGGCGCGCTGGATATCGGCCGCCACCCGACGGTGACGGAACTCGACGCCGCGGTGCCGGACCACCCGCTGCTCATCATGCGCACCTGCGGCCATATGGGGGTGGCCAACAGCGCGGCCCTGCGCGCCGCCGGCATCGGTCACAACACGCCAGACCCCGAGGGCGGCGTGATCGAACGGCGCAATGGCGCGCTGACTGGCCTGATCCAGGAGCGCGCGCTCAGTCTCATCACTGCCGCCATGCCCGAGCCGGACGAGGCGCGTATGGTGGAGGCCATCGAGGCGGCGGGGCGGCGCCTGGCCTCGCTCGGCTTCGCCTCGGCCACCGACATGAATCTGGGCATGACCTCCGGCATGGCCGAGATCGCGGCGTTTGAGCGCGCGGCGCGCGAAGGCCGCTGCCTGCAACGCATGTGGCTGGTGCTGGCCGGCAATCCGGAGGGCATCGCGACCGATGCATGGAAGGCCGGCCTGCGCCCCTGGCTGCCCGGCGATGATCCGGATGCGGCCCTGCGGTGGGGTGCGGTGAAGGTCTTCGCCGATGGCAGCGCGGGCGGGCTGACCGCCGCCTTCTTCGACCCCTACATCCAGGGGGGAACCGGCGTCCTCACCTTCCCCACCGAAACTCTCCACGCCCTGCTGGAGCAGTATCACGGCCAGGGCTGGCAACTCGACATCCACGCCATTGGCGATGCCGCGATCGAGCAGGTGCTGACCGGCATGGAGGCCGCCGGCGCCACGCCCGAGCGCCGCCACCGCATCGAACACTGCGGCTTCGTGACGCGCGAGCAGATGCGCCGCATGAAGGTGCGCGGCATCCTGCCCGTGCCGCAGCCGGTCTTCATGTATGAATTCGCCGATCTCTATCTGCGGAACCTCGGCCCCGCGCGCACCGAATCCGCCTATCCGATGAAGACTTGGCTGGAGCAGGGGCACCACCCCTCCGCCTCATCGGATGCGCCGGTTTCCACGCCCGATCCTTTCGTGAACCTCTTCACCATGGTGACGCGCCAGACGAACCAGGGCACCGTCTTCGGCCCAGAGGAGCGGCTGAGCATCCAGGAAGCGCTGCATTGCTACACCTGGTGCGGCGCCTATAGCAGCTTCGCCGAAGGCCGGCGCGGCACGCTGGAGCCAGGCATGGATGCGGATATCGCAATCCTCTCGCGTGACATCACGGCCCTCACCCCGGAGGAATATCTGGGCGTGGCCTGTGACGCGACCTTGCGCGACGGCATCGCCATCCATGACCGGCACGGGGAATTCGCCTGATGCTGCGCCATGCCCTGCACCGCATCGGCCTCGCCATCCCGGTGCTTTTCGGAGTGCTGCTGATAGGCTTCCTGCTGATGCAGGTGGTGCCGACCGACCCCGCCACCGTGCGCGCCGGCCCGCAGGCCACCGCCGAGATCGTCGCCGCCATCCGCACCGAATTGGGGCTGGATGAGCCGATCTGGGTGCAATTCGGCATCTATCTGGGCCGTCTCGCGCAGGGTGATCTCGGCGTCTCCATCATCAACAACGTGCCGGTCACGCAGGAACTGGGCGCCACCATCGGCCCGACGCTGGAGCTGATGTTCGCATCCCTCCTCTGGTCCATCCCGACGGGCATCTTCCTGGGCACCATCGCGGCTTATTGGCGTGGCTCGCTGCTCGACAAGTTGATCATGGCCATCAGCGTGGCGGGCGTCTCGGTGCCGGTGTTCTTCCTGGGGCTGGTGCTGATCTGGTTCGTGGGCTTCCAGTGGCAGTTGCTGCCCTTCACCGGGCGTGGCGGGCCGCTCTGGAGCATGGATGGCATTCGCGCGCTGATCCTGCCGGCGGTCACGCTGGGCGGTGTGCTGGTCGGGCCCGTGGCGCGGATGACGCGCACCGCGGTGGTGGACACGCTTTCGGCCGATCATGTCCGCACCGCCCGCGCCAAGGGCCTGGCCGAGCATCTGGTGGTGCTGCGCCACGCGCTCCGCAACGCGCTGATCCCGGTGGTGACGCTGATCGGGTTGCAGATCGGCTTTCTGCTGGGCGGTGCCGTGGTAACGGAGACCATCTTCTCCTGGCCGGGCGTCGGGCGGCTGGCCGTGGGCGCCATCCTCTCGGCGGATTTCCCGATGGCGCAGGGCACCATCATCGTGCTGAGCGCGGGCTTCATCCTGATCAATCTGGCGGTGGACCTGCTTTATGCCGTGCTCGACCCGCGGGTGAGGCAGTCGTGAGCGCGACCGTGACCACCGCCGCCCCGGAAGCGCCGCGCAGGCCCTCGCCCATTCGCATGCTGATGCGCGATACGGGCGGCGCCATCAGCCTGTTCTTCGTGCTGCTGATCATCGCGGCCGCCCTCCTCGCACCCTGGCTCGCGCCGCGTGATCCCTTCGAGACGGATTTGATGTCGATCATGCAGCCGCCCTCCGCCGAATATTGGTTCGGCACGGATGGGCAGGGGCGCGACATCCTGGCGCGCATGCTCCATGGGCTGCGCGTGACGCTGGCCATGGGGCTTGCCTCGCTCATCGCGGGCGGGGTGCTGGGGGCGCTGATCGGCTTCCTCGCCGCCTTCTACCGCCGGGTGGACGGGCTGCTGATGCGGCTGATGGACATTTTGCTCAGCTTCCCGGCCATCCTGTTCGGCCTGGCGCTCGCCGCCATCTTCGGTCCCGGGCTGACCTCGGTGATCATCGCGCTCTCCATTGCCACCGTGCCGCTGATGGCGCGCATCGTCCGCAGTTCGGCGCTGGTCGTGATGGGGCTGGATTACATCGAGGCCGCACGCGCCATCGGCATGAGCGATGCGCGGCTGATCACGCGGCACCTGGCACCCAACTGCCTCTCGGCGATCTTCGTCTTTTCCACGCTGCGGCTGGGGCAGGTGATTCTGCTTGGCTCTGCGCTCTCCTTCCTGGGCCTTGGCGCGCAGGCGCCGATGGCGGAACTCGGCGCCATGGCGGCGCAGGGGCGCAACTTCCTGTTCATCGCGCCGCATATCAGCGTGATCCCCTCACTCGGCATTTTTGTGATTGTGCTCGCCTTCAACCTCCTGGGGGATGCGCTGCGCGATGCGCTCGACCCCCGGCTCAGAATCTAGATGGAGACCCCAAGAATGGCTCAATTTTGGAAACGCCTGGCGCTGGGTGGCCTCGCCGCCCTCGGCCTCGCTGTGACGGCCCAGGCGCAGACCCAGCCGCGCAACCAGATCACCATCATGCGCGAGATCGACAGCGACCGTTACGATCCGCACCGCTCCACGGCGCTGGCCGCGGGTGAGGTGCTCACCATGCTGAGCGACACGCTGGTCAGCATTGATTTCGACATGCGGACAATCCGGCCGGGCCTCGCCGAGCGCTGGGATGTATCGCCCGACGGCCTGACCTACACCTTCCACCTCCGCACCGACGTCACCTTCTGCGACGGCAAGCCCTTCACCGCCGCCGACATGGCCTTCAGCCTCAACCGCTGGATCGGCCGCACCACGCCGCGCGTCACCTCGCCCGTCGCCTGGCGCGCCGGCAATGTGAAGGATATCCGCGCGACGGGGCCGCACACGCTGGTCTATGAGCTGAACGAGCCCTTCGGCGAATTGCTCTCGCAGCTTACGCTGTTCTTCGGCTCGGCGATTGATTCCGCCACGGTCGAGCGCCTGGGCGATAATTTCGGCGTGCAGGGCTTCAACGGCACGGGCCCTTATTGCTGGGGCAGTTGGACGCCGCGCAACGAGATGGTGCTGACGCGCCACCCGAATTACCGCTGGGGGCCGCCGGTTCTGGAAAATCGCGGCCCGGCGCATGTGGAGCGCATCGTCTGGCGCGTGATCCCCGAGGCCGCGGCGCGCGTCGCCGCCCTGCAGGCCGGCCAGGCGGATCTGACCAACTACATCCCCGAAGCCTTCTGGGACGCCATTCGCCGCGTGCCCACGGTGACGATCTCCCAGCAGCCCAACTACTTCTGGGACTTCTTCATGGGCTTCAAGGTGGACAAGCCCGTGGTGAGTGACGTGGCGATCCGCCGCGCCGTGCATATGGCGGTGAACCGCGAGGGCCTCGTTCGCGCCGTCTGGTCCGGCCATGCCGAAGTGGCGCGCAACATCATCAATCCGCGCGCTGCCGATTACGACGCGGAATCGGACGCCATGGTGCCGGCCTTCGACCAGGCGGCCGCCCGCCGCACGCTGGATGAGGCCGGCTGGCGCATGGGCGCCGATGGCGTGCGCGTGAAGGACGGTCAGCGCGCCACCTTCCTGCTCTATGGCATCAACACGCTGGTGAACCAGCGCTCGGGCGAGATCATCCAGCAGGCGCTGCGCCAGGTCGGCATCGAAATGCGCGTGCAGTTGTTCGATGCGACCGTTGCCTGGGGGCGGCTGGCCACACAGGAATTCGATGCCTTCTTCCTGAGCTATCCGTATGTGTCGGCCACGGATGCGCTCAGCCTCTACTGGCACAGCCGCAACCGCCCCACGCCGAACCGCATGAACTGGGCGAACCCGCAGACCGACGCCTGGCTCGAAGGTGCCCGCCGCGCCATTGACCCGGCCGAGCGCGCCCAGCTTGCCGCCAATATCCAGCGGCAACTGGCGCAGGAAGCGCCCTGGCTTACGCTGGCGCGCAGCCAGATGCTGGTCTTCTCCGGCCCCCGTGTGACGGGTGCGCGGGCGCATGGCCTCTATGGCATCGGCATCTACAAGGGCCTGGATCTGAGGGTGCGCTGAACCATGACAACCACGCTCATCAAGAACGCCGATCTCGTCGTCGCCTGGGACGAGAGCGAGAGGCGGCACGCCTATCTTCCGGGCGGCGATGTCGCCTTTGCGGATGGCGTGCTGCGCTTTGTCGGGCGTGGCTATGAGGGCGTGGCTGATGAGGTGATCTCTGGCTCCGGCATGATGGTCATGCCGGGGCTGGTGAATATCCACTCGCACCCGACGAGCGAGCCGATGAATAAGGGGCTGATTGATGAGATCGGCAGCCCCGGCCTCTATAATTCCTCGCTTTATGAGTTCATGCCGATTTTCCGCTCCGATGCGGAGGCGGTGCCAGATTGCGTGCGCGTGGCGCTGTCGGAGTTGCTTTTGAGCGGCGTCACCACGCTGGCCGATCTCTCCATGGCGCATCCCGGCTGGCTCGATTTGCTGGCCGAGGCGGGGATGCGCGTCTGCATCGCGCCCATGTTCAAATCGGCCAAGTGGTTCACCAAGAACGGCCACGTCGTCGAATATGAATGGGACGAGGCCGCCGGCGTGAAGGCGATGGAGGAGGCCTTCG
The DNA here is from genome assembly GCA_947084995.1 of uncultured Roseococcus sp. Taxonomy (GTDB): domain Bacteria; phylum Pseudomonadota; class Alphaproteobacteria; order Acetobacterales; family Acetobacteraceae; genus Roseococcus. Next base: position 21,380 of record CAMTUX010000013.1, read on the forward strand.
CCCTCATCCAGCGCGCGGAACAACACCCCAGCGGGCGCCTGTTCGGCATGGCCTGCCCGGCGCAGATTGACACATGCGCGCCGGAATTGCTGCGTGACAGCCGCGCGGAAGCCAAGGCGCGCGGCCTCTCCTGGCAGATCCACGCGGCGCAATCGGTCGTGGAGTTCCACGAAATCACCCGCCGCCACGGCTTCACGCCCATCCAATGGCTGCACGAGATGGGCCTGCTGGATGAGCGCGCCGTGATCGGCCATGGCATCTTCCTGGATGACCACCCGAGCACGCCCTGGCACACCAAGCGCGACCTCGATATTCTGGCCGATACCGGCACCACGGTGGCCCATTGCCCGACGGTGTTTGCCCGGCGCGGCATCACGCTGAAGGATTTTGGCCGCTACAAGAGGCGTGGCGTGAATCTGGGCGTGGGGACGGACACCTATCCGCATAATTTGCTGGATGAAATGCGCCTGGTTGCCTATCTCGCGCGCACCCAGGCCAATGATCCGCGCACCATGACGACGACGGATGTGTTCGATGCGGCCACCATCGGCGGCGCGCGGGCGCTGGGCCGCAACGATATTGGCCGGCTGGCCGTGGGCTGCCGCGCGGATTTCGTGCTGGTGGATGCGACGCATCCGCGCATGCAGCCCAATCACGACCCGATGCGCGCGCTGATCTATGCGGCGGGGGATCGTGCCGTGCGCGATGTCTATGTGGATGGCATCAAGGTGGTGGGCGATGGCCAGGTGTTGACCATGGATTTCAAGCAGGCCGCGCTGAACCTGAGCGAGGCGCAAAAGCGGATCGTCGCCCGCGCCCCCGCGCAGGACTGGGCGCACCGCCCCGTGGACAAGATCGCGCCCCCCACCTTCAAATGGCTGTAAACCAAAGGAATGGGGTCCGGGGCCCCATTATTCACAAATGGTGGCCCCAGCCGCCGGAGGCCCTTTTTTGACCTCCCCTCTTTTGAGCATCCAGAACCTCCGCACCGTCTTCCGCACCTCCGGCGGGGAGGTGGCGGCGGTCGATGGCGTCTCGCTAGACGTCATCCGTGGCCGCACCCTCGGCATCGTGGGTGAGAGCGGCTGCGGAAAATCCGTGCTCTCGCTTTCCATCATGCGCCTCGTGGCCCATCCCGGCCGCGTGGTCTCGGGCCGCGTGCTGCTGGAGGGCAGGGACCTCGCCGGCCTCTCCAACACTGAGATGCGCGGTGTGCGCGGGCGGGAGATCGGCATGATTTTCCAGGAGCCGATGACCTCGCTGAACCCGGTGCATAGGGTGGGCTTCCAGATCACCGAGGGCATTCGCGCGCATGAACCGCGCGCCAGCAAGGCGGAACTGCGTGAGCGCGGCATCGCGGCCCTGGCCCGCGTTCGCATCCCCTCGCCCGAGCGACGTTTTGACGAATACCCGCACCAACTCTCAGGCGGCATGCGCCAGCGCGTGATGATCGCCATGGCGCTGGCATGCTCGCCCAAGCTGCTGATCGCCGATGAACCGACCACCGCGCTGGACGTGACGGTCCAGGCGCAGATTCTGGACCTGCTGCGCGACCTCCAGGCCGAGACGGGCATGGCCATCATCCTCATCACCCATGACCTGGGCGTGATCGCGGAAATGGCCGATGACGTGGCGGTGATGTATGCTGGCCGCGTGGTGGAGCGCAGCACGGCGCGGGATTTGTTCGAGGACCCGCAGCACCCCTATACGCTTGGCCTGCTGGGTTCCATCCCGCGCCTGGATGAGGATCGCGAGCGGCTGCTGGCCATCACCGGCTCCGTTCCGCCGCCCTTTGCCCTGCCGCCCGGCTGCCGCTTCGCGCCGCGCTGCCCCTTCGCGGTGGAGGCCTGCCGCGCCGAGATTCCTGGCCTGCGGGAAATCAGCGCCGGGCATGAGGCGGCCTGCATCCGTGCCCCCGTTGAGGAGGCACTTTCAATCGGAAGAATGGGGACATGAGCGGCGTCAACCGATCCGCCGATGGCGGCGCGCTGCTGGAGGTGGAGAACCTCGCCAAGCATTACCCCGTCCGCAGCGGCATGATCCTGGCCAAGCAGATCGGCCTGGTGCGCGCGGTGGATGGCGTCTCCTTTACGCTGCGCCGGGGCGAGACGCTGGCCCTGGTGGGGGAGAGCGGCTGCGGCAAATCCACCACGGCACGCCTGGTGCTGCGGCTGATCGAGCCCAGCACCGGCACTGTCCGGTTTGAGGGCACCGACATCACGCAGTTGGAAGGCCCCACGCTCAAGGCTTTCCGCCGCCGCGCGCAGATCGTCTTCCAGGACCCCTATGCCTCGCTCAATCCGCGGCTGACGGTCGGCCAGACCATCATGGAGCCGCTGGAGGTGCATGGCATTGGCGATGCCGCTTCCCGCCGGGCTCGCGTGGATGAGTTGCTGCAACTGGTGGGCCTGGCACCCTATCAGGCGGCACGCTTCGCGCATGAATTCAGCGGCGGCCAGCGCCAGCGCATCGGCATCGCCCGCGCCCTCTCGACCGAGCCGGACCTTGTGGTGTGCGACGAGCCGGTGAGCGCGCTGGACGTCTCCATCCAGGCGCAGGTGGTGAACCTGCTGCGGGATTTGCAGAAGCGACTTGGCCTTTCCTACCTGTTCATCGCGCATGATCTGGCGGTGGTGAAGCATGTGGCGGACCGTATCGCCGTCATGTATCTCGGTCGCATTGTGGAGATCGCGGAGAAGCGCGAGCTCTTCAACAATCCGCGCCACCCCTATACGCGCGCCTTGCTGGCCGCGATTCCCCACCCCGACCCTTCGCGGCGCGGCCGGGTGCAGCCCCTGGGTGGCGATTTGCCGAGCCCGCTCAACCCGCCCCCCGGCTGCCGTTTCCACACGCGCTGCCCCTTCGCCATCGAGCGCTGCAAGCGCGAGGACCCGCCTTTGGTGGATGGTGTGGCGTGTCATCTGGACGGGCAATTGCCGCCCACCGGACTGGATTTCAGCGGTGGGCTCACGCCCAAGGCCGCGCAGCGCATGGGCCTCTATGCCAAGGCGGCCGAGGGCGCTTAACTCGCGGCCATGACAACACACGCCCCCTTGGCCATCGTCGCCCCCCGCCACATGATCATCGGCGGAGGCAGCCTCGCGCGCCTCGGCGAATTGCTCACCCAATTCGGCTTCTCACGGCCGCTGGTGGTGACGGACCCCTGGATGTACAGCTCCGGCACCATCGAGAAATGCCTGGCGCCGCTGCGCGCTTCCGGCTTCTCGCCCGTGGTGTTTCACGAAACCGTGCCCGACCCGACCGATAGGGTGGTCGCCGCCGGCGTGGCGATCCTCCAGGCGGGCGATTTCGATGTGCTGATCGGCTTTGGCGGCGGCAGCCCGATGGACACGGCCAAGGCCATGGCGATCCTCGCCGCGGCAGCCCCTGGCACGCCCATCTCCGCCTTCAAGGTCCCGGTCGCGGCCGATCGCGCGGCTTTGCCCATCATCTGCATCCCCACCACCGCCGGCACGGGCAGCGAAGCCACGCGCTTCACCGTCATCACCGATGCGGCGCGGGACGAGAAGATGCTGATCGCGGGCCTGGGCGCCCTGCCGCTCGCCGCCATCGTGGACCATGAACTCACGCGCACCGTCCCCGCCCGCACCAAGGCGGATACCGGAATCGACAGCCTGACCCATGCGCTGGAAGCCTATGTCAGCAAGCGGGCCAACAGCGTCTCGGACATGTATGCCGAGCGCGCGATGCGCCTGATCGGCCCGCATCTGCGCCGGGTGTACAAGGACCCGGCCGATGATGCGGCGCGCGAGGCGATGATGCTGGGCGCGACCCTGGCGGGCCTGGCCTTCAGCAATGCGAGCGTGGCGTTGATCCATGGCATGTCCCGCCCCATCGGCGCGCATTTCCATGTGCCGCACGGGCTTTCCAACGCCATGCTACTGCCGGCGGTGACGGGCTTCGGCCTGAACCACGCCTTGCCGCGCTATGCCGAGGCAGCGCGCTGCATCGGCTGCGCCGCCCCCGGCGATGCGGACCAGGTGGCCGGTGCCAAGCTGATGCAGGAACTGCGGGCCCTGAACCATGAGCTGGAAGTGCCAAGCCCCGCCGCCTATGGCATCCCGCAGGATAAGTGGAACGCGCTGCTGCCGGTGATGGCCGAACAGGCGCTGGCCTCCGGCAGCCCGGGCAACAACCCGCGCATTCCCGATGCCGCGCAGATCATGGAGCTTTACTTGGAGGCTTTTAGCCCCTGAGACGGCAACCCTTGCGCGCTGCGCCAGCGGTCATTCCAGGCAGGCAGGGCCGCCACCGGCAAGGGGCGGCCCATCAGGAAGCCCTGCGCGCGGGCTACGCCCAGGAAGCGTAGGGTCCGGAACAGGGCGGGGGAGGAGACCCCTTCCGCCGTCATCACCAGGCCACGCTTGGCCATGGCATGCACCTGGTTCCGCGCCCGCGCGGATTTCGGCAGGGATTGCACCAGTGAGCGATCGAGCTTGATGCCCGCGAAATCCAGCCGCAGCAGGCGCTTGCGAGGATCATCCAGCAGCAGGTCATCCAGCAGCACGCCATGCCCCGCGGCCTTCAGGCGCCGCAGGGTGCGGGCCATACGCGACAGGTCCCGCACGGGGGCCGTTTCGGTCAGTTCGATCGTCAGGCGCTGGCGAGGGAAGCGGGAGCGCCTCAATTGCTGGCCCAGCCAACTCACCACATCGCGCTTGTCGAGTTCGGGCGCGGGCAGATTGACCGAGACCGGGATGGGCAAATGCCCCGGCATGCGGGAGAGGTCCCAGGCGGCGATGCGCGTCACCGCGGCGGCGAGCGGACGGGAGAGGCCCATTTGCTCCATGGCCGGGATGAAGTTCACCGGGGTCAGCGCCACCGGCTCGCTCCGCCAGCGGGCCAGGGCCTCCACCATCACCAGGCGGCGTGTGCGGACATGGATGATGGGCTGGTAGCGCAGCAACAGGCTATTGCCCTGCAACCCGGCCTGGAGGCGGTTCGAGTTCCGGCTGGCGCGCATCGCGTCATGCGCCATGAGGCGCGTGCCGCCCAGCAGCCCGCGCAGGAAGGCGCCATCCTCGGACAGGGCCGCTTCCGGGGTGAGCAGGAGGATGACGGCGGCGGGCGAGGCTTCGGCCACCGCATCAATCAGGGATTGATCGATCGGGAGGTCCCCATCCTCCAGGATGAGGTGTGAGAAGCCGGTGAGGCTGGTCACCACGGCGCGAAGAACCTCCGCCTCCGAGCCAAGCACAAGGGGTGGGCGCCCGCCCAACTCGGCGATTGCGGCCTTGGCGGTCGCGACGAGGGAGGGGGCCTGGGCAAGGATCAGCACCATGCCCGGGGGGCGCGCCTGGGGAGGAGAAGAACCCTCGCCCGTCCCGAGTGTCTCAATATCAGTCAATACACGCGCCAATTTGACATAAAAATGAGACTAGCCGATTTCCGGGTCAAATCCAAGTGCCTCGCTCCGCCATTCCCCCTCACAAATGATCATGGCAGAGTTGGCGTGGGCCGCCGCCGCGCCCCTGGCCCTCAGCGGATCGCCGTCTGGCCCTTCGGCGCCACCGGCTCCAGCTCGCCCCGCCGCAGCGAATTGCGGCCACTGAACAGCACGATGGGCGCCGCGATGAAGACCGAGGAGGAGGCCGAGATGAAGATGCCGAACACCATCACCCAGGCGAAGCCCGCCAGCGTATCGCCGCCGAACAATGCCAGGGGCAGCGCCGCCAGAAGCAGCGTGACCGAGGTGCCGATGCTGCGGTTCAGCGTCTCGTTGATGGAGAGGTCCACCAACTCCTGCAGGGGCATCGTCTTGAACTTGCGAAGATTCTCCCGCATCCGGTCGAACACCACGACCTTGTCATTGGCCGAGAAGCCGATGACGGTCAGGATGGCCGCGATGGTGGTCAAATTGAACTCGACCTGGAACAGGACCATGAAGCCGACGGTCTTGGTGGTATCCAGCAGCAGCGTCGCGATGGCGGCCACGCCGAATTGCCACTCGAAGCGCACCCAGATGTAGATGAGCATGGCGATGAGGCTGAGGCCGAGCGCCATCAACCCGCCGCGGAACAACTCGTCGGAGATGCGGTTGCCCACCGCCTCCACCCGCAAGATGCGGATGCCGGGGGCGGCCGCCTCCAGTGCCGCGCGAATGGCTGAAACCACCTGCTGCGTCTGGGCTTCCTGCGCCGGCGCCGGCACGCGGATCAGCAGCGTGTTCTCATCGCCGAATTGCTGGAGGCCGACATCGCCGACGCCCAGCGCATTGGTGGCCACGCGCAGCGCGGTGATATTGGCCGGGCCGGGCGTGCGGACCTCCATCACGATGCCGCCCTTGAAATCAATGCCCTTCTCCAGCCCCGGATAGAAGGCGCCGATCAGCGAGGCCGCGGAGAGCACGCCCGAGACGATGAGGCCCGTGATGGCGCCACGCATGAAGCGGATCTTCGTCACATCAGGGCAGAGGCGGAACAGCGGGCGGGCCAGGCGCTGGCCCAGGCTCAGCCCCGGCTTCTCCAGCACCGGCAATTCCTTGGGCTTGCGCCAGCGATACCACCAGACAACCAGCAGCCGCGTGACCACGGTCGCGGTCCACATCTGCACGATGGTGCCGATGGCGACCGTGACGGCGAAGCCCTTCACCGGGCCGGAGCCGAAGCCATAGAGGCAGGCCATGGCAATCAGGTTGGTCAGGTTGGAGTCGAGAATCGTGCCCGAGGCCTTGGTGTAGCCGATCTCCAGGGCATTGATCGGGGATCGGCCATTCTTCACCTCCTCCCGGATGCGTTCATTGATCAGGATGTTGGCATCCAGCGCCGTGCCCAGCGTCAGTACGATGCCGGCGATGCCGGGCAGGGTGAGGGTGGCTTCCAGCAGCGACAGGAAGGCCATGAGCAGGATAAGGTTGATGGCCAGCGCCACATTGGCGAACCAGCCGAACAACCCATAGGCGAAGCCCATATAGAGAAAGACGAAGGAAACGCCGACCGCGAGGCTGATGACGCCGGCCCGGATCGCATCCGCGCCCAGTTCCGGCCCGACAGTGCGTTCCTCGATCACGGTCAGCGGCGCGGGCAGGGCGCCGGCGCGCAGCAGCACCGCCAGGTCATTGGCCGAGCGTACGGTGAAATTGCCGGAAATCTGGCCGCGGCCGCCGGTGATGGGCTCGCGGATATTGGGGGCGGTGATCACCTTTTCATCCAGCACGATGGCGAAGGGGCGGCCCACATTGGCGCGCGTGATCTCGCTGAAGCGGCGGGTGCCGACCGAATCGAAGGTGAAGTTCACCACCCATTCGCCGGTCCGGTTATCCTGGCTGGCCCGCGCATCGGTCAGGTTCGCGCCATCCACCTCGACGCGGCGGCGCACGGCATAGCGCTCGCCTGCGCGTTCGCCATTGAGGAACATGATGCCGGGCGGCGCTGTCGGCGCCTGGACGTTCACGGCCTCATCCAGCAGGTGGAAGGTCATGCGCGCGGTACGGCCGAGCAGGTTCTTGATGCGGTCCGGGTCCTCGACGCCGGGCAATTGCACCAGGATGCGGTTCAGCCCCTGCCGGACGATCGTGGCCTCGACCACGCCGGTCTCGTCAATGCGGCGGCGGACGATCTCGATGGATTGTTCCACCGCGCTGGTCGCCTTGGCGCGCAGCCCGGCCTCGGTCACGGTCGCGGTCAGCAACCCATCGGAATTGATGGAAACTTCCAGGTCCGGCTGTTGCGTGCCGCCGCTGGTGTTGATCGGGTTGGCGAGTTCCCGCACGACGCGCAGTGCGGCCTCACGCTGGCTGGCATCGGTGATGCGCAGCGACATGCGGCGCTGGTCGGCCTGGGCGGAGAGGCCGGTATAGGCGATGCGCGGGTTGGCCTGCGTCATGCCGCGGCGCGTGCCCTCCACCAGGCCTTCCAGCCGCTCCCGCAGCAGGACGGAGGTATCCACCTCCAGCAGCAAATAGGAGCCGCCGCGCAGATCGAGGCCGAGCGCTATCTGCCGCACCGGCGCCCAGTCGGGGAAGGCCGAGCGTGGCAGCAGATTGGGCAAGGTGACCAATGTGCCGACAAGGCAGATCAACAGAATGGCGGCCGTCTTCCAGCGCGCGAAATACATCATGACGAGACGAGGCCCTGACCTGGATTCGGGCGGAACATGACGAGGGGGAGGGGGGGATGCAAGCCTTGCCGGGAATTGTTAGTGCAACGCCATGAATCCTCCCACCGGATCCCTCACGATCGGCGTCTTCGGCGCGGGCCATTTTGGCCGCTTCCATGCCTTGAAGCTGCGCGGCGCCGCCCGCGCCAGCCTCGCCGGGCTGCATGACCCTGACCCGGCCCGCGCGGCCCTGGTCTCGGGCGAGGCGGGCTGCCCGGCGCTCTCCGCCGAGGCGCTGCTGGAGGCGAGCGATGCGGTGATCATCGCCACCCCCACCCTCTCCCATGCCCCCCTGGCCGAGCGCGCTCTGCGGGCCGGCTGCCATGTCTTCGTGGAAAAGCCCATTACCGCGACCCTGGCCGAGGCGGATGCGCTGATCAGCCTGGCGGCGGCCGAGAAGCGGGTGCTGATGGTCGGCCAGATCGAGCGGCACTCAGCCGCAATGCGGACCCTGCGGGAAAACCTGGGCGGACGGCGGCTGATGGCGCTGGAGGCCGCGCGCGTGGCGCCCTTCCGTCCGCGCAGCCTGGATGTCTCGGTCGTGCTGGATTTGATGATCCATGACCTGGACCTCATTCTCTCGCTGGTGCCATCCCCCCTGGTGGAGGTGCGTGCGGTGGGCGGGTCGGTGATGACCGATCGGCCGGATTGGGCCGTGGCGCAACTGCGCTTCGCCAATGGCGCGCAGGCGCAGGTGACCGCCAGCCGCGTGGCGGTGGGGCTGGAGCGCAAGCTGCGGGCACTCGGCCCCGAGGGAGAGATGCGGGTGGATTTCATGGCCCGCAGCCTTGAATTCCTGGCCCCCGATGGCGGCAACGCGATAGAGAGCATGCCCGGCTGGAGCCTGGCCCGCCGCAGCTGGACCGATCATGACAGCCTGGAAGCCGAGCAATCCGCCTTCATCGCCGCCATCCTGGATGGCGCGGCGCATGAGGCGAATGGCGAGCAGGGCAGGGCCGCTCTGGATGCGGCGTTGCGGGTCGAGGCGGCGTTGAAAGGCTGAGGCGGCTTAGAGCGGGATGCGTTGAGGCGGAATCGCCGAAAACGTTGAATCCCGATCTCAGCTGTGGCGAGACCATGAAAGTGAGCGCAAGAGAACGCATCATGGTCTAGAGCTTTTTCCGTTCGAAAGGGCTCACGGAAAAAGCTCCAGATCATTGAATCACGAGCATCTTTATCCGGTCAAACGATTCCGTTTGATCGGATGATGCTCTAGCGCCGGACGATGATCCGGATCGGCCCCGGCTCGATCCCCATCTTCCGCAGGCGCCGGCGCCGCCACCAAAGGGAGATGGCGGCGATGCTGCCCGCGCCGATCACGATGGGCAGCAGCAGCCCGATGAAGAAAATGGACAGCGCCACCAGCAACAGCCCGCCAGCGGCCGTGGCGACAAGCATCGCCACACCTCCCATCCGCGCGAGGAGGAGATTGAAGCCACTCGGCTTCGGCGCTTCCCGGAATTCGCCCTCGGGCGTCATGTCCAGCACCGGCCGGTGCTGCATCGGATCTTTCATCCCCCTTATGTTGCTCCGCGCCCCTGCCGCTTCAAGCCCCGTTTGCGGCAGGCGACAGCCCGGCTTAAACGGAGATGGTTCCAGGAGATTCCCATGCCGCTTCTAGGCTGCATTGCCGATGACTTCACCGGCGCGACCGACCTTGCCAGCACCCTGGTTCGCCAGGGCATGCGCGCCGTCCAGGTGATCGGCGTGCCGACCGGGCCGCTGCCCGAGGCGGATGCCGTCATCATCGCGCTCAAATCCCGCACCATCCCGACGGGCGAGGCCATTGCCCAGTCGCTCGCCGCCTGCGAGGCGCTGCTGGCGGCGGGTGCGAAGCAGATCCTGTTCAAATACTGCTCCACTTTCGACAGCACCGAGCAAGGCAATATCGGCCCCGTGGCGGAGGCGCTGCTGAAGCGGCTGGATGGCGGCTTCGCCATCGCCTGCCCGGCCTTCCCGACCAATGGCCGCACCATCTTCCAGGGGCACCTCTTCGTCGGCCATGCGCTTCTCAATGAGTCGGGCATGGAGAACCACCCGCTCACTCCGATGCGCGACGCCAACCTGGTGCGTGTCCTGGGCCGACAGAGCGAGGGCAGCGTCGGCCTCATTCCCTTCGCCGTGGTGGAACGCGGCGCGCCCGCCATCCGCGACGAGGTGACGCGCCTGCGCGACGCCAATCGCCGCTTCGCCATCGCGGATGCCATCACCGACGCGCATCTCATGGCGCTGGGAGCGGCCTGCGCCAGCCACGCGCTCATCACCGGCGGCTCGGGCATTGCCATGGGCCTGCCGGAGAATTTCCGCCGCGCCGGGCTGCTGCCCGCGCGCGAGGATGCGGGCGCGCTGCCCGAAGTGGGCGGGCTGTGCGCCGTGCTCGCCGGCTCCTGCTCGCGCGCAACGCTCGGCCAGATCGGCCTGGCGCGTGATCACGTGCCAACGCTGGAACTGGACGCACTGGCCACGCCCGATGCCGCCGCGCTGGCGCAGCAGGCGCGGGACTGGATGGCGGGCAAGCTGGGCGCCACGCGCCCGGTGGTGATCGCCGCCTCCGGCACGCCCGAGCGCGTGGCTGCCCTCCAGGCCAAGCTGGGCCGCGAGGCGGCGGGCGCGCTGGTCGAGGCCGCGATGGCGGAGATCGCCGCCGATCTCGTACAGGCCGGCGTGCGTCGTCTGGTCATCGCCGGTGGCGAGACCTCAGGTGCCGTGGTGCAGCGGCTTGGCGTGCACAGCCTGCGCATCGGCGCCGAGATCGATCCCGGCGTGCCCTGGACCCACGCGACGCCCGATGCCGCGCCCGATGGCATGCTGCTCGCCCTCAAGAGCGGCAATTTCGGCGCGCGCGACTTCTTCCTCAAGGCCTTCGCCTGACCATGCGCGAGGAAGACCAGCGCCAGCTTCTGGTGAGCCTTGGCGCCTCGCTGTTCGCGCGGGGCTACAGCGTCGGCAGCGCCGGCAATATCAGCGTGCGCCTGCCCGATGGCTACCTGATGACGCCGACCAACTCCTCGCTCGGGCGGCTCGATGCGGCGCGCATCAGCAAGCTCGATCTCGGCTGGAAGCATGTGGGCGGCGACAAGCCGACGAAGGAGGTGTTTCTCCATCGCGCCTTCCTGGAGGCGCGGCCGGATGCGGGCGCCGTGGTGCATCTGCACTCCACTCACGCCACCGCCATCTCCTGCCTGGAGGAAGCGGTGATCCCGCCGCTCACGCCATATTTCGTGATGCGCGTGGGCCGCACGCTGCCGCTCATTCCCTATTACCGGCCCGGCGATGCCGCGATGGAGCCCGCCATTCGCGCCGCCGCCGGCAAGGCCAAGGCCGTGCTGCTGGCCAATCACGGTCCGGTGATCTGCGGCGCCACGCTGACCGATGCGGTGAATGCCGCGGAGGAACTCGAGGAAGCCGCGAAACTCGCGCTCATGCTGCGCGCGCTCAATCCCCGCCTGCTGACGACCGCGCAGGTCGAGGACCTACTTTCCACCTTTGGATAGGGACCATCCATGGATCGCACCGCCCCCACCGCCCACCCCGTCCTGCCCGCCATCGCGGCGCGCTGGAGCCCGCGCAGCTACCTGGACACGCCGGTGCCCGATGCGGCGCTGCATTCTGTGCTTGAGGCCGGGCGCTGGGCTTCCTCGGCCTATAATGAGCAGCCTTGGCAGTATCTGGTGGCGCGCAAGAATGTGGAGGCGGAGGCCTTCGCCAAGCTGCTGGCCTGCCTGGTGCCCTTCAACCAGGGCTGGATCGGCACCGCCCCCGTGCTGCTGCTGGCCTGCGCGCGGCTGAACTCCGCCGGCAATGGCAAGCCCAACCCCTGGGCGCATTACGATGCCGGCCAGGCGAGCAGCGCCATGGCGATCCAGGCGGCTGCACTCGGGCTGCAACTGCACCAGATGGCGGGCTTCGATGCCGAGGCCGCCCGTGCGGCGTTCAGCATCCCCGAGGCTGTGGCGCCGATCGCCGCGATGGTGCTGGGCACGCCCGGCCCGGCTTCCGCGCTCCCCGAGCAGTTGGCGGAGCGCGAGACCGCACCGCGCGCCCGCAAGGCCGCGGGTGAGATGTTCTTCTTCGGCCAGTGGGGCTGAACCTGAAGCGGGCATGAAAAAAGGCGCCACCCGGTGGGTGGCGCCTGCTTCATCACATCAGGGCTTTTCGCCGTGATCAGGTCGTCGGCGTCTCGGCGGCGGGCACCGGGGCAGGGGCCGGAGCAGCAGCAGCAGCGGCCTTCTTGGCGGCGCGAGTCGCGGCGGCCTTCTTGGCGGCCTCGGCGCGCTTCGGGTCCTTGGCGGGGGCGGCCTTCACGGCCGGAGCCTTCGCAGGAGCCTTCTTCGCGGCGGGCTTCTTGGCGGGCGCCGCCTTCTTCGCGGGGGCAGCCTTCTTGGCAGCCGGCTTCTTGGCGACGGCCTTCTTGGCGGGGGCAGCCTTCTTGGCAGCCGGCTTCTTCACGGCGGCCTTCTTGGCGGGAGCAGCCTTCTTGGCAGCCGGCTTCTTGGCGGGAGCGGCCTTCTTGGCGGGAGCGGCCTTCTTGGCAGCCGGCTTCTTGGCGGCGACCTTCTTGGCGGGGGCGGCCTTCTTGGCGGCCGGCTTCTTGGCGGCGGCCTTCTTCGGCGCGGCCTTCTTGGCAGGGGCAGCCTTCTTGGCGGGAGCAGCCTTCTTGGCGGGAGCAGCCTTCTTGGCGGCCGGCTTCTTCGCGGCGACGCGGCCGCGCGCCGTGGTGGGCTTCTTCGCGGTGCGGCGGGCGCCGGCGGCAGCGGCCATGGCTTGCGCGCGTGGCGAGGCGCCCGTGGTCTCTGGGGTATCGGTCATCGAGTTTCTCCTTGCGCCATGGCGCGTCGGCGTGGGTTGACGTTACTGGCCGCGGCGGCATCGCGCCGCGACGGATGCAGAGAGTCCGAACAGGCGGGGATCATCCTTGCGAGGAAACCGTCCGCAGCTTTGCGCTGGTGCCTGGCATCGGGTGATCACCCATCACCTGGCGAGCGCTTCTGCCTTCCTCCCGCAGAGACCGGAATCTGCCTCCGGCTAACCTCATCGAGGTTCTTCCCTTCCGTCCGCCGCTCGCCCTGCTCTGCGATTCCGTGGCCAGGCTCTCCATGTTTCGCGTGATGCGCGGCGGTCAGAGCGTTGGTGCGAATCGCGCGCCAATGCGTGCGTTGGCAACGCTATCGGAATGCGCGAGTTGCGTGTCAAACACATTCTGCTTTTCAGCGCGGAATTTCTGCGAAGTGAGTCGCGCGCGCAGTAGCGCGGTGATGTGAAAAAGGCCGCCCAATCACTCGGGCGGCCTGCTGCGTCATCGCTGCGTGTCGTCGTGATTCAGCGCGTCGGCACCGCACGCTGCTCAACACCGCTATAGAGCGAAAGTGGCCGAATAAGCCGGTTTTCCGCGCCCTGCTCGAAGACATGCGCGGCCCATCCTGTGATGCGGCTGCACACGAAGATCGGAGTGAACATCGGAATGTCGAAGCCCATCAGGTAGTAGGCGGGGCCTGCCGGGAAATCGAGATTGGGATGGATGTTCTTCTCGGCGAGCATGACGCGCGCGAGCACGGCGGATGTGTTCATCCAGCGCTTGTCGCCCACCACCTCTGCCATGATCTCGGCGTATTTCTTCATCGTCGGTACGCGGCTGTCGCCGTTCTTGTAGACGCGATGGCCGAAGCCCATCACCAGCGCCTTGTGGTCGAAGCGCTCGCGCAGCCAGGACTCGGCCGCCTCGGGTGAGGGGATTTCCTTGAGCATGTGCATCACCGCCTCATTGGCCCCGCCATGCAGCGGCCCCTTGAGGGCGGCGATGCCGGCCGTGATCGCGCCATGCAGGTCCGCCATGGTGGAGGTGACGACGCGCGCGGCAAAGGTCGAGGCATTGAAGGTGTGCTCGGCGTAGAGGATCATCGAGACGTCGAAGGCCTTGATGACTTCCGGCTGCGGCACGCTGCCGAAGACCATGCGGAAGAAGTTCTCGCAAAACGGCAGCGAGGCGTCGGGCGCGATGGGCGCCAGGCCTTTGCTCAGCCGGTTGGTCGCCGCCACCGCCGTCGGGATTTTCGCCAGCAGCCGGACCGCCTTGCGGCGTTGCGCGGCGTCGCTGATATCGGCCGTCTCGGGGTCTTCCATGCCCATGAAAGAGACGGCGGTGCGGATCGCATCCATGGGATGCGCATCCTTCGGGAAGTCGGCCAGCACGCGTATCAGCGCCGGGGAGAGGGCGCGCTGCGAGCGCTCGGCCTCGGCGAAGGCGGCGCGCTCGGAATCATTGGGCAATTCGCCGTTCCACAGCAGGTAGGCGACGTCCATGAAGTTGGAGTTCTCGCACAGGTCCTGCACCGCATAGCCACGATAGGTCAGGCTGTTCGTCTCGGGCATCACCTTCGAGACGCTGGATTCATCAGCATAGACGCCGACGAGCCCTTTGCGGACTTCGATCTGTTCGGCCATGGCATTCCTCATTTCGTGCAGTGGGGCGGGTTCTTGTGCGATGTAGCTTAAGGGCGCGTGCGCCACTGTCCATGGGGGCGGCGTGGTAACGTCGGGCCGCAAGCCGGCGCTTGTTCCGGCGGGGCGGGATGAGAAAATGCCGGGCCTGGCGGCCAGCAGCGCGCCCCTGGGCAGGGCCAGGGGCAGCTCATCCACACCAGACTCGTGGCGTCCTGCATGGTGATCACGACGCGGCTGCCAAAGGCCAGCGTTTGCGGATCGCGCGCTTGCCCTCATAGACCGGGCCGGGGGCGCCTTCGCCGGGCATGCAGCGATCCAGCAGGGCCTCCACGGCGAGCTTGCCGGCATGGGCGCGCGCATGGGCCTTCCATGAACTGATCTCGCCCTTGCGGGATCGGCGGAAGCTGATGGAGGTGTGCAGCGCCTGGAAGACCACCTCCCGCGTCAGGCCGGGCAGCGTGCCGATGCCGGCCGCCGCCTCGGGCAGGGGCACGGCGTCCGTGGCGACACCCGCGATCTTCCAGGCCAGCCGGTCCTCGCGCCTGGGCAGCACCCTGGATGGAGAAATTTTCACGGGATGGAGCCGCATGCGCGTCATCCTCGCCTCCAGCCGGGTTGGCGGCCGGTGCGCGCGCGCCTAGCCTGAGGCTGTGCAACGGCCGCGCGGCCGATGGGTGGCGTCGCGGCCTGCGAAGTTTGGCGCGGGGAATGGGCTGGAATGGCTTTCGATCTTGTGGTGCGTGGCCAGATGGTCCTGGCCGATGGCATGCTGGAAAACGGCTATGTGGCCGTGACGGGCGGCGTCATCTCGGCCATCGGCCAGGGCAGCCCACCGGCCGCCGCCGAGACCGTTGACCACCGGGGCAAGCTCGTCTTTCCCGGCCTGGTGGATGGCCACATGCACACCAGCAGCAGCACCGGCTGGTCGGGAATCGAGGGCGCCTCGATGTCGGCCGCGGCCGGCGGCGTCACCACATGCGTGGACATGCCCTATGACGTGCCCCGCCCCGTCACCGATCCCGGCATCCTCGCCGAGAAGATCGCCATCCTCAACGCGACCAGCCATGTGGACATCGCGCTCTACGGCACCATCCGGAAGGATGGCGGGGTGGACCAGATCGCGGGGCTCGCTGATGCCGGCGTCTGCTCCTTCAAGCTCTCCACCTATGAGTATGACGCGGTGCGCTTCCCGCGCATCAACAACACCATCATGGTCGAGGCCTTCGCCGAGATCGCCAGGACCGGCCTGATGGTGGCCATCCACAACGAGGATCAGGAGATCGTGGAAGGCGCCATCGCCGCCGCCAAGGCCACTGGCCGAACCGATCCCATCATGCATGCTCGCACCCGCCCGCCGCTGTGCGAGACCATGGCGGACCTCGCCATCTTCGAGATGGCGCTGGAGACGGGGGCGCATGTCCATATCGCGCATTCCAGCCTGGCGCGGGGCTTTGATCTGGCGGAAATCTTCCGCAGGCAAGGCGGCAAGACCTCGGGCGAGGCCTGTGTCCATTATCTCTGCATGACGGAGGAGGATCTGGTCCGCCTCCAGGGCTTCGGCAAGTGCAACCCGCCCTTCCGCACAGCCGATGAGGTGGAGCGCATCTGGGCCAGCATCGCCGAGGGCAGGGTCGCCTATGTTTCGACCGACCACGCGCCCTGGCCGAAGCACCGCAAGGAATATACGGGCGACATCTTCGCCTGCGGCGCGGGGTTGACCGGCATGCAGAGCTTCGCGCCCCTGATGTTCACGCTGCTGGCCAAGCGCGGCCTCCCGCCCACGCTGATGGCGAGCCTCTGCGCCGAGCGCCCGGCGAAGTTCCACGGCCTGTTCCCCAAGAAGGGTGCCATCCGCATCGGCTGCGACGCCGACCTGATGGTGATGGAGGAGGGCGAGTTCACCTTCGACGCCCGTAATATCCAGGACCGCGAGGATGCCCGCTGGTCGCCCTATGACGGCATGGCGATGCGGGCGCGGGTGGCGGCCACCTATCTGCGCGGCACCTGCATCTGGGATGGCACGAAGGTGCTGGCGCGGCCCGGTGCCGGACGCTTCGTGCCCCGCCAGCACCGGGAGAGCTTCATCGGCTAGAGCTTTTTCCGTTCGGAAGGGCTCACGGCAAAAGCTCCAGCTCACTGATTCACGAGCATCATCCGATCAAACGATTCCGTTTGATCGGATGATGCTCTAGCAGCCTGTCGGATTCAGGCCGAAAAACAGCTTAAAACGTAATTCTGTGACCCCGTTGCGCCCAAAAAAGACCGAAGATTTCCGGGGCGCAGCCAATCGCAGGCAAAAAATTACATGAAAAGTTCCAATCCGACAGCCTGCTAGCCCGGCTCAATGGGGCGGTGCCAGCCGGTCAGCCCACCCCCGGGCGGCAGTCATCCCGGCGAGGAAGGCCCAGGGCATCGTGCCGCCATGGCAAGCATCTCGGCAAACGCCCGGCGATGCTTGCCATGAGCGCCACGGTGGCAAGGCAGATGCACCCGCCCGCGTGACGTCAGGCTTTGCCGCGCGCGCAGGTCCGGGTGCCGAACAGCAGATAGGCGGGGCAGATGCGGAGCAGCGCGGTCACGATCAGAACCAGCCCGACCGCAACGACAGCCAGGCGCCAATCGCCCAGGGGGGCGGCAAAGTGGGGGAAGATGAAAGGGCCGATGGCCAGGATGCCGCCGAGGAGGAACCGGATGACACGGTCAAGCGAGCCGATATTGTTCTGGCACGGGGGGCTTTTTATTGTACAGGGACCATTACATTCATATTCTCGAAGATTTCAAGATGAAAAGCCCAGCCACGCCCATGCCCCACCCGCCCATCGCCGACATGGAATCCAAGGCCGAGGAAGCCGCCCGGCTCCTCGCCACCCTGGCCCATGGCAAGCGCCTGATGGCGCTGTGCCATTTGCTGCAGGGCGAGAAGTCGGTGGGCCAATTGGCGGTGCTGGCCGGCCTCTCCCCCACCGCCCTCTCGCAGCATCTGGGGCGTATGCGTGACCTCGGCCTGGTGGAAACCCGGCGCGAGGGGCAGAGCATTTTCTACCGCCTTGCCAGCCCTGAGGTGGTCGCGATCCTCGAGACGCTCTACCGCCTCTTTTGCGCGCCGCAGGAGGGCGTGCAGGCGCCCCCGGTTGGCGATGCGCGGGACCGGCTTTAGAGACAGTCACCATCGCATCCCGGAATCCACGCAATGACAGCCCAATTCTCCCCCGTGATCGGCCTGATCGGTGGCTCAGGCCTTTATGACATTGACGGGCTGGAAGATCGCGAGTGGCGCCATGTCGAGACGCCCTGGGGCGAGCCCTCGGACCAACTCCTGTTCGGCACCCTGGCCGGCACTCGCTGCGTCTTCCTGCCCCGCCACGGGCGCGGCCACCCGACCCCGCCCTCGGCGCTGAATTCCCGCGCGAATATTGATGCGCTGAAGCGCAGCGGCGTGACCGACGTGATCTCGCTCTCGGCGGTGGGCTCGCTCCAGCCGCAATACCCGCCGGGCCACTTCGTGGTGGTGGACCAGTTCATTGACCGCACCTTCGCGCGCGAGAAATCCTTCTTCGGCCCCGGCTGCGTCGCCCATGTCAGCGTGGCCCACCCGACCTGCCCGCGCCTGTCGGACGCCATCGCCGAGGCGGGCGCCGAGCTCAACCTGCCCATGACCAAGGGCGGCACCTACCTCGTCATGGAAGGTCCGCAATTCAGCACCAAGGCCGAGAGCCTGCTCTACCGGCAATGGGGCTGCGACGTGATCGGCATGACCAACATGCCCGAGGCGAAGCTCGCCCGTGAGGCGGAGCTTTGCTACGCCTCCGTCGCCATGGTGACGGATTTCGACTGTTGGCACCCCGATCATGACCATGTGACGGTGGACCAGGTGGTGAAGGTGCTGTTCTCCAACGCCGACAAGGCGCGCGCCTTGGTGAAGGCCCTGATCCCGCGTATCGGCACCGGGCGCGGCCTCTGCCCCGCCGGCTGCGACCGCGCGCTCGACCACGCGCTGATCACGGCGCCCGAGAAGCGCGACCCGGCGATGCTGGCCAAGCTGGACGCCGTTGCCGGGCGCGTGCTGCGCGCCGCCTGATCCTGTGCGGAGGGGCTGATTCACGCTTTCGGCGAAGCCGCCAAAATCGATCAGACCCTATTCCACCAACGCGCCATCCCGCATGGTGATGTGGCGGCTGTGGTATTCCGCCACGGCCGGGCGATGGGCGATGGAGAAGATCATCGTATCCGGCAGCCTGGCCGCCAGCGTCTCGTAAAGCGCGCGTTCGGCCACGGGGTCCAGGCTGGCCGTCGCCTCGTCCAGAAACAGCCATGCGGGCTTCAGCAGCAGGGCGCGGGCCAGTGCCACGCGCTGCTGCTCCCCGCCGGAGAGAAGCTGGGACCAGGCCTCAACCACCTCCAGTCGAGGGGCGAGGTGGGACAGGCCGGCATCGGCGAGGGTAGCCAGGATTTCGGCATCGCTGAAGGCATTGGCGGCGGCGGGATAGCACAGCACGCGGCGCAGCGTGCCCAGCGGCAGGTAGGGCCGCTGCGGCAGGAACAGCGCGCGCTCGCCCTCTGGCGTCCGCAACTGCCCCGTGCCGAAGGGCCAGATGCCGGCCAGCGCGCGGAACAGCGTGGACTTCCCGCTGCCCGAGGCGCCGGTCAGCAGCACCCGCTCCCCCGCGCGCAATTCCAGGGCGGCGTTGTTCAGCAGAACCTGGCCATCGGGCAGGCTGAGATGCAGCCCCTCAAGGCTGACCACGCCGGGCGGGCCCAGCGCAGCGCGCATGCCCTCGCCCTCATGGGCCGCGGCGTGGGCCGCTTCCAGCGCGTCGCGGAAGCCGGTCAGACGTGTCACCGTGGCCCGCCATGCCGTCAGGCTCGCATAATTGTCCACGATCCAGGAGAGCGCGCCCTGCACCTCGCCAAAGGCCTGGGCGGTCTGGGTCAGGCCGCCCAGCGGGATGCGCCCGGCGAAGAAGGCGGGGGCGGCGACCACGAAGGGAAACACCGTCGCCACCTGGGTGTAGCCCGCGGTGAAGAAGCTGAGGCGCTTGGTCGCCACCATCAGCGCCCAGAAATTCTCCATCAGGGCGCGGAAGCGGGTGACGAGTTCGCCCCGCTCCTCCGCCTCGCCGCGATGCAGGGCGACGCCTTCCGTGCTGTCGCGGAAGCGCACCAGGGCGTAGCGGAAATCCGCCTCCACCTTCTGCTGGTTGAAGTTCAGCCGTGTCAGCCGCCGCCCGATCAGATGCGCCAGCCAGGTGCCGAGTAGCGCATAGAGAAGGGCGATCCAGACCATGTAGCCGGGGATGGTGATGCCCAGGATCGTCGTCGGCCCGGACAGCGCCCAGAGCACCAGCAGGAAGGAGAACAGCGTCACCACGCTTCGCATCAGCCCCAGGCCCAGCGTCAGCGTATCGTCCACGAAAAGCCGCGCATCCTCGGAGATCCGCTGGTCGGGGTTGTCGGCGCCATAGCCCGTGAGCGAGAGCCGGTAATAGGCGCGATCCGTGAGCCAGCCGGCGAGCAGCTTCTCGGTCGTCCAGCGCCGCCAGCGGATCTGCAAGGCCTGGCGCAGATAGATGGCGTAGACCGCGATCAGGATATAGGCCGCGGCCATCCAGACGAAGCCGGGCATGAGGCCGCTCTCCGTCGCCCGCCAGGTAAACAGCAACTCCGAAAAGGCCGCCGCGTCGCGAGCTTCCAGCGCGTTGAAGAATTCCCGGTTCCAGTAGGAGAGGATCACCGACATCGCGACCAGCGAGAGGTTCAGCCCGACCACGACGGCCAGCAACCCGCGCGCCGCCCAGCGATCCTCGCTGCGCCAATAGGGCAAGGCGAGGGAGAGTGCCTCCCGGATTGACTTCATTCGGAGATCCCCATGATGCGGGCGAGCAGGGCCTCGGCGCCGGGATGGCCGGGCGCGATGCTGAGCGCCTGCCGCGCCAGCAGCCGCGCCGTCTCCGCCTGGTGCTGGCCGAGCGCGAAGCGGGCCGCTGCCAGCATCGCCTCGGCGCCATTGGGCGGATGGCGCGCTATGTCGCCCTGGGCGCCCGTCACATGCGGCGCATGCGCCCAATACGCCTCACGCCGGCCCTGCATGCCCGCCAATTCTCGCTCGATGGCCAGGCGCAGCGCCGGGCGCAGGGCCTCGGGCAGGGCGGCGAGCGCGGGGCGCATGGCGCGGGCATAGCTGCGATAGAGGAAATCCGGATCATGGGCCGCGGTCTGCGCGCCTTCCCAGATGCGGTAGCAGAACAGGATTTCGGGCAGGCATTCGAGGTGCAGCCCGGCGAGCGAGGCGGCCTGGAGGAATTCCCAATCCTCGAAATAGGCGCGGTCCAGCGTGAAGCCGCCCATGCGGTCCCAGGCGGTGCGGCGCATGAACATGTTGGCGTCGCCGAAGCCGTTGCGGAACACGCCCAGCGCCGGGCAGGCACCCAGCGGAATCCAGCCGATCGGGCGCGCGCTGCGATGCCGTGGCGGCGGGCCGGAGCCGCGGAAAGCCTGCATCTGGCAGGTCAGGATATCGGCACCCGAATGCTGCGCGGCGGCGACGAAGGTGGAGACCTCATCCGGCCAGGCGGCGTTGTCGTCATCCATGAAGATCAGGAATTCGCCCTGGGCGGCCTCGGCCGCACGGTGGCGGGTCACGCCCTGCCAGGAATTCACTTCATTGCGCAGCAGCGTCCAGCCGCGCGCGGCAAAGCGCGGGCGCAGCGCCGCATGGAAAAGCTGCGCGGCGGGGTCGGTGCTGGCATCATCCACCAGGATGAGTTCCAGGCGGGGATAATCCTGTGCCTCGATGGAGGCGATGGCGTGGGCCAGCGTCTCATGTCGGTTGAAGGCGGCCATGCAGACCGAGACGAGGGGCTGGGCCGTGTGCACGGGCGGCGCGGCAAGGGGTGGCAGCGCCTCATGCCAGTCCAGCCAGAGGCGGGCCGTGGCCTCGGGCGAGATGGCGGCACGGCCCGGCGCCACGCCCTGCCGCAGCGCCCGGGCCATGGCCTCGGCCAGGGCCGGGGCGCTGCGCTGGTAGAGCAGGCGCGGCTGGTCCCCCGGTGCCACCAACTCGCCGATGCCGCCCACATCCGGCGCCAGGAAGGGCAGCCCGGCGGCCAGGCATTCCAGCACCACATAGGGCGCGTTTTCCATGCGCGAGGCGATGACGGCCAGCCGCCCCGGCCCGGCCAGGTAGTCCCGCGCCGCATGCGGGTCGAGATTATTCACCACGCCCCAGGGCATCGGCCAGGATTGCGCCATGGCGGTCAGCCAGGCGAGCGCATGCACCCCCGCCATGTGCCCCACTTTTCCCAGGAAGGTGATTCGGGCTGGCGGCTGGCCCATGCGGATCAGCCGCGCCACCGCCTCGCAGAACAGGCCCAGGCCCTTGCGTTCCTCCAGCCGGCCGAAGAAGACCAGTTCCTCGATGGGCCGGGCGCCCTCGGGCGGGGCGGCGCGGCCCACGAAGCTGGTGGGCAGCAGATTGGGCATGACTGCGTGGCTGGAGGGCAGTTTCCAGCCCATGCCGGCGACGGCGTCCAGGATGTAGCGCGAGGGCGCGATGACGTGATCCGCCCCCTCGGCGCTGCGCTGCTCCATCCAGTCGGTTTCCAATTCGCCGCTATGCGTCAGGAATTGCGCGGAATGGGCGAAGTGCCAGAGCGTCGGGCTATGGATCTGGCAGACCAGGGTGCTGTTGGCGAAGGCGAGGCCGCAGCGCTTGGCCACGGTGGTCCAATAGCCGATGCCGCGCATCTCGTGGAAATGGATCACGTCGAAGTCGCGCGTCTTCAGCCAGTGATAGGCGCCGAGCGACAATTCGGCCTCGGTGCCTTCGAGAAACAGCGAGACGAAATCAATCCCGCGCGCCGCGTAATGCGTGCGCCAGCGAGTGACGGGCTCATTCTCGGTGTAGGCGGAGGGGTAGCAGATCGTCACCCCATGCCCGGCGGCGACGAGGGTTTCAGCCAGCGCCAGGAAGGCCGTGCCCATGCCGCCATTGCGGATGGGGCCGACGAAATCCAGTGTCAGCAGGCAGATGCGCTGGCGGCGCATCAGGCGGAAGCCGTGATGATGTGGCGCACGCCCTCGGCCTCGCGGGATTGGACGCTCCAGCCGGCCTCGGCCAGCAGGGCCGCCAGCGCCGCATCGCTCATGAACCACCACCAGGGGGTGGCGAGTTCGGCAGCCTGGGCCGCCTCGCGCGTCAGCCGCTCGGGGAAGCGGGCGAATTGCGGTAGCGTGATGCCGGCGGCGCGCAAGGCCGCATCCAGCGCCGCGCTGCGCCCCGCATCCAGCTCCCCCGCATGCCACAGGCCGAAGCCCAGCGCTGCGAGTTCGGGCGTGACAGGCACCACGCTGGAGCGCATCACCAGCCGCCGCGCCCCGCTGGCGCGCAGGCCCATGAGACGGCGCGGCGGATCGCCGTCGAGCAGTGCCAGGTCATCGCCATCCAGCACCAGGTCAATCTCCGGCAGGCGTTCGCGCAGGTCGGGCGCGTCCAGGCTGCCGCGCATCCACCAGGCGCGCCAGGCGCCGGGGTCGGCGTGCAGGGGCGGGGGCAGCGGGTCGCGCGCGGCGGGGCGGGCCTCCACCAGCGCCTGAGCCTGAGCCGTGAGGGCGAGGCGCGCGCCGGCTTGCAGCAGAAGGCCATCCGCATTGTCTGGCCGCGCGGGCGTCATCACCTGGATGGCGGTGGCGCCGGCGGCGAGGGCGCGAAGCGCGATCTCGGGCATTTCCCGCGGGTCATCCCAGGCCAGCAGCACGCGCCGGCCTTGCGCGGCTTCCGAGGTGCGGGTGGCGAAGCGGCTGGGCTGTGGTGCGGGCGGGCTTTCCTCGGCCGGCGGGGGCGTGATGCCGCGCAGCGCCGCCAGCCAGCGTTCCAGGCGCTTGGCGTTCGCGCCGAAATCGGAATAGCCCACCAGGCTGCGGGAATAGAGAAACAGGCTGGTGCCTTTGGGTGTCGCCACGCATTCGGCCACGATGATGTCGGGGAAATTCGCGAGTGCCGAGCGCTCCACCCATTGCGCCTGCCGCCGCTCCGGCCAGGCGGCCAGGCGCCAGGTGCGGGGGAAGGCTTCGACGATCTCCAGAAGCCGGGCGAAGACCGCATCCGGCGTGCCGGGCAGGATGGGGGCGGTGAATTGCCGCGGCCCCGGATGCGAGGCCGGTGCCGCGAGGCTGGCATTGGGCGAGGTGGGCTGCACGAGCGAGGCGAATTCGATCGGGCTTGGGGCCTCCAGCCCCCTGGGGCCACGCCCCAGCAGCGCGGCGAGCGAGGTCACGCCGCGGGCTCGGCATCGCTGTCCGGTTGCGGCCGGCGCAGGCGAATCACGCCGTGCATCGCCTCGGGCGCGATGGGCTTGCCCTTGCGGAGGATGTCCAGTTGCCCCGCCCCGGAAAGCCGGGCCGCGGCCTTGCGGACGGCGCCCATCAGCGGCTGCCAGCGCTCCGGTGCCAGGCCGCGCGCCACTTCGGAGGGGCAGATGGATTTCTCCGTGGCCGCGACGCGGCGCAGGATTTCGGCTTCAACGGCTTCGAGCGGGGGAATCTGGGTCATGGGACCAGCCATGTCGCGCGTTCTTCGTCCGGCAACCAGTCCCACCGGGCGCGGCGATGCCCCCCGGCCGCCAGCCAGAGCCATTCCAGGCTATGCACATGCAGCAGGATGACGCCGAAATGCGGCCTGCCGGCCGCCTCGTCCTGCGGGGCGGGGATGGGTGCGGGGATGATCGTGCCCGGCCCCGGCTCGATGGAATAGCAGAGGCGGCTGAAGGGGCGGCTGGCTTGCCAGGCGGCTTCCGCCACGGCGTCATCCGTGTGCAGCGAGGCGATGGCCTCCAGGCGCAATTGCACCTGGGCGGCGGGGTCATAGCCATGCAGGGCGCAGCGCGCGTCCTGGGTGAGCTCGGTGAATTTCTCGCTGCGGCGGTCGCTGTGCAGGCGGATCGTGCGGGTGGTGGCATCGAAGCCGCGCAGCACCAGGGTGCGGGCGCGCGGCGTGCCATCCAGGCCGATGCTGGCGAGTGTGGGCGTGTGGATCGGGCTGCGGCGATCGGCCACGCCGCGCGCCAGCAGCGCGAAGGCGGCGGCGCGGATTTCCGCGAGGTCATCGGCATGAGTGGGCCGGGGGCGAGGGGCGGTCATGCGCCGAGCACCCGCTGTGCCAGCGCGTGCCCGCTCTCCCAGGCCGATTCCGCGCGGCCCGCCAGGCAGCCATCCGAGGCATAGCCCAGGCCCAGCGCGGCATCCCACAGGCAAGGCTGGCCGAGCGCCACCTCCAGCAGGGAGTAGCGCCAGCGATGCGCCACGGCGAAAAGCGGCGGGGGCGCGGGCAGGGTGGCCAGGAGTTCGGCGATCACCTGCTCCGGCGGGGCTTCCAGCTGCGCCCGGCTGAATTCCGGGCCGGCCTGGATGACCCAGTTCTCCTGCGCGGCATCCCGGCCCGGCTTGGAACTGTCCCGCGCCGCCCAGCCGATGGGGCCGTGGTAGCGCAGCGTATCCGGCAGATCGAGCCGCCCGGCAAAGGCGGCCATCACGGTCCAGCAGGGGGCATATTCGATGATGGCGAGCGGCGCGGCCAGTTCGGGCGGCAGGATGGCGCGGGCCTGTTCGGCCGGAAAGGTGACGAGCACGGCGGCGAAGGGGCCGGACATTTCGGGCGCGGTGGCGGGCAGGGGGCGGCCGGGGCGGAGCACGGCCGCGTCGAAATGCGCCAGCATCCAGCCCTCTGCCGTGCGGTGCAGGGCGCTGACATGGCGGCCCGTGGTCAGATCGAGGCCCTCCGCCAGGCTGCGGCCCAGGGCCGACATGCCGGGGGTGGCGACCCGGCGATCGGCATCCGGCCAGGCTGCGGTGCCGGCTGCCTCCAGCAGCGCCGCGAAGCCGGGGCGCTCGGCCCGCAGATATTGCGCGCCATGGTCGAAGCGATGGTTCCGGCCCGCATGCTCGATGCGGCGCGTGGCCAATCGGCCGCCGGCGGCGCGGCCCTTGTCGAAAAGCCGGACCCTGCGGCCGGCGGCAGTGAGGGCTTGTGCGGCGGCGAGCCCGGCAAGGCCCGCGCCGAGAACGGCAATGGGAGGCATACGCGCATCAACTGCATTTGCGCC
Source organism: uncultured Roseococcus sp. (assembly GCA_947084995.1). Classification (GTDB taxonomy): domain Bacteria; phylum Pseudomonadota; class Alphaproteobacteria; order Acetobacterales; family Acetobacteraceae; genus Roseococcus. The sequence continues at coordinate 47,035 of CAMTUX010000013.1, forward strand.
GCGCCGCGCAAGTGGGTTGCGGTCTTGGTGGAAGACTGTTTCACGCCCTCAGTGAAGCCACCAAGGCCGACCGGGCGGTAATTCACCCGATGCGGGAAGGGGGCGGGGAGTGGCGCTTTCACAAGGGGGCCGCACGCCTCTCCGCATCGGTGCGCAGCGCTGCGTCATCCATCCCGGCGCCGCGCAAGCCCGACAGCACGGTGGCAGGGAGGCGTCGGGTCATCCGCAGCAGCCTGGCTCGTCAATGCAGAAGACCAGGCGCGAACGCTGGGCCTCCGGCAGGTGGGAGAGCGGAGGGGAGCGGTGCAGGGTGGTCGCTCCCTCGCGCTTGCGGCCGCGAAACAAGGCGACGGCGCAACGCGGCACTTCCTCTATCAGGGCGCCGGTGCCGGGATCTCCCATGCTCCATTGGGTGCCGGGGCCGGCATAGGTGACGAGCAGCCGGAAACCCACCGAATCCACATGGAATTTGCGGCAGGCATCGCCGGTGATGCCCTCGAAGCGCAGCCGCACATGCCCGGCCTGCGTCATGGCGGCGAACATGTGGGAGAGGCGAAGCATGTCCGAGAGGAGGTCAATCGGCGCGCCTGCCGGCAACTGCTCGCAGATGGAATCCAGCGCGTCATTCGGGGTGCCGTCGGCCACGGTGCGGAAGGGGGCGGCCTTTCGCAGGGGCCTGAGTGGTCGGGCGAAGCCCTCTGGCTCCTCCCGCAGCCACAGGGCCAGGGCGACATCGGGCCTGAGGGCGGTGAGCAGTACCGTCTCGGGCGTGCCGATCACGGCGCGGGGCGGGGAGGGATGATCGGACGCATCGGCGCCGAAGGCTTCGCAAAACAGGGGCATGAATGTAATATTATAACATTATGTATGTTCGGCAAGCCGCAGCTTGCCCTTTCGCCCGGCGCGGCCTATCCGCGCGGCATTCCCGCCAGGAGAGACACCATGCCCGCCATTGCCGATATCATCGCCCGTGAAGTTCTGGACAGCCGGGGCAACCCGACCGTGGAAGCGGAGGTGGTGCTGGATGACGGCTCGCGCGGGCGGGCCATCGTGCCCTCCGGCGCCTCGACCGGCGCGCATGAAGCGGTGGAGCTGCGCGATGGCGACAAGGCGCGCTTCGGCGGCAAGGGCGTCCTGAAGGCTGTGGCGAATGTGGAAGGCGAGATCTTCGACGCGATCGGCGGCCTGAACGCGGCCGACCAGGTCAAGATTGACCAGATGATGATCGAGCTGGACGGCACGCCCAATAAATCGCGCCTGGGCGCGAATGCGATGCTGGCGGTAAGCCTGGCCACCGCCAAGGCCGCGGCCCAGGCGCATGGCCTGCCGCTCTATCGCTATGTGGGCGGCGCCTATGCCCGCACCTTGCCGGTGCCGATGATGAACATCATCAATGGCGGCCAGCACGCCGATAACCCCATTGATATCCAGGAATTCATGGTGCTGCCGGTGGCCGCCGGCAGCATCGCCGATGCGGTTCGCGTGGGTTCCGAGATTTTCGCGGCCCTCAAGAAGCAGTTGCACGCCGCCGGCCACAACACCAATGTCGGCGATGAGGGCGGCTTCGCCCCCAATATCGGCAGCGCGGATGAGGCGCTGGCCTTCATCGCAAAGGCCTGCGAGGCGGCCGGCCACCGCGTGGGCGAGGATGTGATGTTCGCCCTCGATTGCGCCGCCACCGAATTCCACCATGACGGCGTCTATGACATGGCGGGCGAGGGCAGGAAGCTCGATGCCGGCGGCATGGTGGATTACCTGGCTGGTCTCTGCGCCAAGTGGCCGATCATCTCCATCGAGGATGGCATGTCCGAGGATGACTGGGCCGGATGGAAGCTCCTGACCGAGCGCCTGGGCGGCAAGGTGCAATTGGTGGGCGACGACCTTTTCGTGACCAACCCGGAGCGCCTGGCCATGGGCATCGAGCGCGCAACGGCCAATTCCATCCTGGTGAAGGTCAACCAGATCGGCACGCTGACCGAGACGCTGGAAGCGGTCGAGATGGCGCATCGCGCCAGCTATACGGCGGTGATGAGCCACCGCTCGGGCGAGAGCGAGGATTTCACCATCGCCGACCTCGCCGTGGCGACCAATTGCGGGCAGATCAAGACCGGCTCGCTCAGCCGATCGGACCGGCTGGCCAAGTACAACCAACTGATCCGCATCGAGCAGGATCTGGGGCCAGCGGCGCGCTATGCGGGGCGTAGCATCCTGAAGCGCTGATTTCGTTGCGCGCCGCCCCCTTCATGCGGGGCGGGCGCCCGCGGGCGCGGATTTTCCGGCCCGCCTGATCGCTTTCGAAATAGTATCGCTCCTGTTTGCCGCTTGTGCTTGCAAATGGCGGGCGTTGGTGATTCTCTCCCGAGTCGCGGATCGGGGGATCCGCTTTGGGGGGTTCATGAATTTCGGGCGGTGGCTGATTCGCATGTTGAAGCTGTTGGCGCCGCCGGTCATCCTGGCGAGCATCGCGGCGTTCTTTGTCTGGCACGCATCCCATGGAGATCGGGGGCTGATAGCGCGTGAACAGCGCCTGGCCGAGATCGCCGCCGCCAAATCCGACCGCGACCGCGCAATGGCCGAGCGGCAGGCGGCCGAGCGCCGCGTCAATGCCATGCGCGGCGACCAGTTGGATCGGGACCAACTGGAGGAGCGCGCCCGCGCCATGCTGAATTTGACGACGCGGGAGGAAATCGTGATCCCCTATCCGCCGGGCCAGCGGCTTTTCTGATCAATCAAGGGCTTCGGGGAATTGCTGCGCTGCGGCAGAAGTCTGATCGTTAACCGATAGTCGGTTAATCGCGTCATTGCATTGCAATGCAACGCTTTTCGGGCGATCCTCCACGCTTGCGAAGGCTGCCCAGGCAGCGTAATCAGCGCAAGTCACGCAGGGAGAGACCCATGGCAGCCAAAGCCGCCGCCCCAACCGCCAACCAGGGCAAGCGTCGCGCCAAGGGCGCGGCCGAGCAGCCCGCCATGGGGCGTGATGCACTGCTCCAGGCCTATCGAGACATGCTGCTGATCCGCCGCTTCGAGGAGAAGGCCGGTCAGCTTTACGGCATGGGCCTGATCGGCGGCTTCTGCCACCTCTATATCGGCCAGGAGGCCGTGGTGGTGGGCATGCAGGCGGCCCTCAAGCCAGGCGACCAGGTGATCACCTCCTACCGCGACCACGGTCACATGCTGGCCACCGGCATGGAGGCGCGCGGCGTGATGGCTGAACTGACTGGCCGCATCGGCGGCTATTCGCGTGGCAAGGGCGGCTCCATGCACATGTTCAGCCGCGAGAAGGGCTTCTATGGCGGCCATGGCATCGTGGGCGCGCAGGTCTCGCTCGGCGCGGGCCTGGCTTTTGCCAACATGTATCGCGGCAACGACCATGTGGCCGTCGCCTATTTCGGCGAGGGCGCTTCCAACCAGGGCCAGGTGTTCGAGAGCCTGAACCTGGCCGCCCTGTTCAAGCTGCCCTGCATCTTCGTCATCGAGAACAACAAATACGGCATGGGCACCAGCGTGGACCGCGCCAGCGCGTCCCGCGATCTCTCCCAGAATGGCAGCCCATGGGGCATTCCGGGCGAGCAGGTGGACGGCATGAATGTCGTCACCGTCAATGAGGCGGGGCAGCGCGCCGTGGCGCATTGTCGCGCTGGCCTGGGTCCGTATCTGCTGGAAATGAAGACCTATCGCTATCGCGGCCACTCGATGAGCGACCCCGCGAAATACCGCACGCGCGAGGAAGTGCAGAAAATGCGCGAGCAGCATGACTGTCTGGAGACGGCGCGCGGCATGCTGATGGCCAATGGCGTGACTGAGGCGGACCTCAAGAAGCTTGATGACGAGGTGAAGGCGATCGTCCAGGACAGCGCCGATTTCGCCCAGGAATCGCCTGAGCCGCCGGAGAGCGAACTCTGGACCGACATTCTGCTGGAGACGAAGTGAGATGGGTGTCGAGATCCTGATGCCGGCGCTGAGCCCCACCATGACGGAGGGCAAGCTGGCCAAGTGGCTCAAGAAGGAAGGCGATGCGGTGAAGGCCGGCGATGTGATCGCCGAGATCGAGACCGACAAGGCCACCATGGAAGTCGAAGCCGTGGATGAAGGCGTGCTGACGCGCATCCTGGTCCCCGAGGGGACCGAGAACGTGGCGGTCAACGCAGCCATCGCCGAGTTGGATGGCGGCGGCGCCGCCAAGCCCGCGCCGGCCGCCGCACCCATGGCGGCCCCCGTCGTGGTGGCGAGCGTCCCGGCCGCGCCGCGCGCCGTGAGCGCCGAGAAGGATTGGGGCCCCACCAAACCCATCACCGTGCGCGAGGCGCTGCGGGATGCCATGGCGGCCGAGATGCGCCGTGACGCCGATGTTTTCCTGATCGGCGAGGAGGTCGGCCAATACCAGGGGGCCTACAAGATCAGCCAGGGCCTGCTGGAGGAGTTCGGCCCCAGGCGCGTGATGGACATGCCCATCACCGAGCATGGCTTTACCGGCATGGCGGTGGGCGCGGCCTTCACCGGCCTCAAGCCGATCGTCGAGTTCATGACCTTCAACTTCTCGATGCAGGCGATTGACCAGATCATCAACTCCGCGGCCAAGACGCTCTACATGTCGGGCGGGCAGCTGGGTTGCCCCATCGTGTTCCGCGGCGCCAATGGCGCGGCCAGCCGCGTCGCCGCCCAGCACAGCCAGTGCTATGCCAGCTGGTACGCGCATTGCCCTGGCCTGAAGGTGGTCGCGCCCTGGAGCGCGGCGGATGCCAAGGGCCTGCTGCGCGCAGCCATCCGCGATCCCAACCCGGTCATCTTCCTGGAGAACGAGATCCTCTACGGGCAGAGCTTCGAATGCCCGACGGATGAGGATTTCATCCTGCCCATCGGCAAGGCCAAGGTGGAGCGGCAGGGGGCGGACGTCACCATCCTGGCTTTCTCCATCATGGTCGGCATGGCGATGCAGGCGGCAGACAAGCTGGCCGAGCAGGGCATCAGCGCCGAGGTGATCAACCTTCGCAGCCTCCGCCCGCTCGATATCGAGACCATCGTGGCGAGCGTGAAGAAGACCAACCGCGTGGTGACGCTGGAGGAGGGCTGGCCCTTCGCCGGCATCGGCGCCGAACTCGCCATGCAGATCATCGAGCATTGCTTCGATGACCTGGATGCGCCGCCGGTCCGCGTGCATGGCCTCGACCTCCCGATGCCCTATGCGGCCAATCTGGAAAAGCTGGCCCTGCCGCGCATTGAGCAGGTGGTGGAAGCCGCCCGTTCCGTGACCTATCGCTGAGGAGCGCGCCAGATGGCCACGAACATCCTGATGCCCGCCCTCTCGCCGACGATGACGGAGGGCACGCTCGCCAAATGGCTCAAGGCCGAGGGCGATACGGTGAAGGCCGGCGACGTGATCGCCGAGATCGAGACCGACAAGGCGACCATGGAAGTGGAAGCCGTGGATGAGGGCGTGCTGGGCAAGATTCTGGTGCCCGCCGGAACCGAGGGCGTGAAGGTCAATGCCGTGATCGCAGTGCTGGTCGAGCCGGGCGAGGCTGCGCCGATCGGGGCTGGGCCGACCGGGGCTGCGCCGGTGGTGGCCAAGGCTGTTGCCGCCCCCGCTGCCGTCGCTGCGGCGCCCGCGCCGGTGGCTGCCGTCGCTCATTCGGGTGGGCGCCCCATCGCCTCGCCGCTCGCCAAGCGCATGGCGGCGCAGGCGGGGCTGGATCTCGCCGGCATCGCCGGAACCGGGCCGCAGGGCCGCATCGTGAAGGCCGATATCGAGGCCGCCATGAACCGCCCCGCGCCGGTTACGGCCCCCGCACTCGCACCCGCCGCGCCGCGCTCGGTGCCCGTGCCGGTCATTGGCGCCACCATCGCCGTGCCGAATGGCAGCATGCGCAAGGTGATCGCCCGCCGCCTCTCGGAGAGCAAAGCCACCATCCCGCATTTCTACGTGGCGATGGATATCGAGCTGGACGCGCTGATGAAGCTGCGCGCGGAACTCAACGCACAATCGCCGAAAGATGGCCCGGGTTCCTTCAAGCTTTCGGTGAATGACCTCATCATCAAGGCCTGCGGGGTGGCGTTGCGCCGCCATCCGGGGGTGAACGCCTCCTGGACCGAAGACGCCATCCTGCGATTCAACGATGTGGATATCAGCGTCGCCGTCGCCATCCCGGACGGGCTGATCACGCCCATCGTGAAGGGCGCGGACCGCAAGGGCCTGGCCACCATCAGCGCCGAGATGAAGGACCTGGCCGCGCGTGCCAAGGCCGGTAAGCTGAAGCCCGAGGAATTCCAGGGCGGCGGCTTCTCCATCTCGAATATGGGGATGTATGGCGTCAGTCATTTTGCCGCGATCATCAACCCTCCGCAGGCGGGCATTCTGGCGGTTGGTGCGGGCACGCAGCGCGCCGTGGTCAAGAATGGCGCCCTGGCCATCGCGACCGTCATGACCTGCAACCTGAGCGTGGATCACCGGGTGATTGACGGCTCGCTGGCGGCGGAATTCATGGCGACGCTGAAGGGGCTGATCGAGAACCCCCTCTCGCTGATGCTCTAGCCTTGGCCTGGCGCGACGCCACGCCCGATGACGTGGACGAGGTTCATCGCCTGGTCCGCGGCCTCGCGGAATACGAGAAGCTGCTGCACGAATTCCATGCGACGCCCCAGGATTTCGCGGCCTCGCTGTTTAGCCCGCGCCCGGTGGCGCATGCCATGCTGGCCGAGGTGGATGGCCGGGCGGTTGGCGTCTGCCTTTGGTACCGCACCTTCCCCAGCTTCGCGGGAAGGCCCGCGATCTGGATCGAGGATGTCTTCGTGGAGCCCGCTCATCGCCGGCGGGGTCTTGGGCGGGCGGTGTTTTGCCACCTTGCCGCCCGCGCCCTGGATGAAGGCTGCGCGGCGCTGGAATGGAATGTGCTGGACTGGAACGCCCCCGCCATCGCCGCCTATCGCGCCATGGGGGCGGTGCCGCGTGAGCAATGGACGGATCAGCGGGTGAGCGGCGATGCCCTCATCCGGCTTGCAGGAAAGGGCTGAGACATGGCCGAAGATTTTGACGTGGTGGTGGTGGGTGGCGGACCTGGCGGCTATGTCGCGGCCATCCGCGCCTCGCAGCTCAAGATGAGGGTCGCGCTGGTCGAGCGTGAGAATCTGGGCGGTATCTGCCTCAACTGGGGCTGCATCCCGACCAAGGCGCTGCTGCGCGCCTCCGAGATCAACCACCTGCTGCACAGCCTCGATCAATTCGGCTTTGCCGCGGATAATGTGCGCTTCGATTTCGCCAAGGTGATCAAGCGCTCGCGCGCGGTGGCGTCGCAGCTTTCGGGCGGCGTGAAGCACCTGCTCAAGAAGAACAAGGTCACGGTGTTCGACGGCCATGCCAAGCTGGCGGGGCCGGGCAAGGTGAGTGTCTCCAAGGATGGCAAGCCGGTGGCCGAACTCGCCGCCAAGCATATCCTGCTGGCGACTGGCGCGCGCGCCCGCGTCATTCCAGGCATGGAGCCCGATGGCAAGCTCATCTGGTCCTATCGCGAGGCGATGACGCCGACCGCCCTGCCCAAGAAGCTGATCGTCGTGGGCTCGGGCGCCATCGGCTCGGAATTCGCCAGCTTCTACCTCAACATGGGCGCCGAGGTGACGCTGATCGAGGTGATGGATCGCGTGCTCCCGGTCGAGGATGCCGAGATCAGCGCCTTCGTCCGCAAGGCCTTCGAGAAGCAGGGGATGAAGATCATCACCAATGCGCGCGTCCAGGGTGTCCGCCGCGGCGCGGATGACGTGACGGCGGTGATCGAGGTGGATGGCAAGGTCACGGAGCTCAAGGCGGATCGCCTGATTTCGGCCGTCGGCATTGTCGGCAATGTCGAGGGTCTGGGGCTTGAAGGCACCAGGATCGTGGTGGACCGCAGCCACATCCTGACCGACGCCATGGGCCGCACGGGCGAGCCCGGAATTTACGCCTTTGGCGACGTGACCGGAGCGCCCTGGCTGGCGCACAAGGCGAGCCATGAGGGCATCATCTGCGTCGAGAACATCGCGGGCCTCCACCCGCATGCGATGGATGTGTTGAACATCCCCGGCTGCACCTATTGCCGCCCGCAAGTGGCATCGGTGGGGCTGACGGAGGCCGCCGCCAAGGCGAAGGGCCATGAGGTGCGCGTCGGCCGCTTCCCCTTCATCGGCAATGGCAAGGCGATTGCCATGGGCGAGCCGGAGGGCTTCGTGAAGACCGTCTTCGACGCCAAGACGGGCGAATTGCTGGGCGCCCACATGGTCGGTCCCGAGGTGACGGAGATGATCCAGGGCTACGGCATCGCCCGCACGCTGGAGACGACCGAGGCGGAGCTCATGCACACGGTCTTCCCGCACCCGACGGTGAGCGAGGCCATGCATGAGAGCGTGCTCGATGCCTATGGGCGCGTGATCCACATATAGGCGGACGCAATCTAGCCTTCCGGCGGGGCTGTGTTTGCACGGCGCCGCACTATATGGAGGGGCATCATGGCCCGCATCGAAATAGATCACAGCAAGCCGCGCAGCGATCAGGCGCGTACCGGCGCCGCCCGCCATCCGGAAAAGGCCGCGCGCCCGGATAATCCCATCCAGCGCAAACCGGCCTGGATCCGGGTCAAGGCGCCCACCCACTCGATCTACCACGAGACCCGCGCCCTGATGCGCGAGAACAAGCTCGTCACCGTCTGCGAGGAAGCGGCCTGCCCCAATATCGGCGAGTGCTGGTCGCAGCGCCACGCCACCATGATGATCATGGGCGAGACCTGCACCCGCGCCTGCGCCTTCTGCAACGTCGCCACCGGCATGCCCAACCCGCTGGACCATGACGAACCGCGCCGCGTGGGCGATGCGGTGGCCAAGCTCGGCCTGCGCCACGTCGTCATCACCAGCGTGGACCGCGATGACCTGGCCGATGGCGGCGCCGAACACTTCGCCCAGACCATTCGCGCCATTCGCGCCGCCGCGCCAGAGACCACCATCGAGATCCTGACGCCGGATTTCCTGCGCAAGGAGGGCGCGCTGGAAGTCGTCGTCGCCGCGCGGCCGGATGTGTTCAACCACAATCTGGAAACCGTGCCGCGCCTGTATCCCAACATCCGGCCCGGCGCGCGCTACTACCACTCGCTGCGCCTGCTCGACCGTGTGAAGCAGTTGGACCCCTCCATCTTCACCAAATCCGGCATCATGGTCGGCCTGGGCGAGGAACGCATCGAGGTGCAGCAGGTGATGGATGACCTGCGCTCGGCCGAGGTGGATTTCCTGACCATCGGGCAATACCTGCAACCCAGCGTGAAGCATGCGGCCGTGGCCCGCTTCGTCGAGCCCTCGGAGTTCGGGGATTATGCGAGCCTGGCCCGCGCCAAGGGCTTTCTGCTGGTCTCGGCCACGCCGCTGACGCGCAGCTCCTACCACGCCGATCGCGATTTCGCCGATCTGAAGGCGGCGCGCGAAAAGAGCCTCGCCGCCTGATGCCGACGCATGCCGAGAAGCGCATCCTGCGCCAGTCGCCCGACCAGATATTCCAGATCGTGGCCGATGTGCACCGCTATCCGGAATTCCTGCCCTGGTGCGCCGCGGCCCGCGTGCTGAGCCGGGATGAGACGAAGCTGGTGGCGGACCTCACCATCGGCTTCAAGATGTTCCGCGAAACCTTCCGCAGCGAAGTGACGCTGGAGCGGCCCGGCATGGTGCAGGTCACCTACCTGGATGGCCCCTTCCGCTACCTCAACAACACCTGGCGCCTGAGCAGCGTGCCGCAGGGGACGGAGGTGGATTTCTTCGTGGATTTCGAATTCCGTTCCCGCCTGTTGCAGGCGGTGATCGGCACCGTCTTCAATGAGGCGGTGCGCGTCATGGTCCGCGCCTTTGAGCGCCGCGCGATGGCGATGCATGGGCGCATGCCGCCCGTCGGGGCGGGGGCGCCGGTCACCTCCTCCTGATCGGGGGGGTGATCAGAAATGCATGATGCCGGGCGCGAAACAGCCCGGCATCATCCCCCAACGCGCCCGCCAGCCAGACCGGCAGAGCCACGCCCGTGATGATCGAGGCCGAGGCGGCCGGCGCCCCGCCTCGGCGGGGCGGGCCTGGAAAAAGGAGCAGAGGTTGGCCGCCCCGATATTGGCGTTCAATGCCCCAGTCTGGGGGGATTTCGCGCCCAACTCGGCCAGGGCCAGGAATAGCGCCGCGAGTCTCTCCTCAAGCTCAAGCTTGGGCGGATGTCATGGCTGCGCCGACCATGCCGGTTCTGGCCCAGGCCGACATGCGGGCCCAGGGCTGGCGCTGTCCGGGAATCCTGGCAGGATCAACCCATGGTCCAAGCTCCCAACTTCTCCCGCTCCACCTCCTTCGCGCCGAGCCGCCCGCCACCCGGCGCGCCGCCCGTACGCATCAACCTCTATTCCGACACGCAGACGCGGCCCACGCCCGCCATGAAGGACGCGATGATGCGCGCCGAGATGGGCGATGAGCAGCATGGCGACGACCCCACCGTGCATGCGCTGTGCGACCGCATGGCCGCGCTGATGGGCAAGGAAGCCGCCATGTTCCTGCCCTCGGGCACCATGTGCAACGTGATCGCCATCCTGACCCATTGCGGCAAGGGCGATGAGGTCCTCGCGCATGAGACCAGCCACATCCTGCACAGCGAGGGCGGCACCCATGCCGCGCTGACCGGCGTGCAAATCCTGCCGCTCAAGGGCGCGCGCGGCCTCTTCACCGCCGATGACGTGCGCGCCGCCATCCGCCCGCGCACCCGCTACGCGCCGCCGCAGAAGCTGCTCGAAGTCGAGCAGACGGCCAATATCGGCGGCGGCGTCGTCTGGCCGCTGGAGCAGCTCAGGGCCGTGGCCGCCGTGGCGCGGGAGCAGGGCTGGAACACCCACATGGATGGCGCGCGGCTGATGAATGCCTGCGTGGCCGCCGACATCCCCCCCGCCGAGATGGTGGCCGATTTCGACAGCGTCTGGCTCGATTTCACCAAGGGCATGGGCGCGCCGCTTGGTGCGGTGCTCTGCGGTTCCTCCGAATTCATCGGCCAGGCCTGGCGCTGGAAGCAGCGCCTGGGCGGCTCGATGCGCCAGGCCGGCATGGTGGCCGCCGGCTGCCTGTATTCGCTCGACCATCACGTGGAGCGACTGGCGGAGGACCACGCCAATGCCAAGGCGCTGGCGCGCGGCCTGCGCCAGATCGAGGGCGTGGTGGTGGAGGAACCCGACACCAACCTGGTCTTCTTTGACATCAAGGATACCGGCGTCTCGGTCGAGGCGTTGCAGGCCCGCCTGATGGCCCAGGGCATCATGGTGAGCGCCCTGGGCGGCCGGGTGCGCGCCTGCACGCATCTGGACGTGACCGCCGGCATGATCCCCGAGGCGATCACCGCGATCCGCGAGGCGCTGGCTGCCTGATTTCACCCGCCAGGCACGCGGCGCGCGGGCTGAGAGCACCGGCCGCTCGGCCGAGGCGATCGCCCGCGATCTCCTGGTCGCCGAGGAGTGGCGCATCCTTGCCGAACGGCACCGCACCCCGGCTGGCGAGCTGGATTTGATCGCCGAGAAGGCGGGCCTGCTCGCCTTCATCGAGGTGAAGGCCCGGCTCAGCTTTCGCGAGGCCGCCTACGCACTCACGCCGCGGCAGCAGGGCAGGTTGATGGCCGCCGCTGAAATCTGGCTCGCGAAGAATCCGGGCCATGGCGCGCAAGGCATCCGCTTCGACGTGCTGCTGGTGGCTGCCGATGGGACAGCGAGGCGGATCACCGATGCGCTTCGCCAGGCATGATGCGCGGCCAAGCCTGTGTGACAGCTTGTTGCGTCCCGCCCTTTCGCGTTGACCCCTCAGGGCCGCGGCCTCAGATTGATCGCGTGACATCCTGGGCAACCCTTTCCGACACACGACGTCGGAGGTGAACATGTTGGACCGCCCGATCCCAATCGAGGCGCCGCAGGAGACTTCCGCGCCCGCCCGCCCACGCCGCCGCTGGCTCTGGCCCGCGCTGCTTGCGCTCGCTTTGGCGGGGGGCGGTATCGCGGCGGTGCAATGGCGCGCCGCGCATCCGCCAGCCCCGTCCGTTGCCGCGCCTCCCGCGCCGGCGCTGACCGTCGCCATCGCCCCGGCTGCCACGCGCCGCATGGCCGCAAGCGTGGTCGGTGATGGTTCCATCGTCCCCTGGCAGGAATTGGTCATCGGCACCGAGGTGGGGGGGCTTCGCATCGTCGAGGCGCCGCTGGATGAGGGCATGCAACTGCGCGCCGGCGAATTGCTGGCGCGGCTGGATGACAGCGTGCTGGCCGCCCAGGCTGCCCAGGCCGATGCCGCCATCAATGAGGCCACGTCCTTCCTGGAATTCGCCCGGGCCGAGGAAGCACGTTCGGAAGCTCTGGTCCGCAGCCAGGCGGGTTCGCGCCAATTGCTCGAACAGCGCCAATCCGTCACGCGCCAGGCCGAGGCCCGGCTGATTTCCACCCACGCCCGCCAGGCCGAAGTGCTGGCCCGCCTGGCCCAGACGCGCATCCTGGCGCCGACGGATGGCATCGTCTCGCGCGTCTCGGTCCGTATCGGCGCGGTGACGGCGCTGGGCCAGGAGATGTTTCGCGTGATCCGCGACGGGCGGCTGGAACTGGAAGCCCGCGTGCCCGAACTGGAACTGGCCGGCGTGCAGCCCGGCCAATCCGCGACGATCCGGCATGGCGGGCGGGAGATCACCGCCGAGGTCCGGCTGATCGCGCCCGTGGTGGCGGTGGAAACCCGGCTCGGCCTGGTTCGCATCGCGCTTCCGGCGGATTCCGGGCTGCGGCCGGGCATGTTCGCCCGCGCCGTCATCCACGGCCCGGCGCGCGAGGTCGTCATGATCCCCGCCTCGGCCGTGGTGTTCCGGGAGGGCGCGCCCCAGGCCTTCGTGCTGCCCGAAGGGACGGACCGCGTGGTGATGCGCCGCCTCGTGGCCGGTGCGCGGCAGGAGGGCATGGTGGAGGTCACCGAAGGCCTGACGCCGGGTGAGCGCGTGGTGATTGCCGGCGCCGGCTTCCTGGTGAATGGCGACCTGGTGCGCCTGGCGCCGTGAGCATCGAGGAGAGGCATCGCAACATCTCGGGCTGGGCGATTCACAACCCGGTCGCGACCATCGTCATTTTCCTGGCGCTGACGGTCGCGGGGATTTTCGCCTACCCCTATCTGCGAATCAACAACTCGCCCGATATCGACCTGCCGGCCGTGGTCGTCTCCGTCGTGCAGCAGGGCGCCGCACCCTCCGAGCTTGAGACGCAGGTGACGCGCCGCGTCGAGGATGCGGTGGCGGGGTTGGGGGATGTGAAGCGCATCTCCTCCACCGTGGTGGATGGCAGTTCCACCACCGTCATCGAATTCGTCCTCGGCAAGAATATTGACCGCGCGACCAATGACGTGCGCGACAAGATCGCCCAGATCCGCGCCGATTTGCCGGCCGGCATTCGTGACCCCGTCATCACCCGCATCGAGGCGACGGGCGGCGCCATCGTCACCTTCACCATCGCCTCGCCGCGCATGACCGTCTCCGAACTGAGCTGGTTCGTGGATGATGTGGTGGCGCGCAGCCTGCTCTCGGTCCCCGGCGTCGCGCAGATCAACCGGGTGGGCGGGGTGGAGCGCGAAATCCGCGTGGCGCTGCGGCCCGAGCGACTGGTTGCGCTGGGCATCACCGCCAACCAGGTGAACGCGCAACTGCGCGAGCAGAATATCAATCTGGCCGGTGGCCGGGGGAATATCGGCACGGGCGAGCAATCCATCCGCACGCTCGGCGCCGCCGTCACCGTGGCGGATTTGCGCGAGCGGCGGATCATCCTCAGCAATGGCCGCTTCGCGCGGCTGGGCGACATCGCCGATGTCGAGGATGCGACGGCCGAGGTCCGCACCGCGGCCCGGCTGGATGGCCGCCCCGTGGTGGCTTTCGAAGTGCTTCGCACCCGCGACAGCTCCGAGGTCCGCGTGGCCGAGGGCGTCATGGCCCGCGCGCAACACATCGCCGCCGAGCACCCGGAGGTGACGATCAACGTCGTCACCACCACCGTCACCTTCGTGCTGGCGGGCTTTCATGCGGCGGTGGAGGCGCTGCTGATCGGTGCCGTGCTGGCCATGCTGGTGGTCTATGCATTCCTGCGCGACTGGCGGGCGACGGTGATGGCCTCCATCGCCATGCCGCTCTCGCTCATCCCCACCTTCTTCGTCATGCAGATGCTGGGCTTCTCGCTCAACAATGTGACGCTGCTGGGGCTGACGCTGGTGGTGGGCGTGCTGGTGGATGACGCGATCGTGGAGATCGAGAACATCGTCCGTCACATCCGGCAAAATCCTGGTGTCAGCGTCTATCGCGCGGCGCTGGATGCCTCGTCGGAAATCGGGTTGGCCGTGATGGCGACGACGGCGACGATCCTCGCGGTCTTCGTGCCGGTGGCCTTCATGCCGGGAATCCCCGGGCAATTCTTCCGGCAATTCGGGCTGACGGTTGCGGCCGCCGTCGCCTTCTCGCTGGTGGTGGCGCGGCTGCTGACGCCGCTGCTGGGCGCCTATTTCCTCAAGCCGCATCATGCGCCCGAGCCACCCGATAGCTGGCTCGCCAAGCGGTATTACGCGCTGCTCGGCTGGTGCATGCGCCACCGCTTCACCACGCTGGCGGGCGGCGTGGTGTTTTTCGCACTCTCCGTCGCGCTCGTGCCATTCATTCCGCAGGATTTCGTGCCCAGCGCGGATCGTGGGCGCTCCTCCATCGCCATTGAGCTGGCGCCGGGCGCCTCGCTGGCCGACACCGAGCAGGTGGTGCAGCAGGCCACGCGCATCCTCAAGGCGCGGCCCGAGGTGGTCTCCGTCTTTGCCAGCATGGGCACCTCCAATACCGGCGTGGGCGGGCCGGGGCTGGGCAGCACGACCCGCGCGGGCGATCCGCGCACCGCGAACCTGACCGTGACGCTGCTGCCCCGCGCCGAGCGCGGCGTCAGCCAGGTGCAGTTCGAGGCGCTGGTCCGCCCGGCGCTCAATCTCATTCCCGGCGCGCGGGTGCGCTTCGGCGCCGATGGGCAAAGCGGCGCCCGGCTGCAGATCACCTTCGTCGGCGCCGATGGCGCGATGCTGGCCGAGGCTGCACGGATGCTGGAGACGCAGATGCGCGACTTGCCGCAACTGGCCGGCGCGCGCTCCACCGCCTCGCTCGCGCGGCCGGAATTGCAGATCACCCCGATGGAGGCCCGCGCGGCCGAGCTTGGCGTCTCGCCCGCCAGCATCGGCGCGACCGCGCGCATCGCGACCATCGGCGATGTGGACCAGCTTCTGCCCCGCTTCACCCTGGCGGACCGGCAAATCCCCATTCGCGTCATGCTGGATGAACGCGCCCGCAAGGACCCTGAGGCGCTGCGCGGCCTGCGCGTCGAGGGGCGTGGCGGCATCATGGTGCCGATCGAGAGCGTGGCCGAAATCGACCATGGCGCCGGGCCAGCGCAGATTGATCGCCTGGGCCGCCAGCGCAGGGCGACGGTGGAGGCCGAGCTCAACGGCATGCCGCTGGGCGAGGCGGTGAAGCTGGTGAACAGCCTGCCCATCATGCGCGCCCTGCCCGAGGGCGTGCGCGAGCAATCCACCGGCGACAAGGAAGTGATGGCCGAGCTGTTCTCGGGTTTCGCGCTGGCGTTGGGGGCGGGCGTGCTGCTGGTCTATCTGGTGCTGGTGCTGTTGTTCGGCGGCTTCCTCCAGCCACTCACCATCATGAGCGCGCTGCCGCTTTCGCTGGGCGGTGCCTTGATGGCGCTGCTGATCGCGCAGAAGTCGCTTGGCGTCTCGGCGGTGATCGGCGTGCTGATGCTGATGGGCATCGTCGCCAAGAACTCCATCCTGCTGGTGGAATACGCGATCATGATCCGCCGCGATGAGGGGCTGGGGCGGGAGGCCGCCATGGTGGAAGCGGCGCGCAAGCGAGCGCGGCCCATCGTGATGACGACCATCGCCATGGTGGCGGGCATGGCGCATATCGCGGCCGGCATCGGGGCGGATAACGAATTCCGCGCGCCGATGGCGCTGGTGGTGATCGGCGGGCTGATCACCTCGACGCTGCTCAGCCTGATCTTCGTGCCGGTCTGCTACATTTATGTGGACCGGTTTGAGAACTGGATCGCGCGCAGGTTCCGGCCGAAGACGGCGCCGCAGCCGGCGGAGTGAACGGAAAGGGGCACCAGACCCCATCAGTCAAGGACACGCCGATGACACGGGCATTCTATCATGACGGCATGCGGGAGTGGCAGGACGCGACCGATGGACGGCGCGTCGCGGATGCGCTGGAGGAGCGCCGCCTGCACCGGGAATTCTGGGAGGAAGACCGGGCGTTGATCACCGCCTCGCCCTTCTTCTTCATCGCGACCGGCCATGGCGAGCACATGGATTGCAGCATCCGCGCGGGCGATCCGGGCTTCGTGAAGATCCTGGACAACGCCACGCTGGAATGGCCGGAATATGACGGCAATTCGATGTTCCGCACGCTCGGCAACATCGCGCGCAACCCCAATGTCGGGCTGCTGTTCCTGCGCTTTGACGGGCAGAGCCGGCGCCTGAGGATCAGCGGCCGGGCCAGCATCCGTGGCGTGAAGGAACGCCTGGTGCGCGTCACCTGCACCGAGATCTATCCCAACTGCCCGCGCTACATCCCCGACCTGGCAACCGGCACGCCCTCGCCCCACCTCCCGCGGGAGGGCCATGTGCCGCCCGCCCCCGAATGGAAGCAGCGCGACTACATCCAGAACATCCTCCCCGCCGACGACCCGTTTCGCCCAAGGTAACCGTTTCCAAAGGCACCCACACTCAAGATGTGGGGCCTTTGGCGGCTGGCCTGGAGGGCAGCGCCCTCTCGGTCTTACTTCAGAGTCCGCAGCCCCTGCGCGAGATCCGCGATCAGGTCCTCCACATCCTCAAGGCCAATGTGAATCCGCACCATCTGCCCGCCGAAATCCCCCGTGCCGGCGGTGCGCGTCACGAAGCCCGTGGTGGGCAGCGCCAGGCTCTCATACCCGCCCCAGCTCGCGCCGATGCCGTAGAGCGTCAGCGCGTTGATGAAGCCGAACATGTCCTCCTGCGTGTATTTCTCATCGAGCACGATGCCGAACAGGCTGCACCCGCCGTTGAAATCGCGTTTGAACAGCGCGTGCTGCGGGTGGGAGGGCAGGGCCGGGTGCATCACCTGCTTGATTTGCGGCTGCGCCTCCAGCCACTTGGCCACCTCGATGCTGGCGGCCTCCTGCACCTTCAGGCGCACCGCCATGGTTCGCACGCCCCGCAGCGCGAGCCAGACGTCATCGGGCGAGGCGTAATGCCCCATGGTGGAGGCGGCGCCACGGACGATCAGGTGATCCTCCTCGCTGTTCACGGTGACGCTGCCCAGCAGGATGTCCGAATGCCCGCCGACATATTTGGTCAGCGCCTGGATCGAGATGTCCACGCCATGGGTGAAGGGCTGGAAGGTGTGGATGCCCCAGGTATTGTCCATCATCACCTTGGCCCCGCGCGCATGGGCGGCGCGGGCGATGGCGGGAATGTCCTGGATTTCGAAGGTGTGGGAGCCGGGGCTCTCGGTATAGACGACCTTGGTGTTGGGCCGGATCAGCGCGGCCATGCCGGCTTCATCCACGCAAGGGTCGTAGAAGGTCGTCTCGATCCCCCAGCCCTGCATCATGTTGTTGGCCAGGCTGCGGGCGGGGCCATAGACGCTATCCGGCATCAGGCAGTGATCGCCCGCCTTGAGATAGGCCAGCAGCGGCACGACCACGGCAGCCAGGCCGGTGCCGACGATGGTGCAGCGCGTGCCGCCCTCGATCTCGCAGATCACATCCTCCAGCGCGTAATGGGTGGGGCCACCCTGCGTGCCATAGGTCATGAATTGTTCGTAGCGCTTGGCCGCGCCATCGCGCCGCGCCTCGCAATTCGGGAAGAGCACGGTGGAGCCGCGATGCACGCCCGGGTTCACGAAGCCATGGATGCGAACGCCCTCGCGCCCCGCATGGCTCATGCGGGTGGAGAAGCCGAAGTTGTTGGACTTGGAATCGGGCATCACGCGGTTGCTTTCACGGTTTCGGGGCGGCTCGCCCATTCGGTCCAGGAGCCGTCATAGACGGCGGGCTCAGGCAGCCCGGCGCGCAGGGCGCCAAGGGTGAGGATGCAAGCGGTGACGCCCGTGCCGCAGCTGGTGACGAGCGCCGTCCGGCCCTCAGCCCCGGCGGCGGCAAAGCGGGCGCGCAGCGCGTCCGGCGGCAGCATGGTGCCATCGGCCGCGAAAAGCTCGTTGAAGGGGAGGTTGGCCGCACCCGGCATATGGCCGGAGGGCAGGCCGGGCCGCGGCTCGGGCGCTGTGCCCCTGAAGCGGCCGGCGGCGCGCGCATCCAGCACCAGCGCGGATTCGTCGGCCAGGACGCGCTTCACATCACCGATGCCAAAGACGCGCGCGGCCATGAAATCGGCGACATAGTTGGCGGGCTGCGCCGCCGCGGGCGTGCCGGAGGCGACGGGCCGGCCCTCGCGCAGCCATTTGGGCAGGCCGCCATCCAGCACCGCTGCCTTCTCATGCCCGAACAGGCGCATCAGCCACCAGCCGCGCGCCGAGGATTGCAGGCCCTTCTGGTCATAGAACACCACGCGCGTCGCGTTGGAGATGCCCATGGCGCCCATCAATTTCTCGAAGCGCGCGGCACCGGGGATCATGTGCGGCAGCGTCGCATCGGGGTCGGCCACCACGTCCAGGTCGAAGAAATGCGCGCCGGGGATATGGGCCTCGGCGAATTTGGTGGCGCCGTCGAAGGGCTCGTTGGGCAGGTATTTCGTCGTGTCGAAAACCATGAGGTCGGCCGCGCCCAATTGGGATGCGAGCCATTCCGTGCTGACCAGGTTGTCCATGATCACCCCTCCACCAATGCGATGCTGATGCGGCGATTTTGCCGTCCCTTATTCTCCAGCTTGAGCACTTCCACGCGGCCGATTTCACCCGTGCTTTTCACATGGGTGCCGCCGCAGGGTTGCAAATCCACCGGCTGGTCCATCGGCCCGATCCGCACCAGCCGCACCCGCCCCGCACCGCGCGGCGGCTGGACGGAGAGGGTGCGGACCAGGCCCGGATTGGCGTCAAGATCCGCCTCCGTGATCCAGGTCTCGGTGATGGCGTGGTCGGCGGCGATCAGCGCGTTGAGCTTTTCGGTGAGCGATTCCCTGGTGGGCGGCTCGGCCAGGTCGAAATCAAGGCGCGACTTGTCGGCGCCGATCTGCCCGCCGGTGACGCCTGCGCCCTGGATCAGGCTGCACAGCAGATGCAGCGTGGTGTGCATCCGCATGTGCCGATGCCGGCGGTCCCAGTCGAGGATCAGCGTCACCTCGTCACCGGGGGCGGGCCAGGGGGTTGGTATTTGGCTGCCTTCCGGGATCCGGTGAAGGATGGCTTCGGCCTCGCCCTTGGCGGCCTCGGTGATCACGGCCTCGCCGCCGGCCCAGCGCAGGATGCCGGCATCGCCGGGCTGGCCACCGGCGCGCGGATAGAAATTGCTGCGGTCGGTGATGATGCCTGTGGCATCGGCCGCGATGACGCGCGCGGTGACTTCGCGCAGATAGGCATCGTCGCGGAACAGAGTTTCGGTCATTCTCGAGTCCATTCGGTGCGCAGGCGCGCGTGGTGCTGGCGCAGCCAGAACAGGCTGAGCGCGCAGGTGGCGTTCTGGATCGCGTTGCGGTCCAGCATCGCGAAGGCTTCCTGAGCCGGCATGATCAGCAGGCGGATATCCTCGCCCTCATGCAGCAGGCCGTGGGTGCCGGCCGCTTCGGGTTCCGGCAAGCGGGCGCGGCCGCAATAGAGGTGCATCAACTCGTCGCAGCCGCCCTGCATCAGCATGTAGCGGCCGATATGTTCCAGCAGGTCGGGTGCCACGGAGGCTTCCTCCATGGATTCACGCCGCGCGGCGGCTTCGGGCTCCTCGCCTGGCTCCAGCAGGCCGGCCACGCATTCGGTGTGGATGGGGGGCAGCCCGGCGGCATGCACGGGCAGGCGGAATTGCTCGATCAGCGCGAGGCGATCCGACCACGGGTCATAGGGCAGCATGGCCACGCCACCGCTGCGCCGCCACAATTCCCAGGTAAGCTCGGCCGAGCGCGTGCCATCGAAGCGCTCATAGGTGAAGCGCACCCGTTGCAGCGGGAAGCGCCCATCCCAGACCACCTCATCCGCGAGGATGTCGAGGCCGGGATGGGGCGGGATGAGGGGGGCCTTGGGTGGCCGGCCGTTGGGGAGTCTGGCGCTCATGACGCGACGACCGTAACCTCAGGCCTCACGCCCGTCCATGAGCCACAGCTTGCAAATCTCCCCTTCGGCCGCGACGCGGGCCAGCCGTCGCCGCGCGATCCTGTTCATCCTTGGGGCGGCGGTGTTGTTCGCGCTGGCCGCCAGCTGCGTGAAGGCGCTGGATGGGGCCGTGCCACTGGCGCAGCTGGTGCTGTTCCGCAGCCTCTTTGCCCTGCCGGTGCTGCTGCCGCTGCTCAGCCAGGCGGGGGGGTGGCCGGCCTTGCGGACGCAATATCCCATGGGGCATGTCTGGCGGACCATCTTCGGCCTGATCGGCATGGGCGGCGCCTTCTATGGCTATGCCACCATGCCGCTGGCCACGGTCACGGCGCTGGGCTTCACCATGCCGCTGTTTCTCACGCTGCTCGCGGTGCCCCTGCTGGGGGAGCGGGTGGGCTGGCGGCGCGGCAGCGCGGTGGTGGCCGGCTTCCTGGGCGTGCTGCTCATGGTCCGCCCCACGGGTGCCGGTGCCGCCGAACTGGTGCCGAGCCTGATCGTGCTGGTGGCATCCCTCGCCTGGGCGCTTTCCATGATCACCATCCGCCGCATGGGCGAGGCGGGTGAGAGCGGCGTCTCCATCGTGCTGTGGTTCGCCATCGGCTCATCGATTTTGGCCTTCCTGGCCAGCCTGCCCGTCTGGGTGTGGCCGAGCGCCTGGCAATGGCTGCTGCTGCTGGGCATCGGCATCATCTCGGCGCTGGCGCAATTGCTGATGACCGAGGCCTATCGCTCGGGCGAGCCCACGCTGGTCGCGCCCTTCGAGTATTCCGGCATCATCTGGACCACGCTGCTGGGCGCCGTCATCTGGGCCGAGGCGCCGGATGGCTGGGATGGCCTGGGCATCGCCGTGCTGGTGGCCTCGGGGCTGTATATCTGGTGGCGCGAAGTACAGCTTGGGCTGAAGCGTTGAGAGCCGGCCGCTTGCGGGCGGGCCGCGCCTGGGCCAATTGGGGCTGATGTCCCCTGGCTTCCCCGCATGGTTCGCGCGTCACCGCTGGAGCATCGCGCTGGCGCTGCTGCCGGCCGTGGTGGTGATGATCCGCTGGGCCTCCTTCCTGCCCTCGGTGATTGACTGGGATGAGAGCCTGTATCTGCTCCAGGCGCGGGAATGGTTGCGGGGGAACTGGCCCTTCTCGGGCGTCTGGGACATGCATCCGCCGGGCGCGCCGGCGATCATCGCGCTCGCTTTCCTGATCTTTGGCGAGAGCCTGGAGACCGTGCGCTTCCTGGGCGCCTTGGCCGTGATCTCGACCGGCTATGCGCTGATCGCGCTGGTCCGCGTGGCGGGCGCGCCGCGGTCGGTGGGCTATGCGGCGGCGGTGCTCTATGCGGCGCATACGCTGCTGATGGGCGGCCTCGCCACCAACACCGAGATCCTGTTCGCGCCGCTGGTGGTGTCCAGCCTTGCCATTGCTTTGGCATCCGGCCCGCTCTGGCCGCGCCTGATCGGGATGGGGCTGCTGATCGGCTGCGCCCTTCTGATCAAGCAGGTGGCGGCGCCGGAAGGCTGCCTCGCCTTCGCCATCTTTGCCTGGCCCCTGCTGCGCGCCCGGCGCTGGGGCCTGCTGGCCGCGACCGCCCTGGCCTATGCGTTGCTCTGCCTCATGCCGACGGCGCTGGTGGCTGCGATCTATGCCCTGCGCGGCGAGTTCGACATCTGGTTCGCCAGCACGATCCTGGCGCCGCTCGAATATGCCTCGGGGCGGATTCCGCTGGAGCAGGCGCTCTGGCGCATCACCCTCTCGGCACTGGCGCTGCGCTGGCTCCTGGCCTTGCTGCTGCCGGCCTTTTTGCTGGCGCCGCGGGACCCGGTGTTGCGTCGCCTGGTGCTGCTGGGCCTGCTCTGGTTCGCCACCGCTTCGCTCGCCGTGGCGGGGCCGGGCTTCTTTTTCCCGCATTACTTCCTGATCGTCATTCCGCCGCTTAGCCTGATGGGTGCCATCGGCGCCTATGCCTTCGCCCGTTATGTGGGCAGTCAGAGGGCGCGGCTGACCCTGGCCGCGCTGGTCGCCTTCGCCACGGTGGATTTAATGGCGACCGACCTCGCACCCCGCCTCTCGCGCGGCTTTGCCCTGGGCGCGCCCGATACGCCCCGGCGCATGGCCGCGCTGATGAATGAGGAGTTGCAACCGGGCGATACGATCTTTGTGCCCAACTACCAGCCCGTGGTGTATTTCCTGACGCAGGCCCGCCTGCCCACGCGTTTTCCCTTCCCCGTGCATCTGACCGGCGGCTTCGCCAGCCTGGCCGGCGTGGATACCGATGCCGAGGTGGCGCGCATCCTTGCCTCCCGTCCGCGCTTCATCGTGCTGGACCGCACCGAATGGTTCGCCATGCGGCCCTCGGCCATGTCCATGCTGACGGAAGCCCTGGAAGAGGGCTATGAACTCGCCGCGAGCTTCGCCGAGGAGCGCGGGTCGATCGAACTCTGGCGGCGCGTGGAGGCCGAATGATCGAGGACAGCCTCTTTATCGCATCCAAGGTGTTCTGGCTCTTTGCCAGGCCCAACACCTTCGCGCTGTTCCTGGCCTGCCTGGGGGCAGCGGCGCTGATCGCACATCGCCGCTCGGGCCGCTCGGGCCGTTGGGGCCGCTGGCCGCTGATGCTGGGGCTTGGCTGGTTCGTCGCCGTGCTGCTGACACCCTTGCCGGCCTGGATCACCCTGCCGCTGGAAGACCGCTTCCCCCGCCCCGAGGCGGCCGGGCGGGTGGATGGCGTCATCATACTGGGCGGCGCGGTCGAGCAACTCCTGACCGAGCGGCGCGGCATCCCGGCGCTGAACGGCGCCGCCGAGCGCATGACCGAGGCGGCCATCCTGGCCCGCCTGCACCCCGAGGCGCGGATCGTCTTCACCGGCGGCCAGGGCAGCGTGATCACCGGCCAGAAGACCGAGGCCGATGTGGCGCGCGAACTCTGGGCCGGCATCGGCCTGGATGGCCCGCGCGTGATCTTCGAGGACCAGGCCCGCAACACCTGGGAGAATGCGACCCTCACCCACGCCCTGTTGCAGCCCAAGCCCGGCGAACGCTGGCTGCTGGTCACCTCGGCCAGCCACATGCCGCGTTCCATGGGCTGCTTCCGGCGCGCGGGTTGGGAGATCACCGCCTGGCCGGTGAACTATTCCACGGCGCCGGGCGGGCAGGGCTGGTTTGATCCGCCCTTTTCCTTCCGGCTGGGCCAGGCGGAATGGGCCATTCGCGAATATGTCGGCCTTGTCGCCTATCGCCTGCTCGGGCGGACGAGCGCACTCTTTCCCGCGCCCTGAGCGCCGAAATCCTGCCGCATGATCGTGACGGGGCGGCGGCCATCCTTCGCCTCCTCCATCACCCGCCAGCCGAGCTTCAGGTAGAGCGGCTGCGCGTCATGCGTGTGGAGGAACAGGCAAGGGTGCCCCGCCTGCCGCGCCGCATCCTCCACCGCCGCCACCAGCCGCCGCGCGCAACCCTGGCCGCGCGCCTCGGGCACGACATAGACGCCCGCCAGCCAGGGGCCGATATCGTCGCGGATTTCAAGGTCGGCCGAGACGAAGCTGGCCGTGCCGCAAGGCACCTCGCCCGCCAGCAGCACAAAGCATTGCGGCGCATCTGTCTCGGCGGTGCATTCGCTGATGATCTCGCGCACCTCATCCAGCGGGTGGCCGTTCGGGTGCCAGAAGGCATCCCAGAGCCAGTTGGCGACGAGGGGAATGAGGTCCGGCCGCTCGCGGATGGTGACGATGCGCCAGGGCGCGCGGCTCACAAGGAGAGGATCCGTTCCGGATCGGCCCGGCCCGTCAGCAAATCCCACACGCCACGCAGATTGCCGCGGAAGCGCCCCCAGCGATCCACCTCGGGCTCGGGCCGGAGGGAGCGCAGCAGGTTGATCAGGCAATGCCGCCCGGCCGAGGGGATGGCATGGGACCAGGGAAAGCTGCCCTTCCGCGCCAGATAGATCGGGTTCACCACCTGGGAATAGCCCAGCCGCACCCCCGGCACGCGGCCCTGCTTCACCCCCAGATGCACGCCGCGCGCGCCCTCCAGGCGAAGGATTTTTCCGTGAGGCAGCATGCGCCGGGTGAGGTCTATATCCTCGTACCACGCATAGAGCGGCAGCTTCTCGTCAAAGCGCAGCGCGTGTTCCCGCACGGGCGCCAGGCGCAGCGCCATGTTGCAGCCATAGCCGTTGAAATGCTCATGCGCGGCGGTGAGGCTGGCGGGCGGGCTATCGCCGGCAAGGATCGCGCGGGCTTCATCGGGCGTGATGCCGGGGCCCTTCGCGCCATCCGCCACCACCGTTCCCGTCGCCACGGCGCAATCGGGATGGGCCAGCAGGACGGCCTCCAGAGCGGCCAGCCAGGGCGGCGCCGCGATGAAGTCGTCATCCAGGAACAGCACGGCGTCGCAATCCCCGATGGCGTCCAGGATGCGGTTGCGCTGGCGCGGCAGGCCGGCCTCGGCCGTCAGAAATTCCACGCCCGGGAAGTCGCGCGGCACATCGCCCACATCCGAGGGCGTGACATGGCATACGAGGATGCGATCCGGCGCGCGCGTCTGGAGATCAAGCTCGCGCAGCACCTCGGCCAGGATGGCGGGGCGGCCGCGGGTGGCGATGCCGATGGCGATCCTCACGGCAGGGCCTCCAGGGGTGTGGGATGGGGCAGGGCGGTGGCCTCGCGCGCGAGGAAGCCTTCCAGCCGGCCCTGGAAGGTCGCGGCGTAGTATCGCGCATGGAGCCAGCGCCCCCGCAGCAGCGAGACGCCGATGCCGCCCAGTGGGCGATAGAGCAGCGGCGCCCAGGTGCCGGCCGCCACGCCATGCCGGCGCAGCGCGAAGCCGAGGCCCAGCCCATAGCGCTTGGCGCGGGCCACGGCCTCCGGCGTCAGGCGCTTGTCGGGGTGGATGATGCGAAGGCCTGGCTCGTAGCGCGCGGCATGCCCCGCCGCCATGGCGCGGCAGACCAGGTCATTGCCCTCGGCCGAGCCGAAGCGCGCGCCGGGGCCCATCGCCTCGTCAAAGCCGCCCAAGGCCAAGGCGTGGTCCCGCCGGAGCCAGAGGTTGAACTCGATCACGCTGATCCAGACATTTGCCAGCGTGATGGGGCCGCCATCCGGGTTCCAGCGGCCGGAGCCAAGCCCGCCTTGTGGGGCCGCCGCCGGACCGGTCAGGATGGCGAGGCGGGCATCGGCGTCGAAGGCCGCGCGCACCTGCGCCAGCGCGCCGGGCGGGAACAGGCAATCATCATCCGGGAAACCCACCAGTTCGCCTCGCGCATGCCGCAGGCCGAGATTGCGCCCGGCATTGGCGTGGCCGCGCGGGCCGCGAAGATGGCGCAGCGCCAGGCGTGGCGCGTATTCCGCCACCAGCGCATCCAGCCGCCCATCGGCGTTCTGGTCCACCAGGATCACTTCGAAGGGCGCGCTGGCATCGGCCAGCAGGCTTTCGAACAACTCGCCGATCTCGGTCACGCGGCCCATGGTGGAGACGATGAGGGAGATCATGCGGCGCCACCGTGCAGGGCATCGTGAACGATGCCGGTCAGCTTGCGGCGGAACTCGGGGATGCTGAATTGCCGGGCCTGGGCGGCGCAGGCCTGTGGCGTGAAATCTGCCTCGCGCGCCACGAAATCCCGGACGGCGGCGATGATGGCTTCCGGCGTCTGCTGCTCGAAGAACAGGCCTGTCTCGCCCTCGCGCAGAATGTCGCGCGCGCCACCACGGCCATAGACGATGAGCGGCGTGCCGCAGGATTGCGCCTCGACCATCGCGATGCCGAAATCCTCCTCGGCGGCGAAGACGAAGGCGCGGGCGGTTTGCAGCAATTGCACCAGCTCGCCCTGCGGCACCCGGCCGCGGATGGTGACATTGGCCGCACCCGCCGCCGCCTTGGCCACCAGCGGCGCGGCTGGCCCATCGCCCACCACCGTCAGCTGCAATTCCGGCATGCGGGCGAAGGCTTCCGCCACCAGCTCGATCCGCTTGTAGGGCACCTGGCGCGAGGCCACGAGGAAATGCGTGCGCGGCGCGGCTGAGAGCGGGAAGCCCTCCAGATCCACCGGCGGGTGCAGCACGCTGGCCTCGCGCCGCCAGACCTTGCGGATGCGTTCGGCGATGTAGCGGGAATTGCCCAGGATCACGTCGGGGCGGGCCGCGCTCATCTGGTCCCAGGCGCGCATGCGTCCCAACAGCCAGCGCGTGTAGAGACCCTTCAAGCCGCGTGTCAGCCCCGCCTGGCGCAGATACTGGTGCTGCAAATCCCAGGCATAGCGCATCGGGCTATGCACATAACTGACATGGCGCGTGCCAGGCCCAGTGATCACGCCCTTGGCCACCGCATGCGAGGAGGAGAGCACCAGGTCATAACCCTGCAAGTCGAATTGCTCGACCGCGAGCGGCATGAGTTGGAGGTAGTTGCGGAACATCCGCCGTGCGAAGGGCAAACGCTGGATGAAGCTCGTGGTCGGCACCTTGCCGCCCAGGAAGCCGCGCTGGCCCTCGGGCAGGAAGTCGCACAGGGCGAAGATATCGGCCTGCGGGTAGCAGGCCAGCATCTGCTCCAGCACGCGCTCGGAGCCGGCATAGCTGTCCAGCCATTCATGGATGATGGCGATCTTCATCGCGGCAGAAACCCCAAAAGGCGACGCGCCGCCTGGTCCCAGGAAAAATTTTTCACCCGCGCCCGGCCCGCTTCGACCAGCGCGGCGCGCAGGGCCGGCTCATCGGCGAGTTGCGCCACCGCCTCGCCCAGACTTTCCGGGCGGGCGGCGTCGAACCAGAGCGCGGCATCGGCGCAGACCTCGGGCACGGCACCGGCGCGCGAGGCGATGACCGGGCAGCCACACCACATCGCCTCGACCGGCGGCAGGCCGAAGCCCTCATAGCGCGAGGGAAAGACGAGACAGAGCGCGGATTCATACAGCGCGCGCAATTCGGCATCGGAAACCCGGCCCAGCGGCTTCACATTTTCGCTGGGCGGCGCGCCATCCTGGCGGAACACGGCGGCATCCTTGGCGCCGGCCACCGCCAGCACCAGCCCGCGCGCGGCCAGGGCGCCGATGGCGTGTTGCAAAGCCGCCAAATTCTTGTGGGCCGCGCCCGTGCCGATCACCAGCGCATAGCCGCCCGCCGCGAGGCCGTGCCGAGCCAGGATGGCGGGGTCTGCCGCTTCGCGCAGGATGTGCTCGCCACCTTCCAGCGTGACGCCAATGCGCGCGGGATCAATGCCGAGGTTGCTGGCGATGCGCCCGGCCGAAAACGCCGAGACGGAGAGGATGCGCGTGCCCCGGAACACCAGCATGTGTTGCAGGCCGCGATACCAACTGCGGAACTTCCAGGAATAGCTCTCGGGCGTGTCGAAGACGCCGGCATCATGGATCACCACCGCCTGGTTGCGCCCCTGCGCGACCGGCGCGGTATTGCCGAGGTTGAGCAGGAAATCGCCCCCCGCCGCGCGTGGCAGGTCCAGCTGTTCCCAAAGCTGCCCGCCACGCTGGCCGATGATGCTGGGGGCCAGATGGGCGAACTCCTCCAGCCCATCGGCGACCGGCGGCGCGATCAACCGCATCGGCGGCGCCTCGCCCGCAGCCACCAGCGCATCCAGGGCGCGCGTCATCTCGCGCGCGTAGCGCTGCACGCCGGTGAGGCCTTGCGTGAGGAATCGGCCATTGATCGCGATCATGTGGCGCCTGATTGCAGCAGGCGCCGGGCCTGCCAAGGGCGGCGGAGAAGGGGCTTCAGCGCGGCGCGTTCCTCGGGGGTCAACACGCGCAGCATGGCGGCCACCACCAGCAGGAAGCCGCCCACCGCCAGCCCCGCCGCCCAGCGCGCATCCGGCGCCAGCACCATGACGGCGAGCGCCAGGGCGGAAAGCCCCAGCGGCAGAGCGAATTGCCGGGCAGTTTGGCCGGCAGCCGGGTAGAGCCGCCCGGCCAGCCAGAACTTGCCCGCGCAATCGCCCGCCGCGCGGATGGCCCATGCCACCGCCGCGCCCTCGATCCCCCAAAGCCAGAGAAACAGCGCCGAGAGCGGCAGGAAAATCACCACCTGCGCCAGGATGAGCTTGGCCGTCGCATCCGGCCGGCCAATCGCGTCCAGCAGCGCATTGGGCGCGAAGGCGAGGCAGGAGAAGAAGATGCCGCCCGCCAGGATGCGCAGCACCATGCCGCCACCCGCCGCGAAATCCTGGCCGAGCCAAAGCCGCAGCACCCAATCGCCCACCCCCGCCAGCACCAGGCAGGGCGGCAGCGTCAGCAGCAGCATCAGCAGCGCGCCGCGCCGCAGCAGCCCCGCCGTCACCTCCGGCAGCAGGCGGAAGGCCGAGGCCATGGCCGGCAGCAGGGCCTGCGCGATGGCCACCGGCAGGATCCACATCCGCAGCACGAGATCGAGCGGCGTCGCGTAATAGGCAACGGCGGCGAGTGTCAGCAGCGCGCCGATCAGGAAGCGATCCGCATAGAGCAGCGCCTGGTTGAGCACCGAGGCGAAGGTCATCCAGCCGCCGATCCGCAGCAGCGGCAGCACCATCAGCGGGCTGCCCACCGAAAGCCGGGGCAGCACCGGCCGCGCAAGCCAGAGGTAGGAGAGGGTATTGGCCAGCCGGCACAGCACCAGCACGATCATGACGCCAATCAGGCTCTGCCAGAAGACCAGCAGGATCGCCGGGCCGACGTAATACATGATGGCCACCGGGATGGTCGCGAGATTGGCGGCGGCGAATTTCTGATGCGCGGCCAGCACGCCCCAGAGTGCCGCATTCAGCACGATGAGCGGCGCGGCGCAGGCCAGGATGCGGAAGGCGGTCAGCGCCTCGGCCTGCAATTCGGGTGGCACGTTCAGCGCGCTTTGCATCAACCACGGCAGTATCAGCCACAGCGCCGCGGCCCCTATCGCCGCAAAGCCGCCCAGCGCCAGCATCGCCGTGCCGACCAGCTTGCCCGCCCCGGTATCCTCCGCGCCATCGGTCATGCGCTCGGAGAGGCCGCGCGTCAGGGCGGGGCCGATGCCCAGGTCGAAGATGCCAAAGACGCCAACCAGCGCGAGCGCAAGGGTGAATAGCCCCCAGCGCTCCAGCCCCATCTGCTGCACCAGCAGCGGCGTGAGGGCGAGAGCGAGGATGAGGGGAAGCCCGCGCCCCATCGCGTTCCAGAACATGCCGGAGAGGAGGCGGCTCGCTCCCGCGCGTGCTGCGGCGGTCTCGCTCATCGGGGGTGTCTCCGGGCCTGCACGGCCCGGAGCCTAGCTCAGTGGGCGCCGCGGCGCGACAGCACGGCGACCGGCGTGCGCAGGAGGATGCGGATATCCTGCCAGACCGAAAGCCGCGACACATAGGCCATGTCGAGCGCCACGCGCTGGGCATAGCTGGTGTCCGAGCGGCCGGAGACCTGCCACAGGCCCGTGATGCCGGGGCGCACGCTCATGTAATGTATGGCGGCCGCGCCATAGTAGCTGTCCAGCTCGGCCTGGATGACGGGGCGGGGGCCAACCAGGCTCATCTCGCCGCGCAGCACGTTGATCAGCTGCGGCAGCTCGTCCAGCGAGGTGGCGCGCAGGAAGCGGCCGATCTTGGTCACGCGCGGATCATTCTTCAGCTTGCGCGTCGCTTCCCATTCGGCGCGAGCGGCGGGGTCGGTCGCCAGCAGCGCGTCCAGGCGCGCCTGGCTGTCCATCACCATGGAGCGGAATTTGAGGCAGCCGAAGCTCTCGCCATGACGGCCCACGCGGCGATGCGCGAAGAAGGCCGCGCCGCCATCGGCGCGGACGATCCGCGCCAGGATGAGGAAGACCGGGGCCAGCACCAGCAGCATGGCGCCCGCGATCATCACATCCATCGCGCGCTTGAGCGCGGGCTGGAGCGAATGCATCTGGAGCGGCGCCATGACGGCCTGGGGCGCGCCATAGCCGCCACCGATCCGCGTCTCGCGGATTGCCGTCTCACGTTGCAGGGACGTAAACGCGTCCAGGCCGGGCATTTGTGCCTCATTCACGGTGCATCCGGCGAAGTCCGGCAGCCCCGATCT
This sequence comes from uncultured Roseococcus sp., assembly GCA_947084995.1. Classification (GTDB taxonomy): domain Bacteria; phylum Pseudomonadota; class Alphaproteobacteria; order Acetobacterales; family Acetobacteraceae; genus Roseococcus. The sequence goes on from CAMTUX010000013.1 coordinate 77,330, forward strand.
AAAGTGTGGCGGGGAATCGGGTTATCCGTTCCTGGCCACGTTGTCGGTATGGGGGTCATCCCAGGCGGTAATTGGACCCGCTTGAGGCAAGAATGTGGCAGCGCAATAAATGCCGCCCTTGCGGCGCTTTGCCTGGGATGGCACGCCAATGCGTCCTCAGCGGAGCGCCGCCTTGTCCCGTCTCGCCTATCCCGCTTCAGCGCTGCTGGGAGCATTGCTCGCCATGCAATTGTTCGGGCTGGATTTCATCTGGCCACGTGCGGGACTGGATTGGCGGCCGGTGGGGGATGCGGCGCAGCATGCCATCGCGCAACGGCACTTCCTCGCCGATGCCTGGCGCTGGCCGCTGCTGAATCTGGGCACGCTGCAGAATGCGAATCTTGCGTTTCTCGACGGAATTCCGGCGCTCGCCCTGCCCTTGAAGCTGATGGCGCCGCTGCTGCCCGAGGGCTTCCACGGAATCGGGATCTTCTACGCCCTGGCCTGGGTGCTGCAGCCGGTCGCGGCGGTGTTTGCGCTGCGCGGCGCCGGCGTGCGGGGCCTTCTGCCGGGCATCGCTGTCGCGGTGATGGCGAGTGCCATGCCCGCCTTCATCATGCGCTACGGCCATGCGGCGCTGTGCGGGCATTTCGTCATCCTGATGGCGCTGGGCCTGTATTTCCGCGCGCTCGGCGATGCGCGCTGGTGGCGGCTTGCGGTGCCGTTCCAGGTGGTGGCGTTGCTGGTGCATCCCTATCTCGCACTGATGTCGCTGGCGCTGCTGGCCGCCGTGCCGCTCTCGCTGGCGTTGCGGGGTGAGGCGTTTATTCGCGCCGCAGTTGGTGTCGGCGCCTCGGCGGGCGCGATGTTCGGCACCATGGCGCTGCTGGGCTATTTCGGCGCGGCGGGCGATGGCGGATACGGGCAATACGCGCTGAACCTGCTCTCACCGTTCTGGCCTTTCCGCTCGGCCATTCTCGGCTGGCTGGTCACGCGCGAAGTGGACGCGACCGGGCATGGCGGCTGGGAGGGATATAACTGGCTCGGCCTCGGGCTCTGGGCCGCGCTGGTGGCAGGCGTGATCCTGGGGCGTGAGCGGGTGGCACCCGGCTTGCGCGCGCATCCGGGCCTGGTGTTGGCGCTGCTGGGCCTCACGCTCATCGCCATTTCCTTCCGCATCGGCCTGGGAGGTGCGGTGCTGCTGGACCTCGGCCCCGCGCCCGGCTTTCTCGAGCAATTTCGCGCCTCGGGCCGCTTCTTCTGGCCGGTGGGCTATGCGCTGATGATCGGTGCCGCCGTGCTGTTGCAGCGCCGGCCCGTGATCTTCGCCGCCTGCGCCCTGCTGCAATTGACCGACGCCGCGCCGATGCGCGGCGCCCTCGCCACCTGGGCGCATGAGCGTGCACCATGGAGCATCGAGGCCGATGCGCTGCGCCCGATTCTGCGCGATGCCGCGCAGATCACCCTCATCCCCTCCTGGCCCTGCATCCCGCCCGAGGATGCGGCGGCGCGGGTGCTTTCGCTGGAAATCCTGCTGCTGGCGAGCGAGACGCCCCGCCCGGTCAACACCATGTATGCCGCCCGCTGGCGCGAGCCGCCGCGTTGCACCGATGCCCAGACCCTCGCCCGCGCCCTCGCTCCCGGCGAGGTGCGGATCGGGCCGGGGCTGTCCGGTTCAGGCTGCGTCGCGCTGGGCGGCCTCGGCGTGTGCCGATGAGGGGATGTGCCGCTCGATGATGTAGAGCGGCCTGCCCTTGGTCTCGTTGAAGATGCGCCCGAGATATTCACCGATGATGCCCAGCGTCATGAGCTGCACGCCGCCCAGGAACAGCACCACCGCCATCAGGCTGGGATAGCCAGGCGTCGGGTTGCCGAAGAAGACGGTGCGGATGACGAGCTGAAAAATATAGAGGCCGGCGAAGAAGGCGGTGGCCAGGCCCAGATAGCTGGCGATCTTGAGCGGCCCCACGGTGAAGCTGGTGATGCCCTCCAGGCTGAGGTTCCACAGCTTCCAGTAATTCCACTTGGTCTCGCCGGCGGCACGCGGCGCGCGCTCATAGGGCACGGCGATGGCGGGGAAGCCCACCCAGGCGAACAGCCCCTTCATGAAGCGATGCTGTTCGCGCAGTTGCAGCAGCGCATCGAGCGCGCGGCGGGACATGAAGCGAAAATCGCCGGTATCGGGCGGCAGCTGCACCTTGCCGCCAAGCCGCTGCATCACGCGGTAGAAGGCCGAGGCGCTGAGGCGTTTCAACAAGCCCTCGCCATGGCGGATGCTGCGCTGGGCATAGGCGATGTCATAGCCCTGGCGCGCGGCGGCCAGCAGTTCGGGGATCACCTCCGGCGGGTCCTGGAGGTCGGCGTCAATCACCACCACGCCCTCGGCTCCGCGCGCATGGTCGAGGCCGGCGGTGAGCGCGATCTCCTTGCCGAAATTGCGCGAAAGATTGACCAGCGCCACCCGCGAATCGGCGGTGGCCAGGCTGGTCATCACATTCAGCGTCGAGTCGCAGGAGCCGTCATTCACATAGACGACCTCCCAATCCAGCCCGAGGCCTTCCAGGCTGGCGGCCAGGCGGCGGTGGAATTCGGGCAGGACCTCCTGCTCATTGTAGCAGGGGACGACGACCGAAATCGCAGGGGGGGAGAGAGCGGGTTGCATGCCGCCTTATAGCGCAATCATCATGGCAGTTCCTGGGCGCGTTTGCGCCAATGCGCCGCAATTTCCCGCCGGGGCGCCACCCAGATGCCGGGCGTCTTCGCCACATGCGCCAGGATATCCGCCAGCGCCCGCATTCGCCCCGGCCGGCCGATGATCCGCAGATGCAGGCCGATGGAGAGCATCTTCGCGCCAGTTTCGCGCAGCAGCCAGCCAACCGGCCGCCCGCCCGTTGCATCCCGGATGGCGGCGATGGCGGCGTGCTCGGTGGATTCGGGCATGTTGGCGTGGCTTTCCCAGCGCCAGCCATGCGCGCTGATCTCGGGCTCGGCCTGGTGGGGTTCGCGCACCAGTTGCGGCGAATGCGCCACGGCGCGGCCGCAGGCGGAGAAGGTGGCGCGCATGTCGTGCTTGGCGAAGGCATCCAGAATCCGCCAGATGCCGGCCCGCGCGCCATAGGCGTAGTGGGTTTCCATGCAGGAATCGGGATGGGTGGTCACTTCCTCGCGGATCGGGGGGCGTGCAGCCATAGCCCAGCAGGTCCCGTTCGCGTGGCGGCATCCCCCCCCGGGGAGGTCCATGGTCCATCCTTCGCAGCTTGCCGGAACGGGTTTAGTTTCGCCGGCAATCCAGGAGAAGTCTCCCATGCTCACGGCCGAAGCCACCCAAAGCCTGACGGCTGACGCCGCGGGCGTCTGCGTCATCTGCCCCACCCCCTTCACGCCCGATGGCGCGCTCGATGAGCGCAGCGCCGCCGGCATGGCCGAGGCCTATGTGGCCGCCGGGGCCACGGGCCTCACCATTCTCGGCATCATGGGCGAGGCGCCAAAATTGGACGCCGAGGAGGCGATGCGGCTGGTCCGCATCGTCATCAATCACGCGAGCGGCCTGCCGGTGATCGTCGGCGTCTCGGCCCCCGGCTATGCGCCGATGGCGGCGCTCGCCGCCCGCGCCATGGAGGCGGGCGCGGCTGGTGTGATGATCGCGCCGCCGACGGGGCTGCGTGGCGATGACGCCACACTCTCCTGGTTGCAGGGGGCCGCGGAAGCCGTGGCGCCCGCGCCCTGGGTGTTGCAGGATTTCCCGCAGGCCAATGGCGTCCACATGTCGCCCCGCGTGATTGCGGCGCTCGCCGCCGATGAGCGCTGCGTGATGCTCAAGGCCGAGGATTGGCCCGGCCTCGACAAGATCACCAAGCTGAAAGCCATGATGGCCAGGGGCGAGATGCGCCGGATCGCCATGTTTGGGGGCAATGGCGGGCTGTTCCTGCCGGAGGAAATCCAGCGCGGCAATGACGGCGTGATGACCGGCTACGCCTTCCCGGAAATGCTGGTGCGCGTCATCCATCTGGTGAAGGCCGGGCAGAATGATGCGGCGATGGATTTGTTCGAGGCGCATCTGCCGCTGATCCGCACCGAACACCAGCCGGGCCTGGGCCTGGCCGTGCGGAAATATGTGCTGATGCGGCGCGGGATCATCGCCCATCCGACCCTGCGCGCACCTGGGCCGAAGCTGTCCGATGCCACGCGCGCCGAGGTGGATGCCATGCTGGCGCGGCTCGTGCGGCGTGATCCGCTGGCGATGAAGCGGGCGGCCGGGTGATGCGGCTTGCGGGCCGCATCGCGCTCGTCACCTGCGCGCAGCAGGGCATTGGCGAGGTCTTCGGGCGCGAGGGCGCACGCGTCGCGGTGAATTGGCTGGATGATGCCGAGGCGGGGGCGCGGGTCGCCAGCGCCTGCGGCCTGACCGATACGGCGCAGCCGCGCCGCGGCCATGGCGAGGCCGAATTGGCCGAGCGGGTGAAGACCGCCCCCATCGCGCGCCTCGGCCAGCCCTACGACATTGCGGAACTGGCCTGTTTCCTGGCATGCGGGCAGTCGAGCCGGATCACCGGCCAGGTGCACCACATCAATGGCGGGTTGTGGATGCCTTGAGCGACGCGAGCGAAGACGACGAGGATGATGAAGGCCCGCCGGGCGTCCCCCCCGGTACGCCCTTCTACATGACGCCCGACGGGCAGGCGGCGCTCCAGGCCGAACTGCACGCGCTTTGGCATGGTGAGCGGCCCAAGGTGACGCAGATCGTCTCCTGGGCGGCTGCCCTGGGCGATCGCAGCGAGAATGCCGATTACCAATATGGCAAGCGCCGCCTGCGCGAGATTGATCGCCGCGTCCGTTTCATCCAACGCCGCCTGCACCGGGCCGAGGTGGTGGACCCGCGCGACCAGAAGCGCCGCGACCAGGTGTTTTTCGGCGCGACCGTCACTTACGCTCGCGAAGATGACAGCGAGACAACGGTGATGATCGTCGGCATGGAGGAGGCGGTGGCGGAATTGGGCCGCATCTCCTGGGTCTCGCCGATTGCGCGCACCCTGCTCGGCAAGCGCGTGGGCGACGTGGTGAAGCTGCGAACGCCGGCCGGCGTTGAGGAGATCGAAGTGGTGAAGATTTTCTATCCGGAGCGGGAAGCATGACCGAGCAGGCGGGCATCATCGGCATGGGACTGATGGGCTGCGACATCGCGGCGATTTTTCTGGCCGGCGGCTGGCGCGTCGCCGCGCAGGAGCCGGCCGAGGCCGCCTGGCCGGAAAAGCGCGCCCGCGTGCGGACGGCGCTCGGCCAATTGGGCGCGGACCCCGCGCTGGAGGCGGGCCTGAGCCTGCATGCGGCGCTGGCCGACATGCCCTTCGCGGATTGCGCCTGCGTGGTGGAGGCCGCGCCCGAGAACATCTCGCTGAAGCGCGCCTTGTTCGCCGAGCTGGATCAGCTTGTCCCGGCGCATATCCCCATCGGCTCCAACGCCTCGGGCTACCGCATCACCGAGATCTCGCGCGACTGCGCCACGAAATCCCGCATGTGCAACCTGCATTTCTTTCTCCCCGCCCATCTCGTCCCCGGCGTCGAGGTTGTGAAGGGCGAGGCGACGGAGGCATGGGTGGTGGATCGCTTCTTCGCCATCATGGAAGCGCTCGGCCGCATGCCGATCCGGGTGGCGCGGGATGAGCCGGGATTTCTTGCCAACCGCATCCAGCATGCGCTGATGCGCGAGGCGTTTTCCTGCATCGATTCCGGCCTGGCCAGCGCCGAGGATGTGGACCGCGCGGTGCGCTATTGCTTCGGCTTCCGCTATCTGGCGGCGGGCCCGATCCTGCAAAAGGAGCTGGCCGGGCTGGAGACGCAGCTCGCAGCCGCCGCCACCATCTATCCCAGCCTGAACACCAGCCCCGAGCCCTCGCCCGGCCTGGCGAAGCTCGTGGCCGAGAACCGCCTCGGCCCCAAGACCGGGCAGGGCTATCGCGACTGGCCGCCCGGGCGCGCGGCGCAGGAACGGGCGCGCTATGAACGCGTGCTGCGCGCCGCCCAACCCCTGCTGCGCGACCAGACATGAGCAGGCGGCTGGTCGTCCTGCTGCTGGGGAGCTCGCAAACCCTGGCCTGGGCGAGCAGCTACTACATTCCGGCCATCCTCGCCGGTGCCATGGCGCGCAACCTGGGGGTTGAGCCCTCCATCGTCTTCGTCGCGTTTTCCTGCGCGATGCTGCTGACCGCCTTCCTGGGGCCGCTCGTCGGCCGGGCGATTGATGCATATGGCGGGCGGGCGGTGCTTCTGGCCTCCAACCTGGTGTTCATCCTGGGCCTCTCCATGCTCGCCATGGCGCAGGGGCCCGCCATGCTGTTTGCCGCCTGGCTGGTGCTGGGGCTGGCCATGGCGATGGGGCTTTATGATGCGGGCTTCGCCACGCTGGCCGGCCTCTATGGCAAGGATGCGCGCAGCGCCATCACCGGCATCACGCTGATTGCGGGCTTCGCCAGCACGCTGGGCTGGCCGCTGAGCGGGCTGATGTTATCCGAATTCGGCTGGCGCGGCGCCTGCTGGGGCTGGGCCTTGATCCATCTGGTGCTGGCCATGCCGCTGAATTTTTTTCTGCCGCGCGGCAGCATCGGCCCACCCGCCGCCAAGCCCGCCGCCCCCCCCACGGCCGAGGCGGCGCAGGAGACGCGGCGCACTGCCATCCTCATGGCTTTTGTCTTCGCCTCGGGCGGCTTCGCTGCCGCTGCGCTCGCCGCGCATTTGCCCGCCCTGTTGGTGGCTGCCGGGGCCACGCCTGCTGCCGCCATCGCGGCCGGCGCGCTCATGGGCCCGGCGCAGGTAGCGGCTCGGGTGCTTGAATTCACCATGCTCCGTCGGGCGCATCCGCTGCTATCGGCCAAGATCGCGCAGGTGACGCATCCCATCGGCGCGGCCATCCTGTTGGTGTTCGGCGCGCCCTTTGCGGCGGTGTTCGTGCTGCTGCACGGGGCGGGGAATGGCATCAACACCATCGTGCGCGGGACGCTGCCGCTCGCGGTGTTCGGCGCGGCCGGCTATGGCGCGCGGCAGGGGTTGATCGTGGCGCCGGCGCGCTTCCTGGGGGCGATTGCGCCCGCCTTGTTCGGCTTTGTCGTCGCCGGCTTCGGGGCGCATGCGCTGTGGTTCACCGCGGGTCTGTCACTCGCCGCCTTCGTGGCGCTCTTTATGCTGCGCGTCGCGCCAGCATCCCCAGAAGCGTCGCGTTGAACTGCGCCGAGGCCTCATAGGCCACCCAATGGCCGGCATTGGGGATCACGGCTTCCAGCAAGCCGGGGTCCAGCCCGCGCAGCACATCGAGCCGGGCCTGCACCTCGGGCCAGGCCACCGCATCGCGCTCGCCCCAGATGCCGGCGAGTGGCGCCTTGGCCCGGGCCAGCGCGTCTCGCAGCATGGAACTGCCGGCAAAGCCGCGCGAGCGCAGCCTTGCATGCTGCGTGTTGTGCTCCTGGATTTCCAGCGCCGTGTCATCGATCAGCGCGCGGTCATGGATCATCAGCCGGGCCAGGTTCTCGTGATGCGCCGCGCGCCGCGCATCGCCGCTCTTGTCTCGCACCTTCAGCAGATCGAGCGGCGGACGCGGCAGGCCGAGCGAGGCGGCGCCGACCGCCGTGTAGCTGCACACATGCGTACCCTCCATCGCCGCCAATTGCCCGCCCACATTGGCCCCGAAGGAGAAGCCGGCCAGGTGATAGCGCCGCTCCGCGCCCAGCAGGGCTTCCAGGCCCCAGCGCAGCACCAGCGCGGCGCCGGCGGGCGTTTCCTCCTCTGGCAGGGCGGATTCGCCCAGGCCCGGCATGTCGGGCACCAGCAGCCTGTAATGGGCGGAAAGCCCGGCGATGTTCCGCAGCCAATGCCGCCAGGAGCCGGAGCCGCCATGCAGCAACACGAGCGGCGGCCCCGCACCCCATTCCCGCCAGACCAGATCGCCCGTCGTGCGGTGTTGGGTGGCTCTGGCTTCCAGGGCGGCGATCTCAGGGCTCATGTGGCAGGGCTCCTCACGCGGCGGGACTCGACCCGCGCGATCCAGGTGGTGGAGACGAAAATGACCAGCGCGCCCAGGAAGGTCGAGCTGGTGGGGGTTTCGGCGAAGATGAGGTAGCCCAGGCTCGCGGCCCAGATCAGGTCCAGGAATTTCACAGGCTGGGCGCTGGAGATATCGGCCAGCCTGAAGGCATGCGTCAGCATCCAGTGGCCGAGACTGCCCAGCGCCCCGCAGATCAGCACCAGCCCCCATTGCCGCGCATCAGGCCATTCCCATACCAGCAGCGCCACGGGCAGGGTGAAGAGCGCCACGGTGATGGATTGCCAGGCGACGATCACCTCGGGCGTGTCGCGCCTGGTGAGAGCCTTGGTGATGAGGAAGGAGGCGGCAAAGAGCGGTGCGGAGGCCAGCATCATCAGCGCGTAGTGCCCGCCTGCTCCGGTCAATTGCGGCCCCACCACGATCATCACGCCGGCAAACCCCAGCAGGCCCGCCACCCAGCGCTGCCAGAACATCTTCTCGCGCAGGAAGATGACGGCACCGATCATGACGAAAAGCGGGCTGGTGAAGCCGATGGCCGTCAAATCCGCGAAGGGGATGTTGGGAAGGGCGGCGAACCAGAGATACAGCGCGCTGGAATGCACCAGCCCGCGCCACAACTGCCCGCGCAGTCCGTGCGGGCGATAGGCGGCCAGCCCTTGCCGGATGATCCAGGGCAGCAGCACCAGCAGGCCGCAGGCATAGCGCAGGAACTGCACCTGGAAAGGCGGCAGCTCGGTGGCCAGGATGCGCAGCAGCACATTCAGCACGCAGAAGGTGAGCCCTGCCATGGCCGCCAGAGCCATGCCGGCGGGTGTGGGGTTGAGGCGGAGAATCACCATGAACGCAGCCTGACCCCGCTTCGCCCCTTGCGGAAGCCCCAGCCCCGCCTACCATCCATCCAGCTCCGGAGAACCGCGCATGCCCGATACGAACCTGCCCTTCGATCCCACACGGCTGAAATTCGGCGTGGGCCAGCCCGTGCCCCGGCAGGAGGATCCGAAGCTTTTGCAGGGGCAGGGCCGCTACACCGATGACCTGGCGCTGCCCGGCCAGCTCTACGCCCATGTGGTCCGAAGCCCCTATGCCCATGCCGTGCTGAACGGCGTGGATGTGAGCGAGGCGCTGGCCGCCCCCGGCGTGAAGGCCGTGATCACCGCGGCTGACCTCGCTGAATATGGCGACATGACCTGCGCCATGCCGCTGAAGAACGCCGATGGCACGCCCCTTCGCACCACCCGCCGCCCATCGCTGGCGCGCGACAAGCTGCGCTTCGTGGGCGACCCGGTGGCCGTCGTGGTGGCCGAGACCAAGGCCCAGGCGAAGGACGCCGCCGAACTGGTGGCGCTGGACATCGAGACGCTGGACGCCGTGACCGAGGCCTCGGCCGCCGCCGCAGCGCCGGCGCTCTATGACGACATCCCGGAAAACTGCGTGCTGGATTTCGCCTTCGGCGATGCCGGCAAGGTGGGTGCCGCCTTTGCCTCCGCCGCGCATGTGCAGAAGCTTTCCATCCGCAACAGCCGCATCGTTGTGGCGGCGATGGAGCCGCGCAGCGCGATCGGCGAATACGCCGATGGCCGCTTCACGCTGCATGTCGGCTGCCAGGGCGTGTTCGGGCTGCGGAACCAGCTGGCCGATGACGTGCTGAAACTGCCCAAGGACAAGGTGCGCGTGCTGACCGGCAACGTCGGCGGCAGCTTCGGCATGAAGGCCAATGCCTATCCCGAATACCTGCCGCTGCTGCATGCGGCGAAGATGCTCGGCCGCCCGGTGAAATGGACCGATGAGCGCAGCGGGTCCTTCATGTCCGACCAGCATGGCCGCGACCATGAGGTTGAGGCCGAACTCGCGCTCGATGCCGAGGGCCGCTTCCTTGCCGTGCGGCTGACCAGCTTTGCCAATATGGGCGCCTATCTCTCGACCGTGGCGCCGCTGATGGCCACGGGCAATTTCGTGAAGAATGTGCAGTCCAACTATACCCTGCCGCTCATCGAGGTCCGCACCCGCTGCATGCTGACCAACACCACCCCCGTCTCCGCCTATCGCGGCGCCGGGCGGCCGGAGGGCAATTACTTCATGGAGCGGCTGATCGAGGAATCGGCCCAGGCCTTGGGCAAATCCTCGGTGGAGTTGCGCCGCCTGAACCACATCAAGCCGGACCAGTTTCCCTACGCGGCGCCCTCGGGCAGCGTCTATGATGGCGGCGATTTTTCCGCAATTCTCGACGAAGCCCTGAAGGCCGCCGACTTCGAGGGCTTCGAGGCCCGCCGTGCGGAAGCCAAGGCGCGCGGCAAATTGCGCGGCATCGGCATCGGCAATTTCCTGGAATGCACGGCGCCGCCGGCGAAGGAACAGGGCGGCATCCGCTTCGAGAAGGACGGCACCGTCACCATCATCACGGGCACTCTGGATTACGGGCAGGGCCATTGGTCGGCCTTCGCCCAGGTGCTGCACCAGTATCTCGGCGTGCCCTTCCAGAGCGTGCGCCTGCTCCAGGGTGATTCCGACGAGCTGGTGGCCGGTGGCGGCACGGGCGGCTCCAAGTCGCTCATGGCTTCGGGTGCCGCGATCATCGAGGCCTCGGCCCTGGTGGTGGAGAAGGGCAAGCTCGCCGCCTCCTACATCCTGGAAAGCTCGGCCGCCGATATCGAATTCGAGGCCGGGCAATTCACCATTGCCGGCACGGACCGCGGCATCGGCATCATGGAATTGGCGGCGAAGCTGCGGGAGAGCCATTCGCTGCCCTCCGAAGTGCCAGCCTCGCTCGATGTGCAGCATGTGTTCGACCAGGCACCCATGGCCTATCCCAATGGCTGCCATGTCTGCGAGCTGGAAATCGAGCCGGAGACCGGCCACACCAGGATCGTGAACTACACCTCGGTCAATGATTTCGGCGTGGTGGTGAACCCGCTGCTGGTGGCCGGCCAGGCGCATGGCGGCATCGTCCAGGGCATCGGTCAGATCCTGCATGAGCAGGTCTCCTACTCCGAGGAAGGCCAGCTCCTCTCCGGCAGCTTCATGGATTACGGCCTGCCCCGCGCCGATGACCTGCCGAGCTTCGATGTGCAAAGCCACCCGGTGCCCTGCACCACCAACCCGCTCGGCGCCAAGGGCTGCGGCGAGGCGGGTTGCGCGGGCAGCCTGCCGGCGGTGATGAACGCGCTGGTGGATGCGCTGCGGCCGCTCGGCGTGAACCACCTCGACATGCCGGTGACACCCGAGAAGCTCTGGCGCGCGATCCACGCGGCGGGGTGAGGGCGCGGCTTGGGGGAGAGCGGCTAGAGCATCATCCGGTCAAACGGAATCGTTTGACCGGATAAAGATGCTCGTGATTCAATGATCTGGAGCTTTTTCCGTGAGCCCTTTCGAACGGAAAAAGCTCTAGACCCCTCTGGCCAAGGTCCGAGGCCCTTGCAGCGCGGGAATTGGCGTGTTGGAGCGGGGCAGCGTCCCTCCCCGGAGGCACTCACACCCGCAGCAGGACCCGCGCCGCCAGGGCCGCGCTGCCACCCAGGCCGATGGTCAGGGCCATGGGCAGGGCGGTCCCGTCATGCAGCACCGAGATCAACGTCCCCGCCATTGCCCCCATCCCGAATTGCAACGTGCCCACCAGCGCTGAGGCTGTGCCGGCCATGTGGGGGAAGGGCGTGATGGTGATGATGGTGCCCAGCGGCAGCGCGATGCCGAGCAACGACACATAGAGAAAGATCATCACATATTGCGCCGCAAAGGGCGCCCCCAGCGCCGTGAAGGCCAAAAGCGCCAGGCCCGAGCCAGCGATGGCTGCGATGCTCAGGTTGAACACCCGCTCCCGCCCCAGCCGCGCCGCCAACTTCGGCGACACCTGGGAGAAGACGATGAACCCGGCCGCGGCAGCGCCGAAAAGCCAGCCATAATGCTCGCTCGCCACGCCGTTCAGCGTGATGAAGACGAAGGGCGAGCCCGCGATATAGGCGAACATGCCCGAGATGGCGAAGCCCGAGGCGAGCGCCGCGCCCATGAAGCGGCGATCCGCCAGCAGGCCGCCATAGCTGTGCAGCACATGCAGGAGGGAGCCGCGCCGCCGCCGCGCGTCGGGCAGGGTCTCATGCAGCATGAAGATGCAGAGCAGCAGGGTCGCCACGCCGATCAGCGCCAGCAGCCAGAAGATGGCCCGCCAGCCGAACCAGGCGGCGATGTAGCCGCCGATCAGCGGCGCCAGGATGGGCGCCACACCCATCACCAGCATCAGCCGGCCCATCAGGCGCACGGGGTCCAGCACGTCAGAGACATCGCGTACCACCGCGCGCGAGATGACCATCCCAGCGCAGCCTGCCAGCGCCTGGAGGAAGCGCAGCGCGATCAGCGCCTCCATGCTTGTGGCCAGCGCGCAGAGGATGGAGGCGGCGATATAGACGACCAGTCCGGCAAAGAGGGGAGGCCGCCGTCCCAGCCGGTCGGAAAGCGGGCCGTGCAGAAGCTGGCCCAGCGCCATGCCGATGAAATAGGCGGCGAGCGTGAGTTGCACGCCCTGGACGCCGCCGCCCAGGCTCTCCCCGATTTGCGGGAAGGCCGGCAGGTACATGTCAATGGAAAGCGGGCCGAAGGCTGCGAGCAAACCCAGGAGTGCTGCCAGGCGGCCCGTTGAAATCATGCTGGGGGATTAGCCCGGCGGCGGCAGGAAATCCACCTCATGCAGCGCGGTGAGGCGCACCACCCCGGCCGGGTCGGGCAGGTTGTGGAGGCGCCGTGAACAACCTCGCCGCATGGTGGCGGAAACTCCCCGCATGTTCCGGCCTGCCGCCTCAACCGCCAATGAAATCAAAGGCGTCAGACGATGCTTCAAGGTCCATCGCTTGATGATAGGCCAAGCGCCGCTTTCTTGGCAGAATGCCCCCATGCGGATTTACCTCGCCGGCCCCGAAGTCTTCCTGCCCGACCCCCTCGCCGCCGGCGCGGCGAAGAAGGCGCTCTGCGCCCGCCACGGCATGCTCGGCGTCTTCCCCCTGGATGCGCCCGCGCCCATGCCCTCCGGCCCGCCGGATTGGCGGCGCATCCATGCGGCGAATGAGGCGCATATCGAGGGTTGTGACGTGCTGGTGGCCAATCTGACGCCCTTCCGGGGCGTGGCGGCCGATCCCGGCACGGTGTTCGAACTCGGCTACATGCGGGGGCTGGGCCGCCCGGTCTTCGGCTACACCCACGCGCCCGCCGATTACCTGGCCCGCATGGCCGATGCCGCACATGACGGGAAGACCTGGCGGGATGCCGAAGGCCTGGAGATCGAGGATTTCGGCCTGGCCGAAAACCTGATGCTGGAAGGCGCCATCGCCGCTTCCGGCGGGGTGCTGCTGCGTGCCGACCGCGCGCGGGGCTGGGATGATCTCGACCTGTTCGAGCAATGCCTCCTGGCCATCCGGCGCCTGGTGGTTGAAGTGTAATGCCCGTGGTGGGTAACCCCGCCGCCTTCCCCAGCGAAACACCGGCTTGCAGAGGTGTTCATCGACCACGCCGCTCGGCCCTCGCAATCTGGATCGTCTTTGAGTTGCTCCATTACGAGCAATGCAAGCTGACGGACCCGACGCTGACCTTCGACCGGCTTTCCGCCTGCCGGCGCAGGCGGGCATGCTGGGCGTGGTGCTGGTGTTGACCGGCATCGCGACGCCATGGACCATTGCGGTGTTTTCCGAGCGCACGCGGCCGCGCCTGGCCCTCGCCAGGGAGGCCTGAGGGCAGCGCCATGTCGCGGCGGCCCTGGCGCTGCGCCCAGGCTGATTGGACGCCGCTCAGGGCGCCCAGCGCGGCTTGCGCTTCTCGCGAAAGGCGGCGAGGCCCTCGCGGCCTTCCTCGCTGGCGCGCTGCATCCAGCTTTCATTCGCGAGTGCGGTCATCTGGTGCTCGCTCAGCGTCAGGCCATTGGATTGCAGCAGGCTCGTCTTGGTCATGGCGATGCCGGCGGGCGAGGAAGCCATCATCGCTGCGATGATGGCTTCGAGCCGTGCCTCGATGGCATCTGGTGCATGGACCTCATGCACCAGGCCGATGCGCATCGCCTCCTCCGGCCCGAAGCGCTCGCCCGTGATGGCATAGCGGCGGGCGTGTCGCAGGCCCATGGCATGCACCATGTGGGTGGAAATCGGCGTGGGGGCAACGCCGACACGGACCTCGCTGATGCCGAAGCTCGCCTCCGTGGTGGCGAGTGCCACATCCACGCAGCAGGCGATGCCGGTGCCGCCGCCGAAGCAGGCGCCATGGATCACGGCGAAGGTGGGCTTTTGGAATTCATTCAGCCGCTGCATGGCGCGGGTGGTCATCATCGAGGCGGCGAAGGCCTGCTCGGGCGCGCTGGCGGCGGCCTGGCTCAGCCAGTTGATGTCGGCGCCGGCCTGGAAGTGCTTTCCCGCGCCGCGAATCACCAGGCCACGCACGGAAGGGTCGGCGGCGAGTTGCGGCAGCCCTTCGATCAATGCGGAGAGCATCGCGCCATTATAGGCATTGCCCAGCGCCGGGCGGTTCAGCGTCGCGGTCACGATGCCGCGCGCATCGCGGGCCATCAGGACGGGTGTTTCGGTCATGGTGTTGTCTCCCTTGTGGAACGAAGCCTCCCGCCGCGCGGCGCCTGGCGCAAGTCCGCGCATTTTACTTGTCATGCCGGCGCGGTTCGCGGAACGAATCGGGCTTCCCCGTCCTGGGGGGTTTCAATCCGATGAGCATCTCGCGTCGCGCTTCCTCGCCGCCCCACGGCGCTCGTGCCTGGCTGCATCCTTGTTTCCCACGCTGCTCTGCGGTGGCAGGATGGAACGGAACAGGGGAATCAACGCCATGCGCGATTTCGACGAGAACAGCATCACCGACGCCGTGCTGGAACGCCTCGCCGCCACGCCCGATCCGCGCATGCGCCAGGTGACGGAAAGCCTGGTGAAGCACCTGCACGCCTTCATCCTCGACGTGGAGCCGAGCTTCGAGGAATGGCAGGCGGGCATCAGCTTCCTGACGCGCATCGGCCAGATGTGCGACGACAAGCGCCAGGAATTCATCCTCCTTTCGGATACGCTGGGTGTCTCCATGCTCGTGGATGCCATCAACCACCGCATGCCAGAGGGCGCCACGCCCACCACCGTGCTCGGCCCCTTCTTCGTCGAGAATGCGCCCGAATTGCCGCTGGGGGCCGAGGTGGCGCAGGCCATGAAGGGCGAGCGGCTGCATGTCTCGGGCCAGGTGCGAAGCGCGTGCGGCGGGCCGCTTGCGGGCGCCATGGTGGATATCTGGCACTCGGATGAGGAGGGCTTCTATGACGTGCAGCGCCCGGCCGCGGAGAATGCCAGCCTGCGCGCCCGCTTCCGCGCCGATGCCCAGGGGCGCTTTCATTTCTGGACCCTGCTGCCCACCTCCTATCCCGTGCCTGATGACGGCCCGGTGGGGGATTTGCTGCGCGCCACCGGGCGGCATCCGATGCGCCCGGCCCATGTGCATTTCATGATCGCGGCGCCGGGTCACGAGACGCTGGTGACGCATGTGTTTGTCGCTGGCGACCCCTATCTGGACAGCGATGCAGTGTTCGGCGTGAAGCAGGCGCTCATCGCCGAATTCACGCGGGCCCCGGAAGGGCACCGCGTCCTGGCCTATGACTTCGCGTTGAAGCCGGTGGGTTGAGGCTCGGAGCCTGGTCGCCTTTGGTGCCTTCACCAAAGGCGCGGATCAGCCTCCCGACATGGTCACTTCACCAGCGCGGTGGAGAGCACCGGGAAGATCGCGATGAAGACCAGCGCCACCCCCATCACCAGGATGAAGGGCATGGCGCCCGCGAAGATCGTCTCGATGCCCAGCTTGGGGTCGGCCAGCGTCGCCTTCACGGTGAAGACCGAGATGCCAAAGGGCGGCGTCAGCAGCCCCATCTCCACCGCGATGATGACGATGATGCCGAAATGGATCAGGTCGAACCCCATGGCCTGGGCGATGGGCGCGCCGATCGGCACCATGATCAGCAGGATGGAGGTGCTGTCCAGGATCATGCCCATCAGCAGCACCACGAGGACGAAGGCCAGCAGGAAGCCATAGGCGCCAAGCCCCAGATGCTCGACGAAATCGCCGATGGCGTTGGGCACGCCCGCCATGGAGAGCATGCGGGAATACAGCCCCGCCGCGATGAGCAGAAACAGGATGGCCGCCGAGACCAGCCCCGTCTCGCGCAGCACCCGCCAGAACTTCGGCGCATCCAGGCGGCGGCGGATGATGGCGATGAGCAGGGCACCCGCGGCACCCACCGCACCCGCCTCGGTCGGCGTGAAGAAGCCGCTATAGAGCCCGCCCAGGATGAGCACGACGAGTGAGAGGATGGGCAAGGATTTGCCCAGCATTTCGGCGGTCCCCATGAGGGGCTCGTCCCGCATGGCCGGGCTTTGCGCCTGCTCCATGATGCGGTGCGGCGCGAAGGTGGCGTAGCACCAGATCATCACGACGAAGCCGAGCGCGATGATGACGCCCGGAATGATGCCTGCGATGAACATGGAGCCGATCGAGACCTCGGCCAGTACGCCATAGACGATCATCAGCAGCGATGGCGGGATCAGCATGCCCAGGATGCTGCTGCCCGCCACGGTCCCGGTGGCGAAGCGCATGGTGTAGCCATGCCGCACCATCTCGGGCACCGCCACCTTGGTGAAGACGGCGGCCGAGGCGATGGAAACGCCAGTCACGGCAGCGAACACCGCATTGGCGCCGACGGTGGCGATGCCAAGCCCACCCTTGACCCGCCGCAGCATGTTCTGCGCGACGTCAAACGTGTCCTTCCCCACATCCGAGATGCTGACCAGCAGCCCCATCAGCACAAAAAGCGGAATGGTGGCGAACAGGTAGTCCTGGATGCCGGAATAGGTGGCCATCGCGGTGAAGCGGAAGGCGAGGTCCGGGTTGTCCCGGATCAGCCAGACGCCGATGGCGCCGGTGGAGATCAGCGTGATGCCGATGGGCAGGCCGATGACGATCAACGCCACCATCGCGCCGATCAGCGCGAAGCCGAGGGTCACATCATCCATGGCGGGGCAGCATCCGGCGCATTTCGTGGAGAAAGAGAACGAGATAGGCGAGGCAACCCGCCCCCCCGCCCAGCACGATCAGGCCGCGAAACGGCCAGGTCGGCACGGTGAAAAGCCCCTGCACGCCGAAGAATTCGCGGAGGTTCATGGAGGTCCACATGCCAGGCCAGGCGGCCTGCGCCACGAAGAACATGACGGCCGCCCCCAGCAGGTAGAACAGCGCCTCCATGGCGCGGCCAAGGCCCGGCGCCCAGCGCCGGATGCGCTCGATCAGGAAGTCGGCCCGCGTCATGCGGTGGTGATAGATGGTCGAGCCGATCTGCAGGAAGACGATGCCCACCACAGAATGTGCGGCGATTTCCGCCACCCCGGTGATGGGCATGTTGAGGAAGGACCGGCCGATGACATCGGCGCAGATCAACAGCATCAGCCCGAAGGTCCAGATGGTGCCGATGGCGGCGAGGCCATCGAGGATCATCAGGACGGGGTCGAAAGGCTGCGGGGCGGCGGCGGCGTCGAGCGCCGCCATGTCGATCTCGTCTGCCATGGCGGCGCGCTCCGGCTGGCTATGCGGTCAGTTCACGATCCCAGGCGCGGCCCGGCGTCTGGCCCGCGGCGCGGATGGCGGCGAAATAGGCGTTCAGCACCTCGCGCGCGGCGGGGCCGGAGCTGTCAGCCCAGGTGCGCGCCAGGTTGGGCAGGCCGCGGATCCAGCGCGTGCGCTCGGCCTCGGCCAGGGTGGTGATGACGGCGCCCTGGCGCAGCATCTCGGCCTCGGCCACCGCAATACGGGAGGAGACGTCGCGGATATGCGCCTGGGTGGTGATCTTGCCGGCCTCGACCATGGCGCGGCGCACCGGCTCGGGCCAGCGTTCGAAGCGCTGCCGGTTGGCGGCGATGCCGCCCACATACATGGCGCCCACATCGCACTTGGTGATGAAGCGCGCCACTTCATGCACGCGCGTCGGCAGGATGCCCACGAAGAAGGAGAGTGCGCCTTCCGACACGCCGGTCTGGATGTCGGTGTAGTAGGTGGTCAGCGCGCCATCCACGGGCGTCGCACCCGTGCCGGTCAGCCAGTTGGCGCTGGTGCCGGGGGCTGAGATCTTGCGGTTGCGAAGGTCATCCAGCGTGCGGATCGGGAAGTTGGACCAGATGTGGTAGGTGTCGGTGATGTAGGAGCTGAGCGGGACCATGTTCAGCCCGTTCCAGTTCGCCCGGATCGCGGCCACATTGGCGTTCATGCTCTCAAACGCATTGGCGATCAGGCCGTGGTCGCCGGTTGCGAAGGGCGTGAAGTAGGTGACGTTCTGGAGCGGCATGGTGCTGCCCTCCCAGAGCGTTCCGACATAGCCGATATCGGTGATGTTGTCGCGCACCGCCTCCATCGTGTCCTGGAAGCGATAGAGCGTGCCGCCATAGGCTTCGCGCCAGTTGACGCGGTGGGTGTTGCCATTGTCCCGCAGGAACTTGTCCATCTCCGGCTGGAAGACGTTCTTCATCATCGCCACCCAGAAATTCTGCACGGGATGGCTGGCGGCGATGGTGATGTTCAGCGCGGTCTGCGCCTGGCTCTGGATGGAGAATAGCGGCAGGGCGGATGCGCCCATGAGCAGGCTTCGGCGAGCGGTCGTCATTCCTGGAACTCCCTTTTGTCTTCACGCCTTTGGCGGCGCTGTGTGGTTGACCTTACGCGATGGTGCCGAGCGCGCGAAGGATGCGCTCGGGCGTGAAAGGCTGTTCATGCACGCGGGCGTTCAGGGGGCGCAGCGCGTCATTGATGGCGTTCATGATGGCACCGGGGGCGCCGGCCGTGCCGGCTTCGCCCGCGCCCTTGGCGCCGAGCAGAGATTCGCGCGTGGGCGTTTCCACATGGCCCACATGCATCTGTGGCATCTCGGCCGACATCGGCACCAGGTAGTCGGCCAGCGTGGTGGTCAGCAAATTGCCCTGCTCGTCATAGATGCAGTTCTCGTAGAGCGCGCCGCCAATGCCCTGGACGATGCCGCCGCGCACCTGCTCATCCACCAGCATCGGGTTGATCACGCGGCCGCAATCCTCGACGCACCAATGTTCCAGCAGCTTGACCATGCCGGTCATCGGGTCCACCTCCACCCAGCTCGCCTGGATGCCGTTGGTGAAGGCGAAGGGGTATTCCTTGGTGATGAAATGCCGCGTCTGCACCAGCTCGCGCTGCAAATCCTTCGGCAGCGTGTCGCCGCGGAAATAGACGATACGGCCCAGCTCATGCAGCGTCATTCGCGGGGCCGCCGTAGCCTTGTCGGTGATGTGGCCCATGGCGATGTCGAGGCTCTCCGGCGCGGCCTGGAGCATGGCACCCGCCACTTCGAGGATCTGCTGCTTGAGCGCGATGGCTGATTGCAGCGCGGCCTCGCCGCCAATGCCCGCGCCGCGGCAGGCCCAGGTGCCGCCGCCATAGGGGGTGGTCTGCGTATCCCCGGTGATGATCTTCACGCGGTTGACCGGCACGCCCACGCCATGCGCCACGATCTGCGCGAGGATGGCTTCCGTGCCCTGGCCCTGCTCGGTCACGCCGGAGGAAGCGACGATGGAGCCATCGGGATCCATCCGCACCGTGCAGCCATCCTGCGCTGAAATCCGCGCGCCGCCGATGCCATACATGAAGGGCGATGGGTTGGTCAGTTCGATGAAGGCGGCGAAGCCCAGGCCGCGATAGACGCCGCGCTTGCGGGCCTCCTCCTGGTCGGCGCGGATGCGCGCGACGGGCACCATCTCCAGCAGCTTGTCGAGGGAGGCATGGTGCGAGAGCCCCTCGAAGCGCATGCCGGCGGGGGAGGTGAAGGGATAGGCGTCATCGCGGATCAGGTTGCGGCGGCGGATCTCGATGGGGTCCATCCCCAGCGCCTCGGCGGCGAGGTCCATCAGCCCTTCGGTGACGGCGGTGGCGATGGGGTGGCCGACGGCGCGGTATTGGCAGGTGGGGACCTTGTTCTGCAACACCACTTTCGTGGTGCAGCGATAATTCTTGAAATCATAGGGGCCGCCGCAAAGGTTCACCACCTGGTTGCCCTCCATCGCGCTGGTGCGCGGATAGACGGAATAGGGGCCGATGCCGGTCAAATCATCCACGTCGAAGGCGAGAACCTTGCCCTCGGCATCCACGGCCAGCCGCGCCTTGATGCGGTGGTCGCGTGCATGGATGTCGCTGGCAAAGGCCTCGAAGCGGTCGGCGATGAACTTCACGGGGCGGCCCAGGATGCGGGCCATGGCGGCGACGGCGACTTCATCCGGATAGACATGCACCTTGATGCCGAAGCTGCCGCCGACATCCTTGCAGATGACGCGGACATCACCCTCCTCCAGGCGCAGATGCTTGGCGAAGACGCCCTGCATCATGTGCGGCGCCTGGGTGGAGTGATGCACGGTGAGCGTGCCATCGGCGCGGTTGAAGTCGGCGATGATGGAGCGCGGCTCCAGTGTCACGCCCGTATGCCGGCCAGTGACGAAGCGGGCTTCGACCACCTTGTGGGCCTGCGCGAAGGCGGTGGCGATATCGCCCGTCTCGGCGGTGCGGGTGAAGGCCAGGTTGTCGCCCAGCTCGGGGTGGATGATGACCGTGCCGGCCTCCAGCGCGGTTTCCATGTCGGTCTGCGCGGGGAGCGGGTCGAACTCCACTTGCAGCGCGGCCACGCCGTCTTCCGCCGCCGCGCGCGTCTCGGCGACGATGGCGACGACGGGCTCGCCCTGCCAGGTGGCACGGGTGAGCGGCAGCGGGTGCTGGGGGGCGGATTTCATGCCCTTCAGGTGATCGAGCGTGGCAACCCAGGGGTCGCAGACCTTCGCAAGGTCGGCCCCGGTGAAGACGCGCACCACGCCGGGCACGGCCAGGGCGGCGCTGGTCTCGATCAGGCCGATGCGCGCATGGGCGTGCGGGCTGCGGAGGAAGGCCGCATGCAGCATGCGCGGCAGCACCACGTCATCGGTGTAGGTCGCGCGGCCCTGCACCAGCTTGGGCGCATTAGGGCGCGGAACGGAACGGCCGATATAGGAATTCGGCAAATCCTCGCGCGAGAGGCCGATGGAGGCGGGGGTGATCTCGTTCATGCGCGCGCCTTCAGCGTGTCTTCCACCGCATCCACAATGGCTTGGTAGCCGGTGCAGCGGCAGTAATTGCCCGAGAGATGCTCGCGGATTTCAGCCCGTGACGGCGTGCCGCCCCCCTCCTCCCTGGCATGCGTCAGGATGTCGGCCGCCGTCATGATCATACCCGGCGTGCAGAAGCCGCATTGCGCCGCGTTGCGCGCCACGAAATTCGCCTGGAGATCAGCGACCTCGCCGCTGTCCGAGAGGCCCTCGATCGTCACGACCTCGGCGCCATCGAGCGAGGCGGCGAGAACGAGGCAGCCGCGCACGATCTCGCCATCCACCCGCACCGTGCAGGCGCCGCAGACGCCATGCTCGCAACCGGCATGGGAGCCGGTGAGGCCGAGGTCGAGGCGGAGGAAGTCAATCAAATGGCGGCGGGGTTCGACATGGCGCGTCACGCGCTCGCCATTCACGGTCAGCGTGATCATGCTGCCATCTCCTTGGCGGTGAGAAGGCCGTTGAGTACCCGGCCCGTCAGCACGCGGGCCAAATGCCGCTTCATTTCGGGCGGCCCGTGCAGATCCCGGGGCGGGTCGAGGTCCTCGCCCAGCGCGGCCTGGGCGGCGGCGATGCTGCCCGCGTCCAGCGCGCGACCCTCCAGCGCGGCCGAGGCGCGGGCGGCCAGCACGGGGCCATTGCCCACGCCAAAATAGACGAGGCGTGGTTCCATGACGCGCCCGCCTTCCAGCCGAAGTGCCACGGCCAGCCCCGCCATCGCATAATCGCCCGAACGCCGCGCGACTTCCTGGATGGCGCTGAGGCGCGCGGCCAGCGGGATTTCCACGGCGGCGATGATCTCGCCCGGCTCAAGCGCGGTTTGCAGCAGGTCCGTGAAGAATTCCCGTGCGGGAATCCGCCGCTCGCCCTGGGCGGAGGCCGTCACCACCACGGCATCCAGCGCCACGATGCAGGCCGGTAATTCCGCCGCCGGGTCGGCATAGGCCAGGCTGCCGCCGATGGTGCCGCGGTTGCGGATGGCGGGGTGGGCGATCAGCGGCACGGCCTCGGTCAGCAGCGGCGCATGGGCACGCACCAGCGCGTCACGTCCGAGTGACGCATGGCGGGTCAGCGCGCCGATTCGCAGGGTTCCACCAGAGACGGAAATGCCCCGCAACTCGGCGATGCGCGTGATGTCGATGAGGGTGCCCGGCTCGGAAAGCCGGAAGGCCAGCGTGGCCAGCAGCGTCTGTCCGCCCGCGATGATCTGCGCCGAGGCACCATGTTCCGCCAGCGCCGACCAGAGATCGGGCAGGCTCGCCGCACGGAGATAGCCCATGGCCGGCCACTTCATGAACATTTTCCCCTGGATGGTCTTGTTGATCGAATGATCACCAGCCCCTCTTTCCTGTCAAGCCATCCCGGTTTCAGATGGCGCCCTGCATCTGGAGGGAGCCCGGTTGGAGGGCAGCATCATTCGTCGCCGGCTTGACCCGGCCGCCCGGCGCGAGGAGATCATCCACGCGGCCGTCGCCTATTTCGCCGAGGTGGGCTTTGGTGGCCCCACGCGCGAATTGGCGCAGCGCGCCGGCGTGACGCAGGCGCTGCTCTACAAGTATTTCGCCAACAAGGCCGAACTGCGCGAGGCGGTGTTCGAGCGCGTCTATCTGGGCCGCATCGCGCCGCATTGGCTGGCCGGGCTGCGCGACCGCAGCCTGCCGCTGCACCAGCGCCTCTGCCGCTTCTACGGCGAATACACGCAAGCCATCTTCACCTATGAATGGATGCGGATCTTCATGTGGGCGGGGCTGGATGGCGATGCGTTGAACCGCCGCTACCTGGAGCATCTCAACGGCCTGTTGCTGACCCCCATGCGTGGGGAAGTGCTGGCCGAGGCGGCAGGCCGCTGGGTGCCGGAAATGGAGGATGTCTGGAACCTCCATGGCGGCATCATCTATCTCGGCATCCGGCGCTTCATCTACCACCTGCCTGTGCCGGAGGATGTGACGCCGGTGATCGAGGCGGCGGTCGGGCGCTTTCTGGCGCCGCTCAGGCCGTGAAGTCCGGCTCCACGCCCATCGCCCGCAGCCGGCGCCGCAATTCGTAAAGCTGGTCCAGCAGCGAGAGCACCACGGGCAGCGCTTCCTCATTCACCGCCATGTCGTCACGCAATTCCAGGATGAGGCGGACGCGCTCCACATCCAGCTCCGAGAAGACCAGATCCCCCGCCGCGCGTTCCGGGCGCACATGGCCCTCGGCGATCCAGTCTTGCAGATCCTCGACGTTCAGGCGGCTGAAACGGGCGCAAAGGAGATCGAGCGTGATCATGGCGCGGCCTCCATCCCGGCGCGCGGATCATGCGGATGTTCGGGCTTCCAGTCGCGGAGGAAGGTTTTCAACGCATCATCCGCCGGGCCGATGAGGACGCGCAGGGTCAGCAGCAGGTCGCCCGCCTCGCGCTTGCCATGGGCGGCGATGCCGCGGCCGCGCAGGCGGATCTGCCGGCCGGTGTCGCTGCCTTCCGGCAGGTTGACGCGCAGCGGGCCGCCGGGGGTGGGCACCAGCACCGGCCCGCCCAGCACCGCCTCGCGCAGGGTGACGGGGAGTTCCAGGTGCAGGTTGAAGCCCTCGCGGCGGAACAGGCTGTGCTCCGCGACATCCAGATCGATCAGCGCATCCCCCGCCGGCCCGCCATTGCGGCCGGGGCCACCCTGGCCGCGCAGGCGCAGCACCTGGCCGGTCTCCACGCCAGGCGGGATTTTCACGCTCAGGCTGCGGCCATCGGGCAGGGTCAGGGTTTCGGTGGCGCCCTCCATTGCGTGCAGGAAGGGCACGGCGAGGCGATAGGACTCATCGCGCCCCCGACGCGGTCCGGATTCGGCGCGGCGGCGCTGTTCGAAGATGTCGGCGAAGATGTCGTCAAAGACCTCAGCCTCCGGGCGCTGGCCGTGGCGCGCGCCATATTTCGCGCCGGTCGGCTGCTCGGCATATTGGCGGTAGCTGCCGGCGGGGCGCTGTTCCTGACCGTCGGCGTCAATCTCGCCGCGGTCGAAGCGGGCGCGCTTCTCGGGATCGCTCAGCAGGTCATTGGCGGCGGAGACCGCCTTGAACTTCGCCTCGGCCTCCGGCTTGCCGGGGTTCAGGTCGGGATGGTGCTTGCGCGCCAGCTTCCGGTAGGCCGCCCTGATCGCCTCGGTCGAGGCTTCACGCGGAATGCCGAGGGTCTTGTAGGGGTCTTCGGCCATGGATCACTCCTCCAGACTGAAAGCCTATCACCCATCCGCGCGCGGAACCCAGGGCAGACGTGCGACCTCGATCCCGTCCTCGCGCAGGGCTTCGGTCTCGGCCTCGGTCGCCTCACCGTAGATGCCGCGCGCCTCGGCCTCGCCCTCATGGATGCGGCGGGCTTCCTTGGCGAAATCCTTGCCGAGGTAATCGCAGCTTTTCTCGACCTCCTGCCGCATGCGCTGCAGCAGGGCGACGATCTGCGCCGGCATGGGGCCGGCGGCGAGGCGGGGCGTCTCGATATCGGGTTCGGTGGTGGGGGGAGGCGCGGCGGCAGGGGGGGCTGCGGCGCGGCCCTTCACGCCCTTTGTCTTGCGGATGGCGGGCGCCATCAGCGCCTTGGTGACGCGCGTATCACCGCAGATCGGGCAATCCACCAGGCCGGCAGCGGCCATCCGGTCATGCGCGGCGCTGTCCTTGAACCAGCTTTCGAATTCATGGGCGTTGTCGCAGCGGAGCGAGAAGCGGATCATCCCTGTAAACCTTCATCGGCCTGCCGTAATGGGGCCGGTCACACCAATCTCAAATGGGATGCAATACACCAATTGCGAGGGCGGCCATTCAGCCGGCCAGCATGGCTTCCAGCTTGCCTGCGCGCTCCAGTGCCACGAGGTCATCCGAGCCGCCAATCGGCTGCCCGTTGATGAAGATCTGCGGCACGGTGGTGCGCCCGCCCGATCGCGCGATGGCGTCCTTTCGCGCCTGGCTGCCATTCGGCGCGTCGAATTCATGGAAGGTCGCGCCGCGCTTGGTCAGCAGGGCGCGGGCGCGTTCGCAATAGGGGCAGAAGGCGGCGGTGTAGATTTCGATCTGGGCCATGGCATCAATACGCCGTGGCACGGCCCCTTCGTCAAGCGGGGCAATAGCCCCCGGTCAATAGCCCAGGGTCAATAGCCCAGGGTCAATAGCCCAGGGTGGAGATCAGCAGCGCCGAGAGGCCCAGCACCAGGGCGCCAACCCCGGTGAGTGCGAGGAAGAAGCCGCGCCATTCCGCGCCATCCACGCCGAAAAGCGGGCTGTTCTGCGTGGTGGGCCGCGTGCCATCCACCTCGAAGCGATGCGCCGCGCGGCTGGTCATGAAGCCATCAAAGGGCGAGGCGCCCTGGTTCTGGAAGTTCCGGCCATCGAAGGGCATGGCACATGCTCCGTCCTGTTGCAGGAGGAAGATGCGCGGTCAAGGTTGATAAAAGCTTAAGGCCCGCGCCTCATCCGGGGCGCTCGATCCGCGGATCCGGCACGCGCGCGGCGGCGAGGAGCGTGACATCGGCGGCGCCGCCGCCCAGCAGCATGCGCGCGCAGGCATCGGCGGTGGCGCCGCTGGTCAGCACATCGTCAATCAGCAGCACGTGCTGGCCGCGCAGTCGTGCTGTCGCACCCGGCGCCAGGCCGAAGGCGCCTTCCAGCGCTTCCTCCCGCGCGCGGGCGCCGAGTTCGCCGAGCGGGGCCGTAGCGCGCAGGCGGCGCAGCAGCATGGGCGCATGCGGCTTGCCGCAGAGCTTCGCCAGCCGGGCCGCCAGCAGCGCCGCCTGGTTGTGGCGCCGCCGGAACAGGCGCCAGCGATGCAGCGGCACAGGCACCAGCAAATCAGCCGCGCGCAGCAATTCCGCTCCGGCGCGGGCCATGTGCCGGGCCAGGGGGGCGGCCAGTTCCGTGCGGTCCCGATGCTTGAAAGGCAGGATCAGTGCCTTGGCGCCCTCGTCATAGCGCAAGGCGGCCCGCGCCTGGGCGAAGGCGGGTGGCGCGGTGATGCACGCTTCGCACCACAGGGCCTCCAGATGGGGAATGCCGGCGCCGGCATGCGGGAAGGGCACGCCGCAGCGGTCGCAAAGCGGCGCCGTGACGAAGGCGAGGCGGGCGAAACAGGCCGGGCATTGCCCGCCCTGCACGCCGACCGGGGCCTCGCAGGTCAGGCAACTGGGCGGCAGGAGCGCATCCAGGGCGCCGCCGCCCAGTCGTTGGAAGGCGCGCCCCGCGCGATTCAGGCCGTCGCGCCAGGCAAGGCTTCGCTCATCGGGTGTGTGTTCGCTCATCCGGTTCAGACCTTCGCCCCAATTGGCGCGAAGCTTGCCAGTTGGGGCCTACCAGGCCCCAAAGCGCGCATCACCGTCCCGTGAGACCTCATGCACCAGGTCAATCTCCCAGGAGAGATAGGCATGCATGGCGGCCTCGATGCCGGAATTGCGATCATAGGGGCGGAGATACCAGTCCACGCAGGCTTCGTCGGGCGGGGTGGTGCGGTCGGTCGCGACGGGCAGGCCCGCCGCGCGCCAGGCGGCGAGGCCGCCCTCCAGCACCCGCGCGCCAGGAATATCCGCCGCCCCCAGATGCGCGAGCCGCGGGTCCGGCGCCATCACCACCACGCGGCCGGAAAGCGGCGGCAGACGCCCGCGCACCGCCCAGATGGAGCCCGGCACATGCCCGGCCCGGTGATGCATGGAGAGCGCCAGATTGACCACCGTCACGCCGGCTTCGGCGGCCAGAGCCTGGGGCGTCACTGTCGGCATTCGCGGCACTTCGGGTGCGACGGGCTTCCAGGCGCCGGTTTCCAGCGGCCCGTCGAGCGCATCCTGGACGACATGAACCTCCCAGCCGCCCATCTGGCGCAGCCAGGCGCCGGACATGCGGGCGCGGACCGTATCGTCATCGGCGAGGATGACGCGCGCCCCGCGCACGGCGATCCATTGGTCCGTCGCCTGCACCAACTGCCCGCCCGGCGCATGGCGGAAGCCCGGGATATGGCCTGCCGCATATTCATCGGCGGCGCGGACGTCGAGGCCGTAGGTGCTGCGGCTGCCATCGGCCAGCATGGCTTCGGCGGCCTGACGGGTGATCAGCTTCACGCCATTCTCGGCCGCGAAGGCGCTGGCGCGTTGCAGGGCCAGCGCGGCACTCGCCGGCTTGCCGGGCTGATAGCTGCGCGTCACGCCCCGCTCGCATTGGAAGCCGGCCAATTCCCAGCCCATGGTGCCGTTACGCAGGGCCACCACCTTGTTGGGCACGCCCGCGCGGCGCAGGCTTTCGGCGCCCATGATGCTGCGGGTGCGACCGGCGCAATTGATGACGATGGTGGTCTCGGCCTTGGGCACCAGGTCGCCGATGCGATAGGCCAATTCGCCGCCGGGCACGTTCACCGCGCCGGGGATGGTCATCTTCACGAATTCATCCATGGGCCGGCTGTCCAGGATCACCATGTCCTGGCCGGTATCCTTCATGGCCTGCAACTCCGCCGGGTCCACGCTTTGTGTGCCGTAATGGTGCTCGGCCCATTCGCCGAAGGCCTTGGAGGGCACATGCACGCCAGTGAAGACGACATAGCCCGCCGCCGCCCAGGCCGGTGTGCCGCCTTGCAGCACATGCACATCCGAATAGCCGATTGAGGTGAGGTAAGCGGCCAGCTTTTCGGCATGGCCCTCGCCGCCATCCACGCAGACCACGCGGGTGGCCTGGCGGGGCAGCAAGGCGCGGGCGCGCAACTCCTGCTTGGAGAGCGGGCAGGGCACGGCCCAGAAGATGTGGCCATGGCCGAACTCCCCCTCCTCGCGCGCGTCGAGGATGGCGAGTTCGGGGCTGGCGGAAATCCAGGCCTTGAGCGTGGCCGGTGTGACGGAGCGCATCAGCCTGCCGTCGGCTTCATGAAGCTCTTGTTGTAAAATGAGACTTCGCCTGTCTTGTCGTCGAAGGCGCGGCGGCGATCCAGCTTTTCCAGCGCCAGCCCATACATGTGCAGGTGGCGGGTGGGGCGCGTGCCTGTGGTGTGGATGGAATGGATATCCTCGGGCATCAGGCAGATGCCACGGCCCGGCTCCACCATGATTTCCTCGCGCACGCGCATTTCGCAGCGCTCGGGATCGGAGCCGTCATCGAGGCGGTCATAGACCTTGTTCAGTTCCTGTCCGTCCACGGCGACGACCACGGCCCAGGTGGTGTGGTCATGCGGCTTGGTCTCGTTGCCGGGGTTGAGCGCGTTCAGGTAGAGGGCGAAGCGGTTATTATCCTCCTCGCGCAGCAGGTAGCGGTTGCTGCCCTTCTCGCCATTCGGCGGCGGCGGGAATTCGGTGCTGGGGAAAAGGTGGTCCTGGGCGCCGAGGGCCATCAGCTCGGCCTTGATGGCCTCCAGAGCCTCGCGCGTGACGCCCATGCGGCTCTCGATCTCGCGCACGCGGCCGACGGCGGCGGCCACGGCGGCGGTGCGGGCCGCCTTCACATCCATGTTGTTCATCTGCGTTCTCCCTTGCGGATGGGGAAACGATAGTCCCGCTTGCGCGTCAGCACCACCAGTCGCAGATGAAGCTCATGGAAGCCGCACCCGACATCTTCGACCGCCGCCTGCTCCGTCTTCGCCGGGAGCGCGCGGCGGCGCGTGTCGGCAAGGTCACGTCCATCCTGGATGCGGCGGCCGAGCTGCTGCTGGACCGGTTGGATGACACGACGCGCCGCTTCTCCCGCGCGCTCGACCTCGGCGGGCGAGGCGCCGTGACGCCCCGGCTGCGGGAGCGCGGCGTGCCCTTCATCGTCTCGATGGACCTCGCGGCGGGCATGGCGCGGCGGGCAGGGGGCCTGGCCGTGGCGGGGGATGAGGAATGGCTGCCCTTCGCGCCCGGCAGCTTTGACCTGATCATCGCCAATCTCGGCCTGCATGCGGTGAATGACCTGCCCGGCGCGCTGATCCAGCTGCGCCAGGCCCTGGCCCCCGATGGGCTGTTCCTCGCCTCGCTGCCCGGCTTTGGCACGTTGCAGGGCCTGCGCGAGGCGCTGGCCGTGGCCGAGGCGGAGACGCGCGGCGGTGTCTCGCCGCGAATCGCGCCCTTCGCCGAATTGCGGGATTTGGCCGGGCTGCTGCAACGCGCGGGCTTCGCGCTGCCGGTGGCCGACCAGGACCGGCTGCCCCTCGAATACCGCACGCCCATGGGCCTCATCGCTGATCTGCGCGCGGCCGGGGAGGGCAATGCCATCCGTGCGGCAGACCGCCGCATCCCGCCCAAGGCTTTGTTTCCACTGGCCTTCGCCGCGCTGGATCTGTCCATGGAATTGCGCTTGCTGGTGATGACGGGCTGGGCGCCGCATGAAAGCCAACAGAAGCCGGCCCGCCCCGGAAGCGCGAATATCCGCCTCGCCGATGCCCTGGGTGCAAAGGAATACCAAACCGGCGATAAAGCGGGTTGAACCTTCCGCGCCCCGCGCGCATCTTCACGCAAACATCCTTCAGGCAGCGGTCAGCCCCGACACATGGAAAATTCTGGCGGCGAATCGCGCCGTATCACCCGTCATGCACCAGAGGATTTCGCGGGTGCCCGGCGTGCCGGCGCGCTCGCGGCCGCGTGTCTCGACATGATCACGCCCCATGTCCGCCCCGGTGTCACCACCGGCGCGCTGGACCAGCTTTGCCATGATTTCATGGTGGCGGGCGGCGCGGTGCCGGCCACTTTGGGCTACCGAGGCTACACCAAATCCTCCTGCATCTCGATCAATCACGTTGTCTGCCACGGCATTCCTGGCGAGCGGACGATTGCCGAGGGCGACATCCTCAATATTGACGTGACCGCCCTGCTCGATGGCTGGCACGGCGATACCAGCCGCATGTATGCGGCGGGCGAGATCAGCACCAAGGCGCGCCTCCTCATGGACGTAACCTATGAGGCGATGATGCGTGGCATCGCGATGGCCAAGCCCGGCAACAGCTTTGGCGATATCGGCCACGCCATCCAAACCTATGCCGAAAAGCATCGCTTCTCCATCGTGCGGGATTTCTGCGGCCACGGCATCGGCCGGAAATTCCACGAACCGCCGAATGTCCTGCATTTCGGCCGCCCCGGCGAAGGCCCGAAGCTGGCACCCGGCATGTTCTTCACCATCGAGCCCATGGTGAATGCCGGCCGCCCCGAGGTGAAGATCCTGGATGATGGCTGGACCGCCGTGACACGGGACCGCAGCCTCTCCGCTCAGTTCGAGCACATGGTCGGCATCACCGAGAAGGGCTGCGAGATCTTCACGCTCAGCCCGGGCGGGATGCACAAGCCGCCTTACGCCTGATGAGGCGAGGGGCCGGGCTTTTCCATCGGTTGCCGCCTGCGGGCCGGTCTTGACCCGCCGGCGCGGGATGGCCGAAGCGGGGGGCCTGTTCGACCCCGCGCCCATGGCCGCCACGCCCTCCGGCGTCGAGGGCCATCGCGGCCGCATGCGGCAGAAGCTTCTGGAAGCCGGGCCCGGTGCCCTGCTGGACCATGAACTGATCGAGATGCTGCTGTTTCTCGCCCTGCCGCGCCGCGACACCAAACCCGTTGCCCGCGCCATGCTGGACCGCTTCGGCAGCTTCGCCGATGCGCTGAGCGCCCCCACCCAGGAACTCCGTGAGATCGAGGGCCTGGGCGATGCCGGCATCGCCGCCTTGCGGACCGTGCAAGCGGCCGCGCTGCGCCTGATTGAGGCGCCGCTGAAGAATCAGCAGGTGCTGAACAACTGGGACCGGCTGATGGACTACCTGACCGCGCGCCTGGCGCGGGAAAGGGTGGAACAGTTCCGGGTGATCTTCCTGGATTCCAAGAACCGCCTGATCGCCGATGAGGCCCAGGCGCGCGGCACGGTGAACCACACGCCCGTCTATCCGCGCGAAGTCGTGAAGCGCGCCTTGGAATTGCACGCGACGGCACTGATCCTGGTGCATAACCACCCCTCGGGCGATCCTACGCCCAGCCGCGCCGATATCGAAATGACGGCCGAGGTGAAGCAGGCTGCGGCGGCGCTGGGCATCACCCTGCATGACCACTTGATCATCGGCCGGGACCAGCCGCTCTCCTTCCGGCGCGAAGGGCTGCTCTGAGGGGTTAGAGCGGGATGCGTTGAGGCGGAATCGCCGAAAACGTTGAATCCCGCTCTCAGCAGTGGCGAGACCATGAAAGTGAGCGCAAGCGAACGCATCATGGTCTAAGCCGCGAAGCCGCGCAGCCGCCCGGCGATCACCCCGGCCACCGCCTCCACCGCGGCGTGCCTGGGAAAGCGGGCACGCCAGGCGATGCGGATGGTGCGGCCCGCCTGCTCGGCCAAAGGGCGCAGCACGATGCCGGCATCCTGTGCCGCGCCTGCGGCGAGCGCCGGGACCAGTGTGGTGCCGTAGCCCGCCGCCACCATGTTCAGCAGCGTCGGCAGGCTCGCCGCGCGCAGCGTTCCGCCCAGCGCGCCGCGGTGCCCGCAAGCCTCCAGCGCCTGCTCTCGCAGGCAATGCCCATCGGCTAGCACCAGGATATCGCGCGCCAACTCCGCCTGGGAGACGACCTCGCGCGCCGCCAGCGGGTGGTCGGGCGGGAGGGCGGCCAGGAAGGGTTCCTCGAAAAGCGCCAGGCTTTGCCACTCGGCGCCCCCCAGCCCGGTTGCGAGCAGGGCCGCGTCCAGTTCATGGCGTTGCAGGCGTTCCAGCAGGGCGGAGGTCTGGTCTTCCCAGGGCTCAATATCGAGCGCTGGCAGGGCCTCACGCAGGGGGGCGAAGATCAGCGGCAGCAGATAGGGCGCCAGGGTCGGGATGACGCCGAGGCGAAGCCGGCCGGCCAGGGGGGCCCGCAGGCTGCGGGCCAGCGTCAGTATGGCATCCGCCTCGGCCACGGCGCCGCGCGCATGGCCCAGCAGCCGGGCGCAGGCCTCGGTGGGAATGACGGCCTTGTTGCCGCGCTCGAACAGGGCGAGGCCGAGTTCATCCTCCAGTTTGCGAAGCTGGACGGAGAGGGTGGGTTGGCTGATGCCGCAGGCCTCGGCCGCCAGGCCGAAATGGCCGTGTTCGGCCAAAGCGAGGAGGTAGCGCAGGTCGCGCAGGTTCATGATGGATGTGATTTCATGATGATAGACAGTGCCTATCAATGAGGTTGAATCAATTGAGTGGAATTCAAGCCCCTGTCGCCGCTACCCTTCCCATGCCAAGAGCGACGCGGGCAAGCTCGATCAACGCACCCGACCAACCTGACCAACGGAGAGAAACCATGGACGGAAATACCGCCCCCAGCGCCGGTAAATGCCCCGTGATGCACGGGACGCCCAAGCCTACCGTCTTCGCCGGCCGCTCGAATCGCGACTGGTGGCCGAATCAGCTCAACCTCAAGATCCTCCATCAGAACACCGCCGAGCTGAACCCGATGCCCAAGGGCTTCAGCTATGCCGAGGCGTTCAAGAAGCTCGACCTGGAGGCCGTCCGCCGCGACCTGCACGCGCTGATGACCGACAGCCAGGATTGGTGGCCGGCCGATTACGGGCATTACGGCCCCTTCTTCATCCGCATGGCCTGGCACAGCGCCGGCACTTATCGCATCGGCGATGGCCGTGGTGGCGCGGGTGCGGGCACGCTGCGCTTCGCGCCGCTGAACTCCTGGCCGGATAACGGCAATCTGGACAAGGCGCGCCGCCTGCTCTGGCCGATCAAGCAGAAATACGGCAACGCCCTTTCCTGGGCCGATCTGATGGTACTGACCGGCAACGTCGCGCTCGAATCCATGGGCTTCAAGACCTTCGGCTTCGCCGGTGGCCGCGAGGATGTGTGGGAGCCGGAGGAGGACGTCTATTGGGGCAATGAGGGCACCTGGCTCGGCGATGAGCGCTACACCGGCGATCGCGTCCTGGAGGACCCGCTGGGCGCCGTGCAGATGGGCCTGATCTATGTGAACCCGCAGGGCCCCAACGGCACGCCCGACCCCATGGCCTCGGCCCGCGACATTCGCGAGACCTTCGCGCGCATGGCAATGAATGACGAGGAGACTGTGGCTCTCGCGGCGGGTGGCCACACCTTCGGCAAGTGCCATGGCGCGGGCGATGCCGCGTTGGTCGGGCGTGAGCCCGAGGCTGGGGCCATCGAGGATCAGGGCTTCGGCTGGAAGAACGCCTTCGGCACCGGCAAGGGCGCCGACACCATCACCAGCGGCATCGAGGGCGCCTGGACCAATAACCCGGTGCTCTGGGACAATGGCTACTTCGACAACCTGCTCGGCTATGAGTGGGAGCTGACGAAAAGCCCCGCCGGCGCCTGGCAATGGACGCCGAAGGACGCCGCCGCCGAGGGCACGGTGCCCGACGCGCATGACCCGACCAAGCGCCACAAGCCGATCATGACCACGGCCGATATGGCACTCCGGACGGACCCGGCCTACCTGGAAATCTCCAAGCGCTTCCATGCGAACCCGGACCAGTTCGCCGATGCCTTCGCGCGGGCCTGGTTCAAGCTGACGCATCGCGACATGGGGCCGCGCGCCCGTTACCTCGGCAAGCTGGTGCCTGCCGAGGTGCTGGTCTGGCAGGACCCGATCCCGGCGGTGACTCATCCGCTGGTGGATGCGGCTGATATCGCGGCGCTGAAGGCGCGAATCCTCGCTGCGGGGATCGCGCAATCCGATCTGGTGAGAACGGCCTGGGCCTCGGCCTCCACCTTCCGCGGCTCGGATAAGCGGGGTGGGGCCAATGGCGCGCGCATCCGCCTGGCACCGCAGAAGGATTGGGCGGTGAATGAGCCGGCCGGGCTCGCAAGCGTGCTGGCAAAGCTGGAAGCCATTCAGGCGGCGTTCAATGCCGGTGCCAAGAAGGTCTCGCTGGCCGATCTGATCGTGCTGGGCGGCTGCGCGGCCATCGAGCAGGCGGCCAAGGCGGCGGGCGTCTCGGTCGAGGTGCCCTTCACGCCAGGCCGGGCCGATGCCTCGCAGGAGGAGACCGACGTCCACTCCTTCGCGGTGCTGGAACCCAAGGCGGATGGTTTCCGCAACTACCTGGAAAGCGATACCGGCCTTTCGGCCGAGGAGCGCCTGGTGGATCGCGCGCAGCTTCTCACGCTGAGCGCGCCGGAAATGACCGTGCTGGTGGGTGGTCTTCGTGTTCTCGGCGCCAATGTCGGCGGCGCGGCGCATGGCGTCTTCACCCAGCGCCCCGGCGTCCTGACCAACGACTTCTTCGTGAACCTGCTCGACATGAGCACGGCCTGGGCGCCTTCCGCCGATGCGGCGGGTGTCTATGAGGGGCGTGATCGCAAGACAGGCGCGGTGAAGTGGACCGGCACGCGGGTGGACCTGGTGTTCGGCTCCAACTCGCAATTGCGGGCGCTGGCGGAGGTGTTCGCCGTGGATGGCGCGCAGGAAGCCTTCGTGCATGACTTCGTGGCGGCCTGGACCAAGGTGATGAATCTGGACCGCTTCGACCTCGCCTGATCGGGTACGGGCGCTGCCGGCTTCCGGCGGCGCCCGGCCTTCCGGAATTAAATGCGCCCGGCGGCGGCCATGCTTGCGCGGGTCATACACGGCGTTGCGCGGCACGCGAATGAAGCCGGTGCGGGGCGAATCATGGCCGTAAGGCTCAGCACGTGGCCGCTCGCATCGCTGGCCCGGACTGCGGCCATGATGCTGGGCGGCCCAGTCCAATTGCATGTCGCTCCAGCTTGCGGTTGAGCGCCTGTCTGGCCCTGGCATCCAGGCCGGATTGGGTGTCGCCTTGCGCGGCGCAAGGCCTCTGGTTCAGCCTGGGCCACCGCTGGCGAGGCCCGGGGACAGCAAGGCGGAGTCCAGGAGAAAGCGCCGTGGCAGGGGGCATGGCGATGGCGGCCTGGCGGATACTTCGTTATCGTAATGATGCGGCTTGATCCGACCGCGCCCTGGGATGTTGGGTATTTTTCCGCCCGATACCGCCCAGGCTTCCGCATGATAGGCTTTCTCGGCAACCAATCGGGAGAGACCGCATGGCCGACCTCATCATCATTGCCTATGATTCCGTCGCCACGGCGCAGGCGGCGCGCGCCAAGCTCATCGAACTCCAGGGCCGCTACCTGATCGAACTGGGTGACGCCGTGGTGGCCGAGCGCGAGGCGGATGGCGGGGTGAAGCTGCACCAGCCGGTGAACCTGGCGGCGATCGGCGCGGCTTCGGGCGGGATGTGGGGCGCGCTGATCGGGATGCTTTTTCTCAACCCGCTGCTGGGTGCCGCGGTCGGCGCCGGCGCCGGCGCGCTGAGCGGCAAGTTCACCGATCTCGGCATCAACGACCAGTTCATGAAAGACACGGCGGCCGCCCTGACCCCCGGCGCCGCGGCCTTGTGCGTGCTGGTGCGCCAGGTGACGGCTGACAAGGTGCTGCCCGAGATGGCGCATTTCGGCGGCAAGGTCCTGCAGACCAGCCTGAGCACGGAGCAGGAAGCCAAGATTGATGCGGCGCTGAGGGCCGGGTGATGCGCGAATGCGCCGCGGCGCTGGGCAGCCTGCCAGGGCTTCTTGCGCGCGGCGGCGGATTTGCGTGGCCTTGGCCTGGACCAGAGGCAACCGAACCCCGCCCAATGGCCGATGACATGTTTCATTTGACGGAGAAAAATGGTGGGCGCTCACGGGCTCGAACCGTGGACCCGCTGATTAAGAGTCAGCTGCTCTACCAACTGAGCTAAGCGCCCGCCTGAGAGGCCTTCTAAACGGCTTCGCGCGCTTGTCCAGCCCCGCCACGCATACCCGCCATGCCGAGCGGGATTTTCCCCGCCCCCTCGGCCTGCTCCTGCACATAGGTCGGCCAGGCCAGGCCCGTGACGCGCCCGCGCAGCCCGCGCAGCAGGGCCAAGCCTTCTTCCTCCGGCACATGAAACCGCGCGGTGCCCGGGGCGGGGTCCAATTGGTGCAGGTAATAGGGCTTCACGCGGTGGCGCAGCATGGCGCGGAACAGCGCCTCCAGGGCGGCCTCGCTGTCATTCACGCCGCGCAGCAGCACCGATTGGCCCAGCAGCACCAGCCCCGCCGCATGCAGCCCGCGCAGGCCATTTGCGGCCTGATCC
The DNA here is from genome assembly GCA_947084995.1 of uncultured Roseococcus sp. Lineage (GTDB taxonomy): Bacteria > Pseudomonadota > Alphaproteobacteria > Acetobacterales > Acetobacteraceae > Roseococcus. Next base: position 113,468 of record CAMTUX010000013.1, read on the forward strand.
GTGAACTCCGCCGCGTGGTTGGCGTGCACGCAGAGATAAAGCGGCCGCTCCAGCGTCAGCGCCGCCAGCATGCCGGGCGTCATGCGGCTGGGGTCGGCCACCGGCACGCGGCTGTGGATTCGCAGCGTCTCGATATGCGGCATGGCGGCCAGGCGGCCGAGAATCTTCCCCAGTCGGCGTGGCGAGAGCATCAGCGGGTCACCGCCGGTCAGGATCACCTCGCGCAGGCCGGGCGTGGCGGCGAGCCAGTCCAGCGCCGCCTCCAACTCATCTTCGGTCAGCAGGCCGCCATCGGGGCCCACGGCCTCGCGCCGGAAGCAGAAGCGGCAATAGACCGGGCAGGCCAGCAGCGGCTTGAGCAGTGCCCGGTCCGGATAGCGATGCACCACGCCCTTGATGGGCGTGAAGGGCGCATCGGCCGTCGGGTCATCCAACTCATGCGGGGCGGTGATGAGTTCCTCGGCCTCGGGCAGGTATTGCCGGGCGATGGGGGCGCCGGCCTGCCGGATCAGCGCGGCCATGGCGGGCGTGACGGCAATGGAATAGCGCGCGGCCACCGCGGCCAGCGCGGACACGGAGGGGGGCGCGATCAGGCCGGCATCGGCCAATTCCTGGGCGGTTCGCAGCGTGCGGGTCATGGCGGAGCAGGCTCTGCCCTGGTAAGCCGGACGGCGCAATGCCCCACCCGCCATGGCACCCTGAAACTCTCTCCGCGCGCCTGCCCTTCCTGGAGGCGCGCGCCCGCCTCACCGCCGCAACTCGCGCCTGGTTCACGGCGCAAGGCTACCGTGAGGTGGAGACCCCATGCCTGGTGCCCGCCCCCGGCATGGAGGTGCATCTGCGCGGCTTCCAGAGCCGCTACGAGCCGCATCTGGGCCAGGGCGAGGCCCGCGCCCTCTGGCTTCGCACCTCGCCGGAACTCGCCCTGAAGCGCCTGCTGGTGGGTGGCGCGGGGTCAGTCTTCGAACTCGCCCGCGTCTGGCGCAATGGCGAGATCGGCAGCCGCCACGCGCCCGAATTCACCATGCTGGAATGGTATCGCCCGGGCCTCACGCTCGATGGATTGATGGCGGAGACGGAGGCGCTGCTCCGCGCCCTCTGCCCGCCCCTGGTGGCGCATGAGGGGGTAACGACCGATCTCTCGCTCCCCTTCGAGCGCATCACCTGCGCCGAGGCCTTCGCGCGCCATGCGGGGCTCGACCTGCTGGCCAGCATCCTCCCCGATGGCACGGGTGATGGCGCGGCGCTGGGCGCGCGCGCGGATGAAAGCTGGGAGGAGGCCTTCTTCCGCATCCTGCTGGACCAGGTGGAGCCGCATCTGGGCCGCAAGCGCGCCAGCTTCCTGACGCATTGGCCCGCCCCCCAGGCGGCGCTGGCGCGGCGGGACCCGGAAGACCCGCGCGTGGCCCTGCGCTTCGAGCTGTTTGCCGGCGGCATCGAGCTTGCCAATGCCTTCGACGAACTCACCGACGCGGAGGAACAGGCCGCCCGCTTCGCTCATGACGTGGCCGAGCGGGAGCGCCTCCACGGCGCCGCCGATTCCTGGCCGGTGGATGCGGATTTCCTGGCCGCACTGGCGCAGGGCATGCCCGCGGGCAGCGGCATCGCGCTCGGCTTTGATCGGCTGGCGATGCTCGCAAGTGGTGCCCGCCGCATCGAGGATGTGCTCTGGCTGGGTGGCTTTCCCTACGCCTGAGGCGTCCAGACCGGCGGTTCTGCGGACCCTGTCTGCTCGGTGATCCGCCCATAGGCCTCCGGCCTGCGATGCGCCGCGAAGTTGAAGATGGTGCTGCGGCCAAGCTTGCAGTCATTCAGGTCGCAATCGGCGGTGATGAGTTCGTCGCCCCAGCTCGTCGCCTGGGCCATGATCTCGCCCTGCGGGTTCACGATGATGGAATGGCCGAACAGCTCATGCCCATCCTCCGTGCCGCCCTTGGCCGTCGCCACGCCAAAGCAGGCATTCTGGTAGCAGCCGGCGCGGATGGAGAGGTGGGAATGCTCCACGCGCAGGTGATGCGCCTCGAAGCCGCGATTATCCATGTTGAGGCTGGGCGTATTGTAGCCCAACATCACGATCTCGACCTGCTGCAGGCCCATGACGCGCCAGGCCTCAGGCCAGCGGCGGTCATTGCAGATCATCATGCCGATATTGGCCTCCTGCCCGCCCACCGGAGCGCGGATCACCGGGAAGCCGAGGTCGCCCACCTCGAAATAGCGCTTCTCCAAGTGCTGCACCTTGCGGATCGGGTCATGTTCGCGATGGCCGGGCAGATGCACCTTGCGGTATTTCAGCACCACCTGGCCCGAGGGATGCACATAGATCGCGGTGTTGTAGCGGTGCCCGTCCGGTGTCTTCTCGGCGTAGCCCAGATGGAAGCCGATGCCGTATTTCTTTGCCGCCTCGAACAGCGGCGCCGTCTCGTTGGAGGGCATGGCGTGCTCGTACCAATGGTCAGCCCTGGCGATGTCCTCCTCATACCAGCGCGGGAAGAACGTCGTCAGCGCGAGTTCGGGAAACACCACGACCTCGACGCCGCGGCGATGGGCGTGTTCCATCAGCCGCAGCATGCGGCCCACGGCCACTTCGCGGCCTTCGGCCTTCTGGATCGGCCCCAATTGGGCGGCGGCGAGGGTGACGCGGCGGGGCATGTGGCGGCTCCTGGGATTGCCGGCACAGGATTGCGGCGGATGTGGCAACCGGCAAGCGGCGCAACTCCACGAAACCAAGCTCGCCGCGCGGCATCTCCGCCACGGTGTCGAAATGCCGCGTATCCGGCCGGTGGGCGGTGTGGTTGAACCTCATCCGGCGTGCAGGCCGGGCGCCTCATGGCCGGTGCGGGCCACATATTCGGTGTAGCCGCCGCCATATTGATGGATGCCCTCGGGCGTCAGTTCCAGCACGCGGTTGGAGAGGGCGGCCAGGAAATGCCGGTCATGCGAGACGAACAGCATGGTGCCCTCATATTGCGCGAGTGCGGCGATCAGCATTTCCTTCGTCGCGATGTCGAGGTGGTTGGTCGGCTCGTCCAGCACCAGGAAATTCGGCGGGTCATAGAGCATGCGCGCCATCACCAGCCGCGCCTTCTCGCCGCCCGAGAGCACGCGGCAGCGCTTTTCGATGTCATCCCCCGAGAAGCCGAAGCCGCCGGCCAGCGCCCGCAAGGAGCCCTGTGGCGCGCGGGGGAAGGCCTCCTCCAGCGCCTCGAAGACGGTGTGTTCGCCATCCAGCAATTCCATGGCGTGCTGGGCGAAATAGGCCATCTTGACGCTGCCGCCGAGCGCGACGCTGCCCTCATCGGGCTCGGTGGCACCCGTGACGAGCTTGAGCAGGGTGGACTTGCCCGCGCCATTGACGCCCAGCACCGCGCAGCGCTCTCGCCGGCGCACCAGGAGGTCCAGCCCTTCATAGATCACGCGGTTGCCATAGCGCTTATGGACGCCGCGCAGGTTCACGACATCCTCGCCCGAGCGGGGCGCGGGCAGGAATTCGAAGGACATGGCCTGGCGGCGCTTGGGCGGTTCCACGCGCTCGATCTTGTCGAGCTTCTTCACCCGGCTCTGCACCTGTGCGGCATGCGAGGCACGCGCCTTGAAGCGCTCGATGAACTTGATCTCCTTGGCCAGCATCGCCTGCTGGCGCTCGAACTGCGCCTGCTGCTGCTTCTCGTTCAACGCGCGCTGCTGTTCGTAGAATTCGTAATTGCCGGAGAAGGAGGTGAGCGAGCCGCCATCAATTTCGATCACCTTGTTGATGATCCGGTTCATGAACTCGCGATCATGCGAGGTCATGAGCAGCGCGCCCTCATAGCCGCCCAGGAACTGCTCCAGCCAGATCAGGCTCTCCAGGTCGAGGTGGTTGGACGGCTCATCCAGCAGCATCACATCGGGGCGCATCAGCAGGATGCGGGCCAGGGCCACGCGCATCTTCCAGCCGCCTGAGAGCTTGCCGACATCGGCCTCCATCATCTCCTGGCTGAAGCTGAGGCCGGCCAGGACCTCGCGCGCCTTGCCCTCCAGCGCATAGCCGCCGAGTTCCTCGAAGCGGGCCTGGACCTCGCCGAAGCGCTCCAGGATTTCGTCCAGCTTATCCGCCTGGTCGGGGTCGGCCAGAGCGGCTTCCAACTCGGCGAGTTCGGCGGCGACGGTGCTGACATCGCCGGCACCGTCCATCACCTCGGCCACCGCCGTGCGGCCGGCCATCTCGCCCACATCCTGGCTGAAGAAGCCGATGGTGACGCCGCGATCCACCAGAACCAGCCCTTCATCGGGGGGTTCCTGGCCGGTGATCATGCGGAACAGCGTGGTCTTGCCGGCGCCATTGGGGCCGACCAGGCCGATCTTCTCGCCACGTTGCAGGCTGGCCGAGGCCTCGATGAAAAGAAGCTGCTTGCCGTTCTGCTTGCTGATGTTGTCGAGGCGGATCATGGGTGGGCGGGGCCTGGTTCGGTTACGCCGGGCTTATGCCATGAAGACCCGCCAAAGGCACCCTCAGGCGGTGGGGCCGGATGCCATCTTCCACGCCGCCATGCCGCCCTCGATATGGCTGGCCCGGCCCAGCCCCGCATCCCGGGCCGCCTGCACCGCCATGGCGGAACGCTCGCCATAGGCGCAGAAGAACACCAGTTGCTTGCCGGTGGCGCTGGCCAGTTCATGCAGCATCCCGCCCGCACCGATGTTCCCCGCGAGGTCCGGATAGGGCGCATGCAGCGCGCCGGGGATGCAGCCATGCCGCTCTCGCTCGGATTTCTCGCGCAGGTCGATCAGCACGGTGTCAGGCTGTCCGACCAGGGCCTTCGCGGCCTCGACGCTCAGTGCCCAGCCGCGCCGCGCCACCTCCTCCTGGTGCAGGCCCTGGCGCAGATTGGCGGGGATGGCCACGTCCATCATCTTGGGGTTTGGCAGGTTCAGCCCCGCCATCAGCGCGGCGTATTCCTCGATCGAGCCGACTTGCAGGCGCGGATTATGCGCCCGCTCCTCGCCGATCGTGCTGACCGTGTCGCCCTTGTAGTCATGCGCGGGGAAGACCAACGTCTCGTCCGGCAGCTTCAGCAGGCGGTTGAAGATGCTCTCATATTGCTGTCGGGCATCGCCATTCTGGAAATCGGTGCGGCCGGTGCCGCGGATCAGGAGCGTGTCCCCGGTGAAGACGCGGTCGGGCAGGGTGAAGCTGTAGCTGTCATCCGTGTGGCCCGGCGTGTAGATGACGCCAAGGCTGATGCCCTCGATGGAAAGCCGGTCGCCGTCGCTCACGCGCATGGAAACCACATCCACGCCGCTCTGCTCGCCCATCACGGTGATGCATTTGGTGTGGTCGCGCAGCGCGCCCAGGCCGGTGATGTGGTCGGCATGGAGATGCGTGTCCACCGCCTTGACCAGTTTGAGGTCCAACTCCTCGATCAGCTTGAGGTAGCGCTCCACGCGCTCCAGCACCGGGTCAATGATCAGGGCCTCGCCCCCCGCCCGGCTGGCGAGGAGGTAGGTGTAGGTGCTGGAGGTGTGGTCGAAGAGTTGGCGAAAGATCACTATGGCCTCCCCGGGGAATGTCCGGGGAGGTTAGCGCAGGATCAGGGGGGCACCAAAGCTCGGCTTACGCCGCCTTGGCCATCCGGCGGTATTGGGTCAGCAGGAATTCGGTATAGCCATTGGGCTGGGCGGCGCCTTCCAGCACCAGGGCGCAAGCGGCCTTGAAGGCCACGCCATCATAGCCCGGTGCCATCGGCACATAGGCGGCATCACCGGCATTCTGCTTGTCCACGATGGCGGCCATGCGCTTCATGGTCTCCACCACCTGCGCCTCGGTCACGATGCCATGGCGCAGCCAATTGGCGATGTGCTGGGCAGAAATCCGCAGCGTTGCGCGGTCTTCCATCAGGCCGACATCATGGATGTCGGGCACCTTCGAGCAGCCCACACCCTGGTCAATCCAGCGCACCACATAGCCCAGTATGCCCTGGGCGTTGTTGTCCAGCTCGGCCTGGAGGTCGGTGGCCGGCCAGTTGGTGCTGGTGGCGATGGGGATATCCAGCAGTTCCGCCAGCTTGCCACGGCGGCCGCCGGCCGCGATCTCGGCCTGGCGGGCCGCCACATCCACCTGATGGTAATGCAGCGCATGCAGCGTGGCGGCGGTGGGGGAGGGGACCCATGCGGTGTTCGCGCCGGCCTTGGGGTGGCCCACCTTCTGCTCCAGCATCGCGGCCATGGCGTCGGGCATGGCCCACATGCCCTTGCCGATCTGCGCGCGGCCTCGCAGCCCGCAGAGCAGGCCGATATCGACGTTCCACTCCTCATAGGCCTTGATCCAGGCCGTGCCGCGCATGTCGTTCTTGCGGATCATCGCACCCGCTTCCATCGAGGTGTGAATCTCGTCGCCCGTGCGGTCCAGGAAGCCCGTATTGATGAAGGCCACGCGTTCGGAGGCGGCCTTGATGCAGGCCTTGAGGTTGACGGTGGTGCGCCGCTCCTCATCCATGATGCCCATCTTGAGCGTCGCATGCGGCAGGCCCAGCACCTTCTCGATGGCGCCGAACAACTCCACCGCCCAGGCCACTTCCTCGGGGCCGTGCATCTTGGGCTTCACGATATAGACGCTGCCGGCGCGGCTGTTCAGCCGCTTGCCCCGCAGGTCATGCATCGCGATGGCCGAGGTGATCAGCGCGTCCAGGATGGTCTCGGGCACTTCCGCGCCGTTCCAGGTGACGGCGTCGGTCATCATGTGGTGGCCCACATTGCGGACCAGCATGACCGAGCGGCCGGCCAGCGTGATCGTCCCGCCCGAGGCGCCCTTGTAGCTGCGATCCTCGTTCAGGCGGCGGGTGACGGTGCGGCCGCCCTTCTCCAGATCGGCCGAGAGGGTGCCGTTCATCAGGCCGAGCCAGTTGCGATAGACATCCACCTTGTCGGCGGCATCCACGGCGGCGACGCTGTCCTCGCAATCCTGGATGGTGCTCAGCGCGGCCTCCAGCACGAGGTCGGACACGCCGGCCGCGTCCTCCTGGCCGACCGGGGTGGTGCGGTCAATCCGCAGTTCCAGATGCAGCCCGTGATGCACGAAAAGCAGCGCGGAGGGGGAGGCGGCTTCGCCCACATAGCCCAGGAACTGGGCCGGATTCTTCAGCCCGACCGAACCGCCGCCCTGCAGCGCGACCGAGAGCGCGCCCTCCTTCACCTGATACTTCAGGGCTTCCGCATGGCCCGCGCCCAGCAGCGGCACGGCCTGGTCCAGCACCTTGCGGGCGAAGGCCACGACCTTGGCGCCGCGCGCCGGGTTGTAGCCCTTGCCGCGCCCGGCGTCCTCGGTCTCGGGGATCGCATCGGTGCCGTAGAGCGCATCATAGAGGCTGCCCCAGCGCGCATTGGCGGCGTTCAGCGCGTAGCGGGCATTGTTCACCGGCACGACCAGCTGCGGGCCGGCGACGGCGCCGAGTTCGGGGTCCACATTCGCGGTGGTCACGGCGAAATCCGCAGGCTCGGGCAGCAGATAGCCGATCTCGCGCAGGAAGGCCTCATAGGCGGCGGCGTCCATTGGCTTCCGGGCATGGGCGCGGTGCCATGCGTCAATCTTCGCCTGGAGGTCATCGCGCTTGGCCAGCAGGGCCGCGTTGCGCGGCGCGAAATCGGCAAGCAGGCCCGAAAGGCCGGCCCAGAAGGTCTCGGGCGCGACGCCGGTGCCGGGCAGCACTTCCGCCTCGATGAAGGTTTTCAAAACGGGCGCGACGTTGAGGCTCATCACCTGACTCCGGAATGCAAAAGTGCAGGTCGGTTTACGGCAAACATGGTGCGGTCTGGAAGGGGCTTGGCGTCATCTGCCGAAGCGCTTCCCTGGGACGGGCGGGTGAGGCGACCAAGAAGTTTCCCATTGTGGGAAGGTTTTGCCGGCAGGGCCTCGGATCCGTTCCGCCTTGCGGAAGATGGCCGTTCCGGCGCCGACGGACCCGGAGCGTGGCAGGCAGGGCGGCGCGCCGCCACGTCGCATCGCAGGCCCACCCCGATGACATCTCCGCCGTGAACGTGGGATCGCAGGCGCGTCTTGCGGCGCGCGGCTGCCCATTGGAGCATGGGCCCCGGAAAACCGCCCAGGACAGCATCATGCCCCTCCCTCCGCACGTCTCGCAGCACTGGATCATTCGCAAGCCCGCCGCGCGTGGCGAGGGCGGCATGGTCGCCAGCCAATCCCGTGATGCGGCCGAGGCGGGGGCGGAAATCCTGCGCGCCGGCGGTACGGCGGCGGATGCGGCGGTCGGCGCCGCCTTCGCGCTGGCCACGGTGGAGCCCTGGAACAGCGGCCTGGGCGGCATTGGCTTCACCCAGGTGATGCAGCCCGGTGGCCCGGCCGAGACCTTCGATTTTGGCCCGGTGGCACCCCGCAGCCTGGACGCTTCGGCCTATCCGCTGACGGGGCGGCTCAAAAATGACCTGTTCGCCTGGCCCGAGGTGGTGGGGGATGCGAATATCCATGGCCCGAAATCGGCGCTGATCCCCTCGGCCGTCGCTGGCTATGCCGAATTGCACAAGCGGCATGGCCGCATGCCCATCAAGGATGTGATGGCGCCCGCCGTGGCGCTGGCGCGGCGCGGCCTCAGCCAGGATTGGTTCACCACGCTGAAGGTGGCCAATAGCGCCTCCGTGCTGCGGATCTATGACGAGAGCGCACGCATCTACCTGCCCGACGGCCTGCCGCCCGTGCCGCCCTATCAGGGCACGCCCGGCTTCTTCCGGCAGGGCCGCCTGGCCGACACGCTGGAGCGCTTGCAGCATGCGGGCCTCGCTGATTTCTACACGGGCGATGTGGCGGCTTCGATCGCGGCGGACATGAAGGCGATGGGCGGCTTCGTCACCGCCGAGGACCTCGCCGCCTGCGCCGCCGTGGTGCGCCCGGCCCTGGCGCGGAAGTTCCGGGGCCGCAGCTGGATGCTGGCCAATGGCCTGACCGCGGCGCCCACGCTGGCGCGCCTGATGGAATTGATGGAGACGGCCCCCTACACTGCGGTTCCCGATGCCGCTTGGTACGCGCATCTCGCCCGCTCGCTTCGCGCCGCCTATGCCGAGCGCCTCGCGGGTCTGGGCGATGCCGAGCCGGAGGGCGCCGATAGCTGCACCACGCATCTGACCGTCGCCGACAAGGACGGCATGATGATCGCGATGACCACAACGCTGCTTTCCTCCATGGGCAGCCGCATGGTGCTGCCCGGCTCTGGCGTGCTCATGAACAATGGCGTGATGTGGTTCGACCCGACGCCGGGCAGCGCCAATGCCATCGCGCCCGGCAAGCGCCCTCTCTGCAACATGTGCCCGGTGATCGCGCTGGATGCCAAGGGCATGCCGGAATTCGCCGGCGGCGCCTCGGGCGGGCGGCGCATCATGGCCGCCGTGTTCCAGGTGTTCTCCTATGCGTTGGATTTCGCGATGGAGGCCGAGGCCGCCTCGCACCATCCGCGCCTGGATGTGAGCGGGCCGGATGGCGTGACCGTGGATCGCCGCCTGGGCGAAGGCGTGATCGCGGCGCTGGCCGCGGATGCCGAGGTGGAGGTGGTGGAACATGCGGTGATGCCGGTGAATTTCGCTTGCCCCAACATGATCCAGCAAAAGGCGGGCATGCGGGTGGGCGTGACGGACACCATGTCGCCCTGGTCGGCCGCGGTGGCGGAATAGCCTCATGCTCTCCCTGCCGGAGGAGATCGTCCTTCTCACCCTGGATGACGAGACGGGGCGTTCCATCGGCCGCCAGGGCCTGGCGGCCTCGATCGCGCTGGCCGGGGCGGTGATGATGGAACTCGCTTTGGCCGGGCGGCTCGATACCGACCGGGACCGAATGGTGCTGCTGGACCGCGCGCCCACCGGCGATGCGGTGCTCGATGCCGGGCTCGCGCTGCTGGCCGAGGCGCGGGATTCGCGCGGCGCGCTCATGCTCCTGGCGCGGGAGGAGGCAGGGCTGAGGCCGGCCGTGCTGGCGGCCCTTGTGACACGCGGGCTGCTCAAGCGCGTGGATGGCCGCATCCTGCTGGTCTTCCCCGAGCGCCGCTACCCCAAGCCCCAGGACCGGCCCGAGCCGCGTGAGGTTCGCGCCCGCCTGATCCGCAGCATCGCCACGGATGACATCCCCGACCCGCGTGAGGCGCTGCTGCTGGGCCTGGCGCGCGCCACGGCCCTGCTGCCAATCCTGTTGCCGCCCGAGCTGCTGGCCGCGCGGCAGGAACGCATCGGTCTGCTGGCCGGGCTGGAAGCGCTGAACCGTTCCCTGGCCGAGACCATCGGCGATCTCTACGCGGCGCGGCTTCGCTCCGCCTGAAATTTCGGCATAACGCTTGCGTAACCCTCTCCAGGAACCGTCGCCGTCGCCATGTTGCGCGATATTTGTGCAGTATTGGGATGGTGTCCCGCTTGGAGAGATTACCAATGATGCAGCGTCGCCATCTTCTGGGTGCCACCGCCAGTCTTCTGGCAGCCCCCGCCATTGCCAACGCGCAAGCCGCCTGGCCAGGCCGCGCGCCGATCCGCCTGGTGGCGCAATTCCCCCCAGGCGGCCTGGTGGACACCATCACGCGCCTGGTCGCGCCGCCGCTTTCGGCGGCACTCGGCCAGAATGTGCTGGTGGAGAACCGGGCGGGAGCCGGCGGCGTCATCGGCACGGATTACGTGGCGAAGCAGCCGGCCGATGGCTACACCTTCCTCATGACGCATGCCTCGGTGATGGTCTATTCCGCCGCAACTCTGCCGCGCCTGCCCTTCGACCCCATCAACGACTTCTCGCACCGCCCAGGCAGAAATTATAGTCGCAATAGGTCGCGCCGAACTCCATCCCGCGGTCGGACTGGCCGGCGCTGACGATCTTGATGGGCCTGGCGGGGCGGGATGGTGAGCGCCGCGGTCGAGGCAAAGAGCTTGATCTTCCCGGTCACAGTAGCCAGACCCGCCATCAGCGTGAAGCTTTCCAGCCCGTGGTTCCAGAATTCGGTCTTGCTCCCGAAGCCATGCAGCTTGATCATCGAGAGCGCGAAGTCGAGGCCATAGCCCTCGGCCTTCTGCACCACGGCCTTGTTCAAATCGAATCTCGGCATGTATTGCGGCGCGTTTTCCGAGATCAGCCAGCCATTGTTGTTGATGGGAATGAAGACGCCGATATCCATGGAAAATTGCCTTTCGCCACAGGCCGGAACGCCCGGCCTTGGGGCATTGCCAGCAATTCATGTGCCATGGGTCACGCTGGACATGGGCCGCGGCTGCGAACAACATCAGCCCAATCATCCGGAGGCTCATGCCATGCAGCTCACCATGCCCGAGGAGATCATCCTCCTCCTGCTCGACGACAAGACCGGCCGGCCGATCGGGCTGCCCGCCCCGGCCGGGGATTACGCGGTGGCCAGCGCCATCCTCATGCAACTCTCGCTCAACGGCAATATTGATACCGACCCCGGGAAGCTGATGATCACCAGCACCAAGGCCTCGGGCGATGCCGTGCTGGATGAGGCGCTGCGGATGATCGCGACCGCGCCGGCCCAGCGTGACAGCCGGCACTGGATCGTGGAGATCGGCCGCAAGGCGGATCACTTCCGCGCCATGCTGCTGGATCATCTGGTGGCCAAGGGCGTGCTGAAAAAGGAGGAGGGCCGCTTCCTCTGGGTCTTCCCCGACCGCCGCTACCCCAAGGCCGCCGAGGGCGAGCTGGACGTCACGGAAGTGCGCGCCCGCCTGCGCGCCGTTCTGCTCAGCAATGAAATCCCCGAGCCGCATGATTCGCTGATGATCGGCCTGGCGCGCTCCACCGGCATCATCCCCTTCATCCTCAGCGCGGCCGAGCAGGAGAAATACGGCAGGCGGGTGGATGAAGTGGCGGATCTGGAGGAATTGGGGCGCACCCTCTCCAGCGTCACGCGGGAAGTCTATGCGATGATGCTGGCCTTCGCCGGTTCCCACTAGAGCATCATCCGATCAAACGGAATCGTTTGATCGGATAAAGATGCTCGTAATTCAATGATTTAGAGCTTTTTCCGTGAGCCCTTCCGAATGGAAGATGCTCAAGGAGAGCGGCGCTGCCGGGAAGCGCGCTTTCCGGCCTTTCATGCGCCGCCCTTCAGCCGCGCGGCAATTCCTGCTCCACCAGCGCGCTGAAGAAGCCCACCCCGAGCGGCGCCGCATCGTCGTTGAAATCGTATTTCGGGTGGTGCACCGGCACGCCGCCCTTTCCGTCGGGCGCCTTCTGGCCAAGCTTCACGAAGGCGCCGGGACGCTTCTCCAGCATGTAAGAAAAATCCTCGGCGCCCATGATGGGCGGGCGCTTGCGGATGATGCCCTCGGGCGCGAAGACCCGCGCCGCCGCCTTGGCCGCCAGATCTGCCTCGCGCTCATGATTGACGGTGACGGGGTAGCCCGATTTCCAGGTGACCTCGATCTGCGCCTCGAAGGCATCCGCCACCGAAGCCGCGATGCGCTTGATGTGGCGCTCCATCGCCGCGCGGGTTTCCTTCTTGAGGGTGCGGATGGTGCCCTTGATCTCGCAGGTCTCGGGGATGACGTTCGATGCGCTGCCGGCATGGAACATGCACAAGGACAGCACCGCGCTGTCCAGCGGGTCCACCCGGCGCGAGACGATGCCTTGCAGCGCCACCACCAGTTGCGCGCCGATCAGCACGGGGTCAATCGCCATGTGCGGCCGTGCCGCATGGCCGCCCAGGCCGCGGATATTGAAGGTGACGGTATCCGCCGAGGCCAGGATCGGCCCGGCGACGATCGAGGTCTCGCCGAGCGCGAGCGACGGGTCATTGTGGATGCCATAGACGCTGTCACACGGGAAACGCTCGAACAGGCCTTCCTCGACCATGACGCGCCCGCCGCCCGGCCCTTCCTCGGCCGGCTGGAAGATGAAGTTCACCGTGCCGTCGAAGTTGCGCGTCTCGGCCAGGTATTTGGCCGCACCCAGCAGCATCGCCGTATGCCCGTCATGGCCGCAGGCGTGCATCTTGCCGGGCGTCCTGGACGCATGCGGCGCGCCGGTCTCCTCGGTCATCGGCAGGCAGTCCATGTCCGCGCGCAGGCCGATGGAGCGGCCCGATTCGCCATTCCGCAGCACGCCCACCAGCCCGGTGCCGGCAATGCCACGATGCACCTCGATCCCCCAGGAGGCCAGCTTCCCGGCGACGAGCGCGCTGGTCGCGTGCTCCTCGAAGCCGAGTTCCGGATTGGCGTGGATGGTCTGGCGCCATTCGGCGATTTCGGGCGCCATGGCGGCGATGCGGTTGTTCACGGGCATGATCTGCTCCTCGGCTGAGCCGCGAGTGTCGGGCCGCCATCGCGATGCGTCAAACTCCGGTTGACCCCGGGCGAAATCCTTCCTTTCCTGAATGCAACGCCCGGGAGATGACGCCATGCCATTGCTGCTTGCCCTGGATCAGGGCACGACCTCGACCCGCGCCATCGCCTTTGATGAGCGACTGCAAGCCCGTGGCTCCGCACAGGTCGAACTGCCGCAGCATTTCCCCGCGCCAGGCTGGGTCGAGCATGAGCCGGAGGAGATTTTTTCCCACGCCGTGGGCGTGCTGCGCGAAGCTCTGGCCCGCGCCGGGGGCACGGCGCGCGATGTGGCGGGCATCGGCATCACCAACCAGCGCGAGACGACGCTGCTCTGGGAACGCGCTACCGGCCGCGCCGTCAGCCGCGCCATCGTCTGGCAGGACCGCCGCACCGCCGCCACCTGCGAGGCGCTGCGTGCCGCCGGGCATGAGGCGCTGGTCACCGCCCGCACCGGGCTGCTGCTGGACCCCTATTTTTCCGCCACCAAGCTCGCCTGGCTGCTGGATAACACGCTGGGCGCGCGGGCGGCCGCGGAGCGCGGGGAATTATGCTTCGGCACGGTGGAGAGCTTCCTGCTGTTCCGCCTCACCGAAGGCCGCGTGCACGCGACCGACGCGACCAACGCCGCGCGCACCATGCTGTTCGACATTCATCGCGGCGTCTGGGACGCCGAGCTTTGCGCGTTGTTCCATGTGCCCATCCAAATCCTCCCCGAGGTGCGGGACTGCGCGGCCCTCCTGGGCGAGACGACGCTGCTGGGCGGCCCCATTGCCATACTGGGCATGGCGGGCGACCAGCAGGCGGCGACCATCGGCCAGGCCTGCTTCACGCCCGGCATGATGAAATCCACCTATGGCACCGGCTGCTTCGCGTTGCTTGTCACGGGCGAGGAGGCCGTGACCTCCGGCGACCGCCTGCTCACCACCATCGCCTGGCAATTGGGCGGCCGCCGCGCCTATGCGCTGGAGGGCTCGATCTTCATGGCCGGCGCCACGGTGCAATGGCTGCGCGATGGCCTGGGCATCATCCAGCATGCGCGCGAGGCCGGAGAATGGGCGGCTCGCGCCAACCCGGCCGAGCGCGTGCATCTGGTGCCCGCCTTCACCGGGCTGGGCGCCCCCTGGTGGGATGCCGAGGCGCGGGGCGCGATCCTGGGCCTGACGCGTGCCTCGGGCCGTGCCGAGATCTGCCGCGCCGCGCTGGAATCGGTGGCGCTGCAAACCAGTGACCTGCTGGACGCCATGCGGCGCGACTGGCCGGCCATGAAGGAGATGGTGCTGCGCGTGGATGGCGGCATGGCGGCAAGCGACTGGACCATGCAATTCCTGGCCGACCTGCTCGGCGCCCCGGTGGACCGGCCGCAAGTGACCGAGACAACGGCGCTGGGGGCGGCCTATCTGGCGGGCCTCCAGGCCGGATTGCTGCCCCCCCCCGGCGACGCGCCCACCCATTGGCGGCTGGAGCGGCGCTTCCTGCCCGACATGACCCGCGCGGAAGCGGCGAGGCGCAAGGCGGATTGGCAGGATGCCGTGCGCCGGACCCGCAGCGCATGATCTTCGATGATTTCGGCATCACGCCCATCATCAACGCCCATGGCACCAATACCCGCCTCTCCGCCGGGCCGCTGAGCGACGAGGTGGCGAATGCGATGCGCGAGGCTGCGGCCGCCAGCGTGGATATCCTCGACCTCCAGGCCGCCGCCTGCCGGCAGATCACGCGGGCCACCGGGGCGGAGGCCGGATTCGTAACCTCGGGTGCGTCCGCCGCGCTGCTGCTGGCCGCCGCCGCCTGCCTGACGCGGCTGGATGCGGGGGCGATGAACCGCCTGCCCGTCACGCGGGAAGGGCGGTGCGAATTCCTGATCTCGCGCAGCCAGCGCAACATGTATGACCGCGCCATCGAGACGGCGGGCGGGCGGCTGGTGGATGTGGGCATCCCCGACCGCGTCTCGGGCGCTGGGGTGCGCGATGCGACCGCCGATGAATTCGCCGATGCCATCACGCCGCGCACGGCCGGCATCCTGCATGTGGCGCAGCCGCATGCACAGCCGCCCCTGCCGGAGATCGCCCGCGTGGCGCGGGAGGCGGGGGTGCCGCTCATCGTGGACGCCGCCGCGCAATTGCCGCCGGCCGAAAACCTGCGGCGCTTCTTCGAGCAGGGGGCCGATCTCGTGGCGTTTTCCGGCGGCAAGGCGATTGGCGGGCCGCAGGCCTCGGGCATCCTGGCGGGGCAGGGGCCGCTGGTGGCCGCTGCCCTGGCGCAGATGCTCGATCTCGACCTTCCGGCCGCGCAGTTCCGGGCACCGGCGGAATTCGCGGCGCTCTCGCAACTCGCTTTCTTCCCGCGCACCGGCATTGGCCGGTCCTGCAAGGTGGGGCGTGAGGAAGTCATGGGCCTGCTGGTCGCCCTGCGCCGCTTCACGGGCGAGGACGCGGCCACCCGTCGCACGCGCTGGCAGGCGCGGCTGGATGCGGTGCGCGCCGCTTCCGGCCTCACCTTCGAGGATGGCGCGGCGGGCGAGGTGCCGCTGCTGCTGCTGCGTTGCGCGGATGCGTCGGCCATCGAGGCCAGGCTGCGTACGGGCCGCCCGGCCGTGCATGTCGGCCCGGCCCGTCTGCGCGAGGGACTGCTCACCATCAACCCGATCAGCCTGCATGAGCGTGACTGTGCGCTGCTGGGCGAATTGCTGCGCGCGGCCCTTGCGGATTGATGCCGCCCGGCGAAGAATCACCGGCAGGGAGAACCAGATGGATCGCTTTCTCGTCGGCAATGGCGCAGGATTTTCAGGCGACCGGGTGGATGCGCCGCTGCCCGTGCTGCGGACGCTGATCGCCAGCGGCCTGCCCGCCGCGATGTTCTTCGAGACGCTGGGCGAACGCACCGTGGCACTGGCCCATCTGGAAAAGCGCCGCGACCCCGAGGCCGGCTACGAGCCGATGCTGGAGCGCCTGCTGGAGCCCATCCTGGCACTCGCCAGGCAGCATGGCATTGCACTGCTCGGCAATTGGGGCGCGGCCAACCCGCCCGCCGCCGCGCGGGCGGTGGCACGCCTCGCCATGGCGCAGGGCATGCCAGATCTGCGGATCGCGCTGGTTGAGGGCGATGACGTGACGGCTCTGGTGGCCGGCGGGCAATTGCCGGTGCATGAGGCGGATGCGGGGCTGGACATGGGCGCCTGGAACCTCATCGCCGCCAATGCCTATATCGGCGCGGAACCGCTGATCGAGGCGCTGGCCCAGGGCGCCGATGTCGTGATCGCCGGGCGCACGAGCGACCCGGCGCTGGCCATCGCGCCGCTCGCGCATCATTTCGGCTGGCGGGCGGATGATTGGGAGAAGCTGGCGCTGGGTGCGGCCACCGGGCATCTGCTGGAATGCGGCAGCCAGGTGACCGGCGGCGTCTTCTGGGATCCCGGTTCCAAGGACATCCCCGACCCCGCGAATATCGGCTTCCCCATCGCGGAAGTCACGGCCGAGGGCGGATTGCTCATCACCAAGGCCGCGCAGACCGGCGGCCTGGTGGATCTGCGAACGGTGAAGGAACAACTGCTGTATGAGCTGCACGACCCCGCGCATTACATCACCCCCGATGTGGTGCTGGACATCACCCGTTGCACGCTGGAGCAGGTGGGGCGGAACCGCGTGGCGGTGCATGGCCTGCGCGGCCATCCGCGCCCCGATACGCTGAAGGTGACGGCCAGCTTCGAGGGCAGCTGGCTGGGCGAGGGCGAGGTTTCCGTGGCCGGCCCCAACGCGCTGGCCCGCGCCCGCGCCACCGCCGATGTGCTGCTGGAGCGCATGAAGATCCGCGGCCTGGAGGTGCGCGCGCGGGTGGACCTGATCGGCGTGGCGAGCGTGCATGACAGCGATGATGGCGCCCTCTGGCGCGGCTATGACGGCCCGGAGCCGCCGGAAATCCGCATCCGCCTGGCGGTCGAGGCCCGCACCCGCGATGATGCGGACCAGGCCGCGCGTGAGGTGCTGGCCATGCTGTGCTGCGGCACGGCGGGCACTGGCGGGGCGCGCTGGCGGGTCACGCCGCGCATCCTGACCCGCAGCCATCTGGTGCTGCGCGAAGGTGTGCCGGTCACGGTTTCGCTGCGGACGGCGCGGGAGATCCTGGCATGATCGAAGTCTCGTTGCATGAGGTCGCGCATAGCCGCGCGGGCGACAAGGGCAATCGCCTGAACATGTCCCTGATCCCCTACCGACCGGAGCTTTACCCCCTCCTGGCCGAGCAGGTGACGGAGGCGCGCGTGCTGGCGCTCTTTCGCCATCGCGGCGCGACCTGCTGCGTGCGGCACGACCTGCCGCTGATCCATGCCTTCAACTTCGTGGTGGATGAGGTGCTGGAGGGCGGCGTGAATGGCAGCCTCAACCTGGATGGGCACGGCAAGACCCATTCCTTCCGCCTGCTGGCGCTGACGGTGTTGGTCCCGGAGGAACTTCTCGGCCGTTAGAGCGGGATGCGTTGAGGCGGAATCGCCGAAAACGTTGAATCCCGCTCTAGAGCATCATCCGATCAAACGGAATCGTTTGATCGGATAAAGATGCCCGTAATTCAATGATTTAGAGCTTTTTCCGTGAGCCCTTCCGAACGGAAAAAGCTCTAGCAGCCTGTCGGATTCAGGCCGAAAAACAGCTTCAAACGTAATTCTGTGACCCCGTTGCGCCCAAAAAAGACCGAAGATTTCCGGGGCGCAGCCAATCGCAGGCAAAAAATTACATGAAAAGTTCCAATCCGACAGCCTGCTAGCCAACAACTCATCGCCCTGATTGCCGGCTGCGAGGAGCGCATGACCAACGCCACCGCCCGCAGCGAAATCCTGGCGACCCGCGTGGCCCGCAGCGCCGCGGCCGAGGTGAAGGCCTCGGTCGAGAGCCTCACCGCCATTTCCGCGCGAATCGAATACCAGGCCCGTGCGCTGGAGGAAGCTACTCGCCCGGGGGCCGCTCGCGCAGCTTGAGGCGCTCCATCTCCGGCACGGCCTGGCCGGCATCCACGAAGGCCTTCTTGAGGGCTTGCAGGTTGGGCGCGAAAATCCCCTCGCGATTCTGGTAGCACCATTCCCGGCTTTCGGCGGGCATGCGCAGCGAGCCCTGGAAGCGCGGCATGACCCAGCGGGCGAATAGCTCAAAGCTGCGTAAGGTCTGCTCGCGATCCGCCCATTCATGGGCGCGAAACAGGATTCCCCCGGCACCGCCCTCGCTGAAGCCGATCAGCCGCTCGATGCCCTTTGCCACCGTCTCCGGGCTGCCGACAAGCGTGGTGCCGGCCTTCAGGCCATCGCCCAGCGGGTCCTCGGTGCGGGTGGGCGGGCGGCCCAGGGTTTCGCCGAAATAGGTCTCGGTCTCCAGCCGCTCGCCGATGCGGCAATCGCGCATGGCGCGCTCATCATCCTCGGCGCAATGCATGTTGACGACCAGGCGCCAATTCTTGCGGTCCATGGTCTGGCCGTGCTTCGCGGCCTCGCCCTCGGCCATGCGCCATTGCTCGGCCAGCTTCTGCGGCCCGCCGGGCAGGCCGGCACCAAGCGAGATCAGGCCCAGCCCGTGCCTGGCCGCCGCCAGCGCGCCGGAGGGCGTGGTGGAGGCGGCCACCGAGATCGGGAAGCGCGGATAGGTGTAGGGTGCCAGGTGCAGCCGCGCCTCGCGCAGTTCGAACCAGTCGGTCTTGATGGTGACCGGGCCTTCGCAGGCTAGCAATTGCGTGATGGCCTGGAGCGCCTGCTCCATGCGCGGTCGCTGGGTATGGGCCTCGATGCCCATCATGTAGGCGTCGCTGACAAGCGCGCCGGGCCCGCAGCCCAGCATGACCCGGCCGCGCGTCATGTGGTCCAGTTGCACGAAGCGCTGCGCCACCAGGAAGGGGTGGTGATAGGGCAGGCTGGTGACGCCCGAGCCGAGCTTGATGTGCTTCGTCCGCTCGGCGGCGGCCGCGATCATGATCTCGGGGCTGGCGATGGTTTCCCATCCGGCGGAATGATGCTCGCCGATCCAGGCCTCGTCGAAGCCCAGTTGGTCCAGCGCCACCAGCAAATCGAGGTCACGCCCCAGGGCCAGGGTGGGATTGTCGCCAAGGCGGTGGAAGGGGGCGAGAAAAATGCCGAAATTCAGACCGGCATGAGCCATGGGGAGTCCCTCAAGTTTTGCGCGGAGTCTGACCCGGCATGCTGGGCTTGGCAACCACCAGGGCCACCCCCGCCACGGCCACCGCCGTGCCCGCGATGGCCAGCCAGGCCATCTCGTCGCCCAGCACCATCCAGGCGATGAAGGCAGCCAGCGGCGGCACCAGGAAGAAGACGGAGGAGGCCCGCGCCGCCTCGCCATGGCGCAGCATGGCAAAGAGTATGGAAAGCGAAATCAGCGAGTTCACGAAGACCATGTAGCCCAGCCCGATGAATAGCCCCGGTGCCCAATCCACCACCATCGTCTCGGTGAACCACGCGACCGGGAGGCTGGCCACCAGCGCCACGCTGCACATGACGAGGTTGGCCGTGACCAGATGCGTGGGCCGACCTGATTTGCGCTCCAGCAAAGCGCCGCCCGTCATGACGCAAAGCGCCAGCATGGCAAAGCCAAGCCCCAGCCAGCCGCTGGCCGAGAAGCCGCTGCCCGAGGAAATCACCAACCCCGCGCCCAGCATGCCCAGAATCAGCCCGATCCAGCCGCGCCTGCCCACTGGCGGGTCCCCCACCACGGAAGGCGCCAGCAGCGCCACCAGCACGGGTTGCAGGCCGATCAGCAGCGCGATGGTGCCCGCACCCATGCCATTGGCCATGGCGAGGTTCATCGCCGCGAAATAGGCGAATTGCACCAGCAGCCCCATGCGGAGCAGATGCATCACCGTGGCGCGATCCGGCGCCGCCGGGCGCAGGATGAGCCAGAGCGGCAGCAGGATCGCCACCACCGTGGCATAGCGCAGGACCTGGAGCGTCATCGGCTCGGCATGCGGCAGGCAAAGCTTGATGGCGGTGAAGCCGCCTGACCAGAGCGAGACAAACAGGAAAGGAGCCGCGACCAGCCAGGCTGGGCGCGGTGCGGATGAAGCCTCGCTGCCCGCAGCCTTTCCTTGGACAGCCGGCCGGGCGCTCAACGCTGCGCCGTACGCAGCGCCGAAGGCCCGCCATCCACGCGGATGCGCTCGGGCAGGGCGGTCAGCCGCTGGCCGTCAAAGGCGAAGCCCTGGATTTCGCGCTCGACCATGTTCCGCACATAGACGCGTGTCCCATCCCGGTTGAAGGCCACGCCCTGGCCCCAGCTTCCCATTTCGCCCTGCGCCACGCGCAACAGGTGCCCATCCTCGATCCGCAGCATCACCAACTGCCCGCAGCCATGAAGCGGGTGATCGGGCGCGCGCGCCGAGCCATTGATCACCACCACCGCGACATGACGATGATCCGGGCTGACCTGGATGCCCTCCGGCGTGATGGCAACCGAGGTGGGCGGCCCGACCACCGAATGCGGCGCCTGCACGCTGCCGACCACGCGGGGCGGATGGGCGCCGAGATCGGGAATGGTGACCGTATCGGCCAGCGGATTCGGCGCGATGCGGAGCGTGCCATTCTCCAGCAGCGCCTTGTTGTCATTGCCGCAGAGCGCGAGTTGCGCCATTGCCGGGCTGGCCGCGAGAAGCAGCGCCAAGGCGGCAAGGGGGGCTTTTGGCATCGGTTCCTCCTGGCGGGGGCGCAGGCTCCCTTCGCAAAGCCTAGGACGTGCGGAGGCCGAATGCCATGCGGTTTTCTGCCCTTGGGGCTGGGGGGGGACATCGAGGCAAAAGGATGCTCGGGAAAGACAATCCAGGGAGGCTACAAGGTCATGACGACCCGTCGCACCGCGTTGCTGGACGCGCTCGCCGCGCCCGCCATCCTCGCCATCCCGCGCGCGCAGGCCCAGGAAGTGACGCTGCGGCTGAATGGGGCGATTGACGCCTTCTGGTCGCTCCTCTGGGCGGCCACCACGCTGCTCATCGCCGAGCGCATGTGGGCCGGCATGTTCGACACCTTCCGCCACGGCATGCGAACCATCGGGCTGCTGGCGCTGTCCTATTGGTGGGCCATCGGCATCGGCGCCTTCTGCTTCGCGCTGGCGGGTGTGGCGGCACGCTTGGCATCCTCATCCCGCCATCGGTGATCCTCGTGGTCTAAGCAGACTCCGCCACCTTGACCAACGAATCGAGGGTGTGATTCCGTCCTGGCACCGATTCGGGAGGGGGCCATGGCGGGGAAGTCACCGATAACGGCGAACGGGGAGCAGCAAGCGGCATTGCGAGCGTTGGCC
>CAMTUX010000014.1:0-41948 GCA_947084995.1 uncultured Roseococcus sp.
CCGCTCCCGCGCCGCCCGTTGCCGCTCCCGCGCCGGTTGCCGCCCCCGCGCCGGCTGCCCCGGCCAGCGTAGCTCCTGCCATGGCGCCCACGCCCGTCTCCCTGCCGCGCCAGGTTGAAGCGCCCCGCCCGGCCCCGCGCCCGCGGCCTGAGGTCGCGGCCCTGCCGCCTGTCGCGGCTCCCGCGCCGCGTCCGCAGCTGGCCCAGGCCAACCCGCGGCCGCCCGTGGCCGCGCCCATGCGAACGGCCCTGCATGTGCAGTCCGTCTCCAGCGGCTCGCTGCTGGGTGGTGGCGCCGGCAGCCTGCCCCCACCGGTCCCCTTCAGCCGATGAACGATCTCCCCCCGCCCCCCCCCGATTTCATTCCTCCCTCGCGGCGCGAGCCGGCTCGTCCGGGGGAAAGCGCCTCGCGCGCGCTGGTGCGCGTCACTGGCAGCCAGGCCACGCATCAGCGGCGCATGCCCGGCCGACTGCTGGTCGCGACCATCGGCTTTGGCGTGCTGTTCATCGCCATCGGCGTGAAGCTGACCGACGCCACGATCATTTCGCCCCTGCCCTCCCGCCTCGCGCAGACGCCCCGCCTGCCCCCGGCCGAGCCGCCTGTCAGTCGCGCCGCCATCACCGACCGCAATGGCGAAGTGCTGGCCGTCACCGTGCGCGGCACCGCGCTCTATGCGCGGCCCGGCGAGATCGACAATCCGGCGCGCGTGGCGGAGCAGCTGCTCCGCATCCTGCCGCATCTGGAGCGTGACAGGCTGCTGCCGCGCCTCAGCCCGCCGCGCCAATTCGCCTATATTGATCGTTTCATCACGCCCCGGCAGCAGCAGGCGATCAACGATCTCGGCATCCTCGGCCTCTATTTCGAAAACGCCGAGCGCCGCACCTATCCGCGCGGGCGCGATGCCGCCCATGTCCTGGGCGCCGTGGATGTGGATGGCGAGGGCATTGCCGGCGTCGAGAAATGGTATGATGAACGCCTGCGCGTGACGCGCGACGCGCTGCGCCTGGCGATTGACATCCGCATCCAGCGCGAGCTGCGCGAAGCGCTGGAATGGTCCATCGAGCGCTTCAACGCGATCGGCGGCTCGGCCATCCTGATGGATGTGAACACGGCCGAAGTGCTGGGCATGGTCAGCCTGCCGGATTTCGCGGCCGCCAACCTCGCCATCGCGCCGGCCGAGCAGCGCTTCAACCGCGCCGTCACCGGCGTCTATGAGCCGGGCTCCACCTTCAAGCTCTTCACCGCCGCCATGGCGCTGGAGGAAGGGCGGGTGACGCTGACCGGCGGCTTCGACGCCTCGCGCCCCATCCGCATCGGCCGGCACGAGATCAACGACTTCAAGGGCAAGAATCGCTGGCTCTCCCTGCCCGAGATCATGGCCTATTCGTCCAACCTCGCCAGCGCGCATATGGCGATGTCGGTCGGGTCCACGCGGCACCGGGAATTCATGCAGCGCATCGGCATGCTGAACCGCACCGGCATCGAGCTGCCGGAATCGGCAGCGACACTCGCGCCCTCGCAGCGCAACTGGCGCGACATCAACACCATGACGATCGGCTTCGGCCATGGCATCTCTGTCACGCCGCTGCACATCATCAACGGCGTCTCGGCACTCGCCAATGGCGGCACGCTGCGCCGCCCCACCATCCTGGCCGTCCGGCCGGGCGAGGAGCGGGAGGGCACGCGCATCATCAGCGAGCGCACCTCCGAACAGATGCGCCGGTTGATGCGCGTGGCGGTGACCGACGGCTCGGGCCGGCAAGCCGACTCGCCGGGCTATTTCGTCGGCGGCAAGACCGGCACTGCGCAAAAGACCAATGAGCGCGGGCAATACCAGGAGAATCGCCGCATCTCCTCCTTCGTGGGCGCCTTCCCGATGAATGCGCCGCGCTATTCGCTGCATATCCTGGTGGATGAGCCCAAGCCGCGCGCCGATACCGGCCGCTATGCCACGGCCGGGGTGGTGGCCACACCCACCGCGCGCCGCGTGGTGGAGCGCGTCGCCCCCCTGCTGGGCATGGTGCCGGAGACGGACCGCATCCCGCAGATCCAGGCCAGCATCGCCCTGCCGCTCAGCGGCAACCGGCCCCGCGCGGCCACGGCAGCACCCGCCCCCCGCGCGCCCAGCACTCCCACGCCCGCCATGCTGCCGCGCACCCCCGCCCCCACCCTGGACCAGCCCGCTGCGCCCGTCCGCCGCACCGATGCGCGCGACGGCATCGCGCCGCCTGCCCTTGGGCCGCGCCTGGTCCTTGCCCCCCTCCCCAGTCAATCTGAGCCAGGCCGTGCGGCGCGATGACATCCTCGCCCTGTTCCCTGGCCTGACCGCGCAGGGCTTCCCTGACATCCTGGGTGTCACGGCGGATAGCCGCGCCGTGCGTCCCGGCTTCCTTTTTGCCGCTTTGCCGGGCCTGCGCGCCGATGGCACGCGCTTCATCGCCGATGCGGTGGCGGCCGGGGCGGCTGCGATCCTCGCCCCCGAGGGGACGCCATGGCCCGCCGAAGCGCCGCCCCGCCCTTTCCTGCAAAGCCCCGATCCGCGCCGCGCCCTGGCACTGATCGCCGCCGCATTCCATGCCGCGCAGCCTGAGCGCGTCGTCGCCATCACCGGCACCAACGGCAAGACCAGCACGGCGGATTTCCTGCGCCAGCTGATGGGCCGGCATGCGGCCTCGCTCGGCACGCTCGGCCTGATCGCGCCAGGCTTCCCGCAGGGCGAGAGCCTGACCACGCCGGACCCCGTCGCTCTGCACGCGACACTCGCAGCCCTGCACCGTGCCGGCATCACCGACCTCGCCATCGAGGCGAGTTCGCACGGGCTGGACCAGCGCCGGCTGGATGGCGTGCGGCTGGCGGCCGGCGCCTTCACCAATCTGACGCGTGACCACCTGGACTACCATGGCAACATGGCCGCCTATCGCGCCGCCAAGCTGCGCCTGTTCGACACGCTGCTGCCCGCCGCCGCGCCCGCGGTGATCCACACGGAGATGGACGCCGAGACGCTGGCGGCCCTGCGCGGCATCATCGCGCGGCGCGGCCTGCGCGGCATCGAGGTGGGCGAGGCCGGGCGCGAGCTTCGCCTGCTCACGCAGCACGCCCTTCCCGCCGGCCAGGTGCTGAAGCTGGATGCCTTTGGCGAGCAGGCGGAAGTCCAGCTCGCCGTGCCGGGGCGCTTCCAGGCGGATAATGCGCTGGTGGCGGCGGGGCTGGCCATCGGGCTGGGCCGGCCGGTGGCGGATGTGCTGGCCCAATTGCAGCGCCTGGCCCCGGTGCGGGGCCGGATGGAATTGGCGGCCACCCTGCCCAATGGCGCCGCCGTCTATGTGGATTACGCCCATACGCCCGATGCGCTGACCCGCCTGCTGGCCGCGCTGCGCCCGCATCTGGGCACGGGCGGACGCCTGCATGTGCTGTTCGGCGCGGGCGGCGACCGCGACCCTGGCAAGCGCCCCCTGATGGGTGCGGCCGCGGCGGCCGGCGCCGATGAAGTCTGGGTGACGGATGACAACCCCCGCAGCGAGGATCCGGCCATGATCCGCGCTGCCATCCTCGCGGCCAGCCCCGGCGCGCGTGATGCGGGCGAGCGCGCCGCCGCCATCGCCCGCGCGCTCGATGCGCTGCGCCCCGGCGATGTGCTGGCCGTGGCCGGCAAGGGCCATGAAAGCGGTCAGACCATCGCCGGCATCACCACGCCCTTCGACGATGCCGAGGTGGTGCGCCGCCTCGTGACGGATTCCGCATGACCCCGCTCTGGACCACCGAGGAATTGCGCGCGGCCACCGGCGGCAGTTGCGCCGATGGCCTGGTCGCGACCGGTGTCTCGATTGACACGCGCAGCGTCGAGGCGGGTGACATCTTCGTGGCGCTCCGCGATACGCGCGACGGCCATGAATTCGTGCAGGCCGCCTTCGCGCGCGGCGCCTCCGCCATGGTGGATCGCGACATGGCAGGCCAGGTGCTGCGCGTGGCCGATACGCTGGGCGGCCTCACCGCCCTGGGCGCCGCCGGCCGGGCGCGCATGCGGGGCCGCGTCATCGCCGTCACGGGCAGCGTCGGCAAGACGACGACGAAGGAAATGCTGAAGCGGGCCATGGGCGCGCTCGGGCCTGCCCATGCCTCGGTGGCCAGCTACAACAACAAATGGGGCGTGCCGCTGACGCTCGCCCGCATGCCGCGCGATACGGTCTGGGCCGCCATCGAGATCGGCATGAATCACCGCCATGAGATCGCGCCGCTGTCGCGCCTGACGCGCCCGCATGTGGTGATCGTCACCAGCATCGGCACCGCGCATATCGGCCATCTCGGCAGCCAGGAGGCCATCGCCGAGGAGAAGGCGGAGATCGCGGCCGGCATCGAACCCGGCGGCCTCGCCGTGCTGCCTCAGGACAGCCCGCATTTCGAGCGCATGGCCGCCATTGCGCGCAGTTGTGGCGCGCAAGTGGTGGGCTTCGGCGAAAGCCCCGCAGCCTCGGCCCGCATGAACTCCTGGCGCGGCACGGATGCAGGCAGCGAGGCCGAATTCGCCCTCTCCGGCCGCCACGTCACGGTCCGGCTGGAGCAGCCGGGCAAGCACATGGCGATGAACGCGCTGGCGGCACTGGCCGCCATCCAGGCGGCGGGCGGCGATACCGGGCTTGCGGCGGCCGCCCTCTCGGGCTTCGGCGCGGGGGCGGGGCGCGGCGAGATGCGCCGAATCGCCACACCCGACAACGGCACCGCGCTGCTGCTGGATGAGAGCTACAACGCCTCGGACACCTCCATCCGCGCGGCGCTCAATGTGCTGGCGGCGCAAAAGGCCAGGCGGCGCATCGCCGTGCTGGGCGACATGCGCGAGCTGGGCGTTTTCGGGCCTGACCTGCACCGCGCGCTGGCCACCGATGCGGCCCGCGCGGCCGATCTGGTCTATGCGTGCGGCCCCCTGATGGGGCATCTGTTCCACGCGCTGCCGGAGGAACGCCGGGGCATCCACACGGATGACGCGGCAAGCCTGGCACCCCTCATCGCCGCGGCACTTCGCGATGGCGATGCCGTTCTGGTCAAGGGCTCGCTCGGCATGCGCATGACCGACATCATCCGCGCCGTGACCGGTGCCAACAGGAACGACGCATGATTCCGCTGCTGCTCACTCCGCTCGCGGATGACTTCATCCTCTTCAACCTCACGCGCTACCTGACCTTCCGCGCCGGGGCGGCCTGTATGACGGCGCTTTTCGTCTCCCTCGTCTTCGGCAAGAGCGTGATCAACTGGCTCCGCAGCTTCCAGCGCGGCGGGCAGCCGATCCGCGAGGATGGGCCGCAGAGCCACCTGCTCACCAAGAAAGGTACGCCGACCATGGGCGGCGTGCTGATCCTGCTTTCGCTCTCCATCTCGGTCCTGCTCTGGGCGGATCTGCGCAACGGCTTTGTCTGGCCGGTGCTGTTCGTCACGCTGGGCTATGGCGCGCTGGGCTTCGTGGATGACTGGCTGAAGGTGACCAGGCGCAACACCAGGGGCGTCTCGGGCCGGACCAAGCTGGTGGCGCAGGCCGGCATCGCCTTCATCGCGGCGCTCTGGTTCATGTGGTTGCTGCCGCCTGGCCTCTCGGACAACATGGCCGTGCCCTTCTTCAAGGAGGCGCTGATCCCGCTCGGCATCCTGTTTCCCTTCGTGGCCGCCTTCGTGATGATGGGCTCCTCCAACGCGGTGAACCTGACCGATGGGCTGGACGGGCTGGCCGTGGTGCCGGTGATGATCGCCGCCGCCGTCTTCGCGGTGATCGCCTATGTCGTCGGCAACCGAATCTTCGCCGACTACCTGCAACTGCATGGCGTGCCGGGTGCCGGCGAATTGGCGGTGTTCTGCTCGGCGCTGATCGGCGCCTCGCTGGGCTTCCTGTGGTTCAACGCGCCGCCGGCCGCTGTCTTCATGGGCGATACGGGCAGCCTGGCGCTGGGCGGCGCGTTGGGCTCCATTGCCGTTGCCACCAAGCATGAGATCGTCCTGGCGATCGTGGGCGGGTTGTTCGTGGTCGAGACGCTCTCCGTCATCATCCAGGTGTTTTGGTACAAGCGCACCGGGCGGCGGGTCTTCCTGATGGCGCCGCTGCATCACCATTTCGAGAAGAAGGGCTGGGCGGAACCCACCATCGTGATCCGCTTCTGGATCATCGCGATGGTGCTGGGGCTGATCGGCCTCTCGACGTTGAAGATCCGATGACCCCCTTCGCGGGGCAGCGCATCGCGGTGGTGGGGCTCGGCCGCGCCGGGCTTCCGGCCGCGCGCCGCCTGCGCGAATGGGGCGCGGAAGTCACCTGCTGGGATGATGGCGAGGCGGCGCGCGCCGAGGCGCTCGCGCAGGGGCTGGCCGTCGCCAACCCGGCGGATCGCTTTGAGTTTGACGCGCTGCTGCTCTCCCCCGGCATTCCGCACACCCTGCCGCGCGTGCATCCGGCGGCGGCCGCGGCGCGGGCTGCGGGCAAGCCCATCCTCGCCGATGTGGAGTTCCTGTTCCGCGCCGTGCGCGCCTCGGGCAGCCAGGCGCGTTTCGTCGGCATCACCGGCACCAACGGCAAGAGCACAACGACCGCGCTGCTGGCGCATTTACTGGCGCGGGCGGGGATCGATGTCGAGGTCGGCGGCAATCTCGGCCCTGCCGCGCTGGATATGAGGATTCTGGGCAACGGCGGCGTCTATGTTATGGAGATGTCCAGCTATATGCTGGAACGAATCGCTGATCTTCGATTCAATGTCGCAGCGATGCTCAACCTCTCCCCGGATCACCTGGACCGCCATGGCGACATGGAAGGCTACCTTGCCGCGAAGGCGCGAATCTTCGCGCGCCAGACACGCGAGGATGTGGCCGTTCTGGGCCAGGATGACGCGGCGACGGCAAGCCTGCGCGCCGCGCTCACCGCAACATGCGTGCCGGTGTCCGGCGCCACGCCGCAGCAAGGCGGCATCTGGGCCGAGGGGCGGATGCTGCGCGATGCGGCGGGCGTGATCGCCGAACTCTCCACCTGCCCCAGCCTGCCCGGCACGCATAACGCGCAGAACGCGGCGGCGGCGGCGGCCATGGCACTGGCGCTCGGGCTGGACCGCGCGGCACTGGCCGAAGGGCTGCAAACCTATCCCGGCCTGCCGCACCGGCAGGAATTGGTGGGCCGCATCGGCGCCCTGCGCTTCGTGAATGACAGCAAGGCCACCAATGCCGAAAGCGCGGCTTGCGCGCTGGCCAGCTACGAGCGCATCCTCTGGATCGTCGGCGGCACGGGCAAGGCAGGCGGCATCGCGCCGCTGGCCGAATATTTCCCCCGCATCGCCGAGGCCTTCCTGATCGGCCGGGACGCGCCTGCCTTCGCCGAGACCCTCGCCGCCCATGGCGTGGCCCATCGCATCTGCGAGACATTGGCCAAGGCCGTGCCGGCCGCCCTGCACGCGGCGCGAGATGGCAATGCCGACGTGGTCCTGCTCTCCCCCGCCGCCGCCTCCTGGGATCAGTTCACCGGCTTCGACGCCCGTGGCGATGCCTTCCGCGCGCTGGTCCGCGCCCTGCCCGAGGTGACGTTGTGATGATGGAATTCTGATGGCCGTCTCCCGCACCGACACCTCGACGCTGGGCCGCTGGTGGTGGAGCGTGGATCGCTGGACGCTGGGCGCGCTGCTGGCGCTGATTGCCATCGGCTATGTGATGATGCTTGCGGCCTCGCCCGCCGTGGCGCAGCGCATCGGCGCGGCATCGCGCCACATGTTCCTGGAGCGCCAGGTCTTCTACTCGACACTCGCGGTCATGGTGATGGTGGGGTGTTCACTGCTGACCCCGCGCTGGGTGTTGCGGATGGCGATGCTGGGCGCGCTGGGCGCGCTGGCGCTCACGGCGCTGACGCTGGTGGTGGGCACCGAGATCAAGGGCGCGCGGCGCTGGCTTTCGCTGCCGGGCATGTCCTTGCAGCCCTCCGAATTCCTCAAGCCCTTTCTCGCCGTGGTCTGCGCCTGGCTGATGGCCGAGGGCAAGCGCAGCCGGCATTTTCCGGGGATGATCCTGGCCTTCGTCATCATCGGCGTGGTGGCGGTGCTGATGAAACAGCAGCCGGATATCGGCATGCTGGCCGTCATCGTCGCCGTCTTCCTGGCGCAGGTGTTTGTCTCGGGCATCAACCTGATGTGGGTGATGGTGGGCGCAGGCGGGGTGGCGGGCCTGGCCGCGCTCGCCTTCACGCTGCATGGGCATGTGCGCTCCCGCGTGCAGCGCTTCCTGGACCCCGAGGCGGGGGATAATTTCCAGATCCGCATGTCGCTCGAAGCCTTCGGCAATGGCGGGCTGCTGGGGCGCGGCCCTGGCGAGGGGCGGGTGAAGGATGCGCTGCCCGACGCCCATGCCGATTTCGTCTTCCCCGTGGCGGCCGAGGAATTCGGCCTGGTGGCCTGCCTCATCATCCTCGCCATCTTCGCCTTCGTGGTGATCCGCGGGTTGCTGCGCCTGATGCATGAGCGCGACATCTTCGTGGCCCTGGCCGCGACCGGGCTGCTGGTGCAATTCGGGCTGCAAGCCTTCATCAACATGGGCTCCTCCCTGCACCTGATCCCGACCAAGGGGATGACGCTGCCCTTCGTCAGCTATGGCGGCTCCTCCTCCATCGCGCTCGCCATCGGCATGGGCTTTCTCCTTGCGCTGACGCGCCGACGCAGCGCAAGGACGGAGGAGCCACAGCCCTTCGCCCATGCCGTGCCGACATGAGGGGCGCCATATGAGGGGAATGGCCATGCGCCCCATCGCCATCGCCGCCGGGGGCACCGGCGGGCATCTTTTCCCGGCCGAGGCGCTGGCGGCGGAGCTTTCAGCGCGGGGCGAGCGCATCGTGCTTTTCACGGATGGCCGCTCCGCGGCCTTCGACAGCCCGGCCTTCGCCAATGCCGAGCGCTTTGTCCTCAAGGGCGAGGGCATCGCCGGGCGCAGCCTGCTGCGCGCAGCCCGTGGTGCCGCGCTGCTCGCCTCCGGCACCATGACCGCTCGGCGGCTGCTGAAGCAGGTGGATGCGGCAGCGGTGGTGGGGTTTGGCGGCTATCCGGCCATTCCGCCGGCCTTGGCAGCGCTGACGCTGGGCACGCGTAAGCCCGCACTGATCCTGCATGAGCAGAATGCCGTTTTGGGCCGCGCCAATCGCGCGCTGGCCACGCGGGCCGATCTGCTGGCCCTGGCCTATGAGGAGACGGCGCGCGTGCCCGACGGCGCGCGCACGCAATGGGTGGGCAATCCGGTGCGCCCCGCGCTGGCCGCGCTGGCGGGGGAGGGCTATCCGCCGGCCGATGGGCCGCTGCGGCTGCTGGTCACGGGCGGTTCGCTGGGGGCGCGAGTCTTCGCCGATCTCGTGCCTGCGGCCATCGCCGCCCTGCCGGATGCCATTCGCGCCCGCCTGCTCATCGCGCAGCAATGCCGCGTCGAAGACCTGGAGCGCGTGCGCGAGGCCTATTCGAAGACCGGCATCCCGGTGGAGCTTTCGCCCTTTTTCCCCGATATCGCGGGCCGGCTGGCCAATGCACATCTGGTGATCGCCCGGGCCGGCGCCTCCACCGTGGCTGAAATCGCCTGTGCGGGCCGGCCCTCGCTGCTGGTGCCGCTGCCTTCCGCGATTGACGACCACCAGGTGGCCAATGCGCGGGCCCTGGAGGCCGCCGGGGCGGCACTGGTGCTGCCCCAGGCCACCACGAATCCGGCGCGCCTTGCCCAACTCCTGGCGGAATGGCTGGGTTCGCCGGAAGGGCTTGCCGAAGCGGCCCGGCGTGCGGCATGCCTCGCGCGTCCCCAGGCGGCGCGGGAACTCGCGGACCTCGTCCTCGCCCATGCCGCCCGAACCCAATCGCTCCAGGAATCCCGCTGATGCGCGCGCTGCCACTTTCCATCGGGACGATCCACTTCGTGGGCATTGGCGGCATCGGCATGTCCGGCATCGCGGAGGTGCTGCACAATCTCGGCTATGCCGTGCAGGGCAGCGACATCGCCGAGGGCTACAATGTTGCCCGCCTGCGTGAGGTCGGCATTCCGGTGATGATCGGCCATGCGGCGGAGAACCTTCGCAGCGCGCAGGTGGTCGTCGTCAGCACAGCGGTGAAGCGCGACAATCCCGAGGTCCAGGCTGCCCGCAAGCGCCTGCTGCCGGTGGTGCGCCGGGCCGAGATGCTGGCCGAACTCATGCGCCTCAAATGGGGTATCGCGGTCGGCGGCACCCATGGCAAGACGACGACGACGAGCCTGATCGCCTGCGTCCTGGAACAGGCCAAGCTCGACCCCACCGTGATCAATGGCGGCATCATCAACGCCTATGGCACCAATACCCGCATGGGCACGGGCGAGTGGATGGTGGTGGAGGCCGATGAGTCCGACGGAAGCTTCCTGCGCCTGCCGAGCACCGTTGCCGTCGTCACCAACATGGATGCTGAGCACCTCGACCACTGGGGCACCGAGGAGGCGATGCGCGAGGGTTACGCGCAATTCGTCGGCAACATCCCTTTCTACGGCTTCGCCGTGCTCTGCGCCGACCACCCGGCGGTGCAGGCGATGATCCCCAAGCTGGATCGCCGCCTGGTCACCTACGGCTTCTCGCCGCAAGCCGATGTGCGCGCGGAAAAAGTGCTGACCAACCGCATGGGCGCCAGCTTCGAAGTCACCGTTCAGGACCGCGTGACGGGCCGCGCCCGCACCATGCAGCCCTTCCGCCTGCCCATGCTCGGGCATCACAACGTCCAGAACGCGCTGGCGGCGATTGCCATCGGCGTGGAGATGGACGTGCCGGAGGATGTGATCCGCGCCGCACTCGCCGGCTTCAAGGGCGTGAAGCGCCGCTTCACCCGCGTGGGCGAGACAGGCGGCATCACCGTCATCGACGATTACGGGCATCACCCGGTCGAGATCGCCGCCGTGCTGAAGGCGGCGCGGCAGGCCGGCGCGCGGGATGTGATCGCCGTTGTGCAGCCGCATCGCTATTCGCGGCTCAACCAACTCTTTACCGAGTTCTGCACCTGCATGAATGATGCGGGCACCGTCATCATCGCCGATGTCTATGCGGCGGGCGAAGCGCCGATCGAGGGCGTGGACAAGGATGCGCTGGTGGAGGGGCTGCGCGCCGCCGGCCATCGCAGCGTTGTCCCCCTGCCCGAGCCCGCGAGCCTGGCCGAGATGATCAACGCCATCGCCAAGTCGGGCGACTATGTGATCTGCCTCGGCGCGGGCACCATCACCAACTGGGCGCATGCCCTGCCGGCGCAACTGGCCGATCTGCAATCGCAAGGGGGGGCGCGTATTTCGCCCCTGAAGCGTGCATGACGATCCTGGACCTGGACGAGCGGCCTGTGATGTTCATCCCGCGTGAATTCGGTGGCGTGCGCGGGCGCATCGAGCGCAACGCGTCGCTGGCGGCTTTCTCCTGGTTTCGCGTGGGCGGGCCGGCCGAGGTGCTGATCCGGCCGCTGGACCGCCCTGATCTGCTGGCCCTGCTGCATCACCTCCCGGCGGAGACGCCACTGACGGTGCTGGGCGCCGCCTCCAACGTCATCATCCGCGATGGCGGCATTCCGGGCGTGGTGCTGCGCCTGGCCGCGCGCGGCTTCGGCAGGATCGAGGTCGAGGCGGATGGCATCATCGCGGGCGCGGCCGCGCTGGACCTGACCGTGGCCGAGCATGCCGCCGCCGCCGGCCTCGCAGGGCTGGAATTCCTCAGCGGCATTCCGGGCAGCATCGGCGGCGCCATCGCCATGAATGCGGGTGCCTATGGGCGCGAGATCGCAGATGTCCTGGACTGGGCCGAGATTGCAACGCCTGATGGGTTGGTGCGGCTGGATGCGGCGGCGGGGGGGCTGGGGCTCGCCTATCGCCACGCCAGCCTGCCGCCACGCGGCGTGGTGACACGCGCCAGGCTGCGCGTCACCCCTGGCGATGCGGCACGGATCGCCGCCCGCATGGCCGAAATCCGCAGCGCGCGGGAAGCGACTCAGCCGACCCGCGCACGCACCGGCGGCAGCACATTCCGCAACCCGGATGGCCAGCAGGCATGGGCTTTGATTGACGCCGCCGGCTGCCGTGGCCTGACGCGCGGGGCCGCGCAGGTCAGCGAGAAGCATTGCAACTTCCTGCTCAACACCGGCGGCGCCACGGCAGCCGATCTCGAAGCCCTGGGAGAGGAGGTGCGCGCCCGCGTGCTCGCGCATTCCGGCGTTGATCTGCGTTGGGAAATCAAGCGCATCGGAGTTCCCGCATGACATCCGTGGCAGTGCTCTATGGCGGCATCTCGGCCGAGCGCGAGGTCTCCCTCTCGACCGGCGCGCAGGTCATCGCGGCGCTGCGCGAGGCGGGTTTCGACGTCTCGCCCATCGAGGTCACGCAGGACCTTCCGGCGACCATCGGCGCGCTGGCCGCGGCCAAGCCCGATGCCGTCTTCAACGCTCTGCATGGCCGCTTTGGCGAGGATGGCTGCATCCAGGGCGTGCTTGACTGGATGGGGCTCCCCTATACCCATTCGGGCGTGCGCGCCTCCTCCGTTGCCATGGACAAGGCCGCCGCCAAGGCGGTGTTCTCGGCGCATGGCCTGCCCGTCGCGGCGCATCGCGTCGTCACGCCGCAGGAGTTGGAGCAGGCCGATCCGCTGCCCCTGCCCTATGTGGTGAAACCGGTGGATGAGGGCAGCAGCGTCGGCGTCACCATCCTGCGCGAGGGCGACAACCGCCGCCAGGAAATCGCCCGCAACTGGCGCTTCGGTTCCCGGATCATGGCCGAAAGCTTCATCCCCGGCCGCGAATTGACCGTCGCCGTCATGGGCGATGAAGCACTGGCCGTCACCGAGATCGCCACTGGCAACCAGTTCTACGATTACGAGGCGAAATACGCCGATGGTGGCAGCCGCCATGTGCTGCCCGCCGCCATTCATCCCGATGTGGCGGCCGAGGCCATGCGCATCGCCGTCGCCGCGCACCATGCGCTGGGGTGCCGCGGTGCCTCGCGCTCGGATTTCCGCTATGACGACACGGCGGGCGAGCCGGGGCGGCTCTACTTGCTGGAGGTGAACACGCAGCCAGGCATGACGAAGACCTCCCTGCTGCCGGAACAGGCGGCGCATCGGGGCATCGCATTCCCGGCGCTTTGCGCCTGGATGATCGGGCAGGCCTGCCATGGCCCGTAAGCCCGCCGAACCCGCGATGCGCTCGCGCAGCGCGCCGCAACCCAGGCGGCCCTCGGCCACGCGGCTCTGGTTCAAGAAGCGCCGCGCCTGGTTGCGCGGCATCGGCATGGTATCGCTCGCGGCGGCCACGCTCGGGGTTGCCGCCATCGGCGTGCTCGCGCTCGACCCCATGGCGCGGCTGCGCGACACGACGTCCTGGCTGGCGGAACTCGGGCGGGGCCCTGGGCTTTCGGTGCAGGAAATCCGCGTCGAGGGGCGCGAATTCGCCCCGCGCGAGGCGCTGCTGGCCGCCATCGGCATCACGCCGGGCGAGGCGATCCTCGATTTCCAACCCGCCGTCGCGAAGCAGCGCCTGGAGCAGATCGCCTGGGTGGAGAGCGCCCATGTGGAACGCCGCCTGCCCGGAACCATCGTGATCCGCATCACCGAGCGCCGCGCCTTCGCCGTCTGGCAGCGCGATGGCCGTTTCTCGGTGATTGACCGCGAGGGTCGCGTGATGGCGACGGAACGCCTGGAGGCCTTCGGCCCGCTGCCGCTGGTGGTGGGCGTGGGTGCCGAGCGCGTGGCGGCACCGATGATTGACCTGCTGCGGAGCGCGCCCGAAATCGCCGACCGCGTGCAGGCCATCATCCGCGTCTCCGAGCGGCGCTGGAACCTGCGCTTGCAGAACGGCGCCGACATCATGCTGCCCGAAGGCCACGAGGAAGCGGCCATCACCCGCCTGGCCGAGCTTCAGGCGCGGGACCGGCTGCTGGATCGCCCGCTGGCGGCCGTGGATATGCGCCTGCCCGATCGCCTCGTGGTCCGCATGCAGGCGCCAGCGCAGCCCGCGGCACCCGCCCCCCCCCCCGCACGGAGCCAACGCGGATGAACGAGATCGTTCGCTACCAGCCACCCCGCAGCGAGGTGCCGACGCGCGGCATCAAGATGGGCCGGGCGCGCCCCGGCGTCTTCGGCGTGCTGGATATCGGCTCGACCAAGGTGGCCTGCCTCATCGCGCGCATCGAGAGCGACGGCACGCCGCGCGCGCTGGGCTTTGGCTGGCAGAAATCGCGCGGCATCAAGGCGGGCTCCATCGTGGACATGGAGGAAGCGGAGCGCAGCATCCGCGCCGCCGTCGCCTCGGCGGAGGAGATGGCGGATACGCTGCTCAATGGCGTGATCGTCAACCTCTCCTGCGGGCAGCCCGAGAGCCGGACGCACAACATCCTCTGGCAGGTGGGCGGCCGGGCCGCGACCATGGCCGATCTCAACGGCATCATGACCGAGGGCGTGCGCCGCACCCAGGCCGAGGGGCGCGAGGCGGTGCACAGCTTCCCGCTCGGCTTCACGGTGGATGCGACGGGCGGCGTGGATGACCCGCGCGGCATGGTCTGTGACACGCTGGGTGCCAGGCTGCACGTGCTGGATGCCGCCAGCCACGCGTTGTTCAACCTCGGCCAGTGCCTGCATCGCTGCGAGTTGGAGGTGGAGGAAATGGTCTCCTCCCCCTTCGCCGCCGGGCTGGCCACGCTGGTGGATGATGAGCGCGAATTGGGCGCGGTCTGCGTCGATATGGGCGGCGGCACCACCAGCATCGCCGCCTTCGCCGAGGGCCGGCTGATGCACACGGCCCAGCTTCCGGTGGGCGGCTGGCAGGTGACCAATGACCTGGCGCGCGTGCTCTCCACGCCCATCACCCATGCCGAGCGCCTCAAGACCATGCATGGCAGCGTGCTGGAATCCGCCGAGGATCGCGGCGAGATGCTGCCCGTGCCGATGGTGGGCGAGGATGACGACCATATCGCCCGCGTGCCGCGCGAGATGATCGTGAAGATCATCCGGCCCCGGCTGGAGGAAAGCTTCGAATTGCTGCGGGACCGGCTGGAGAGCAGCGGTCTGCCGGCCGAGATGCGCCGGCGCATCGTGCTGACGGGTGGTGCCAGCCAGTTGATCGGCGTGCGCGAACTGGCCACACGGGTGCTGGGGCGCGAGGTGACGGTGCGGCTTGGCCGCCCCCGCCTTGTGCGCGGCCTGCCCGAGACGGCCTCCGGCCCTGGCTTCGCCGCGGCGATCGGGCTGCTCGCCTGGGCGGCGGGCGAGGGCAAGCCCCTGCTCGACCTGACGCCGGCCGCCATGGGATCACCTGGCCTGCTCCGGCGGGGCCTGGCCTGGCTGCGGGAGCGCCTGTGAAGGAATTCTAAGCGACAACCTGTGGATAACGGGGACAGTCCTCGATCCTGGGAAGACACGACTCGGATTGAGTGGTTTAAGCTGGGATGAGGAGACCTTTTCCATGACATTGAACCTGACGTTGCCGGTAACCCAGCACACGGATTTCTCGCCCCGGATCGCCGTCATCGGCGTGGGCGGAGGCGGCACGAATGCCGTGAACAACATGATCCATCTGGGCCTGGACGGCGTGGAGTTCATTGTCGCGAACACCGACGCCCAGGCGCTGGTGAACAGCCGCGCCGAGCGCCGCGTACAGCTTGGCCCGCATCTGACGCAGGGCCTTGGCGCCGGCGCCAAGCCCGAGATCGGCCGCGCCGCGGCCGAGGAAGCAACAGATGAGCTGGCCCGCCATCTGGAAGGCTGCCACATGGTGTTCGTCACCGCCGGCATGGGCGGCGGCACGGGAACCGGTGCGGCCCCCGTCATCGCGCGCATGGCGCGCGAGCGTGGCATCCTGACCGTCGGCGTGGTGACCAAGCCGTTCGACTTCGAGGGGCCAAAGCGCCGCAAGTCGGCCGATGCCGGCCTGGAGGAGCTCCAGCAATTCGTGGATACGCTGATCGTCATCCCGAACCAAAACCTGTTCAAGCTGGCGAATGACCGCACCACCTTCGCCGAGGCCTTCAAGATGGCCGACAACGTCCTCTACATGGGCGTGCGCGGCGTGACGGATTTGATGGTCAATCCGGGCCTGGTGAACCTCGACTTCGCCGATATCCGCACCGTCATGGCCGAGATGGGCAAGGCGATGATGGGCACGGGCGAGGCCGAGGGCGAAGGCCGCGCCACCCAGGCCGCCGATACCGCCATCAATAACCCGCTGCTGGAAGACACCTCCATGCGCGGCGCCAAGGGCGTTCTGATCAACATCACCGGCGGCCTCGACATGACGCTGTTCGAAGTGGATGAAGCCATGGCCCGCGTCCGCCGCGAGGTGGATGAGGAAGTGAACATCATCTTCGGCTCGGCGATTGACGAGACGATGAATGGCCGCATCCGCGTCTCCGTGGTCGCCACCGGCATTGACATGGCCAGCATGAGCGCGACGATGACCCCCGCCGGCCCGCGCCTGGCCGTGGTGAACCAGCCGGCCCCCGCTCCCGCCCCCTCCGCTGCGCGCGGCCCTTCCGGCCCGCTCGGCGCACCGGTGGTGCCGACGACACCGCGCCGCCCCGTCCAGCTGGGCGGTGGCGCCGGCCTGCTTCGCCAGCCGGCCGCCGCCGCTGGCGCCGCAACTGCCCAGGTCGCTGCGCCGCCCGTGGCGCAGCAGCAGGCCTATGCCCAGGAAATGCCGCAGCCCATGGTGGTGCAGCCCGCGGCCGCCTATCAGCCGCCCTTGCAGCAGCCCTCGCTGCCCGAGGTCGCCCCCCAGGGCCAGGGCGCCGGTTGGCGCGGCCTGTTTCGCAACGCAACGGGCCTGATCCGCGGCAATGTGGAGGACACCCCGGCCGCGGCAGCCCCACGCGCTGAGCCGCTCGTCACCCAGCAGCCGCGCGCGCCGCAGCCGATGCGCCCCGCGCAGCAGCAACCCGACGAGATGGGCCTGGACATCCCGACCTTCCTGCGCCGCCAGAACAACTGACGGCATCCGGCCTCAGGCCGGTGCCTTGACCCTGTCCTTGTAGTTGCAATGTGGCGCTGCAGTGCAGCGCCAGCATTCCGGTGCCCGCGCCTTGCACACATAGCGCCCGTGCAGGATCAGCCAGTGATGCGCGTCCCGCAGCAATTCGGGCGGAATGCGCTTCAACAGCCCATCCTCCACCGCCCGCGTCGTCTTGCCCGGCGCGAGGCCGGTGCGATTCCCCAGCCGGAAGATATGCGTGTCCACCGCCATGGTGGCCTCGCCGAACATCACATTCAGCACGACATTCGCGGTCTTGCGGCCAACGCCAGGCAGGGCTTCCAGGGCCTCACGCTCACGCGGGACCTCGCCGCCATGGCGCTCCACCAACATGGCCGAGAGGGCCGCGACATTCTTCGCCTTGGCCTGCCACAGCCCAATGCGGCGGATCAACTGGCCGATGCCCTCGGCACCCAGTGCCGCCATCGCCGCCGGGGTGGGTGCCGCGGCAAACAGCCCCGGCGTCACCTTGTTCACCATGGCATCCGTCGCCTGCGCCGACATGACAACGGCGACGAGCAGCGAGAAGGCATCGGTATATAGCAGCTCGGTTTCCGGCGCGGGATTGCTGGCCGCGATGGCGCGGATGAAGGCGTCCGCCTGCTCGCGCGACATGAGGCGCGCGCGGCGTGGGGCCGTGGCGGTGCCGTGCAGGGATTTTGCGGGGGTTTTCAAGTTGAAATTCATCCTATCTGACTCAGTCATGGCAGAAAATCCCACCATTTTCGAGGCCCGCTCCGCGCCGCTGAACAGCCTGGGCGATACCGGCTTCTGGATCGTGGCCGGCATATTGGTGGCGGGTTTCACCTTCACCGGCACGGTCTTCACCATCCTGGGCGCCTGGCCGGTGCTGGTCTTTGCCGGGGTGGAAACCCTGCTCGTGATCGGCATGCTGGCACTCTACCGCACCCATGCCCGCAGCAGCGCCGAGGTCATCACCCTCGCCTCCGGCCAGCTCACCATCCGCCGACGCGAGGGGCGGCGGCGGGAGGAGGCGCGCTTCGATCCCTTCTGGGCCAGGCTGCGCTGGGAGGAGACACGCCTCTTCATCGCCCATCGCGGCGCCACGATCGAGATCGGCCGCTTCCTGACACCGGAGGAGCGCGAGGATCTGGCGCGAAACCTGGACGATACATTGCGCCGCTACCGCGAGCCGGTCTTCGACAATCCCCAATTGCGTGAGGCCTCAGCCGCGCTAGGCGGTTGCCGCACGGCGCGGTAAACCGCGCTGCATGAGCAAGCCGCCCCGCCCCGTGATGCTGGTGATCCTCGATGGCTGGGGATACCGCGATGACCCGGCCGACAATGCCGTGGCCCAGGCCCGTGCGCCTTGCTTCGATGCCCTCTGGGCCGACTGCCCGCATGGTTTCCTGACGACCTCCGGCCTCGATGTCGGCCTGCCCGAGGGGCAAATGGGCAATAGCGAGGTCGGGCATCTGAATATTGGCGCGGGGCGCGTGGTGATGCAGGATTTGCCGCGGATTGACGCGGCCATCGCCGATGGCTCCCTCGCGCGCATGCCGCCCTTGCTGGACTTCATCGCCAGCTTGAAGGCGAGTGGCGGGACGGCGCATCTGGTGGGGCTGGTTTCTCCCGGTGGCGTGCACAGCCATCAGCGCCATGCGGCGGCCCTGGCGCGCATCCTGGCAGCGGCGGGCATCCCCGTGGTGATCCACGCGCTGACCGATGGGCGCGACACGCCCCCCCGCTCAGCCGGGCCGGCGCTGGCCAGCCTCCCAGCCGAAGCGCGCATCGGCACGGTGATCGGTCGCTACTGGGCGATGGACCGCGACAATCGTTGGGAGCGCGTCCGCAAGGCCTGGGCCGCCATGGTGCTGGGCCAGGGCGAGGCCACCGCCCCCGACGCGCAAGCCGCCGTGGCCCAGGCCCATGCTCGGGACGTCACGGATGAATTCATTCCGGCCACCGTGCTGCCTGGCTACACTGGCATGCGGGATGGCGATGGCCTGATCAGCTTCAATTTCCGTTCGGATCGCGCGCGGGAAATCCTGATGGCGCTGCTGGACCCGGCCTTTACCGGCTTCACGCGGGAGCGCTCGCCCCGCTTTGCGGCCGCCCTTGGGATGGTGGAATACGCGGCCGAGCTGAACCCCTTCATCGCCACGCTGTTTCCGCCGCAATCCATGTCCGACATCCTGGCCGAAGTGGTCAGCGCGGCCGGCCGCACCCAACTGCACATGGCCGAGACGGAAAAATACCCCCACGTCACCTATTTCCTGAATGGCGGCGAGGAACGCGCCTATCCGGGTGAGACGCGAATCATGGTCCCTTCCCCCAAGGTCGCCACCTATGATCTCCAGCCCGAGATGAGCGCGCCGGAATTGACGGCAAAGGCGGTGGAGGCGATCCGCGCGGGCGGCCAGGACCTGATCATCCTGAACTTCGCCAATGCCGACATGGTGGGCCATACCGGCAGCCTGCCGGCCGCCATCCGCGCGATCGAGGCGGTGGATGCGGGCCTGGGCGCCATCGCCGACGCCGTGGGGCAAGCGGGCGGCGCGCTGCTCGTCACCGCCGATCACGGCAATGCGGAATTGATGCGCGACCCTGAGACCGGTGGCCCGCATACCGCGCATACGACCAATCCGGTGCCTGTCTTCCTTATGGGCGGGCCGGCGGGTGCGACCCTGCGCGACGGGCGCCTGGCCGACCTGGCACCCACGCTGCTGGCGCTGATGGGGCTGCCGCAGCCCGCCGCGATGACCGGCACAAACCTCATTGAAGGAGCCTGAGCATGGCCTTGCGCGTCGCGGTCCAGATGGACCCCATGGAAAGCATCGGCATTGATGGCGACAGCAGCTTCGCGCTGATGCTGGAAGCCCAGGCGCGCGGCCATGCGCTCTGGCACTATCATGTGAAGCATCTCTCGATGCAGGCCGGGCGCGTGATCGCGCATGGCCATCCGGTGGAGGTGCGGCGTGAGAAGGGCAATCACTTCACCTTCGGCGCGCCGGTGGAACTGGACCTGGCAAAGGATGTGGATGTGGTGCTGATGCGCCAGGACCCGCCCTTCGACATGGCCTATATCACGGCCACCCATCTGCTGGAGCATATCCACCCCAGGACGCTGGTGGTGAATGACCCCGCCAGCGTGCGTAACGCCCCGGAAAAGCTGTTCGTGCTGCAATTCCCGGAGTTGATGCCGGAAACCCTGGTCAGCGCTGACACGCGCGAGATCCACAAGTTCCGCATGAAGCATGGCGACATCATCGTGAAGCCGCTCTTTGGCAATGGCGGCGCGGGCGTGTTCCACCTGCAACCCAATGACCCCAACCTGAACTCGCTGATCGAGATGTTCACCGAACGCTCGCGCGAGCCGCTGATGGTGCAGCAATATCTGCCTGCGGTGCGCCAGGGCGACAAGCGCATCATCCTGGTGGATGGCGTGCCGATGGGCGGCATCAACCGCGTGCCGGCGGCGGGCGAGGCGCGCAGCAACATGCATGTGGGCGGCCGCCCGGAACCCACCAAGCTGACGGATCGCGAACTGGAAATCTGCGCTGTCATC
The DNA here is from genome assembly GCA_947084995.1 of uncultured Roseococcus sp. Lineage (GTDB taxonomy): Bacteria > Pseudomonadota > Alphaproteobacteria > Acetobacterales > Acetobacteraceae > Roseococcus. The sequence continues at coordinate 20,509 of CAMTUX010000014.1, forward strand.
GGGCCGGAATTGAAGAAGCGCGGGCTGATCTTCGTGGGCATTGACGTGATCGGCGGCTACCTCACCGAGATCAACGTCACCTCGCCCACCGGCCTGCAGGAACTGGCGCGCTTCGACGGCGTATATCTGGAGCGCGCCATCTGGGATGTGATCGAGGAGAAGCGGCGGTAGAGCATCATCCGATCGAACGGAAAAAGCTCTGGACGCCATCGAGCCTGTCAGCCGCGCCGGAAGACGCCCTTCACGCGCTCGATGTGCCTGTCGCTCCAGGCCATGGCCTTTTCCTCTCGCGCCTCGATGCCGGAGATCAGGTGCGGCCAGCGCCGGTCAACCACGCTGACGCCGCGATAGGCCCAGATATATTGATCGCGCAGGATGAAGGTGCCCAGGCCCACGAAGATGAAGCCGGGCAGGATCGGCAGGATCAGCCCGGCCGGGCCGAGGCACAGGCAACCAATACCGATGGCCTTGCGGCGGCGTGATGGACGAAGCTCAATCATTCCGTGCAAGTGACATCACAGGGGTTGAAATGCAAGTGAAATAGCGGGTTAACGCGCCGGATGACCCGGCGCGAAGTCCGGCCTCTCGCCCCGGCAATGCCCGGTGAAGACGCGCAAAAGCCCCCGCAGATGCCGCCCCATCAGCAGCGCAGCAATCGCGTTGCGCGACTCCCGCTCCCTGGCCCTATTGTGGAACTGCCTCGCGCCTTTGATGGTTCCACCAAAAACGATCAGCCCCTAGGCTTTGCCCATGCCAGCGCCCCGCACCCTTGCAGAACTCGAAGCCGATGTCGCGCGTGACCTCGCCCTGACCGGCCACCCCCGCGCGCCCTGGCTGCTGCCCCGGACCGTCGGCGGTGCGCCAGCGCTGGATGCGCTGATCATCGGCGGCGGGCAATGCGGTCTCGCCGTGGCGCATGCGTTGAAGCGGGACAAGGTGGACAACATCCTCGTCCTCGACCGCGCGGAATTCGGCCGGGAAGGCCCCTGGACCACCTATGGCCGCATGCATGCGCTGCGCAGCCTGAAGGACATGACCGGCCCCGATCTCCGCCTGCCCAGCCTCACCTACCAATCCTGGCACGAGGCCAGTTTCGGCGTGGCGAATTGGGAGGCGATGCGCTGGATCCCCAAGGATCTCTGGAACGACTACCTGCTCTGGTTCCGCCGCGTGACTGGCGTGCCGGTCCGCAACGGCGTGGATGTCGGCGTCATCACGCCCGTCACGACGGATGATGGCCTGCCCGCCTTTCGCGTCGAGACCAGCCAAGGCCCGATGCATGCGCGCAAGGTCGTCCTGGCGACGGGCCAGGAGGGGATCGGCACCTGGTGGATGCCCGAACACATCGCCGCCCTGCCCGAGCGCTTCCGCGCGCACACGAATGAGATGATTGATTTCGCGGCCCTGCGCGGCAAGGTCGTGGCGGTGCTGGGCGCCGGCGCCTCGGCCTTCGACAACGCCGCCGTGGCGCTGGAACATGGCGCGGCGGAGGTGCATATCTTCTGCCGCCGCGCGGAACTCATGGTGGTGCAGCCCTATCGCTGGCTGACTTTCGCGGGCTTCCTGCGCCACATGGGCGAAATGACGGATGAATGGCGCTGGCGCTTCATGGCCCATGTGCTGGGCATGCGCGAAGGCTTCGCGCAGGATCATTATGACCGCGTGATCCGCTTCCCGAATTTCCGCCTGAATCGCGGCGCCGAATGGCAGGCCGCGCGCATCGAGAATGAACGCGTGGTGCTGGCCACCCCGCACGGCGAATTCACCGCGGATTACTGCATCACCGGCACCGGCGTTCGCATGGATGCAAGGCTGCGCCCGGAACTCGCCCATTGCGCCGGCAACATCGCCACCTGGGGAGACCGCTACACCCCCCCGCCCGAGGAAGCCAATCCGCGCCTCGCCCTCTACCCCTATCTGAATGCCGATAGCGCCTTCGTGGAAAAGCGCCCGGGCGAGACCCCCTGGATTTCGGGCATCCATTTATTCGGCATCGGCACCACGATGAGCTTCGGCCCGGCCGGCAGTTCGATCAACGCCTTGGCGATCTCGGCCCCGCGCGTGGCGGCCGGCGTTACGCGCAACCTCTTTGCCGAGGACATGCCACGCCTCTACGGCGATCTCTGCGCCTATGACGAGAAGCAGGTGCAAGTGGATGCGGCCCGCCTGGCCGCGGAATAGGCGCAGGAAATCCCCCTTGGCCCAGGATACCCGCAAGGGCCTGCTGCTGATGGTGGCGGCCATGTTCGTCTTCGGCACGCAGGACGCGATCTCGCGCTACCTGGCCGAAATCTATTCGGTGCTGGGCATCCTGCTGATCCGCTACTGGTTCTTCGCGGGCTTCGTGGCGCTGCGCGCCGCCCGCGCGCCGGGCGGCTTCGCCCATGTGCTGCGGAGCCGGCGGCCCTTCCTGCAAATCCTGCGCGGCGTGATGCTGGTGGTGCAGGTCTGGATGATCGTGACGGCCTTCAAGCTGCTGGGCCTGGTTGAAACCCACGCGATCTTCGCCTGCTATCCGTTGATCATCACAGCCCTTGCCGGCCCGGTGCTGGGCGAGCGTGTCACGCTGATGCGCTGGCTCACCATCCTGGTGGGCGCGCTGGGGGTGCTTCTCATCCTGCGGCCTGGGCCGGGGATGTTCGCGCCCGCCTCGCTCCTTGTGCTCGTCGCCGCGCTGAATTTCGCGGTCTATGGGCTGATCACGAGGCTGGTGGCGCGCGATGACACGCCGGAGACGAGCTTCTTCTACACCGGCATGGCGGGTGCTGCGGCGGTGACGCTGCTCACGCCCTGGATCTGGACACCCATCGCCATGGCGGATTGGGGCTGGATGGCTCTGCTCTGCGTCTCCGGCACGCTGGGCCATTACCTGCTGATTCGCGCGCTGGACCTGGCGGAGGCGAGCCGGTTGCAACCGCTCGCCTATTTCCAGCTGATCTTTGCCGCCGCCCTGGGCGTGCTGGTCTTTGCCGAGCCGCTGCCCTGGATGACGGTGCTGGGCGGCGCGCTGGTGGTGGCCGCCGGCCTGGTCAATCTCCGGCTGGCGCGGTTGGGGCGTTAGAGCATCATCCGATCAAACGGAATCGTTTGATCGGATAAAGATGCTCGTAATTCAATGATCTAGAGCTTTTGCCGTGAGCCCTTTCGAACGGAAAAAGCTCTAGAGCGGGATGCGTTGAGGCGGAATCGCCGAAAACGTTGAATCCCGCTCTCAGCAGTGGCGAGACCATGAAAGTGAGCGCAAGCGAACGCATCATGGTCTAACCCTTCAACATGGCCGCCAGTTCCGCCGAAAGCCCGATGCTGTTCCGCCCGCGCGGCGCGGCGAAACTGCCGTTCATCGGCTTGGGCAGTTTCAGCGCCACCAGCATCTCGGCCAGCTTCACGCCGCAGGCCATCCCATCCAGCAGCGGCACGCCGGCATCCTCCTGCATGCGCGCGGCATAGCCCGCCAGGGCGGCGCCGCCCAGGATCACGCTCTCCGCGCCCTCGGCCACGGTGCGCGCGATGCCGGCCATGACTTTGCGCTGCACGCCCGCCGGGTCGCGCACGCTCTCCTGCGGCGTCGCATCCAGGCCGATCAGCGAGGCCAGCCGCCCGGCCAGGCCATGCTGCGCGATGCGCTCGCGATAGGTTTCCACGCCGCCGAACGTCACCAGCCCAAATCGCCCGCCCACCAGGCAGGCGGTGAAGCAGGCGGCCTCCGTCATGCCGACCACCGGCACGGGCATCAACTGGCGCGCGGCCTCCAGCGCGGTGTCATGGCTGACGGCCAGCAGCACGGCATCCACCTGCCCCGCATATTCGGCCAGCAACGCCAACAGGGCGTGCCCCGCGATGATGTTCTCGGCCCGCGTGCTGATCACCTCGGGGCCGAAGCGCGGCGTGGCGGGGATGATTTCCGTGCCGGGCGCGGCGGCGGCGCGGGCGGCCTCGGCGCATATTTGCGTGATGGCTTCGGTGGTGTTGGCATTGGCGATGAGCAGACGCATCCTGTATTCCTTCACGACGATGTCGTCATGCGACACGAAAAGGGACCGCCATGGAAGCCAAGCTCGAGTTGCCCTTCGACAATGAGGCGATGCTCGCCGGCCTTCGCAGCTGGGTGGAGTGCGAAAGCCCCACACATGATGCCGCCGCGGTGAACCGCATGATGTCGCTCGCCGCGCGCCATCTGGCGCTGATGGGCGCGACCATCGAGACGATTCCCGGCCGCATGGGCTTCGGCGATTGCGTGCGCGCGCGCTTCCCGCACCCCTCCAACGAGCCCGGCATCCTGGTGATGGCGCATCTGGACACGGTGCATCCCGTCGGCACTCTGGCGGGCGGCCTGCCCTTCCGGCGCGAGGGCGACCGCGCCTACGGCCCCGGCATCCAGGACATGAAGGGCGGCACCTACCTCGCCATCGAGGCGATCCGCCAGCTTGCCATCGCCGGCATCGCCACCTCCAAGCCCGTCACCGTGCTACTGACGCCCGATGAGGAAGTCGGCAGCCCCTCCACCCGAGACCTGATCGAGGCCGAGGCCGCGCGCCATTCGGTGGTGCTGGTGCCCGAGCCCGCGCGCCCCGATGGCGGCGTCGTCACCGGCCGCTACGCCATCGCGCGCTTCAACCTTCGCACCACGGGCAAGCCCAGCCATGCCGGCGCTCGGCTCGGCGAGGGCCGCAGCGCCATCCGCGAGATGTGCAAGCAGGTCATCGCCATCGAGGAAATGACGACCGAGGCCTGCACCTTCTCGGTCGGCGTCATCCATGCCGGGCAATGGGTGAATTGCGTGGCGACCTATTGCGACGCCGAGGCGCTCTCCATGGCCAAGCGCCAGGAGGACCTCGATGCCGCCGTCGAGATCATGCTGAACCGCAAGGCCACCGGCAATGACGTGCAGCTTGAGGTGAAGCGCGGCGTGACGCGCCCCGTCTGGGAGCCGGATGGCAAGGTGCTGGCCCTGCACGCCAAGGCCGAGGCCATCGCCAAGCGCCTGGGCTTCGCGCTGCCGCACGAATCCTCGGGCGGCGGTTCGGATGGCAATTTCACCGGGGCCATGGGCATCCCCACGCTGGATGGCCTGGGCATCGTCGGCGCCCTGGCCCACACGCTGGAGGAGCATGTGATCGTCAGCAGCATGGCGCCGCGGGCGAAGCTGTTTGCCGGCTTGCTGCAAAGCGTCTGATAGGCAGAACCGATCGGAATGATCGTATAAACCCGTTCACGCCGATCATACGTGCGGCGCTAATCCTTCATTCACCGGCGGGGCCCATCGTCCCGCCGCAGAGAGAAGGATCAGACCGATGCGCCGCATCATCCTCACCGCCGCCCTGCTGATCGCCGGTTTCACCGGCACCGCCGCCGCGCAGGGGATCGCGCCGAATGGCGTGGTGTTCGGCCAGAACTGGAAGATGCCGCAGGATTTCTCGAGCCAGACCAGCATGCAGGCCGCCCACGGCGCCAGCTCCGGCTCCGCCGCCGACCGCGCCGCCCGCGCCGCCAGGCAGTCCCAGTTCAACCGGAACTTCCCCGGCACACCGATCCGCCGCAGCAGCGCGAGGGGCTGAGCGAAATCCACGCTACAGGGACGGCCCTGATGCGATACAAGGCTGTGGAGACATGCAAGCAGGTTTCATGAAACACGTTCTCACCCTCGCCATCCTGCTGACCGGCCCAGGAGTGGCCTCCTTTGGGGGGGGCGCCTTCGCGCAGGGTGTCACGCCCAGTGGGGCGATCTTCGGAGATGGCCGGGATTTCAGCCAGGATCTGACCCGCCCCGCCCATGCGGCCCCGCGCCCTTCGCCCACGCAATCCACGCAGATGCGCCGGGCCGAGCAGCAGCGCCGGGCCAACCAGAATTTCCCCGGCACGGGCCGACCCGTCATCGCACCGCCCGCTCCGACACCGCAACCCGGTGCAGCCAGGGCCGCCGCAACCCAGCCGGTTGCCGCGCCCCCGATCACGCGCCCCACGCCACCCACCCGCCCCCAGCCTGAGCGGCCGGCAAGCCCTGTCGCTGCGCGGCCCACCCTGCCAGCAGCGGCCGTGCCCCCACCCTCGACGCGCGCGGCGCCGGTCACCATCCAGCCCGGTCAGTCCACCGGGGCCGCCAGAGGCGGAGCAGGCGGGAGCGCCACGCGGGCTTCGCCATAGGGCGTTGGTCGTATGGAAGGCGAGCGGGCCAGCCTCGCGGACGGCAATGACACGTCATCCAGGTTGATCCCGGATCGTTTCGGAGCGATGAGAACAGCTCCCGCCGGGCTGGGCACAAAGCGGCGATGAATCACCCCTCAGCCAGCATGGCAGACAGCACCCGCCGCCAAGGACAAGATGCCGCAGATCGCCGCCGCCCGCCTCTGGTTCGAAGGCAACAGCTTCGCCCCCGAGCCCACGCCGCTCTCGGCCTTCCAGAGCCGTGAATGGCTCTCGGGCGCCGAGGCGCTCTCCCGCTATGTCGGCACCGCGACCGAACTGGGCGCGCTGGCGGCCTTCGCGGCGGAGCGCCCGGATTGGCAATTGGCCATGCTGCGCTGCGCCGCCGCCCAGCCAGGCGGACCAATGAGCGACCTCGCCTTCGAGGCCTGGATGAGCGAGGTGGAGGAGGGCCTCTCGCGCGGCGGCTGGGACGGCGTCTATCTCTCACTGCACGGCGCCTGCGTGACCGAGAGCGACCCCGAGGCCGATCTCACCATCATCCGTCGCGTCCGCGCCCTGGTCGGACCGCGGGTGAAGCTGGTGGCGAGCTTCGATTTCCACGGCAATGTCTCGCCCCGGATGATCGGGCTGCTGGATGGTGCCTCGGTCTATCGCACCTACCCGCATGTGGACATGGCCGAGACGGCGCGGCGGGCGCTTGGCCTGCTGGAGCGCGCCCTGGCCGGGCACGTCAATCACGGTTCGCTGGTGAAGCTGCCCGCCGTGCTGCACAGTTTTTCCATGCGCGACGCCGAAGGGCCGATGGCCGAGGTCTGGGCCGAGGCCCAGGCGGCCGAGCACGTGCCCATCCTGGATGCTTCGCTGTTCGGCGGCTTCGCCTGGGGCGATTCCCCCCATGCCGGCCCTTCCGCCATGGTCTGGGCGGAGGAGCATGCCGCAGCGCGCAGCCTGGCCCGGCAGCTCATCGCCAGCATCGCCGCACGGCGCGAACGCTTCGCCGTCACGCTTCCCTCGCCCGAGGCCGCGCTGCAAACCGCGCTGGCCGCGCCCCCCGGCCTGGTGGCCCTGCTGGACCCGGCGGATAACCCGCTCTCCGGCGGCGCGGCCGATACGCCGGGGCTGCTGCGCGTGGTGATGCAGGCCCGGCCCGAGGTGGAGACTCTGTTCTGCTTCCTGCATGACCCCGATGGCGTCGCCGCCGCGCGTGCCGTCGGGGTGGGTGGCGCCTTCGCGCGCGAGCTGGGCGGGCGCACCACCACGCAATTCGGCCCGCCCGTGCCTTTCTCGGGCGTGGTGGAGGCGCTGACGCATGGGCGCTTTCTCAACACCGGCCCGATGGAGCATGGCGCGCCGGTGGATCTCGGCCCCACCGCCCTGCTGCGCTCAGGCCGGTTGCGCGTGATCCTGACCAGCCGCAAGGAAGCCGCGGTGGACCCCGCCTTCTTCGCGCTGCACGGCATTGACCTCGATGCCACGCGCTTGCTGGTGAACAAGGCCAAGAATCATTTCCGGGCGGCCTTTGCCAGCCGATGCAGCGCCATCGTGGAATGCGACGTGCCGGGGCCGGCAGCACTCGATCTCGCTTCCCTGCCCTTCCAGCATGTGCCGGCGAGCTGGCGGGAGGGCTGACCCCGCCCCCTCAGGTGTCGTTTTCCAGCCGCCGCTTGCGAAGATTGAGCCAGACCAGCGCGGCCACCAGCGGCACGAGCACGGCGATGATGATCTCAGCCCGCGTGCCGAACACCTCCCAGGGGAGCGGCTTGAGCAAATAGCCCACCACCGTCAGCAGGTAATAGGTGATGCCCGCGACCGAGAGGCCCTCAACCGTTTGTTGCAGTCGAAGCTGGGCGCGGCCGGTGCCGGCGAGCGTCGCGAGCTGCGCCTCGGCCTGGGCCTCCTGCGTCACGGCCACGCGGGCACGCAACAGGTCCACGAGGCGCGCCGTGCGGAGCGAGAGCGCGGAAATCCGCGCGCCCGTCGCCGTCACCGTCGCCATGGCCGGCTCCATCCGGCGGTCCAGGAAGCGGGTCAGGGTGGGCAGGCCGGCCAGCGATGTCTCGCCCAATTCGCTGAGGCGACGCAGCACCAGGCGATGATAGGCGGCGCTGGCGGAGAAGCGCTCGGCGGTCGCGGCATTGGCGCGTTCGATCTCGCCGCCGATCTGGGTGAGTTCCTCCAGCGCCTTGCGCTCCGACTCCAGGGTTTCGAGCGAGGTCAGGCGCTCGGAAAGCCGGGTCAGTTGCTCGGAGGCGGAAGCCAGGCCCGGCCCCACGGCACGGGCCGCCGGCAAGGCGAGCAGGGCGACGGCGCGATAGGTCTCGATCTCCCACAAGATCTGGGCGAGGCGGCCGGCGACGAGGGGCGAGGGTTGCCCGGCCACCAGGATATGCGTCGTGCCATCGCCATGCAGGCGGAAATCGGTGAAGACCGTCGCCTCGCCTTCCGAGACGCTGGCGCCCGAGAGGCTGTCACCCGCGAAGCCGCAAAGCTCCGGCGTGGTGTCCACCAGGGTGATGTGAATGGCGGCGATGGCCTGGCCGGGAAGGTTGGCGAGCCATTCGGGCGGCAGGGCGGCCAGGGCCGGGCTCTCGAAGGGGCGGGCCGCATCGGCACCATCGGCCACGAAGTTCCAGCCGGTGAATTCGGTATGCCGCTCGAAGCGCAGCCGGAAGGCGCCGAAATCCGCCAGGAACCAGGAGGCGCCAGGGGCTGGCGGCTGCACGCCATGGCGGGCGCAAAGGGCGGCCAGATGCGCGTCCTCGGCCGCGCGATCGGGCGCCAGCATGGCGAGGCGTGAAAGCCGCGCCGGGCCAAGGATCGGAATGGCGGGCCTTGCGTGCAATTCGCCGACCAGCGATTCGCGTGCGGGATGCGTGGGAAAACTCATGCCACCTGAAGCTAGAGCGGGATGCGTTGAGGCGGAATCGCCGAAAACGTTGAATCCCGCTCTCAGCAGTGGCGAGACCATGAAAGTGAGCGCAAGCGAACGCATCATGGTCTAGGGTAGAATGCGGCTGCTGTAACCCTCGTCATGCCAGGAAACCCGTGCCAATCATGTCGCCATGGAGATTCGGAACATCACGGCGGCTGACGTGCCGGCCCTGCTCGCTCTCAACAATGCCGAAGCGGAGCGTGTGAACGCCCTGACCGAGGCGGCGCTGAAATCCCTGCTGGCCAGCGCCTTCGCGGCGCGCGTCACGGCGGATGCCCCAGGGGGTGTTCTGGCTTTCCTCATCGCCTTCGACCACGCGACCCCGCCGCAGGGGCCGAACCACGCCTGGTTCACCGCGCGGGAGAGCTACTTCGCCTATATTGACCGCGTGGTGGTGGCGCCCGGCGCGCGCGGCCGCGGGCTGGCGCGGGCGCTGTATGACGACCTCGCGCGCATCGCCCTGGCCGAGCAGACCAACCTCCTCACCTGCGAGGTGAACCTGGACCCGCCCAATCCGGAAAGCCTGGCCTTCCACGAGAAGCTCGGCTTCGCCGCCTGCGGGGAAGCGGTGGACCGGCGGACCGGCAAGCGCGTGCAATACATGCGAAAGCCGATCTGACCCTCAGCGGATCAGCTTCTCGATCAGGTCGCTATCGTCGGGGATCGCGCCATCCAGGATCAGGAGGGCCAGGCCATGCACCAAGCCCCAGCCGCGCAAGGCCGCTTCACGGCCACCCGCATCGGCCTGGAGCGCGGCAAAGGCCTGGCGTGACGCAGCCTGCAACGCCGGATGCGCGCCAGAACGCGCCAGCAGCGGGCCGAACATGAGCCGGAACCGCCCCGGCCGCGCCAGGGCGAAGCGGATATAGGCCCGCCCCCGCGCGACATAGGGCGAGCCCCCTGCCTGCGCCACGGCCTGTCCCATCGCCGCCCCGAACGCCTCGAAGCCGCGCAGCGCCAGCGCCGCCAGCAGCGCCTCCTTGTCGGCGAAGTGACGATAGGCGGCGGCGGGCGAGACGCCGGCCATCCGCGCCGCTTCCCGCAGACTCACCGCGCCATCGCCGCCCTGGTCGAGCAGCGCATCGGCGGCATCGAGCAGGGCCGCGCGCAAATCCCCGTGATGATAGGATTTCCCTGAGCTTGGCATCGCTTCCATGACTTTTATGTTGACGATGATAACATAATCGGGGCCGATACGCCATGCCGCTGCTGCATCGCTTGCCATCCGCCCTGGCCCTCGCGGCCATCCTGGCCTGGTCCAAGGGCACGCGGGCGCATCGCTGGCTCGGCCGGCTTGCGGCGCAGGCCCTGGTGTTGAGCGCGATGGCATCCTTCGGCATCCAGCCGCGCAGGCATCTCTCCTGGCGGCGCATCCGCCTGGTGGTGACTCTGGTGAGCATCCCGCTCGCCATCTGGGCCGTGCGGCGGGGGCGGATCGCCGCTCACCAGCGGGCCATGCCGGCCAATGCCGGCGGCCCCTTCACCGCCGGGCGTTTCGCCATCTTCGCGCCGGGCCGTGATCCCTACGGCGCGCTCCTCGGCTGAGCGCGCAACTCAGCGACTTCGGCCCGCAGCGCCCGCACCTCCTGCACCAGTGAGCGGAGATCCAGCCGCTCGGCGCTTTTCGCGGCGGCTTCGGCCGCGGCCTCACCGGCGCCGCGATCATCGCGCAGGGTCTGGATGCTCTCCACGATCACGCCGATGAAAAGGTTGAGCACCACAAAGGTCGAGATCACGATGAAGGGCATGAAGAAGAACGGCGCCAAGGGCTGCAACTCCATCGCCGGCTTCACGATATTGGCCCAGTCATCCAGCGTCATCAGTTGGAACAGTGTGAAGAGGCTGGCGCCGAGGGAGCCGAACTGCTCATCCATCTCAGCCCCGAACAGCTTGGTCGCCATCACGGCGAAGACGTAGAAGATCAGTGCCATGAGCAGCACGATGCTGCCCATGCCCGGCAGCGCGCCCAGCATGGCCTCCACAACGTTTCGCAGGCTCGGCACCACCGAGATGAGGCGCAGCACGCGCAGCACCCGCAGCGCGCGCAGCACGGCGAGCGGCCCGCTGGCCGGCATCCAGGCGATGGCGACCACGATGAAGTCGAACAGGCCCCAGGGATCGCGGAAGAAGCGGCCGCGAAAGGCGTAGATCCGCAGGCTCAGTTCCGCCGTGAACAGATACAGCAGGGCCGCATCCAGCACTTGCAGCGCGGGGCCATGGGCCGCCATCACGCTGGCGCTCGTCTCCAGGCCGAGGGTGATGGCGTTGAGCAGGATCAGGCCGATGACCACGCGCTGGAACAGCGGCGCCAGGACGGCGCGCGCCACGCGGCCGCGCAGGTCATCGCCGGAATCGAGGGCGGTCAGGGTTTCCTGCATATCCGAATCTCCATCTGCCGGAGATGCAATGGCGGCGCAGGCGCGCGGGATCAAGCCCCGCGGGCGCCGCGCCGTAACAGAGGGGCGGCGATGCGCCCGGCGTCAGGCTGACGTCAGCGCGGCAGCGCGGGGTATCCGAACAGCCATGAATGCCCGACCAGCAGCGCCAGCCAGGCGATGCCGCCGATGATCCAGACCGCCTTCGGAATTTCCGCCAGCGCCAGCCGGTTCCGCCCGCCCAGAATGGCGCCGAAGGGCAGGATGGAGGTGGCCGGTGCCAGCCGCGCCCAGAGCGCCGGTTGCAGCACGGCGAGCTTGCGGTCAATCGAGGGCATGCCGACCAGCGACGTCACCAGGAAGGCGCCGAAGAACAGCACCCCGGCCAGGTTGCCCTTGGCGATGAGGTGCAGCGCCGCCCAAAGCGCGAAGGACCACAGCATGGGGTGGCGCGTGATGCGCTGGATGCCACGCGGCCCCGCCTCATCCAGCTTGCCGGCCACCGCCGTCGGGTTGGGGGTCGCGACGGATGCCACGAACAGCAGCAGCACCGGCAGCATCAGCAGCGCCATCAGCCAGCGGAACCAGTCGGCGATGCCCCAGAGCGGGATATGGGGCGCCGCCTGCCAGGCCATCACCAGCAGCGCGATGCTCACCACCGAGATGATGGAATAACCGATGCGGAAACCCGCCTCGCCCAATCCTTCCACGAGGCGCGCGCGCAACACCGTACCGGCGATGCCGACATGGACGCCAACCCAGAGAATCGCCGCGGCGAGGAGCAAGATCATCATGGCGGGAACATAGCCGCGACAGGCCCGCCACCGCCAAGCGCAAAGCGCTCAGCTGCGCGATAGGGCGTCCAGGTCGGCGCGCACCATCTCCGACACCATGGCGGCGAGGCTGGTCTGCGGGCGCCAGCCGAGCTTCGCGGCCGCCTTGGAGGCATCGCCGATCAGCAACTCCACCTCGGCGGGGCGGAAGAAGGCGGGGTCCACCCGGACCAGCACGCGCCCGCTGGCGCGGCAGCGGCCGATCTCATCCACGCCCGCCCCTTCCCAGGCGAGTTCGACGCCGATCTCGCGGAAGGCCAGCGTCGCGAAATCCCGCACGCGATGGGTCTGGCCCGTGGCCAGAACGAAGTCATCGGCCTCATCCTGCTGAACGATGCGCCACATGCCCTCGACATAGTCGCGCGCATGCCCCCAGTCCCGCTGCGCCTCCAGATTGCCAAGCGAGAGACAGTCCTGCCGGCCCAGATGGATGGCCGCCACGGCGCGGGTGATCTTGCGGCTGACGAAACCCTCGCCACGCCTGGGGCTCTCATGGTTGAACAGGATGCCGTTGGAGGCGTGCAGCCCGTAGCTCTCGCGGTAATTCACCGTGATCCAGAAGCCATAGAGCTTGGCCACCCCATAGGGCGAGCGTGGATGGAAGGGCGTCAACTCGCTTTGCGGCACGGCGCGAACCTTGCCGTAGAGCTCGCTGGTGGAAGCCTGGTAGAAGCGCGTCCGGCGCTCCATCCCGAGCAGGCGGATCGCCTCCAGCAGGCGCAGCGCGCCCAGCCCATCCGCATCGGCGGTGTATTCGGGAACCTCGAAGCTCACCGCGACATCGCTTTGCGCGGCGAGGTTGTACAATTCATCCGGCTGGCTGTCCTGGACCACGCGGATCAGGTTGCCGCCATCGGTCAGGTCGCCCTCATGCAGCACCAGGCGCCCCTCATTCTCGGGCGAGATGAGGTGGGCGATACGCGCCCGCGCGGCTGCCCCACCGCGCCGCAGCAGCCCGTGCACCGTGTAGCCCTTCGCCAGGAGAAGCTCGGCGAGATAGGAGCCATCCTGTCCGGTGATGCCAGTGATCAGTGCCGAGGGCATGGGCGAACTTCCCGTGAATTGCGCCGCCAGGAATACAGCAAGCCGCGCCCCTCACAAATCCGCATGCCTTGCCCTTTCCCGCTGCGGGGACACCTCCATGCTGCCGGCGGAAATTTCCACGGCGCCACCCGCGGGGGGGGGGCGGGATGATCGGGCAGATGCCGCGGTTGCGTGCGGCGTCGCGATTGGCCTTCGCGTCGTGGCCCTTGTCGCCACGTCGCGAGCGAACCCCTCGGAACACCTTCAGCACCAGCGCCCAATCATCCTCGGTCATACGCGTCAGCATCGTCAGCTCCCACAAAGCCGACCCGCCATGAATCACGCATCTCACCGCGCAGGAATCCCAAATCACTGGACTTCACGATTTCCGTCCACACGGCCCAAGTTAAGTATGACGCGCATAAATTTCTGATCATTACTTTTCAGAAAAGAACAAATTGCAGTCATCTCAAGAGATTATATGCTACCTTTTCTGTCTCGAAACGACGCTCCAACTCCTGCTGAGTGGTCACGATCTGGAAGCGCAGCGCGCCCCTGATGGCGAGGCTTTCCCCCTGCCGCTGCTCGGGATGGACGGGCAGGGTCGCGAAGATAACCGCCTCGGCCAGAAGCGGCAGGCGGTCGGCTGGGCGGGGGGGCGCCAGTTGCAGGGTCGCCAGGTAATGCGGCAGCGCGTCACGCGCATCGGCGGCGCTGGGCGCCTCCTCCGCGGGTGGCGTCTCGGCCAGAAGGGCCGCTTGGTGCAATGTGATAAGCCGCTGCGCTAAAAGAACTTCCTGACCGGCCGCATGAGGGCGCAGATGGGCCTCGATCAGGGCGGTCACGTCGGTGAGGGCGGCAAAGAAGACCTGCCAGCGGCAATGCGCCAGCGCCGCCTGGAAATCAGCGTCGCTGAACAGGTGCCTCTCGCTGCGCCCCGCCTTCACGCGGCAGTAATCCAGCACGGTCTTCTGCGCCACATAGGCGGCCTGGCCCTGAAGGAGACGCCCGAGTTCGGCGGGCGAATCGTGGCGTCGTGCACGGAAGAAATCGAGAAGGGCCAAGGGCGGGTCTCCATGTGACGGGCGGTATGGCGAGAAAGCCGCGCCCTTTCCATCGGATTAATCGTTACTCATTATTAACTAATAAGCCTCCTACGCCTTCGCTAGATGACAAAGGGTGTGGCGTGGGTCGGAAAACACGCCGGGAGGAAACCGAACATGCCCTTAGTCGAGTCCGGCCCCGAGCCGGAATCCGCCACTTCGGCGGCAGTGGATCCTGCCATCGCGCGGGCCTATTGGAAAAAGACCTCAAACCTGATGTGGACCGTGCTGGCCATCTGGTTCGTCGCCGGCTTCGGGGTGCATTTCTTCGCCCAGACGCTGAACTCCATCCACATCATGGGCTTCCCCCTCGGCTTCTACATGGCCGCCCAAGGCAGCCTGATCATCTTCGTCGTAGCCCTCTTCTGGTTCTCCAAGCGCCAGAACGAGATCGACGAGGAGTTCGGCGTGCAGGAGGACGCGTAGCATGGCTGACACCACGGGCGCCAAAGACCCCTTCATCGCCAATCTGAACAAGATCTATGTCGGCTATACGGGCGGCTTCGCCTTCTTCGTCGTCATCCTTGGCATTCTCGAGCAGATGGGCGTGCCGGACCGCATCATCGGCTATCTCTTCGTATTCCTGACCATCGGCGTCTATGCCTATATCGGCATCATCAGCCGCACCCAGGTCGCTTCCGAATACTATGTGGCGGGGCGGCGTGTCCCAGCCATCTACAACGGCATGGCCACCGGCTCCGACTGGATGTCGGCGGCCAGCTTCATCGGCATGGCGGGCAGCCTCTACGCGCTCGGCTATGGCGGGCTTGCCTTCATCCTGGGCTGGACCGGCGGCTACATGCTGGTTGCCATCCTGCTCGCGCCATACCTGCGAAAATTCGGCCAGTACACGGTGCCGGACTTCCTGGGTGCGCGCTTCGGCGGCAACTGGGCGCGCGCCATCGGCGTGGTCATCCTCATCACCGCCTCCTTCGTGTACGTCGTGGCGCAGATCGTGGGTGTGGGCATCATCACCCAGCGCTTCCTGGAAGTGTCCTTCACCACGGCCGTCTTCCTCGGCCTCGCCGGCATCCTGGTCTGCTCGATGCTGGGCGGCATGCGCGCCGTCACCTGGACCCAGGTGGCGCAGTACATCATCCTCATCATCGCCTACCTGATCCCGGCGATCCTGATGTCGGTGAAAATCTCGGGCGTCCCCATCCCGCAGCTCATGTACGGGCTGGCGCTGGAGCGCATCGAAGTGCTGGAGGCTGGCTTCCGTGCGGCCGGCATGGTTCCGCCACCGGGCGTGACCGGCTGGCACACCTCGCCCTTCGTCGGCGCGAATGGCCAGTTCAGCATGAACGCGGCGGTCAACTTCTTCGCGTTGATCTTCTGCCTCATGGTCGGCACCGCGGCCCTGCCGCATGTGCTGATGCGCTACTTCACGACGCCCAGCGTGCGTGAAGCTCGCGCCTCGGTCGCCTGGTCGCTGTTCTTCATCTTCCTGCTGTACTTCACGGCGCCGGCCTATGCCGCCTTCGGCAAGCTGGAAATCTACCAGACCGTGATCGGGCAGCCGATCGCGAACCTGCCGGAATGGATCAAGAACTGGCAGATCATCTCACCCTACGGCACGCCATGGGTGAACATCGTGGACGTCAACCGCGACGGCATCGTGCAATGGGGCGATTTTCGCATCCATCCCGACGTGGTCGTGCTGGCCACGCCCGAGATCGCGGGATTGCCTTACGTGATCGCGGGGCTGGTGGCGGCCGGTGGCCTGGCTGCCGCACTCTCCACCGCCGATGGCCTGCTGCTGGCGCTGGCCAACGCGCTCAGCCACGACGTCTACTACAAGATGATCAACCGCGACGCGCCGACGGCCCGCCGCCTGGTCATCTCCCGCTTGCTGCTGCTGATCGTGGCGGTCGCCGCGGCCTGGACGGCGGGCTCCATGGGGGCGGACATCCTGTTCCTCGTGGCCTGGGCCTTCTCCATCGCCGCCGCCGGCCTGTTCGCCGCGCTGGTGATGGGCGTCTGGTACAAGAAGACGACCAATGCCGCCGCGTGCTGGGGCATGGCCGTGGGCTACCTCGTGACCTTCTTCTACCTCATCTGGTCCGAATTCTTCGGCCTGCACTTCATGGAGACCTTCGCCACCAAGGAGGCCATCCTGCGCGCCGCCACCGCCACGGCCGCCTTGCCGCTGGCCTCGGCGGAATTGAAGGCCTATGCGGCCGGCCTCGTCGCCAATGCCTCGGCGATCCAGGACGGATCGCTGGCCTGGTTCGGCTCGCTCTGGGCCGGCAGCGGGCTGCCGACGGACCATGTGGTCCTGCGTGGGCGCGTCGTCGGGCGCCTTTGGGGCCTGAACAACATCTCGGGCGGCGTGTTCGGCGTGCCGCTCTCCTTCCTGACCATCTACCTTGTCTCGAAGTTCACCACCGCCCCCTCTCAGGCAATGCAGAACTTCGTGGAGGATATCCGCATCCCGCGCGGCGGCGTTCGCCTCGCGGATCGCCGTGAGGCGGTGGACTGAGCAAGGCCTCGGTTTGCGGGTAACAGGGGCGGCCGTGGCAGCGCGGCCGCCCCATTTTTTCGAGCCCCCCTACGCAGCGCCGGAACCCATGGAACAGCCGCATTTCGTCTTTGGGCATTTGCCCTTCTGGCTTATCACCTACACGCTGGCGCTGACGGCCTGGGCCTGCATCGGCCGCTTCATGATGAGCTTCTTCCTGCCGCATGACAGCACGAACTACATCTGGCGCGGCTTCCGCGCGCTCAGCGACTGGGCCGTCTGGTGCGCGGCGCGGCTGGTGCCAAGCTACGTCGCGCCCGTGTATTTTCCGCTGGTGGCCATGTGCTGGCTGTTCGGCCTGCGCCTGGTCTTTGGCATCCTGATGATTTCCGCCGGCTGGGCGCCCCGCCTCGCCCCCGCCGCGACGGGGGGCTGAACCATGACGCCACAAGGTCTTTTCGTCACCACCGTCGCCGTCTGCCTGATCAACGGCTTCATCTCGCCCATGCTGGCGGTGGCCTGGCACCTGCACCCGGTCTGGATGCCCGAGATGATGCCCGCCACGCGGGAGACCATCTTCTACGGCGCGAGCCTGATGGTCTCCACCGGCACTCTGCTGCTCTCCGCCGTGCCCGGCGCCATCGGCGAGCGGCTGGGCCTCTCCCTGACCAATGCCATGTGGGTCTGGCTCGGAAGCGCCGTGCTCCTGGTCCTGTTCGGCTTGCGCTGACGGCAATCCGCGCGGGTAGGATGGCGTTCTCCCCGGGACGGAGCGCCACATGGACCGCCTGGAGGCCTTCGCCGATATCTCCATCCGCCGCGCCTGCGCCTTTGTCGGGCTGGGGGCGGTGGCGGTGATGATCGCTCTCTCCTTCGACCCGATCCTGGCCTTCCGCACGGGGGCCGACATCGCAGCCGTGCTGGCCGCCGGCCTCGCCTTTTCGGCCTGGCGAACGCCGCGCCGCAACATCCGCCACACCGAGCTCCATGCCATGCTGCGCGGCGCGGGCGTGCCGCCCAACTGGCTCAGCGCCGAGGTGAAGCGCAGGCAGATCGCGCTCGTCTTGCGCTCGCGCCTCGCCTGGCATGCGCAGCGCGTGGCGCTGGCGGCCATCCTGCTCTGGGCGGCGGCGCTTTTCTCCTGGATGGTTCAGGGCTGGTCTCGCGCGGTTGATCTGGCTGGTCCGGCGCCTTCATGCCATGAAGCGCGAATGACACAGATCGGCATCACCGGCATCGCCGGCCGCATGGGCAAGCTCCTGGCCGAGGAGGTCGCGGCGGCAGGCTGCATCCTTGCCGGTGGCACGGGGCGCGGCGATGATCCGCGCGCGCTGTTCCAGGCGAGCGAGGTGGTGATTGATTTCACCCACGCCCATGCAGCATCGCTGCATGCCGCGCTGGCGGCAGAATTCGGCCGGGGCCTGGTGCTCGGCTCCTCCGGCCTTTCGGCCGGGGATGAGGCGGCGGTGGCCGAGGCCGCCCGGCGCGCCCCCATCGTCTATGCGGCCAATTTCGCGGCGGGCGTGAACCTCGTCATCGCCATGGCCGAAAAGCTCGCCGCCGCATTGCCCGGCGCGCAATATGATGCCGAGATCGTCGAGATGCATCACCGCCAGAAGGTGGATGCGCCCTCCGGCACGGCCATCGCCATGGGCCGCGCCGTGGCCCGTGGGCGCGGCACCACGCTGGAGGAGGCGGGCCGCGAATCCGGGCGCGATGGCCATACCGGCGCGCGCGGCACCGGCACCATCGGCTTTGCGGCCCTGCGCGGCGGCCAGGTGGTGGGCGAGCACACGCTGATCTTCGCCGCCGGCTCCGAGCACATCGCCATCACCCATCGCAGCTTCGACCGCCGCGCCTATGCGACCGGCGCGGTGCGCGCCGCGCAATGGCTGAAGGGCCGCGCGCCGGGGCTTTACTCGATGAATGACGTGCTCGGCCTGGCGTGACACCCTTCATCTTCGCCGATGGCAATATGCAGCTGCGCTGGTAAGCGCCGCGCGGCACCCATGCCCGGGCGCGCCACCGCCAGGATGAGATCTGCGTCGTCGTCACCAGCCGCAGGCAATTCCGTCGTGGCGAGGAGCTTCTGCCCTTCGGTCCGGGCAATGCGATCTTCGTCCCGGCGCATGTGCCGCATCGCTTCGATGAATTCTCGGGTGATCTCGGCCCCTGGGTGGTCTTCTACCGCCCCCAGGGCGGCGAGCCGGACTGAGGCTCACTGCCGCATGATGCGCGGCGGCTGATCGCCCAGCGTGGCCCAGGCCGGCCAGCCGATGAAGCGCTCCACCAGCACCAACGCCACGCAGAAGCCCAGCACCACGGCCATCAGGATCACCTGCTGCCGAGAGGGCGGCTCGCGAAACCATTGGACGAGGCGAATGCCCCAGCGGATCATCGGGTCCATCCAGGGCCTTTTACCATTCGGAAGGGCACACGGCAAAAGCGCCAGATCACTGATTCCCGAGCATCCTCATCCGATCAAACGATGCCGTTTGATCGGATGAGGATGCTCTGGCGCGCCTCGCCCCCGGCATGGTCTCGGGCGAAGCGGGCCAAGGGGCGGTCCACCCGATCATGGACAATCATACGGAGATTTTGGCCGATCAGCGACATGGATCGTCCTGACGTTGCCGGAGAGACAAGCTAGACTTCCCGCGCCGAAAAGGAAACGCTGATGAGTCCCGCCACGCGCCAGGTCTGTTTCATCAATGCGGCGCATAGCTTCACGCATTACGGCCTGCTGGTTCTGGCCACCGCCGTGCTGGCCATGGTGCAGCAGGATGAGCAGGCTTTCGGCGCCGAATACGGGCCGATCCTGGCGCTCGGCACCGCCATGTTCGTGGTCTACGGCCTGGGTGCCCTGCCGATGGGCTGGCTGGCGGCTCGCTTCGGCCGCAAGGCGATGATGTCGGCCTTCTTCCTGGGCTCTGGCGCAGGGATGGCGCTGGCTGGACTCGTGGCCGGCCCCTGGGGCCTCGCGGTGGCGCTGGCGGTGATGGGCGCCTTCTCGGCCATCTACCACCCGATCGGCACCGCCATCATCGCCGAGGCGGGGGGGGACCGCGTGGGCCGCGCCATGGGCGTCAACGGCGTCTTTGGCAATCTGGGCGTGGCGCTGGCGCCCGTCGTCACGGCCTTCCTCGCCGCCGAATTCGGCTGGCGCTACGCCTTTGTGGTTCCAGGGCTGATCTGCATGGCGGTGGGTGCTCTCTATCTGCGCGAGCCGGCCTTCGACGCGCGGAAGGCCGGCGTGCAGACGCGCCCCTTCCCGATGATCCCGCCCGATGTGGTGCGCCGCGCCGTGATCTCGCTGCTGATGATCGCGACCGTCTCGGGCCTTGTCTTCAACGCCTATACGCTGCTGCTGCCCAAGCTGATGCAGGAGCGGCTGGCCCACAATCCTGACCTGCTGCCAGTGGTGGGTTTGCTGGCCTTCCTCGCCACCATCTGCGGCGGCGTGACGCAATACACCGTGGGCCGGATGATTGACCGCAAGACGCTCAAAAGCGTCTTCATGCCACTGGCCTTCGTGCAGGTGCCGGGGCTGCTGGCGCTCTCCTTCCTGGATGGCTGGGCGGTGCTGCCGGTCTCGGCCATGGTCGCTGCCGCCATCTTCGGCCAGGTGACGGTGAATGAGACGATGACGGCGCGTTATGTGGCGCCGCCACTACGGGCCAAGCTTTATTCCATTCGCTTCACGGTGGGATTTCTGGGCGCGGCGTTGGCCTCGCCGCTGATCGGCTTGCTGCATGAGGCGACGGGCGACATGGCGCTGGCCATGGTGGTGCTGGCGGGCGTGGCTTCCGTCACCCTCGCCTGCGCGCTTTGGTTCCCCAACCGGCCAGAGGAATTGCGGCCGGAGGATTGGAGCAAATCAGCCACGCCGGCCCCGGCGGAGTAGGCCGCCCGCGCTTGACCGCCGCCCACCCCGCGGACCAAGGATGGGGCGGATGACACTCCCCTCGCCCCAGCAGCTTCGCTATCTCACCGCCCTGGCCGAGCACGGGCATTTCGGGCGCGCGGCCGAGGCTTGCGCCGTCACGCAATCCACCCTCTCGGCCGGCATCCTGGCGCTGGAGCGGCAACTGGATGCGGCGCTGTTCGAGGGCGGCGCGACCGCCCCCCTTCTTCTCTCGCTGCCGCCCGGCCACCGCCTCGCCGCGCCTGGCCGTGCAGGGCGGCGTGCCGGGGGAGACGGGACTTGTGTTGCGGCCCATGCTTGCTGATATGCCCGGGCAGATCATGCCGGGGCGGAGCCTCGCCTTGACCTGGCGTCCACGCAGCCCGCGCGCGGGCGAGTTCCGCGCCCTCGCGCGGGCCATTGCCGCTGGAAAGGAATAGATCATGGATTTCGGGCGGATTTTCGGCGCGGTTCTGAACGGGGCGGCGAAAGCGCCCCGCCGGCGGGGTGCCGCCAGCACCACGCGCCGCGCCAGCGGCCCCCTCGGCATGACCCAGGCCGAGACGCGGCAGGTCGGCCGCGCGCTGGGGGCGCTCGCCGGCATCGCGGCGGAAGCGCTGAGCAAGCCGAGCGAGCCGGCCAAGGCCCCGGCCCGGCCCGCGCCA
>CAMTUX010000015.1:0-49997 GCA_947084995.1 uncultured Roseococcus sp.
GCCCCTGCCCGAGCCACGGATGCGCCTGGTCTCCCATGTGCTGACGGCCGAGCGCGGCATCATCCTGGGCATGCGTCCCTTGCCGGCAGCGCCCCTGCCCGAGCCACGGATGCGCCTGGTCTCCCATGTGCTGACGGCCGCGCGCGGCCCTGGCACCGCGCCGGGCACCGTCGAACTCATCATCCGGCTGGAACGCGGCGGGCGGGACGTGGCGCTGGTGCAGCCATCCGAGGCCTGGCTGCAACCCGGCCAGCGCGTCCGCCTGACGCCCGGCACGCGGCCCGGCCTGGCGCGGGATGCCGGCGGCGCCTGAGGGGCGCAGGGGTTTACGCAAGCCGGGCTTTCCCGGCGCAAACTTGCCGCCCAACGCCTGGCGCATTATAGCGCGCGCAACGTAGGGGCTCCGCAAACCTTGGCCAGTATCGACTCCCCCAGTGACTCACCCAACCTCGCCCTCGCGGCACAGGCTGCCATCCTGGCATTGCCGGTGACGGAGGAGCGCCGCATGGCGGATTGCATCCGCGTCCTCGCCATGGATGCGGTGGAGAAAGCGAAATCCGGCCATCCCGGCATGCCGATGGGCATGGCCGATGCCGCGACCGTGCTATTCTCCCGCTTCCTGAAATATGACGCGGCCGATCCGCGCTGGCCCGACCGGGACCGCTTCGTGCTCTCGGCGGGCCATGGCTCGATGCTGCTCTACAGCCTGCTGCATCTGACCGGCCATGCCGGCATGGAAATGGAGGTGCTGAAGAATTTCCGGCAGCTTCATTCCGCCGCCGCCGGCCATCCGGAATATGGCGAGCACCCCGCCATCGAGATGACCACCGGCCCGCTCGGCCAGGGCATTTCCACCGCCGTGGGCATGGCGATGGCCGAGCGCATGCTCGCCGCCCGCTTCGGCAAGTCGCTGGTGGATCACCGCACCTGGGTCATCTGCTCGGATGGCGACTTGCAGGAAGGCATCAGCCATGAGGCAGCGGCGCTGGCCGGGCATCTGGGCCTGGAAAAGCTGACCATCCTCTGGGATGACAACCACATCTCCATTGATGGCGACACCGCGCTCTCCTTCAGCGAGGATGTGCTGAAGCGCTACCAGGCCTATGGCTGGGCGGTGAAGCGGGTGGATGGGCATGACCACGCGCAGCTCGCCGCCGCCATGTCGGTCGCAAGCCGCAGCAAGAAGCCGACCATCATCGCCTGCCGCACCATCATCGGCTTCGCGGCGCCCAGGAAGGCCGGCACGGCGGGCAGCCATGGCGCGCCGCTCGGTGCCGACGAAATCGCCGGCGCGAAATCCGCGCTGGGCTGGAACGAGGAAGCCTTCACCATTCCCGAAGGCCTGAAGGCCCGTTGGGAGGAGGCTGGCCGCCGCTCGGCCGGCACGCGCCGCTCCTGGCTGAAGCGCCTGGCCAAGCATCCGATGCGGGTGGATTTCGAGCGCGCCTTGGCCGGCAAACTGCCGGAAAACTGGGCCGAAGGGCTGGGCGCGCTCCGCGCCACCTTCGCCACCGAGAAGCCCAAGATCGGCAGCCGCATCGCCAGCCAGCGAGCGCTGGCCGCGCTGGTGCCGGCCGTGCCCGAGATGGTGGGCGGCAGCGCCGACCTCACCGGCTCGAACAATACCGATGTGAAGGGCGTGCCCGCCATCGGGCCGGGCAACTTCAACGGCCGCTACGTCCATTGGGGCGTGCGCGAGCACGGCATGGCGGCTGCCATGAACGGCATGGCGCTGCATGGCGGCATCATCCCCTATTCCGGCACCTTCCTCATCTTTGCCGACTACCTGCGCCCGGCCCTGCGGCTCGCGGCGTTGATGCACCAGCGCGTCATTCACGTTCTGACGCATGACAGCATCGGCCTGGGCGAGGATGGGCCGACGCATCAGCCGGTCGAGACCATCGCCTCGCTGCGCGCCATCCCCAACCTCGCCGTGTTCCGCCCTGCCGATGCGATGGAAACCGCCGAGTGCTGGGAATTGGCGCTGCGCCGGCCGGAAGGCCCCTCGGTGCTGGCGCTCTCCCGCCAGGGGCTGCCGGCGCTGCGTGACGATGCGGGTGAGAACCGCTGCGCCCGCGGCGCCTATGTGCTGGCCGAGGCCGAGGGCGCGCGCGATGTCACGCTGATTGCCACGGGCAGCGAGGTGCAGCTCGCCATGGCGGCGCGCGCCACGCTGGCCGAACAGGGCATCCGGGCGGCGGTCGTCTCCTTTCCCTGCTGGGAAATCTTCGCCCAGCAGGATGAGGAATACCGCGCCGCCGTTCTGGGCACCGCGCCCCGCATCGGCATCGAGGCCGGGATCGGCTTCGGCTGGGAGCGCTGGACGCAGGCCTTCATCGGCATGAACGGCTTTGGCGCCTCCGCCCCGGCGGAACAGCTTTTCGAGCATTTCGGCATCACGGCCCCCGCCATCGTGGCGGCGGCCAGGAAGCTTTTGGGCCACGGCTCAAAAACATAGGGACGAATCAAATGACGGTGAAGATTGCCATCAACGGCTTCGGGCGCATCGGCCGCCTGGTTCTGCGCGCCGCCTGCGAAAGCGCGCGCGACGATGTGGAATTCGTGGCCATCAACGACCTCGGCTCGGTCGAGGCGAATGCCCACCTGTTCCGCTTCGACAGCGTGCATGGCCGCTTCCCCGGCGAAGTGATCGTGAATGGCGACAGCATCACCATCAAGGCCCATGGCAAGAGCTGGGGCCCGATCAAGGTGACGGCCGAGCGCGACCCCTCCAGGCTGAAGTGGGATGGCGTGGACATCGCCGCGGAATGCACCGGCATCTTCACCGCGCGTGACAAGGCCTCGCTGCTGCTGGGCACCGGCGCGCGCAAGGTGCTGATCTCCGCACCGGGCGAGGATGCCGACAAGACCATCGTCTATGGCGTGAACCACCAGACGCTGACGGCCGAGGACAAGATCGTCTCCAACGCCTCCTGCACCACCAACTGCCTGGCGCCGATCGCCAAGGTGCTGCACGACAATTTCGGCATCCTGCGCGGCTACATGGTCACCATCCATGCCTATACGGGTGACCAGAACACGGTGGACACGCTGCACAAGGACCTGCACCGCGCCCGTGCCGCCGCCGTCTCCGCCATCCCGACCTCGACGGGTGCCGCCAAGGCCGTGGGCCTGGTGATGCCGGAACTGAAGGGCAAGCTGGACGGCACCGCCATCCGCATCCCGACGCCCAATGTCTCGCTCGTCTCGCTCGATTTCGTGCCGGCCAAGACCGAGGGCCTGACGAAGGAGGCGATCAACGCCGTGATGAAGGCGGCCTCCGAGAGCGGCCCGCTGAAGGGCATCCTGGGCTACAATACGGCACCGCTGGTGAGCATTGATTTCAACCACGACCCGCATTCCTCGACCTTCGACGCCACGCAGACGCAGGTGGTGGATGGCGGCCTGGTGCGCGTGATGTCCTGGTATGACAATGAGTGGGGCTTCTCGAACCGCATGAGCGACACGGCTGCCTATTTCGGCAAGCTTTAAGTTGGCGATGACCGTTGTCAGCCGTTTGAATTGCATGCGATGCTCAAACGTCTGACAACGGAGAGGGAAGCCAGATGCCCACTGACGACGCTGAAACGGCTTCCAGTCTGGGGCAGACCCTTTTGCTGGCTGTTCGAAACCTGTGGAAGGCGACAAATAGTCAGGGAGCCGACATTGCGCTGATTCAGCAACGCCTTGCTGCTCTCGAAAGCGAAGTACAAGGCCTAAAAATTTCTCGCGGGCGCGCGAAAGCAAAATCCGCCCGCTTGGAGGCTGCACTCACAGAATCTGAGCAGAAAATGTCCGAAATCCGCAGCCGCCTTAATTAATCGAAAAGCACTAATTGCTCCGGGCAATCTTTCGGAGAATTCCATCTCGATCAAGCATAGCAGAAACTTGGGCGATTTTAGTCGAGTTTATGCGGCTTATTTGGTACGTTTTGATTTTAGTTGTCCTTTTAGCCGTTATGGGCTTTTTTTTTGGCCTGATCGGCGCAAATAAATAGAGACATTCCTTGTCGTATTTTGCGGCAGAAAGGTGACCATGTCGGCCCGCACCCTCGATGACCTCGATCCGCGCGGGAAGCGCGTGCTGCTCCGCGCCGACCTCAACCTCCCGGTGAAGGACGGCAAGATCACCGACATGACGCGCATCGAGCGCCTCTGCCCCACCATCGCGGAGCTTTGCGCCAAGGGCGCGCGCGTCATCATGTGCAGCCATTTCGACCGGCCCAAGGGCAAGCGCGTGCCCGAGATGTCGCTGCGGCCGATGGCCGAGGCGCTGGCACAGTCGCTCGGCCGGCCCGTGGCCTTCGCGGAAGATTGCGTTGGGCCGGAAGCCGAGGCCGCGGCCGCGGCACTCAAGGATGGCGAAGTGCTGCTGCTGGAAAACACGCGCTTCCATGCCGGCGAGGAGAAGAACGACCCGGCCATGGCAGCCAGCCTAGCCAAGCTGGCCGATGTGTTTGTGAATGATGCCTTCTCGGCCGCGCATCGTGCCCATGCCAGCACCGAGGGCGTGGCGCGCCTGCTGCCGGCCTATGCCGGGCGGCTGATGCAGCAGGAGTTGGAGGCGCTGGATGCGGCGCTGGGCAATCCGCAGCGGCCCGTCATGGCGATCGTGGGTGGCGCCAAGGTGTCCAGCAAGCTGGACCTGCTGGGCAATCTCTCCTCCAAGGTGGATGTGCTGGTGATTGGCGGCGCCATGGCCAACACCTTCCTGGCCGCGCAGGGCCATGCCGTGGGCAAGTCCCTCCAGGAAGCCGACATGCATGACACGGCGCGGGAAATCCTGGCCGGCGCCAAGGCGCGCGGCTGCGAGATCGTGCTGCCGCTCGATCTCGTCGTGGCCGAGGGCTTCGCCGCGCATTCGCCAAACCGCGTGGTGGGGCTGGATGGTGTGCCGGCGGATATGATGGCGCTGGATGTGGGCCCCGCGACGGTGGCGGATGTGGTGCGGCGGCTGTCCGCGGCGAAGACGCTGGTGTGGAATGGCCCCTTCGGCGCCTTTGAGATCGCGCCCTTCGACGCGGCGACGGTGGCCGTGGCGCGGGAAGTGGCACGCCTGACTGAGGCCGGGCAACTGCGCTCGGTGGGTGGCGGCGGCGACACGGTCTCCGCGTTGCGCCATGCTGGCGTCTCCGAGCGGATGAGCTATGTCTCCTCCGCGGGCGGCGCGTTTCTGGAGTGGCTGGAAGGGAAAGAGCTGCCCGGCGTGGCGGCCCTTTCCTGACGGCTTGCAAAGACCTGGGCCTTTGCCGGGGTCCAAGGGGCAGAGCCCCTTGAGTCTCAGTAAGGCAGTCTGAGCCCTGATTCTGACCAGGGCATGCTGACCAGCTTCCCGGTATTGGACAGCGTGATGTAGGCCGTCCGCATATCCGCCCCGCCAAAGCAGATATTGGTCGGCATCCGTTCTGGCATCTTCACCACATCCAGGATTTCGCCCGCGGGCGAAACGGTGGTGATTTCGCCCGAGACCAGCGTCGCGACGACGACGTTGCCCGCCGCCGTAATGGCCAGGCTGTCCAGGCGGCGAAAGCCCGGAAACTGGCAGAGCAGCGAGCCGCCGCTGGTGCTGGGCCAGGGGTTTTTCCGCAGCTGGCCCGGCCCCATGATGTCAAAGGCCCAGAGGCGCCCGGTCTCGGTTTCCGCGACATAGAGCTTCTCGCCATCCGGGCTGATGCCGATGCCATTGGCACCGCCGAAGATCGGGAAGGCGGCTTCCACGATGCGGCTGCCATCCAGCGCCGCCCAATAGACGCCGCCATGGTCGCGGTCCCGCGCGCGGACCTTGCCGAGGTCGCTGAACCAGAAGCCGCCCTTGCCATCGAGTTGCAGGTCGTTCGGGCCTTTCAGCATCACATCGCCGCAGCGGTCATAGAGCAGGCGGACGGCGCCGGTGGCGATGTCCACGACTTCGATGCGGCCATTTGTATAGTCGGGCGCGGTGCCGGCGGGCCGGAGGATTTCGGGCTCCTCATGCCACAGGAAGCCACCATTGTTGCAGAGGATCAGCGTGTTGTCCGGCCCGGCGGCCAGGCCGTTCGGGCCGCCGCCGGTGCGCGCGATGATGCTGCGCGTGCCATCCGGGGCGATTCGGGAGACGAGCTGCGCCTCGACCTCGACCAGCGCGATGGAGCCATCGGGCAGCACCACGGGGCCTTCGGGAAATCGCAAGCCTTGGGCCAATGTCGTGAGATTCATGCGCCGTCCTCCTCTTTTGGTTGGGGCCCTTTTGGTTCGGGCCAGGATGCGCCACGCTTGCGGCCTCGCCAAGATGGAACCGCGCCGCATGGACCCCGTGACACTTGCCGTTCTCTCCGCCCGCTTCACCGCGACCGTGGAGGAAATGGGCGAGGGGCTGCTGCGAACCGCCTATAGCCAGATCTTGAACTCCAGCCGGGATTTCTCGATCGCGGTGACGGATGGCGATTGCCGGCTGGTGGCGCAGGCGGATCACATCCCGGTGCATGTCGGCGCCATGCCCTTCGCGGCCCGCGCGGTGCGGGATGCCTTCGGCGCGCGGATGAAGCCGGGTGATGTGTTTCTGCTCAATGACCCCTGGCATGGCGGTTCGCATCTGCCGGATCTCACCATCGTGCTGCCCGTCTTCGACGGCGGCAGGGTCGGCTTTTTCAGCGTGGTCCGCGCCCATCAGAGCGATATCGGCGGCGGCACCCATGGCGGCTACAACCCGAACGCCACCGAAATCTGGCAGGAAGGCCTGCGGATTCCGCCCATCCTGCTCGGCGAGAATGGCGCGATGCGCGAGGATCTGGTCGCCATGCTGGCGCTCAACACCCGCATCAATCGCGATTTCCGGGGTGATCTGGCGGCGATGCTGGGGGCGGCGAAGCTGGGCGCCAACCGCCTGAATGACCTGCTGGCGCAGCATGGCCGCGCGGGGTTGATGGCGGCGGTGGAGGCCATCCTGGCGCTGGCGCATGGCCACACCCGGCGCATCCTGGAAGCCTGGCCCGATGGCACATGGAGCGCCACGGCGCTGCTGGATGATGACGGCCATGGCAACCAGGACATCGCCATCCGCGCCACCTGCACCAAGCAGGGCGGCACGCTCACCGTGGATCTGAGCGCGAGCGACGATCAGGTGCCGGGCTTCGTGAATTCTTCCTATCCCAACATGTTTTCCGCCGTCTGCATGGCCTTTGCCTATTTGCTGGACCCCGATGTGCAGAAGAATGAGGGTGCCTTTCGCGCGCTGCGCGTGGTGGCGCGCGAGGGCTCGGTGGTGTGGGCACGCGATGGCGCGGCCGTCACGCTCTGCACCAGCCATTGCAGCAACGAGATCGTGGAAGCCATCATGCGCGCCATGCAGCATTGCTGCCCCGAGCGCGCGATGGGCGGCTGGGGAAGGCGCTTCCGCATCGCCATCACCGGCCGGGATGCACGGAGGCCGGAACGCAAATTCGTCTGGCACCTGTTCCATGCGCGGCCTGGCGGGGGCGGGCATGCCAAGGGCGATGGCTGGTCCAGCGCGGGCGAATGGCATTCGGCGGGCGGCCTCAAATTCGGCAGCGTGGAAATGGCCGAGGCGCGCTTCCCGCTGCATTTCCGCCGCCATGAATTCGAGGCAGGGACGGCCGGCGCGGGCCAGTATCGCGGCGGGCATGGCGCGGCGCTGGAACTGGTGGTGGAAAGCGACGGCCCCTCGCGCGGGAACACCGCCGGCGATGGCGCACGCCATGGCAGCGCGGGCCTGTGCGGCGGGCGGGACAGCGCGCCGCACCGCTATGCGCTGCGCCACGCGAATGGAACGGAGCGCCTGCTCAAGACCAAGGAAGTCGGCGTGGAAATCCAATCGGGCGAGGTGCTGCATATCCGCTCGGCCGGCGGCGGCGGCTGGGGAGACCCGGCCCAGCGCGATCCAGCGCTGACCGCGCAGGACATCGAGGAGGGGCTTGGCCAACCGGCCAAGGGCAAGGGAGAGCCGGCATGACCCGCTACACCATCGGCGTGGATGTCGGCGGCACCTTCACCGACGTGGTCGGCGTGGATGCGGCGGGCCGCGAATATCTGGCCAAGGCCGCCAGCACCCCCGGCGACCAGAGCGAGGGCGTGCTGCACGGGCTCGGCAATCTGGCTGCCGCCATCGGCCTGACGCTGGGCGAATTGCTGACCCGCACCACCCGCATCGTCCATGGCACCACGGTCGCCACCAACGCCCTGCTGGAGCGGCGCGGCGCGCGGACGGCCATGCTGACCACCGAGGGCCATCGCGACGTGACAGCGATGCGCGAAGGCCTGAAGCCCGCCCGCTATGATCTCCGCCTGCCGCAGCCCCCGGCCCTGATCCCGCGCCAGCTTCGCCTGCCGGTGCGCGAAAGGCTGCGCCCCGATGGCAGCGTGGAAATCCCGCTGGATGCCGCGAGCCTGGACGCCGCCATCGCCACGCTTCGCACGGCGGAGGTGGAATCGGTCGCCATCTGCTTCCTGCATTCCTGGGCCGCGCCCCGGCACGAGCACGCGGCGGCGGAAGCGGTGCGCGCCGCGCTGCCGGGCGTCTTCGTCACCTGCTCGGCCGATGTGCTGCCGCAGATCAAGGAGTTCGAGCGGTTCTCGACCACCGCGGTGAATGCCTATGTCGGCCCCGTCGTCTCCCGCTATTTGATGCGGCTGGAAACGCGACTGCGGCAGGCGGGCTACACGCGGCCCGTCTTCGTCATCCTCTCGCATGGCGGCATGGCGCCGATTGCCGAGGCCGCGCGCCTGGCCGTCGGCACCGCGCTTTCCGGCCCGGCGGGGGGCGTGGCCGCCGCCGTGGCGCTGGCGCAGCGCGGCATGGGCCAGCAGTTGGTGACGCTGGACATGGGCGGCACCTCCACCGACATCGCGCTGATCCAGCAGGGTGCCGCGACGCTCGGGCGCGGGCGGGAAGTGGGCGGGGAGCGCATCGCGCTGGACAGCCTGGACATCATCACATTGGGGGCGGGCGGCGGCTCCATCGCGCATCTGGGCGCGGGCGGCACGCTGGAAGTCGGCCCGCAATCGGCCGGCGCGCGGCCAGGTCCGGCCTGCTACGGAAATGGCGGCACGGAACCCACCGTGACCGATGCGAATCTGGCGCTCGGCTATCTGGATGCCACGCGCTTCCTGGGAGGCGCGCGGCTGCTGGATGCGGCAGCATCCGAGCGCGCCATCGCGGCCCTGGCCGGCAAGCTCGGCCTTGCCGCCGAGGCGACGGCGCTGGGCATTCATCGCCTGGTGAATGCGCGCATGGCCGATGGCGTGCGCGTCGCCACCATCCGGCGTGGGGTGGACCCGCGCGGCGCCACGCTATTGGCCTTTGGCGGCGCCGCCGGGCTGCATGCCAGCGCCGTGGCGCGCGACCTCGGCATGGCGCGGATCGCCGTGCCGCTTTTCGCCGCCGGGCTCTCCGCCTGGGGGATGCTGCAAACCGAGCTCCGGCATGAGATTGCACGCAGCGTGGTCAGCGCCACCGCCATGCCGGAGGATACGGCGCTGGCCTCCCTATTCGAGGGGCTGGAAACCGAAGCCCGCGCCCAACTCGCCCAATGGTTCACGGGCGAGGTGCAGGGCCATCGCGCCGCCGATCTGCGCTATGGCGAGCAGGTCTTCGAGATCACGGTGAACCTTGATGGCGTGACGCCCGACCGTACCGGGCTGCGCGAGGCCTTCCACGCCCGCCACCGCGCCCTTTTCACCTATGACCTGCCGGAGGAGGAGGTGGTGCTGGTCACCGCCCGCGCCGCCGCCTCGGGCCTTTTGCCGGCGCTACCCCAGCGCCCGGCCGGCGCCGCCTTACCCGCCACGCCAGCCGGCACGCGCCGCGCCCTGCTGGCGGATGGCTGGGCTGCCCTGCCGGTCTGGGATTTCGGCGCCCTGGCCGCCGGTCAGGCGCTGGCGGGGCCAGCCATCATCGAGAGCCCGACCACCACCATCCTGCTGCTGCCGGGCGATGCGGCGCGGATGGAGGCTGGCGGCTGGCTGTTGATCGAGTTGGGCGGTTGACGCGGCTCAGGCCACGCGGTCATTGCCGTCCCAGCCAACCTTTCGCTCGTAATGCTTGTAGTATTTGTCGGTCACCTGGTCGGTCATGACCACGATGGCAACGTCGGTCGTGTTGAACTGCTCGTCCAGCACGGCGCCATCGCCGACATAGCCGCCCAGCCGCAGATAGCCCTTGATGAGCGGCGGCAACGACATGAGGGCGGCCTTCGGATCATAGCTGCCAGCGGGCAGGCGCCCCATTGGCACATAGCGCGATGCAAGTGCGCGCGGGCAGAGATGCTCCGGCGCCTGGTGGTGATGCGCCAAATAGGAGAGCTGCGCCGCATTGGCATCGAGATTGGTGCCCGGCAGGCTGGCGCAGCCGAACATCAGCCCGATCTTGTGATTGTAAACATAGGCGGCGATGCCGCGCCACAGCAGTTGCAGCGTGCCCCGCGTGCGATAGGCGATATCGGTGCAGGAGCGCCCCAACTCCAGAATCCCGTCCGGATAGTCGAGGATGCGCGTGATATCGTATTCATCCTCGGAGTAGAAGCGCCCCAACCGCTCGGCCGCGCCCCGGCGGATCAGGCGATAGGTGCCGACCACGCTCTCCGAGCCCTCGCCACGGTCATGATCCACCACCAGCAGGTGGTCGGCCACGGCGTCATAGGCATCGGCATCCAGGCCGCTTGCGGTGGTCGCCGCATCGGCGCGGGCACCCATCTCCTCGTAGAAGACGCGGTAGCGCAGGGCCTGGGCCGCCTTCACTTCCCACGGGGTGGTGGCGACGCGCACGCCCAGGTTGCTGGCGCGGATTTCCTCGAAGGGCAGGCTCTCGCTCATCGCCGGCGCCCGAAGATTTCGAGCCGCAACTGCACCATATCAAAGCCCAACCGCGCCGCGATGCCACGCGCCAGGGCGTCATGCTCCGCATCCGAGAATTCGATCACGCTGCCAGTATCCACATCAATCAGGTGATGATGAATGCCGCGATCGGCAGGGTCAAATCGGGCACGGCCACCGCCGAAATCGCGGCGCTCGAGGATGCCCTTCTCCTCCAGCAGGCGGACGGTGCGATACACCGTGGCAACCGAGACTCGATTGTCGAGTGCGACGGCGCGGCGATACAATTCCTCGACGTCGGGGTGATCTTCGCTTTCGGAGAGCACGCGCGCGATCAACCGGCGCTGGCCGGTCATCTTGAGCCCTCGCTCAATGCATATCTGCTCGATCCGGGACATGCGGTCGCTGATGGTGGCGCCCTCTCTGCCGTCTTGGCCCGGATCACCGGGTCTGCACAGCCCATAGAACATGTTTGCGCCGGAAAGAAGCCGTCGCCGATCGGTTGGGCCCGAGTTCCCGGGCAAGCCCGGATTCCCCGCCCCCCTGCAAGGGGGCGCGGCGCTGCTCAGGCACCTGCCTTGCGGGACTGGGTGCCAAGGCCAATCTGCTTGGCCAATGAGGAACGATGCTTCGCGTAGTTCGGCGCCACCATGGGGTATTCGGGCGCCAGGCCCCACTTCTCGCGGTACTGATCAGGCGTCATTCCGTAGGAGGTTTGCAGGTGGCGCTTCAGCATTTTCAGCTTCTTGCCGTCCTCCAGGCAGATCAGGTAGTCAGCCGTGATGGACTTCTTGATCGGAACGGCAGGCAGTTTCTTCTCGGCTTCAACTCTGGCCGGAACCGAGCCGAGAGAAGCGAGAGTGCGGTGAACCTCAACGATCAGGTTGGGCAAGTCATTCACGGATACCGGGTTGTTGGACACATGGGCGGAAACGATTTCGGCAGTCAATCCGAGGAGGTCGCCGCCACTGGCTGTATCTGACATAGTTTCTCTTTCCCGATCCGGTGCTTCGAGTCATTAGCTAATTCATGGACGATTTTGCAAGATGCCCTTCCGACAATTTGTCAGCAAGGTCAAAAAATAAGCAGGAATGAGAGCATTGGTCATAGATATTACAAGCGATACCTGCCCGATGACCTTCGTCCGCACGCGTCTGCAATTGGACAAGTTAGCAGTCGGCGAAGTTCTGGAGGTCCTCTACAAAGGAGAGGAGCCGCGCCTCAATCTCGCCCGCAGCCTGGGTGAGCAGGGGCATGCCATCCTCGAAGATGAGTACTGCGCGAATGGACGCGGACGCCTGCGTATTCGCAAGGGGCAATAACAACGCCGCGCCAGGGATTGACTTGAAACAGCCCAAACCTCCCAACAGCAGCGCGCCAACGGGAACACCCGCTGGCGTGCCGGTCAGCGGCTTTACCGGCCGGTCATGATCCGATCCACCAATTGCTTCACGCTCGGGATGAAGCCGTTCGAATAGAACGGGTCGGAACTGAATCGATAGGCATTGTGACCGGCGAACATCAGGTTGTTCTCCAGGCTGCCATCATGCGCGATGTCCTGCAGCGTCTTCTGGATGCAGAAGCTGCGCGGATCGGCCTTCTTGCCCGTGCTGAAATCAGGCTCGATCTGCGTCCAGTTGCTGAAGCGGCAATGGCTGAGGCAGCCCATGCAGGCCACCTGGTCGGCCAGGATCTCCTGGGCATTGGGGGGCGTCACGAAGATCAGCGTGGAATCGGGCGTGCGCATCGCTTCGGTGAAGCCGGCCGCGGTCCAAGCCTCGGCACGGGCGCGGTCGCCCGGCGTCAGCCAGACCAGCCGCTTGCGCGGGCCGACGCCGAATTGGGCCGTGTGTTCGCCAACGGCCTCGCTGGTATACGCCACCTGGCGCTCGTTCCGGGCTTGGAGATCGCTGAGAAAATCGTTCCGCACAGCCGAGGAGTAGAAGCCAGTCGGCGAGAAGGGCTGCAATAGCACCTCGCCCGGCTGGAGATGCGTCAGCCGGTGCTTCCAGGCGGCGCTGATCGGGCTTTCCTGCGTCAGCAGCGGGCGCGTACCGAACTGGAAGGCGACAGGGCCAAGCTCGGGATTGTCGAGCCAGTCGGACCATTCCTCCAGCCACCAGACGCCGCCGGCCATGATGATCGGCGTCTCGTCCAGGCCGAAGGCGCGCATCTGCTCGCGCAGCTTGCGTACGCGCTCATAGGGGGCTTCGGGCTTCTTCGGGTCCTCGCTGTTGGACAGGCCATTATGGCCGCCCGCCAGCCAGGGGTCCTCATAGACCACGCCGCCCAGCCACTCGCTCGCCTTGGAATAGCTGCGCTTCCACAGCGCGCTGAAGGCGCGGGCGGAGGAGACGATCGGGTAGTAGTGGACGCCGAAATCCCTGGCGATATCGGCCAGGCGATAGGGCATGCCCGCGCCGCAGGTCACGCCATTGACGAGGCCCTTGGCCCCTTCCAGCACGCCACGAATCACGCGCTCGGCACCACCCATCTCCCACAGGATATTGGCGTGGATGCGGGCATCCTTGCCGCCCACCTCACGCGCCTCACGCGCCTGGGCGATGCCGCCGGCGATGCCATAGGCCACGAGTTCCTCATGGCGGTCACGCCGGGTCTTGCCGGAATAGACCTGGCGGATGGTGCGGCCTTCGCTGTCATAGCTGTCGGCATTCACGGCCGAGAAGGTGCCCACGCCACCGGCTGCCGCCCAGGCGCCAGCGGTCAACCCATTGCTCACGGCCACGCCCTTGCCGCCCTCAACCAGAGGGAGGACGTCCACACCGCCCATGCGGATGCTATTGATCGCCTTCACTGTGCCGTCCCTGCCGTGCCAAAATTCTCAATGCTACATTATGGTGAAACCGCCCGGCGCAAGAAAGCGCCGGACGGTTTCACTCTTCAAGTCACCTGCAACCCAACCAACCGTGAGTGAGCAGGCTCAGTCGTTGGGGCTGCGGCGCGGGCCGCGCTCGCTGCGGCCTTCGCGGCGCGGACGCTCCTCGCGCTCGCCCTCGCCTTCCGCACGCGGGCGGCGCTCGCCCACCTGCTCGGTGATGTCGGCGCCCGTGGCCTGGTCCACCACGCGCATCGAGAGCTTCACCTTGCCGCGATCATCGAAGCCGATGACCTTGACCTTCACGGCATCGCCATCCTTGACGATGTCGGTGGTGCGGTTCACGCGCTCATTGGAGAGTTCGCTGATGTGCACCAGGCCATCCTTGGCGCCCAGGAAGTTGACGAAGGCGCCGAATTCGGCGGTCTTCACAACCTTGCCATTGTAGATGGCGCCGATCTCGGCCTCGGCCGTGATGCCCTTGATGCGGTCAATGGCGGCCTGCGTCGCTTCCGGGTTGCTGGAGGCGATCTTGATGGTGCCGTCATCCTCGATGTCGATCTTGGTGCCGGTCTGCTCGACGATCTCGCGGATCACCTTGCCGCCGGTGCCGATCACGTCACGAAGCTTGTCCTTCGGCACCTGGATCACGGTGATGCGCGGCGCGGTGGCCGC
Source organism: uncultured Roseococcus sp. (assembly GCA_947084995.1). GTDB lineage: Bacteria > Pseudomonadota > Alphaproteobacteria > Acetobacterales > Acetobacteraceae > Roseococcus. The sequence continues at coordinate 14,317 of CAMTUX010000015.1, forward strand.
CATCTCGCCGCGGGCGCCGGTCAGCGCCTTGGCCATCTCGCCCAGGATGTGGAAGCGGCCATCCTTGGCCTGATCCAACGCGGTTCGCATGATGTCGAAGGTGATCGAGGTGATCTTGATGTCCATCTGGAGGGCGGTGATGCCCGCCTCCGTCCCGGCCACCTTGAAATCCATGTCGCCGAGGTGATCCTCGTCGCCCAGGATGTCGGAGAGCACCGCGAAGCCGCGGTCTTCCTTGATCAGGCCCATGGCAATGCCGGCCACGGGGCGGATCAGCGGGCAGCCCGCATCCATCAGCGAGAGCGAGGTGCCGCACACCGTCGCCATCGAGGAGGAGCCGTTGCTCTCCGTGACCTCGGAGACGACGCGCATCGTGTAGGGGAACTTGTCCTTCTCCGGCAGCACGGGATGGATCGCGCGCCAGGCAAGCTTGCCATGGCCGATCTCGCGGCGGCCAGGGCTGCCCATGCGGCCCGTCTCGTTCACCGAGTAGGGAGGGAAGTTGTAGTGCAGCATGAAGTTCTCGCGGTACTCGCCCGCCAGCGCATCAATGATCTGTTCATCCTGGCCGGTGCCCAGCGTGGCAACGCAAAGCGCCTGCGTCTCACCGCGCGTGAACAGCGCCGAGCCATGGGCGCGGGGCAGCACGCCCACTTCCGCCAGGATCGGCCGGACGGTCTTGGTGTCGCGGCCGTCAATACGAAGGCCGGTGTCGAGGATGGCGTTGCGGACGACATCCGCCTCCAGTTCCTTCATCAGGCCCTTGGCGGCGGAGACATCAGCGCCTTCGGCCTCAAGCGCGGCGATGACCGTCTTCTTGGCCTCGCCCACGGCCTTCTGGCGGGAAAGCTTTTCCGTGATCTTGTAGGCATCGACCATCGGCGCGGTGCCGAGTGCGGCGATGCGGGCCTTCAGCGCTTCCTTCGCGGGGTCGGCCAGGGTGACGTCCCAGGGCTCCTTCGCGGCCACTTCAGCCAGCGCGATGATGCCCTGGATGACGGGCTGGAAGCCCTCATGCCCGAACTTCACGGCACCGAGCATGATGTCTTCCGACAGTTCCTGCGCTTCGGATTCCACCATCAGCACGCCCTCGGCCGTGCCGGCCACGACGAGGTCGAGTTGGGAGAGCTTGCGCTGCGCCGCGGTCGGGTTGAGCACATAGGCGCCGTCAATGTAGCCGACGCGCGCGCTGCCCACCGGGCCGAAGAAGGGAATGCCGGACAGCGTCAGCGCGGCCGAGCAGCCGACCAGCGCGACCATGTCGGGGTCGTTCTCCAGGTCATGGCTGAGGACGGTGGCGATGACCTGCACTTCGTTGCGGAAGCCCTCGGGGAAGAGGGGGCGCAGCGGGCGATCAATCAGGCGGCAGATCAGCGTCTCGCTCTCGGAGGGGCGGCCTTCGCGCTTGAAGAAGCCGCCGGGAATCTTGCCGGCCGCGAAGGCCTTTTCCTGGTAGTTGACCGTGAGCGGGAAGAAATCCTGGCCCGGCTTCACGCTGCGGGCGCCGACCACGGTGCAGAGCACGATGGTGTCACCCAGGCGCGCCATCACGGCGCCATCAGCCTGGCGGGCGACCTTGCCGGTCTCCAGCGTCAGGATCTGTCCGCCCCAGGAAATATCCTTGCGGAAGTAGTTGTCGAACATGCGTCATCCTTCTGGACCCCCGGATGGGGGTCGATCTTCTTGCCCCGCATCGGTGCGGGGGCTGTGGAGCGCGACGCGGCAGGGTGGCAGTCCAACCACCGGGGCACCCTGGGGAGGGAGGCTTCCGGCGTCTCGGGCGACAGGGGGCCGGGGATCTTCATCCCGCGGCGGAGCCATGTGGCCGGAAACGCCGCCAGACCCATCATCCGTTCAGGAGGGCTCGGAGGCTCTGACAACCCGCCGCAAGCGCAAGCGGCTAGGGCCACGCCGGGCAGGCCCGAGGCGGCTCGGGCGCTTATGGACCTAAAATCGCCCGGACGCCAGCGGGATTTAACGAGGAACCATGCAGGGCTTCACTTGGCCGCAACTCATGATCAGCGAATGATACCCCGACGCAATGGCCCGACACGACGGAACGCGCTCCCTACATTCCCAGCGCGCGGCGATAGAGGTCGAGCAGGGTCTCCTGCTCCTCCACCTCGGCCGGTTCCTGCTTCCGCAAGCGGATGATCTGGCGGACCACCTTCACGTCGAAGCCGGCCGATTTCGCCTCGGCATAGATGTCCTTGATGTCCTCGCCCAGCGCCTTGCGCTCTTCCTCCAGGCGCTCGATGCGGTCCACGATGGAGCGCAGGCGGTCGGCCGCGATGCCGCCCGTGTCGGAATCGGGAGCATCGGCCTGGCGCTGGCGGCTGGCCCGGGCCGCCTGAGCGTTTTCGTCTTCGGTGTCTGACATGGTCTCTCTCGTGAGCGGAAGCTGGGCGAGGGAGGTAGCGCCTCTACCCGTGCTTGGCCATGGCTGCCACGAAGGCCGCCTTCTGCTCGGCGTTGGCTTCCTTCTGGTTGGCGGCCTGCCAGGCCTTGTAGTCCATGCCGTAGATGATCTCGCGCGCGGCTGGCGTCTCCAGCGTGGTGCCGGCATCGGCGGCGGCTTCCTGGTACCAGCGGCTGAGGCAGTTCCGGCAGAAGCCGGTCAAATTCATCATGTCTATATTCTGTACATCCGCGCGCTCGCGCAGATGGGCCACCAGCTTGCGGAAGGCGGCGGCCTCGATCCGGTCGCGCGTGGCGGCATCGGCGTCGAGCTTGAGTTCGGCTTCAGGCTGCGGAATGGGCATGGCGTGGCTCCTGTTTGGCTGGCAGATGCGCCCTTGCGGGCCGGGCTTCAAGCGGGTGTCGCCTATACCGCGCTGACCTTTATCTTCTTGCCCTCATCGGCGGCGCGCCAGAGATACCAGGCGGCGATGCTGCGCCAGGGCGCCCAGGCCTCGCCGATGGCGGCCAGTTCCTTGGGCCGGGGCTGCGCCTCCAGCCCGTTCAGCAGCCGCCAGCCTTCGCGCACGCCGAAATCATCCACCGGCAGGATGTCGGTGCGGCCCAGGGTGAAGATCAGCAGCATCTCCACCGTCCAGCGACCCACACCGCGGATCGCGACCAGGCGCTCGATCAGCGCGGCATCGCTGATGCTGCCCGCTTCCTCCAGGGTGGGCACCAGCCCCTCGCGCGTCTTGGCGGCGATGTCATGGATGGCCAGAACCTTGGAGCCGGAGAAGCCGCAGCCGCGCAGGGCCTCGGGCGGCAGGGCGGCCACGACATCGGCGGGGGGAAATCCATCGCCATCATGCAGCGCGCGGAAGCGGTTCAGCACGGCCTCGGCCGCGCGGCCATGCACCTGCTGGTGCGCGATGGCGCGCACCAGCGCCTCATAGGGCTCGCGCTGCAAGGGCACGAGGGTGCAGGGGCCGATCCGCTGAATGAGGGGCCGGAACAGCTTGTCACGCGAGAGCTTGCGTTCGGCGATCTTCCAGTCGGACATGGGCTACCTCATGAATATCAGGGCCAGCGTGCCGCAGAGCATCACCAGCGCCATGGAAGGCAGCATCAGCCGCCAGACTTGCACCGGCCGCGTGCCATCGGCCAGCAGGGCGCAGAGCATGGCCGTGCCGGCGATGCTCATGCCAGCCCCGGCCGCGCCCGCGAAATTATGCAGGGCGGGGGCCAGCAGCACCGGCAGCCCGAGCACCTGCCCCAGCGCCGCCTGCACCGGCATCAGCGCGGCATTGGCACCCACATTGCTGCCGGTGATGAAGCCCGAGGCAAAGCCGAGCGGCGTGATGGCAAAGCCGGCGACATCACCCTTGCCCTCGATCAGCGCCGTCGCCAAGGCCAGGGCCACGCCGCTGCCGGCCAGCCAGCGCCCAAGCGTGACATAGAGCAGCATCGCGAGTGCGGGCCGCTGCGCCCGGCGCAGGGCGGCCATGGCGCGCGCCGCGCCATCGGCACGCGCCAGCAGCAGCCCGCCCGCCACCACCCAGAGCACGACGGCGACATGGGTGATGGGGAAGGCCGGCAGCTCGGCAAAGGGCTGCAAGGCCGGCGGGGCGGGGATCAGACGCGCGCCCAGCAGGGCGATGGTCAGCAGCAGATAGGGCCAGCTCATCCGCAGGGCCGCCCCCAGGTCCCGCGGCGGGTCGGCGCGCCACAGCGCCCAGATGGCCACGCTGCCGGAAGCCACCACGCCGATCACCTCGAAGGGCAGGACCGCGTGCAGCGCCAGCAGCAGCACCGCCAACACGGTCAGCATCAGCGCCTGCATCGCCTTCTCGCGCCCGCTCACCACCACGCCGGCCCGCGCCTGGAGCCACCACATGATGGGGGCGAGGCCGATGATCCAGGCGGCATTCGGCCAGGCGGTCAGTGCCACGACCTGCTGCGCCGGCACGCCGGCCAGCACGGCGCCGAGCGAGGTGCCCGGCCCAAGCCCGCCCCAGGGCACCATCACCAGCGCTTGCAGCGAAAGCGCCACGGCGACCGGCCCGCCAATCCTCATGGCGCGCAGGGCGGCGAGGGCGAAGACGGCGCCCACGGCAAAGCCCGTCACCGATTCCAGGAAGCACCCCATCGGCAGCGTCACGGCGAAGATGCGGGGCGCCGTGGGCAGGCGCTCGGCCGCATCGGCCGCGGGCTGCATCGCGGCGTGGAACAGCAGTCCGCCCGCCACCACGGCCATGGGTTGCAAGGCCAGGAAGGCCGCGCGGAGCGTGGCGTCGCCCAGGAATTCGACGATGCCAGCGCCGTCCGGCAGGCTCACCGCAATGGCCGGGATGGCGAGCGCCAGCGCCACGCCGCATGCCGCCAGCGGTCCCACCCGCCCGCCGGCCAGCAGGAGCAGCAGCGCCAGCAGCGGCGCGGCCTGGAGCAGCAGCGTCACCTTTTGCGCGCCTCGCTGATGGTGATGACCACGGCGCCGCTGAGGATGATGAGCGCGCCCAGCCAGGTCCAGCCATCCGGCACCTCGCCGAACAGCACCCAGCCGAAGGCCGCGATGACCACCAGGCGCAAATACTGGAAGGGGGCGACCGCACTTGCCTCGCCCGCGCGCAGCGCCTCGGTCACCAGCCAGATGATGCCAGGCGTGACCAGGCCGAAGACGATCAGGATCAACACATCCGCCAGGCCGATGGGCTGCCAGAAGGCGATGGCGAAGGGTGCCACGCAAAGACTCGTGATCATGCCCACCCAGGCCAGGACGGTCTGCGTGCTCTCGGTGCGGGACAGGCTGCGCGAGGTCAGCGTGATGCCGCACCAGGCCAATGCGGCGGCCAGGGCGATCAGCGCGCCGAGCAGGGGGATATCCGTGCCCGGCCGCAGCATCACCGCAATGCCGAGGAAGCCCAGCACCGTGCCCGCCCAGCGCGCTGCATCCACATGCTCGCCCAGCACGGGCCGGGCCAACAGCGTGGTGAACATGACGTTGGTGAAGGAGAGGACGGTGGCGGTGGTGAGGTCCAGGAAGACGAAGGACAGGAAATACAACCCCCAGGTCAGCGCCGAGGAAGCGCCGCGCAGCAGGTGCATCCCTGGCCGGCGGGTGCGGAACACGGCCAGGCCGCCCGCCAGGATCAGCGGCAGCACCCAGATGAGCTGGCCGACCGAACGGGCGAAGATCTGGGTGGTCGTGGGGATGCCGCGGTCGCTCATCCAGCGGATGAACAGCGCCTCGGTGGCGAATAACACGCCGCCCAGGGACATGAGGATCGCGCCCCTGATATTGCCCGGCAGGGCTGCGAAGCGCGCTCTCATGGCGGGATGGTGCGGCCGTACCGCTTGCGAGGCAACGCCCATGGGCGCATTTTCACCGCCAAAGAGGGAGACGAAGGATGACGGCCTACGATGCCGCTGTGGCGCAATGGCGCAACGATCCTGAGAAATACTGGCTCGCGGCGGCGCAGGGCCTGGAATGGACGCGCCCGCCCAGCCGCGCGCTGGACGCATCCCGGGGCCTGTTTGGCCGCTGGTTCGCCGATGGGGTGCTGAACACCTGCCACAATGCGCTGGACCGCCATGTGGAAGCCGGGCGCGGCGCGCAGACCGCCATCCTCCATGACAGCCCGATCACCGGCACGCAGCAGCATATTTCCTACAGCGAAATGCGCGACCGCACGGCCCGGCTGGCCGGCGCCCTGGCGGCGCGTGGCGTCACCAAGGGCGACCGCGTGATCATCTACATGCCCATGGTGCCCGAAGCCGCCATCGCCATGCTGGCCTGCGCGCGGCTGGGCGCCATCCATTCGGTGGTGTTCGGCGGCTTCGCGGCGGCGGAACTCGCCGCGCGCATCACCGATGCCACGCCCAGGGCGGTGATCAGCGCGAGTTGCGGCATCGAACCCGGCCGAGTGATTGCCTATAAGCCGCTGCTGGATGCCGCCATCGGCATGTCGGCGCACAAGCCGGATTTCTGCGTCATTCTCCAACGCCCGCAGGCGGAAGCGGCCATGACCGCCGGGCGCGATTTCGACTACGCGGCCGAGGAAGCCGCAGGCCTGCCGCACCCCTGCGTGGATATGGCGGCGACCGACCCGCTCTACATCCTCTATACCAGCGGCACGACCGGAAAGCCCAAGGGTATCGTGCGCGACAATGGCGGGCATGCGGTGGCGCTGCACCATTCCATGTCCATGATCTACGGCATGCAGCCCGGCGACATGTATTGGACGGCCAGTGATGTCGGCTGGGTCGTGGGGCATTCCTACATCGTCTATGCGCCGCTGCTGGCAGGCTGCACCTCGATCCTGTTCGAGGGCAAGCCGGTGGGCACGCCCGATGCCGGCACCTTCTGGCGCGTCTGCGCCGAGCATGGCGTGAAGCTGCTGTTTACCGCGCCCACCGCCATCCGCGCCATCCGCAAGGAAGACCCCGAGGCGGCGTTGATGCGGAATTACGACCTCTCGAAGCTGGAGGCGCTCTATCTGGCGGGCGAGCGCTGCGACCCACCCACCGCGCTCTGGGCGGCCGGGCAACTGGGCATCCCCGTGGTGGATCACTGGTGGCAGACCGAGACGGGCTGGCCCATCACGGCGGGCTTCCGTGGCTTCGGCCTGTTCGAGCCGCGCCCCGGCTCGGGCGGCAAGCCCACGCCGGGCTTCGACGTCCGCGCGCTGGACTCCGAGGGCAATGAGGTGCCGCGCGGCGAGAATGGCGCGCTGGTGGTGAAGCTGCCCTTGCCGCCCGGCTGCGCCCCCACTCTATGGAATGCCGAGCAACGCTATCGTGAGGCCTATCTCTCCACCTTCCCCGGCTATTACGACAGCTCCGACGCCGGAATGGTGGATGCGGAAGGCTTCGTCTGGGTGATGGGCCGCACGGATGACATCATCAACGTCGCCGGCCACCGCCTCTCGACCGGCGCGATGGAGGAAGTTCTGGCCGCACACCCCGATGTGGCCGAATGCGCGGTGGTGGGCATCGCCGATGCGCTGAAGGGCCAGGTGCCGCTTGGCCTGGTCGTGCTCAAGGCCGGCACGGCGCGCGATGCCGATGAGGTGGCGCGCGAACTGGTGAAGCTGGTGCGTGACCGCATCGGGCCGGTTGCCGCCTTCAAGGAAGCCCGGGTGGTGCAGCGCCTGCCAAAGACCCGCTCCGGAAAGATCCTGCGCGCCACCATCCGCAAGATTGCCGATGGCGAAACCTACGCCGTGCCGCCGACGATTGATGACCCGACGATCCTGGACGAGATCGCGGGAGTGCTGGGCCGATGATCACGACGGAGCGCCACAATAACGGCGTGGCCCAGATCACGCTGGATCGCCCGGCCGCGCGCAACGCGCTGAGCATCGCCATGCTGGAAGCCCTGCGCGATGCGCTGCATGCGGCCCGCGATGCGCGCTGCATCGTGCTGGCCGCGCATGGCCCGGCCTTTTGCGCCGGCCATGACCTGCGCGAATTGACCGCCGCCCGGGCGGATGCCGATGGCGGGCGCGATTTCTATGCCCGCACCATGGAGCTGTGCAGCGAGGTGATGCAGCAGGTGGTGAACCACCCCGTCCCCGTCATCGCCGCGGTGGAGGGCATCGCCACCGCCGCTGGCTGCCAGCTGGTGGCAAGCTGCGATTTGGCGGTGGCCACCCCCGCGAGCAAATTCTGCACGCCCGGCGTGGATATCGCGCTGTTCTGCTCGACGCCCGCCGTCGCCGTCGCCCGCGCCATTCCGCGCAAGGCCGCGATGGAAATGCTGCTGACCGGACGCATGGTCTCCGCCGAGGAAGCCCGCGCGCTCGGCCTCATCAACAGCATCGCCGAAGATGCACGGGCCGAGGCTCTCGCGCTCGCCGCCAGCATCGCCGAGCGTTCGGCCGTGACGGTGCGGCTGGGCAAGCGCGGTTTTCTCACGCAATGCGCCTTGCCGCTCGCGCAGGCCTATGATGCGGCCAGTGCCGTGATGGTCGAGAACATGATGGCTGCCGATGCCGAGGAAGGCATTGGCGCCTTCCTCGGCAAGCGCACGCCCCATTGGCAGGACAGGTAAACGAGCATGGCCGCTTCCGATTACGATGCGCTCCCCCGCACCGCCGCCAACCACCAGCCGCTGACGCCGCTGCTGTTTCTCGAACGCACGGCCGAGGTGTTTCCCCGCCATGTCGCCGTGGTCCATGGCCGCATCCGGCGTTCCTATGCCGAGTTGCGGATGCGTTGCGTGAAGCTGGCCGATGCGCTGCACCGACGCGGCCTGGGGCGCGGCGATACGGTGGCGGCGCTGCTGCCCAACACGCCCGCCATGCTGGAATGCCATTACGGCGTGCCCATGGTCGGCTGCGTGCTGAACACCATCAACACGCGCCTGGATGCCGCGACCATCGCGTATATCCTGGACCATGGCGAAGCGCGCATCGTCATCGTGGACCGTGAGTTCATCCCCGTGCTGCGCGCCGCCCTGGTGCAATGCGCGAACAAGCCCAGCATCATCGAGGTGAATGACAGCGAAGCCCCGTCAGACGAGACGCTGGGCGGCCTCGATTACGAAATCCTGCTGGGCGAAGGCGACGAAAATTTTGCCTGGCCCCTGCCGCGTGACGAGTGGGACGCCATCGCGCTCAACTACACCTCGGGCACCACCGGCAAGCCCAAGGGCGTGGTGTATCACCATCGCGGCGCGCAATTGCTCGCCATCGGCAATGTGCTCTCGGCGGGGATGGGACGGCACCCGGTCTATCTCTGGACGCTGCCCATGTTCCATTGCAATGGCTGGTGCTTCCCCTGGACCATCACGGCGATGGCGGGCACGCATATCTGCCTGCGCGCCGTGCGGGGGGCCGCCATGTGGTCGCTGATTGCCGAGCACAACGTGACCCACATGTGCGGCGCGCCCATCGTGATGGGCACGTTGCTCGCCACGCCCGGAGCCGAGAAGCGTGCCTTGCCCGGCGCCGTCACCTTCGTCGTCGCCGGCGCGCCGCCGCCCGAGGCGGTGCTGGCGGCGATGCGTGCGGCCGGCTTCGCCGTGCTGCATGTCTATGGCCTGACCGAAGTCTATGGCCCGGCCGTCACCAATGAATGGCACGAGGCATGGAACCACGCCCCCGCAGCCGAGCAGGCCAGGCTCATGGCCCGCCAGGGCGTGCGCTATGTGCCGCTGGAAGGGCTGGATGTGATGGACCCCGCGACCATGCAGCCCGTCGCCGCCGATGGCGTCGCGATGGGCGAGGTGATGTTTCGCGGCAATGTCGTGATGAAGGGCTATTTCAAGGACGCCACCGCGACAGATGCCGCCTTCGCCGGCGGCTGGTTCCATTCGGGCGATCTCGCGGTGAAATACCCGGATGGCTACATCCAGCTGCGCGACCGCTCGAAGGACATCATTATTTCGGGGGGCGAAAACATTTCCTCCATTGAGGTGGAGGACGCGCTCTACAAGCATCCGGCCGTGGCGCTGGCCGCCGTGGTGGCGCAGGCGGATGAGAAATGGGGCGAGGTGCCCTGCGCCTTCGTGGAGCTCCGCCCGGGCATGAGCGCGACCGAGCCCGAGATCATCGCGCATTGCCGGGCCTTGATGGCAGGCTTCAAGGCCCCCAAGCGCGTGGTCTTCCAGGAACTTCCCAAGACCAGCACCGGCAAGATCCAGAAACATGTGCTGCGGAGCGGTATTCGGGCGGTCCATCACCTCGATGATCGCGACCTCGGGTCATAATGACATTGTGCGGATGTACTTCGCCGCCGAGCGGGACCGGGTGGAAGACAACGCCCTACGCCAACCCCTTCGACCAGGCCTATATGCGCCCGCCTTTCGAGTATGGGCGGCAGCGGATGTCGCGCGGCGATGCCTGGGTGAACCGCCTGCCGGCCTGAGGCGCCTCAGGCCGTCATCAACCCCACGCGATCTTCCTCGAAGACCCCGCAGGTAAGCGGCCCGCCAAATACGGCGCCGGTGTCGAGGTTGATGCGGTTCTCGCGCAGCTCGGCCACGCGTTCGCGCACCGGCGTGTGGCCATGCACGATGAAGGCACCGTGATCGGCCTCGCTGTCGAGGAAGGCGCCACGGATCCGCATCAGGTCATCCGGCGCCTGGGCATCCAGCGGCACGCCGGGCCGCACCCCCGCATGGGCGAAGAAATACGGCCCCACGCGGTGGGAGAGGCGCAGGCCGCGGAGGAAAGCAATGTGGCGAGAGGCGATGCCGGTGGCCCAGCTTTCGCGGGGCGCGTGCTCGGCCAGACCCCAGCTCACCAGGGCTTCGCGGCCACCATAATACATCCAGTCCGTGGCGCTCGGCGCATCGCCATCCAGGGCGGCGAGCAGGGTCGCTTCGTGATTGCCGCACAGGTTGACCACCGGGCAGGCATCAAAGCCCATGGCGAGGTCGATCGCGCCTGCGCTGTCCGGCCCGCGATCAATGAAGTCGCCCAGATGGAGGAGCAGCGCGCCCGAGGTGGGGTTTTCCTTGAGATCAGCGCGGATCTGGCCGTGCAGTTCCATGAGCTTGCCGGCGCAGCCATGCACATCGCCAATGGCATAGACCCGCGTGCCCACCGGCAGCCGAACCCGGGATTTAAGCCACTTCATAGGGCGAAGATGCAGGAAGCTGAGGTTCCTGCCGGGGAGATTGAGGGGCGGCACCCCTCATCACCGCGCGTTGGCACTCGCATCCGAACGCGTGGTGCCCACCCGCGCGGCGAGGGCAGCCGCCATGAAGTCATCCAAATCCCCATCCAGCACGGCGGAGGGATTACCCTTCTCCAGCCCGGAGCGGAGGTCCTTCACCAGTTGATAGGGTTGCAGCACATAGTTCCGGATCTGGTGGCCCCAGCCGATATCGGTCTTGCCGGCCTCGATGCCGTCGCTGATGGCTTCGCGCTTGCGCAGTTCCAACTCGTAAAGCCGCGCCTTTAGCATATCCATCGCGATGACGCGGTTGCGGTGCTGCGAACGGTCCTGCGTGGAGGCGGCGACGATGCCAGTCGGGATATGCGTGAAGCGCACGCCCGATTCGGTCTTGTTGACGTGCTGCCCACCAGCGCCCGAGGCGCGGAAGGTGTCGGTCTTGAGGTCCGCCGGGTTCACCTCGATCTCGATCTTGTCGTCAATCACCGGATAGACATAGACGCTGGCGAAGCTGGTCTGCCGCTTGTCATTGCCGCCAAAGGGGCTGATGCGGACCAGGCGGTGCACGCCCGTCTCGGTCTTCAGCCAGCCAAAGGCGTTGTCGCCGGTGACCTGGAGCGTGGCGGATTTGATGCCCGCTTCCTCGCCCTCGGATTGCTCGGTCAGCGTCACCTTGTAGCCGCGCCGCTCGGCCCAGCGCATGTACATGCGCATCAGCATCTCGGCCCAGTCCTGGGCTTCCGTGCCGCCGGCGCCGGCATTCACTTCGAGATAGGCGTCATTCTGGTCAGCCTCGCCCGAGAGCAGGCTTTCGATCTCGCGGCGCTTGGCCTCGGCGGCGAAGGTCATCAGATCGGCCACGGCGGCATCGGCGGTGGCGCCATCGCCCTCGGCCTCGGCCATCTCGATGAGTTCGAGGGCATCGGCCACGGAGCGTTCCAGGCGCTGGACGCCCTCCACCTGCTCCACCAGCCGTCCGCGTTCCCGCATCAGCCTGGTGGCCTCGGTGGCGTCATTCCACAGGGAGGGGTCTTCGGCCTTCGCGTTCAGTTCCGCGAGGCGAATGAGGGAAGCATCCCAGTCAAAGATGCCTCCTCAGCAGGGACACCGAGGCGGTGATCTGCTCTTGAAGCTGGGTTGCATCTGCGCGCATGGCGTTTCAGTAAAGCCCGCCCAGCCCGCTGTCCACCCGTGCCGCGGTACCCGAGCCCATTTCGGTCGGGGTGGTGGCGGCGTTTTCCGTCCCCGGGCGGAAGGCTTCCAGGATGGTCTCGCCGCGATCGGTCTGGATGCGGACCAGCGCCACGCCCGGGGGCGCGCGGAAGGGCACGGCCGGGCTGCCGGCCAGCGCGGCGGCGACCACCTCGCGGAAGATGGGCGCGGCATTGGTGCCGCCGGTCTCGCCCTGGCCCAGGGTCCGCGGATCATCGAAGCCGATCCAGACGGCCACCACGATGTCGGGCGTGAAGCCGACGAACCAGTTATCCTTGTAGTCATCCGTGGTGCCGGTCTTGCCGGCGATGGGGCGGTTCAGTCCCGCCCCCGCCCGGCCACCCGTGCCGCGCTGCACGGCGCCCTGAAGGATGCTGGTGACCTGAAAGGCGGCGATCGGATCGGCGATCTGGCGGCGGTTATCGGTGAAGCGGGGGGGGGCGCCCTCCGGGCCGGCGGCGCAACCGGCGCAGTCGCGGTTGGTGCTGCGCCAGATCACCCGGCCGCGCTGGTCCTGCACGGAGTCGATCAGCGTGGGCTCCACCCGGCGTCCGCCATTGACGAAGCTGGCATAGGCGGCGGCCTGGCGCAGCACCGTGGTCTCGCCAGCGCCCAGGCTCATGGAGAGGAAGCGCGGCATGTTCTCGATCACGCCGAAGCGCGCGGCGGTCTCGGCCACGCGGTCCATCCCCACCTCCTGCGCGAGCCGCACGGTGACGAGGTTGAGGCTGCGCTCCAGCGCGTTGCGCATGGTGACATAGCCCCCGGAGGAGCCGCCGCCGTAATTGCCCGGCCGCCAGACGCCCTGCGGCGTCGCGATTTCCACCCCGCCATCGAGGAAGCGCTGGTTGGGCGGAATTCCCTGCTCAAGGGCCGCGATAAAGACATAGGGCTTGAAGGAGGAGCCAGGCTGCCGCATCGCCTGGCTGGCACGGTTGAACTGGCTGCGGTCAAAGCTCCAGCCGCCCGACATGGCCAGCACGCGCCCCGTATTGGGATCGAGTGCCACGACGGCGCCTTCCACATCCGGAATCTGGCGCAGCAGGACGCGGTCGGCGCGGGGAGCTGCGGCGGCGCCGCGGGCAGGCGGGGTGGCGGGTGCGGCGGCGGGCGCCGGCTCCACCATCACGACATCGCCCAGCGCCAGCACATCCGAGACGCGGCGGGGGGCATTGCCCAGGCGGATCGGCTGGGTGCCCTGGCTCGGCAGGACGGGCCGCGCCCAAGCGAGGTCTTCCAGCAGGATGGTGCCGGTGCGGGGCTGGGAGGGCGCGCGGGGCTGCGCGCGCTCGATCCAGCCGACGCGGGCCTCTCGGTCGCGAATTTCCAGCACCACGGCCTGGCGCCACTCGGGCAGCATGCCGGGCGGGCGGCCAAAGGCTTCCAGGGCGGGCAGCCATTCGGTCGGCCCATGCGCGCTTTTCGCGAGCGGGCCGCGCCAGCCGCCCCGGCGGCGGTCAAAGGCCAGCAGCCCATTGCGGAGCGCCACCTCGGTCGCCGCCTGCAGCGCGGGGTCCAGGCTGGTGCGGACGACCAGGCCGCCGCCCTGCGTCTGCTCCTGCCCGAAGCGGGAGAGGAGTTCGCGCCGCACATCCTCGGTGAAATGCCCGCCGACGGGGACGACTTCCGGTCGGCGGAAGGGACGGGCGAGGATGGTCTCGGCACGGGCGGTGCTGGCTTCCTCCGCCGTGATCACGCGGTCCTCCAGCATGCGGTCCAGCACCCAGTTGCGGCGAATGCGGGCCTGCTCGGGGAAGCGCAGCGGGTTGTAGTTGTTCGGCGCCTTGGGCAGCGCGGCGAGGAAGGCCATCTCGGAGGTGGAGAGTTCCTCCAGCGACTTGCTGAAATAGGCCTGGGCGGCGGCGGCGACGCCATAGGCCTGGGCACCCAGGAATATCTCGTTGAGGTAGATTTCCAGGATGCGCGATTTCGGCAAGGCGACCTCCAGGCGGAGCGCCAGCAGCGCCTCGCGCGCCTTGCGAAGCACGGTGCGGTCACTGCCGACCAGCATGTTCTTGGCCACCTGCTGGGTGATGGTGGAGGCGCCGACGATGCGCCGACCGGTGCCATATTGCTCGATATTGGTGATGACGGCGCGCATCACCGCCACCGGGTCCACGCCACGATGGCTCTCGAAATTCTGGTCCTCGGCGGAGATGAAGGCCTGCTGGAGGCGGCGCGGAATCGCCTCGATCGGCACGAAGACACGGCGTTCGGCCGCAAGCTCCGCCATCAGGCGGCTGTCGCCGGAATAGATGCGACTCATCTGCGGGGGCGAGTAATCGGCGAGCCAGCGGTAATCCGGCAGGCCGGCTTCCAGGGTGCGATACAGCCCGAAGGCCGCGACACCGCCGCCGAGCAGCACGACGGCGGCCAGGAGAAACACCATGCGGATGAAACCACCAAACAGCCGGAAGGGCGGGCGCTTGGGCGGCGGCGGCGGCGCGCGCTTGTCCGGACGGGGCGGGACAAGCGGGGTATCAATGGTGGGCAAAGGCGCGTTCATGGCCGGCATCTAGCACAGAATCGGCATGATTCGCGCGCCATCTACGCAAGGCGGGAATGCAGGGCGTCGCCGCCGGATGACTGGCCCACGCAAGAAACATGAAGCGCACCTAGCTTGTCGCGCAATCTCGCTGCTACAAATCGTCAATAATTTGAAATTCCTTCAGGAGAATCACATGGCATGGAACCGGTGCGTTTTTGCCCTGCTGGGCGCGCTCTCGCTGGCGGCGCCGGCTTCGGCCCAGAACCTCAACATGGCGGTGGGCGCCCCGGTCACCTCGATTGACCCGCATTTCCACCAGCTCTCGCCCAACAACGCCGTGGCGGGGATGATCTTTGACCGGCTGATCAACACCGACGCGCAGTCCCGCATGGTGCCCGGCCTGGCGGAGAGCTGGACGGCGGTTTCCCCCGAAGTCTGGGAATTCAGGCTGCGGCGCGGCGTGCGCTTCCACAACGGCAATGAATTCACCGCCGAGGATGTGGTCTTCACCTTCCAGCGCGTGCCCAACGTGCCCAACAGCCCGTCCAGCTTCGCCGCCTTCGTCCGGCCGATCCGCAATGTCGAGGTGGTGGACAGCCACACCCTGCGGATCACCACCAGCGGCCCCTACCCCCTGCTGCCGCAGGACCTGACGAACATCTACATCCTCGACCGCGAGACCCATCAGGGCGCGACCACCGAGGATTTCAATGCCGGCCGCGCCGCCATCGGCACCGGCCCCTACCGGATGATCAGCCACCGCATGGGTGACCGCATCGAGTTCGAGCGCAACGACAACTACTTCGGTGAGCGCCCGGCCTTCGCCCGCGTGAATTACCGCATGATCACCAATGACAGCGCCCGCACCGCCGCCCTGCTGGCCGGCGATGTCGAGTTCGTGGACCAGGTGCCGACAGCCGACCTGACGCGGCTGCGCGGCGATGCGCGGTTTGCCATGAGCGAGACGGTGGGGCTGCGCCTCATCTTCCTCGGCCTGGACCACATGCGCGCCGAGGTCTCGCCCTTCGTCACCGATAATGAGGGCAGGCCCCTGGCGCAGAATCCCCTGCGCGACCTGCGCGTGCGCCGCGCTTTGTCCATGGCCATTGACCGCGCGGCGATCACCAGCCGCGTGATGGAGGGGGCGGCCACGCCGTCGGGTCAGTTCCTCCCGCCCGGCGTCTTCTCCGCCATCCCGGAGTTTCCCGCGCCGCGCCATGACCCCGAGCAAGCGCGCCGGCTGCTGGCCGAGGCCGGCTTCCCGCAGGGCTTCCGCGTCACGCTGCATGGCCCGAATGACCGCTACCCGAATGATGGCCGCGTGATCCAGGCCATCGGCCAGATGTGGACGCGGCTTGGCGTACGCACGACGGTCGAGGCGCTGCCCTGGACCAGTTTCATCGCCCGCGCCAACCGCCAGGAGTTCAGCACGCATTTGCTGGGCTGGGGCTCCAACCCGGATGGTTCGCACCCGCTACGCAGCATCATCGCCACACCGGATCGCGAGCGCGGCTGGGGTGCGGCCAATCGCGGCCGCTACAGCAACCGCGAGATTGACGGGCGCCTGGATGCCGCGATGCGCGAGCTCGACAATAGCCGCCGCGAACAGATGCTGATCGAGGCGCAGCGCATGGCCTTCGAGGACGTGGCCATCATCCCGCTCTACATCCAGACCAATGTCTGGGCGATGCGCCAGCACCTGCGCCATGACGCAAGGGTGGATGAAAGCACCCGCGCCCAGGATATCCGCCCGGCCGCGGCGCGCTGACGCCATGACCGCCTATCTGCTGCGGCGGATTTCCCAGTCCTTCCTGGTGCTCATCGCGATGAGCATCATCGTCTTCGTCGGCGTCTATGCCGTGGGCGATCCGGTGGAGATCCTGATCTCCCCCGATGCGGACCAGATGGAGCGCGAGCGCGCCATCCAGGCGCTGGGCCTCGATCTGCCGCTGTGGGAGCAATATGCCATCTTCGTCTGGCGCGCCTTGCAAGGCGATCTGGGCCGCAGCTTCGTCTATAATGAGCCGGCCTTGCAGTTGATCCTGCAAAAAATGCCGGCGACGCTGGAACTCGCCTTCGGCTCCATGTTCATCTCCGTCCTGATCGGCCTGCCGCTGGGCATGTATGCCGGCCTCAAGCCCGACAGCCTCGGCTCCAAGGCGATCATGGCCGGCAGCATCCTGGGCTTCTCGCTGCCCACCTTCTGGGTGGGGCTGATGCTGATCATGGTGTTCGCCGTGCAGCTGGGCTGGCTGCCCTCCACCGGACGCGGGGACACCGCCTATTTCCTCGGGTTGCAATGGTCCTTCCTGACGGGGAACGGGCTCTCGCACCTGCTCATGCCCGCCATCAACCTGGCGTTGTTCAAGATCAGCCTGGTGATCCGCCTGACGCGCTCCGGCGTGCGGGAGACGATGCTGATGGATTATGTGAAATTCGCCCGCGCCAAGGGGCTTTCGCCCGCGCGCGTCACCTATGTGCATGTGTTCAAGAATATCCTGATCCCGGTGGTGACCGTGGTCGGCCTCGAACTCGGCTCTACCATTGCGTTCAGCGTGGTGACGGAAAGCGTCTTCGCCTGGCCGGGCATGGGCAAGCTGATCATTGACAGTATCAACGTGCTCGATCGCCCGGTGATCGTCGCCTACCTCATGATCATCGTGGTGATGTTCATCACCATCAACCTGATCGTGGACCTGCTTTATTCCGCGCTCGATCCGCGCGTCCGGCTGGAGGGCAAGGCATGAGCGACGTGACGCTGGCCGAGCCCGCGGCCGTGAAGGAAGAAACGCCCTTCCGCCGCTTCGTCTCGGAATTCATGGCGAGCAGGATCGCGGTCGGCGGGTTGCTGGTCTTCACCATCATCGCGCTGCTGGCGATCTTCGCCCCCTGGATCACGCCGCAGAACCCTTATGACCTCGCGCAGCTCGACATCATGGATGGCCGCCTGGAGCCGGGGGCGGTGGGCGGCTCGGGCATCACCCATTGGCTCGGCACGGATGACCAGGGGCGGGACATGCTCTCGGGCATCATCTACGGGCTGCGGATTTCGCTGACCGTGGGCGTGGGTTCGGCGCTGATCGCCTGCCTGGTCGGCGCCTCGCTCGGGCTGCTTGCGGCCTATGCGGGCGGGCGGACCGACAGCGTGATCATGCGCCTGGTGGACCTCCAGCTTTCCTTCCCGACCATCCTCGCCGCGCTGATGATCCTGGCCTTCCTCGGCAAGGGCATCACGAATGTGGTGATCGCGCTGGTGATCGTGGAATGGGCCTATTATGCCCGCACGGTGCGCGGTTCGGCCCTGGTGGAGCGGCGGCGCGAATATATCGAGGCGGCGCAGTGCCTGGCCCTGCCCACCTCGCGCATCCTGTTCCGGCATTTGCTGCCCAATTGCCTGCCGCCGCTCATCGTGGTGGGCACCATCCAGATCGCCCGCGCCATCGCGCTGGAGGCGACGCTCTCCTTCCTGGGCCTGGGCGTGCCGATCACCGAGCCATCGCTCGGCCTGCTCATCGCCAATGGCTATGAATACATGCTGAGCGGGAAATACTGGATCAGCTTCTATCCCGGTATCGCCCTGCTGGTGACCATCGTCAGCATCAACCTGATGGGGGACCATTTGCGCGACGTGCTGAATCCGAGGCTCAAGAAATGAGTGCCACGCTGGAAGTGCGGAATCTCCGCACGCATTTCTTCACCCGCGCCGGCGTGGTGAAGGCGGTGGATGGCGTGAGCTTCACGGTGGGCCGCGGCAAGGTGATGGGCCTGGTCGGCGAATCCGGCTCAGGCAAGACGGTGACGGGCTTCTCCATCATCGGCCTGGTGGATGCGCCGGGCCGCGTGGTGGAGGGCGAAATCCTCTACCAGGGGCGCAACCTGGCGAAGCTGAGCGAGGAGGAGATGCGTAGCCTGCGCGGCAACCGCATCGCCATGATCTTCCAGGACCCGATGATGACGCTGAACCCGGTACTCCGGGTGGATACGCAAATGATCGAGACGGTGCTGGCCCATGACAAGGTCAGCAAGGAGGAGGCCCGCCAGCGTTCGCGCGATGCGCTGGGCATGGTGGGCATCCCCTCGCCCGATGAGCGGCTGAAATCCTACCCGCATCAATTCTCCGGCGGCATGCGCCAGCGGGTCGCCATCGCCATCGCGCTGCTGCACCGACCGGAACTGATCATCGCCGATGAGCCGACCACGGCGCTGGATGTGACCATCCAGGGGCAGATCCTGGCCGAGGTCCAGAAACTCGCCGCCAATACCGGCACCAGCCTGATCTGGATCACGCATGATCTCGCCGTCGTCGCCGGCCTCGCCGATGATATCGCGGTGATGTATGCGGGCCGCGTCGTCGAGGACGGGCCGGTTTCCGAAGTGCTGGACCGGCCGCTGCACCCCTACACCCATGGCCTGATCGGCTCGGTGCCCAGCCGCAACAAGCGCGGCGAACCCCTGCGGCAGATTCCCGGCATGACGCCCTCCCTCCTCAATCTCCCCGCCGGCTGCGCCTTCCGCACACGCTGCCCCCGCGCCGACGAGGCCTGCCTCGCGGAACAGGCGCTTGAGGAATTGCTGCCGGGCCGGCATGCGCGCTGCGTGCATCCGCACCGTGATGAGGTTGCGGCATGAGCGAGCAACCCATCATCGAGTTGCGCGGCATCACCAAGCGCTTCGAGAAGAAGCTCGATTTCGCGGGCAAGATCGCCAAGCGGTTGGGTGCGCCCATCCGCGAGGAAATCGTGCATGCCGTGGACGGCGTGAACCTCTCCATCCGCAAGGGCGAGGTGGTGGGGCTGGTGGGCGAATCCGGCTGCGGGAAATCCACGCTGGGCCGCATCGTCGCCGGCATCATGCCGCCTTCCGAGGGCAGGGTGCTCTGGCGCGGCACGGATGTGAACGCGCTGACCGGGGCCGCCAAGAAAGAGGCGCAGCTTCGCGCCCAGATGATCTTCCAGGACCCCTACGCCTCGCTCAATCCGCGCATGAAGGTGCAGGATATCGTGGGCGAGGCGCCGCTGGTGCATGGCATCACCACGCGCGGCGAATTCGATGAATACGTGGATGAGCAGATCCGCCGCGCCGGCCTCGATCCCGCCTTCAAGAAGCGCTACCCGCACCAGTTCTCGGGCGGGCAGCGGCAGCGCATCGGCATCGCGCGCGCGCTGGCGGTGAAGCCGGAATTCCTGGTCTGCGACGAGGCGGTGGCGGCGCTGGATGTCTCCATCCAGGCGCAGATCCTCAACCTGTTCATGCAGCTGCGCGCGGAGCTGGACCTCACCTACCTGTTCATCAGCCATGACCTGGGCGTGGTGGAGCATCTGAGCGACCGCGTGGTGATCATGTATCTCGGCCGCGTGGTGGAACAGGCGACGAGCGAGGAGGTCTTCGCCCGCGCGAATCACCCCTACACCGTCTCGCTCCTTTCATCCGTGCCGCGGATCGAGGCGCGCAAGCGGGCCTTCGCGGTGGTGAAGGGCGAAATCCCCTCGCCGCTCAACCCGCCGAACGGCTGCCATTTCCATCCGCGCTGCCCGCATGTGATGGAGCGCTGCAAGCTGGAAGTGCCGAAGCTGCGCGAGATCGCGCCGGGGCATTTCTCCGCATGCCACCTGAACGGATAACCCCCCCCTACCATAGCCAGGTGGCCTCGCCCCGGCGCATCCTCGCCATGCTGCAAGGCCGCGCCAGCATGGCGGATGATCCTCGCTGGCGTGACCATGGAGCCGCATCGCGCGAGGAATACGCCCGCTGGGCCGATCATCTCTGCGGCATGGCCTGCGTGCAGATGGTGCTTGGGGCGCTAGGCCGACCGGTCCCTGACATCCATGTGCTTCGGCGGGAGATTCAGGTTTGCGGCGGCTATGTCGAGCAGCAGGATGGCAGCATCAAGGGCCTGATCTACAGCGGCGCCGTGGCTTGGCTCGCGCAGCAGGGCATCGCCGCGCGGATCATCCTGGATGAGCCGGCGGACGCTATTCCCGCGAAAATAGACCAAGGCGCGCTCTACATCGCATCCGTCCATGCACGCATCCGCCACCCGGACATGGACCCGCCCTCGACCGGGGGGCATCTGGTGCTGGTCTTCGGGCAGGACCGACTCGGCCGGCTGCGCTTCCATAATCCCTCGGGCCACACCGCTGCGAGCCGGCGCGATGTGCGGCTTTCGCCCGAGGCCTTCTCGCGCTTTCACGCGGATCGGGGCATCCTCATCCCGTTGTGAACCGCATCTCCGATCGCGCCCTCACCCTGGGCACCGCCCTGACCCAGACCATCGGCTGGGGCACGCTGTTCATTCCCTTCGCCCTGATGGTGCAGCCCATGGAGGCCGAGCTCGGCTGGAGCCGGGCGGGCATCAATGGCGCCTTCACCCTGGGCATCCTGGTCTCCGGCATCCTGGCCATTCCCGTCGGGCGCTGGGTGGACCGCCATGGCGGGCAGGCGCCGCTGGCCTGGGGCGCCGTGTTGGGCAGCGCCATGCTGGCGGCCTGGGCCTTGGTAGAGCAGATTTGGGTCTTCTACGCGCTCTGGATCGGGCTGGGTGTGGCGCATGCCACCGCGCTCTGGGGACCCGCCATGGTGGTGGTGGTGGCGCTGGCGCGGCAGCCCATGCGGGTGATCACAGCCATCACCTTCATCACGGGCTTTGCCGGGACCATCTTTGTCCCGCTCGTGGCGGGGCTGATCGTGCTGCTGGGCTGGCGCGGCGCGCTCTGGGCGCTGATGACGCTGCAACTGGTCCCTGCGCTCGTCGCCTGGTGGCAATTCGCCGGCACGCGGCCGCAACCACTGAGCCAGCGGCGAGACAGCGACGCGGCCTATCGCCGGACGTTGCGCCGCCCGGCCTTCTGGGGCCTGGCGCTCTGCTTCGCGGCGCATGCCTTCATCGGCGTCGGCCTGGGCGCGCATCTGGTGCCGCTGCTGCGCGAGGCGGGGCTGCCCGAGGCGAGCGTGATCCTGCTGGTCGCGCTGCATGGCCCCTTGCAGGTGGCGGCGAGGGCCGGGCTCTACTTCGCCGGCAACCGCGCCTCGATGCGATGGGTCGGGCTGGGTGCCATGCTGCTGCTGCCCCTGGCGCTGCTGTGGCTGGCCGGCGCGCCGGCCGCCTTCATCTGGCTGTTGCCCTTCGTCTTCTTCTGGGCGGTGGCGGATGGGCTGCTGACCATCGTGCGCGCCGCAGGCACGGCCGAAATCCTGGGGCGCGAGGGCTATGGCGCTGTGACCGGCGCCCTCACCCTGATCGCCGTATTGCCACGCACGCTTGGCCCGATCACGCTCGCGCTGGTCTGGCAGGCCAATGGCGGCTATGGCGCCGTGCCTTGGCTCCTGGCCGGGGTCGGCTTCCTGGGGGCGGCGAGCTTCGTGCTGGCCATGCGGGACAAGGGATAGCATCGCATGATCCGCATCCTCATCGCCCTTCTCGCCCTGGCGGCGCCGGTCCAGGCCAGGCCGGGCGAGACCATCACCCTGCCTGGCGAGGCCCGCACCGGCGGGGACAAAAGGCCGGCTCAGCCGGCGGGGACAAAAGGCCGGCTCAGCCGGCGGGGACAAAAGGCCGGCTCAGCCGGCGGGAGATAATCAGACGACGCTGGACCAATCGGCCGGCACGAAGACGTAGCCTGGCACGCCGTCCGTGACGCTCCGCGCGAAATAGCCATTCGCCGGGAAGGGGAAGTGATAACCCGTGACGCGAATGCGATCTGTTGCCACCATGTCCAGGATGCGGCGGCGCGTGGCGGAGGCGGCCTCGCCGTCGAAGTCGAAGATGATTTGCCAGTCCGGACGGCGCGCCATCAATTCGGGGCGGTTCGTCAGGTCGGCCAGGAACAGCATCTGATCCGCGCCATCGGCGATGCGGTAGATGGTGTGCCCCGGCGTATGACCGGCCGCCGCGATGGAGGTGATGCCAGAAATGACCTCAGCGCCAGGCGTGATCTGCCGCACGCGGCCCTGATAGGGGGCGAAGCGGCGGGCGGAATTCGCGAAATTGCCGCGCTGGCCTTCCGGGCTGCGGGTGGAATTGCCATCATCCGACCACCAGGCCCATTCCGGCGCGGGGACGATGATCTCGGCATTGGGAAAGGCGCGGCCATTCTCGGCGTTGAGCAGGCCGTTCACGTGGTCGCCATGGAAATGGCTCTGGATCACATGGGTCACGCGGGCCGGGTCAATGCCGGCGGCGGCCATGTTGCCGATCATCCTGCCATTGGTGGCGGTGGCGGGCGTGGCGCCATTGCCGGCGTCGAAGACGGCCAGCACATCGCCCTTCTGCGCGAAGGTGATGGTGAAGGGGATGGTGATGCTGTCGGTCGCGAGGAAGCTCTGCGCCATCACGGCCTGTACCTCGGCGAAGGGCGCGTTGCGGACGAAGCCTTCCAGCGGGCGGCGGAAGAAGCCGTCATGCACCGTGGTGATGGTCCAGGCGCCAACCTTGAAGCGATAAAATCCAGGGGCCTGGGCCAAGGGCGCGGCTGGCGCTGCGGCCTGTTGCGCGGCGGCGGGCAGGGCCAAGGCCGTGGCAAGGGCCGCGGAACCGGCGAACAACATGCGGCGATCGGATGTCAGCATTTTGATGTCTCCCTGGAACGAATCCAGAGATGGTCCATTACCGCGCGAAAACAACCACGCTTTCCAAATGTGGTGACCAGAGGAACTGGTCCACCGGCGTGGCGGAAACCAGATCGAACCCCGCCTCCCGCAATATTGCCGCATCTCGCCCCAATGCCGCGGGGCTGCATGACACATAGACCACATGCGGCAACTTGCTGCGCGCGATCTGCGCCACCTGCTCCGGCGCGCCGGCGAAGGGCGGGTCGAGCACCACGGCCGCAAAGTTCTTGAGCTCCGCGGGAAGCAGCGGCTGGCGCACCAGGTCCCGCCTTTCGCCCAACAGCCGCGAGACCTGGCCAGCATGGGCGGCGCCGCGCAGCGCCTCGGCCGCCGCCGTGTCGCCCTCATAGGCCTGCACCAGATGCCGCCCGGCCATCGGAAAGGAGAGGGTGCCGATGCCCGCATAGAGATCGGCGATGCGCGCGCGGGGCGACATCTTCTTGGGCAGCCCGGCCATCACGGCGGCGATGATCGCGGCCTCGCCCTCGGTGCTGGCTTGCAGGAAGGCGCCGGGCGGTGGCGAGACGGTGATGCCCGAGAGCTTGTGCCGCACAGGATTGACCTGCGCCGCGACCTCGGCTGGTGCCCCCTTGCCGGCCCAGGCAATGCGCGGGATGCCGGCGCGCGCAGCGTATTCAGCGAGCATCCGGCGGTCCTGCATGGAGAGTGGTGCATCGGTCCGCAGCAGGATATCCGGGCCGGAATCCAGCATGTTGATGATGGCCGAGCCGAGGCGCTTCAGCGCATTCAGCCCGCGCAGCGCATCCTGGAGCGCGGGCAGCAGCGCCACCAGCGCGGGCAGCAGCACATGGCATTCGCGCATGGGAACGAGGTTGGTGGCGCCACGCTCATGGAAGCCGATCTCCACGCGGCCATCGGCCAGCCGTTCCAGCCCGAGATCGGCGCGCTGGCGCACGGCGCGGGACGTTGCGACCATTGGCGAGACATGTGGCCAGGCATAGCCGGCACGCGAAAGCGCCTCGGCCAGGCGGCCGCGCTTCCATTCGGCATAGGGCGCATCCGCCCAATGCTGGAGCGAGCAGCCGCCGCAAATGGTGAAATGCCGGCAGGGCGGCTCGACACGCTCCACGCTGGGAGCGAGCACGGCCTCCAGCACGGCACGGTCCTTGGCCGTCGGGCGGGCGGTGATGCGCTCGCCCGGCAGGGTGAAGGAGATGAAGGCGGAACCGCCCTCGGGCAGCGCCGCAATACCATCGCCCGCCGCCCCCATCTGCGTGACCGTCAATTCAACCATTGGACCGGGCACACCTTTTCAAAAAAAGCGACGGGCGAGGCAACCTCGCCAAGATCACCCGAAGGCGTTCAGCCCCGTGATGGCCCGGCCGAGGATCAGCGCATGCACATCATGCGTGCCCTCATAGGTGTTCACCGTCTCCAGGTTCATGACGTGGCGAATGACGTGATACTCGTCCACGATGCCGTTGCCGCCATGCATGTCACGGCTGACGCGGGCGATATCGAGCGCCTTGCCGCAATTATTGCGCTTGATGAGGGAGATCATCTCCGGCGCCGCCTTGCCCTCGTCGAAGAGCCGGCCCACGCGCAGCGCGGCTTGCAGGCCGAGGGTGATCTCGGTCTGCATATCGGCCAGCTTCTTCTGGATGAGTTGCGTCTGCGCCAGCGGCTTGCCGAACATTTTTCGCCCCAGCGTGTAGTCACGCGCGGCATGCATGCAGAATTCGGCGGCCCCCAACACGCCCCAGGCGATGCCGTAGCGCGCGCGGTTGAGGCAGGAGAAGGGGCCGGCCAGCGAGCGTACGCCAGGCAGCCGGTTCTCATCGGGGACGAAGACCTCATCCATCATGATCATGCCGGTGATGGAGGGCCGCAGCGAGAACTTGCCCTCGATCTTGGGCGTGGTCAGGCCCTTCATGCCGCGTTCCAGCAGGAAGCCGCCCAGCGTGCCCTCGTCATCCTTGGCCCAGACCAGGCAGACATCGGAGATGGGGGAATTGGTGATCCAGGTCTTGGAGCCGGACACCAGCCAGCCGCCATCCACCTTCTTCGCGCGGGTCCGCATGGAGGAGGGGTCAGAGCCGGCATCGGGCTCGGTCAGCCCGAAGCAGCCGACCCATTCGCCGGTCCGCAGCTTGGGCAGGAATTTCTGCTTCTGCGCCTCCGAGCCATAGGCGTGGATGGGGAACATCACGAGGCTGGATTGCACGCTGAACGCGCTGCGATAGCCGGAATCCACACGCTCCACTTCGCGCGCCATCAATCCATAGGCGACGTAGCTGACGCCGGCGCAGCCATAGCCTTCGAGCGTGGCGCCCAAAAAGCCCTGCTCGCCAAAGGCGTTCATGATGGAGCGGTCAAAGGTCTCGTGCCGGTTGGCCATCAGCACGCCGGGCATCAGGCGGTCCTGGCAGAAGGCGCGGGCGGCGTCGCGGATCATGCGCTCGTCTTCGGTAAGCTGCTCATCCAGCAGGAAGGCGTCATCCCATTGGAACGGAGCGGCCTTCGACTTGATGGCGGGAGAGACGACGTTCATGACATTTTTCCTTCCAGGAACCGGACCAGCTTGTCTTGCATTTACCATGTGGGGGCGAGCCGGATAAGCG
This sequence comes from uncultured Roseococcus sp., assembly GCA_947084995.1. Classification (GTDB taxonomy): domain Bacteria; phylum Pseudomonadota; class Alphaproteobacteria; order Acetobacterales; family Acetobacteraceae; genus Roseococcus. The sequence continues at coordinate 40,225 of CAMTUX010000015.1, forward strand.
CCAGAATGCGAGGTTGCTCCGCGATGGCGGCTTGCCTCGTGGCGCGTCAGGCGCAACGGCATCGGGGGCTCGCGCTGGCAGCGCGAGCCCGGTTTTGCCTCAGGCGGCGGTGCCCTCAGGCAGTTCGACCTTCGGCTCCGTCACGGTTTCAGCCGGGATGTCCGCCACGACATTCTCAGCCGGGCTATTCGCCACGACATTCTCAGCCGGGCTATTCGCCACGAGGCTTCCGGGCGCGCTGTCAGCCGCGAGGCTTTCATCCGCATTCTCCGCTGCGGGGGCCTCATTCGCCGCGCGCTTGGGGCGCGGGATGGGAATGAGCATGAAGGCGGGGATGCTGTCGCCAAAGCCACGCACCGCGGGGCCCATATCGTCACGGTCACGCATGCGGGCGGAATCATCGCGGTCCCGGCGCGGGCGCGGCGCCTCGTCGCGGCGAAACTCCTCGCGCGGGGCGCGGGGCGTCGCAGCTTCGGCACGGTCACGGCGCGGCCGGTCTTCGCGGCGGGGGCGCTCCTCGCGCGGTTCGGCGGCGCGGGGGGCCACCTCATCCACGATGGCGACAACTTCCTCGGCATCGCGGCGCGGTGTACGGCCCTTGCCTTCACCCCTGCCTTCGCCCCGGCCCCTGCCTTCGCCGCGCTCCCGGCCACCGCGGCCCGTCTCGGGCTTGGCGCCCGGCCGGGCGCCACCACGGCCACGCCGACGCGTCGCCGCCTCGGCGATCTCGGCCTCGCTCACGACGTCGAGGCCCTCGACCTCCATGCGCGGAATGGGCGCGCCCGTCAGTTTCTCGATGGCCTGGACGAGCTTGCCGTCATCCGCCGTCGCGATGGTGTAGGCATTGCCCTCGCGCCCCGCGCGGCCAGTGCGGCCGATGCGGTGGACGTAATCCTCCGAGTGGAAGGGCACGTCGAAATTGAACACATGGCTCAGCCCGTCGATATCCAGGCCGCGCGCCGCCACATCGGAGCAGACCAGCAGCCGGATCTCATTCGCCTTGAAGGCGTTCAGCGTGGCGAAGCGGGCCGACTGGTCCATGTCGCCATGCAGTGCGCCGACCGAGAAGCCGTGCCGCTTGAGCGACTTGTAGAGGATGTCCACCTCGATCTTGCGGTTGCAGAAGATCAGGGCGTTCTGCACCTGCTCACGCCGGATCAGGCGGCGCAGCGCCTCGCGCTTGTCGCGATCCTGGACGTAGAGAACGCCCGTGGTGATCGTCGTCGCGACCGTTGCGGGGCGCGAGACGGTGATGGTCTTGGGGTTGCTCAGGAAGGCTTCGCTGAGGCGGCGAATCTCGGGCGCCATGGTGGCCGAGAAGAACAGCGTCTGCCGCAGCTTGGGGATGATCTGCACGATGCGCTCGACATCGGGGATGAAGCCCATGTCCAGCATGCGGTCGGCTTCATCAATCACCAGCAGCTTGCAATCGGCCATCAGGATGCGGCCGCGGTCGAACAGGTCCAGCAGGCGGCCTGGCGTGGCGATCAGCACGTCCACGCCTTTTTCCAGCACGTCGCGCTGGTCATTCATGCTTTCGCCGCCGATCAGCAGCGCGTGGTTCAGGTTGAGATACTTGCCGTATTTCACGAATTGCTCGGCCACCTGGAGGGCGAGTTCGCGCGTCGGTTCCAGGATCAGGCTGCGCGGCATGCGCGCCTTGGCTCGGCTGCCGGAGAGGATGTCCATCATCGGCAGGGTGAAGCTGGCGGTCTTGCCGGTGCCGGTCTGCGCGCAGCCCATCACGTCGCGGCCCATCAGCACGATGGGGATCGCCTGTTCCTGGATGGGCGTGGGGTGGATATAGCCGCTTTCGGTGACGGCCTTCAGCAATTCATCCGAGAGGCCGAGATCGGCGAAGGTGGTGCGCGGCGCCTCAGGTTCAGCTTCATCCTCGGATTCCTCCGCTTCGGCAGCCTCCTCGGCGGGAGCATGCTCCACGGCGAGGGTCTCGGCAGTCTCGACCACGGCTTCACCTTCGGGAAGCGCGGTGGCGGGTTGCTCCTCCGGCGATGTGCCAGCGTCAGCCATGGCTGCCTCAGGCGCGGCCATCACGGCCTCCGGGAGATTGCTGTCGGGCGTATCGCTGCCGGGCGGAGTGGTCGCCGCGGTGGCGTTCGGGGTGGTCTCGTTCAAAATAGGGCATCCTGGCCAAGGGGGGCCGGCGCGGGAAGGCGCACGGCCGCTCGGGCGGTCCTGCCGCCCTCTTCATCAACGTCTGGCATATGCGCCCGAAGCGGGCGGCTTGCAACATGAGACGGGCAATTGCGCCCGCAGCGCACGCGATTTATGCCGCATCCATGTCAATTCCCCTGCTTCTGCTGCCCGGCCTGCTCTGCGATGCCCGTCTGTGGCGGGATTGCCTGCCGGGCGGAACCACGCCCCGCATCGCGGACCTCACGCGGGATGACAGCGTCGCCGCCATGGCGCGCCGGGCGCTGGAAGCGATGGCGGGTGAGCCTCGCTTCGCCGTGGCAGGCCTGTCCATGGGGGGCTATGTCGCGCTGGAGGTCTGGCGCCAGGCGGGGCCGCGCATCTCGCATCTGGCCCTGCTCGACACCTCCGCCCGCGCCGACACGCCCGAGCAGACGCAGCGCCGGCTGGACCTGATCGCCCTTTCGGCGCGCGGCGCCTTCAAGGGAGTGACGCCACGCCTGCTGCCCTTGCTGCTGCACCCCTCCCGCCTCGACACGCCACTCGCCACCGAGGTGATGGAGATGGCCGAGCGCGTCGGCGTCGAGGGCTTCCTGCGGCAACAGCGCGCCATCATGTCCCGCCCCGATTCCCGGATCGAATTGCCGGGCATCGGCATTCCCACCCTCATCGCCTGCGGCGCCGAGGATGCGCTGACGCCGCCCGCCCTGCATGACGAGATGGCGGAACTCATCCCCGGCGCGCGCCGCCTCAGCTTCGAGGGTTGCGGCCATTTGCCGACGATGGAGGCGCCCGGCCCGGTGCGGGCCGCGCTGGAGGAATGGCTCAGCCCGCCACGCAGCGCGTGACATTTGGCTGATCCCGCGCGGGGATGACGGTGGTGCCGGGCGGGCATGGCGCCTGGGCGCGGTTGGGCGGCGCCAGGCCCTGGTCCCAGTCGCGCATCGCGGGGTCATCGCCAAGCCAGCCGGTTCCCGCCGCGCCAATCCCCGGGCCGCGCGTGCAGCGCCCCCGCCCCTGCGGCGTGCCGCCATGCGGGCAGAGGAAGGCCCGCGCGGAAGCCAGCGCCGAAGCAGAAGCCCGGGCCACGCGCGGCATGCCCACGGGGCGGGCTTCCATCACCCGCCCGGCACCGCGCGCCCCCAGGTGATCGCCAACCGGATTCCCAGGCGGGGCCTGGATTTGGGCCTGGCCCTGGCCGGTGGCGCAGCAGAGCAGCGCGAGAAAAAGGGCAGCCGTGACTCGCATGATTCCCGTCAATCCACCGCATCAACTTGCGGTTGCATGCGGCGCATGTCCACTCCATCCTGGCATGATGAGCACCCTCTCCTCGGAAGTCCCGCTTCTCGAAACCTATGAGGTGAAGCGCGGCTTCGGCGTGGTTTGGAGTGCCGCTTCGTTTCTGTCGCTCGGCCTGCCCTTCCTGGGCCGGCCAGCGGATCACCATCCGGCAGGGCTTCTGGACCGGGATGAGCGACGATATCGGGATATTCCAATTCGCGATACGGAGGTCAAAAGCATGGAAGCTCGCACCGAGGAACAGCACCTGCTCAAGGGCGTCCCCTCGCCCGATTTCGTCTCCGAGGTGATCCGCAACGCCTGGAACGCCGTGGCCCGCCCCAAGGGCCCGGCGGCAGCGCTGGATTGATGCGCGCCCTGGTTGCCCTGCTTGGGCTGCTGATGGTTCTGCCGGTGGCGGTTCTGCCGGCAGCCGCGCAACCGCAGCCCAGCAATACCTGCCGCGTGGCCTGTCGTGTCGAACAAGCCACGCCATCGCCGGATCAGCGCCAATGCCTCGCGCAGTGCATGGCGGGCCAGCCGATCAGCCGCGATGCGCCAGACCAGGCGCGGCCCTCCGGCTCAGAGACAGTCAACCCGGCCGCGACGGCACAGCCCCCGCAGCCGCAAACGCCGCCTGCTCGCACGGCCACCCCGCCGCCACCCGCCGCATCCGCCCCACCCTTGGCCACCCAGGCGGCAGGCCGGGCGGGAGCGGCCCAACGCCCGGCCACCCCGCCCGCAAGCTTCGGCGCCTTCTACCTCGGCACTCCACCCAGCATGAGCTACGGCATTACCGTCGCGCAGCCGGACCGTTCCCAGGCACATCGCCTGGCGGAATCCTCCTGTCATGCGCGTGGCGGAAACTGCGTGCTTCAGCAGGAATTCAGCGATAACTGCATCACGGTGGTGGAGGGCGTGCGGCGCTCCCAAACTGCGTTATTCATGACGAGCGATCCGCGCAGCTATGTGGTGCGCGCCATCACCCTGGGCACCGGCGGAAATCCGGCCGATGCCGAGCGCATGGCGCGCGATGCCTGCGGCCTGCGCGAACGCGGCGGTCTCACCTGCCGCATCATCCACGCCGCATGCGGCCCCCGGTAGAAATCGACCCGCCTGCGGTGAAATCCGCCCGGATGCAACCGCCGACCTCACTCCAGCTTGGTGTTTTTCGGGTACCTTGGAATGAGAATCGGCATCATTGTCCCGGTCATCCCGCAAGATCGCATTCGCCTTGAAGCGATCGTCGCGGATCGCAACACACGGCAAAAGCACGCGGCCCGCGCCCGGGTGATCGCCGCCACCGCAGACGGCTGGGGCACCACCGAGGTCATGCGCCGCTCGGGCTTGTCCAGGCCGGCGGTCTGGCGGTGACCCACGACGACATCCGCAACGGCACCACCACCCTGTTCGCCGCGCTCAACGTGATGGATGGCACGGTGATCGGCCGCAACATGCAGCGCCACCGGCACCAGGCGGCCCTCAATCTCCTCAGGCCGCTCCTTGATGTTGGCCATGCCGCGGAGTTTGCCGCGCCGTTCGGACCCCTTCCCGGTCCAACTCCGCGCTGACAGACTCCAGGCTTCCCGGACCTGCCCATCCTGGCCGCGCGCCGTCCCCGAAGGCGACTACTGTTCCTGGAAGGCCCGGTGGAAACTGTCCACCATGGGCTGGGTGAGATACCTCCAGAAGGTGCGGGTGCCGAGCTGCACATGCGCCTCCACCGGCATGCCCGGCGTCAGGAACACGGCCGGCAGGCGGGCCAACTGCTCGGCATCAATCCGGATATGCGCCCGGTAATGGCTGGCGCGGGTCTGCGGATCAATCGTGATGTCGGGGGCGACGAAGCTCACCTCCCCATGCAGGAAGGGCACCAGGCGCTGCTTGAAGGCGGGCAGGCGGATTTCCGCCGGCAGGCCGATGAAGACCATGTCAATATCCATGGGCTGGACCTGCACCTCGGCGATCAGGCGGTCCCGCACGGGCACCAGCTCCATCGCCGGGTCGCCGGGGCGCAGCACCGCGCCCAGGTTGAACACCCGCAGATTGACGATGGTGCCATCCTCCGGCGCCACGATGTCGCGGCGGGTGGAGATGTCGGCGGCGGCGCGCAACCGTTCCTCCACCTCGGCGAGGCGGCCCACCACTTCGCGCAGCTCGGTGCCGACTTCCTGGAGGCGCTGATCCACCACCTGGCGGGTCTGGCTCTCGGTCTCCTCGACCGAGGCATTGGCCCGGCGGATCTGGCCGGTCAGGTCGGCGATCAGGCCCTCGGTGGCGGCCAACTGGCGTTGCAGCGCGAGCAGTTCCGGCAGGCGGGCCAAGCCCTGCTGCACCAGGCCGCGGCGCATCGCCTCCTCCTGCACCAGCAGGGTCAGTTGCCGCCGCGCGGCCTCGATCTGCCCCTGGGCCGAGGCGATGGTGCTCACCGCCTGCTCCCGCCGGTTATTCAGCACGGCGAGCTGGCTCATCAGGCTGGCCTGCCGCGCCTGGAACAGCGCGCGCTGGCCGGTGATGGCCTCCACCGCCCGCACCTCGCGCGAGGTGACGAGTTCCGGCGGGAAGGTGACCTCCTCGGCGCGGGCGATTTCCGCCGTCAGGCGCGCCTGCTGCGCCCGGAAGGCATCGCGCTGGGCCACCAGGCCGGCGACGGTCGAGCCGGATTGCACGTCATCCAGGCGCATCAGCACCTGGCCCTCGCGCACTTGATCGCCATCGCGGACCATGATTTCGCGCACCATGCCGCCTTCCAGGTGCTGCAAGGTGCGGCGGGTGCCCTCCACCTTGATCATCCCCGGCGCGATCGCCGCCTCCGAGAGGGGCGCCATGACGGCCCAGGCCATGAAGCCGCCGAAGAAGCCGAACATGACCAGCATGCCGAACAGCACCACGCCGCGCGTGGGTGGGGCTTCCTGCTCAATCACCGGAGGGGCTGGGGGCGGGCTGGCGGGGCGGCGCATCGGCGCTTGCGCGGTATCGAACATCAGGCGCCTCCCCCGGCGGAGGCCAGTTGCACCGGGCGGGGCGGCCCGGCCAGGTGCTTCAGCACCTCGGCCGCCGGGCCGAACATCTCGGCAGCGCCATCCTTCATGACAAGAACCTTGTCCACCTCCTGCACCAAGGCGGGACGGTGGGAGACGAGCACGACGGTGACGCCGCGCGCCTTCATTTGCCGCAAGGCGCGGGCCAGGCCGGCCTCGCTGTCGCCATCGAGGTTGCTGTTGGGCTCATCCAGCACGACGAGGCGGGGGGAGCCGAAAAAGGCGCGGGCCAGGCCGACCAATTGCCGCTGACCGCCCGAGAGATGCGCGCCGCCATCCCCGATCTCGGTCTCGTAGCCGGCTGGCAGGCGCAGGATCATCTCATGGCAGCCGGCGAGCCGCGCCGCCTCGAACACGGCCTCCGGCTCGGCGTCGGAGAGGCGGGCGATATTGTCGAAGACCGTGCCCTCGAACAGTTCCACATCCTGCGGCAGGTAGCCCAGGTAGCGGCCGAAATCCTCGCGCTGCCAGAGGAACACATCGACGCCATCCAGTCGCACATGCCCCGCCGTGGCGGGCAGCGTGCCGATCAGCATGCGGATCAGCGTGGTCTTGCCCGCCGCCGATGGGCCGATGATGGCCAGGCTCTCGCCCGCCGTGAGCGCGAAGTTGACGCCCTTGATCATCGAGACGTTCTGGCCGGGGAAATTGTAGCTGACCCGCTCGACCGAGAGGGCGCCCTCGGGGGCGGGCATCGGCATGCCGGGGGGCCGCAGTCGGGGCAGCGTCAGGAAGAGCTTGAGGCGCTGCAGCGCGGCCCGCGCCTGGACCAGCTGCTTCCACGATCCCACCACCTGCTCAACCGGCGCGAGGGCGCGGCCCATCACGATCGAGGCGGCGATGGAGGCACCCGAGGTCAGCTCCTGCTGGAGCACCAGCCAGGCGCCCAGGCCCAGCACGGCGAGCTGGATGGTCAGCCGGAAGAACTTGATCAACGCCAGGATGATGGCCGCGCGATCCGCCGCGACCTCCTGCGGGGACTGGGCATTGGTCAGGGCGCCGCGCCAGCGCTTCAGCACGGCGGGCATCATGCCCATGCTGTCAATCACCTCGGCGTTGCGGGCGATGGCCTCGGCCCGGCGATGGCCCTGCATGGTCGCCACGGCGGCCATCTGCAGGGCCTTGGAGGTGATGGCCTCATTGGTCAGCGTCAGGATGAAGAGGATGATGGCGCCACCCAGCGCCAGCCAGCCCAGCATGGGATGCAGCAGGAAGACGAGGCCAATATAGACCGGCACCCAGGGCAGGTCGAACAGCGCGAGCATGCCGGGCGAGCCGAGGAACCCCCGGCAAAGGCCGAGGTCGCGCAGGACCTCCATGCGGTAATTGCCGCCGCGCAACTGGCCTTCGACGGCACGCATGAAGCCCTCGGGCGCCACGCGCTGCTCCACCCAGGCGGCGATGCGCTGCATGATGACGCTGCGGACCGCCTCCAGCATGGCGAGGATGGTCAGCGCGAAGATCGCCACCAGCGTCAGATACATCAGCGTGTCGGTGCTGCGCGTGGCCAGCACGCGGTCGAACACCTGCATCATGTAGATGGAGACGGTAAGCTGGAGCAGGTTCACCACGCCCGAGAAGGCGCCAACCAGCCAGAATTGCCGCCGGCAAACGGCCATGGCCTTGCCCAGGGGCGTATCGGCCAGGGGCACCTGCCCCCAGGCGACCTGGGAACCACTCTGAGAACCAATCACTGGGCGCGCCCCGCTCGGTTGGGCTTCGGATCAAGACAAGACATCAAATTCACACCCTTTCCACTGACGTGGAACCGAAAGCCCTCGGGCTCATCATCGTGTCGCGGCTCTCCCCGGCCATGTGGGCCGGACCCTTGTCATCCGGACGTGTCGTGCGGATGCTCCTCCTCGACGAACACATCCGCCGACGCAATGGTTGCGCCGCCTGGGTGGTGGCCCGCATTCGCATCGCCGATCTGCGGCACCCCAAAAGATGCCGCCCAGCTGGAAGCGGCCTTTCGGAAAAACGCGGATGTCCCGATCCAACTTGGGCAGCAGGGAGGATCACAAGAGTGCCTTGAGGACAACGCTTTAGGGGCGACACCTAGAGCTTTTTCCGTTCGGAAGGGCTCACGGCAAAAGCTCTGGATCATTGAAGCACGAGCATCATCCGATCAAACGATTCCGTTTGATCGGATGATGCTCTAAAAAGCGACCGCAGAGTGCATCTTTGCTAATCAATTTGCGCCTCGATTGTCCAGGAAATCCGCAGCCTTCCCTCAGGATTCAGCCTGACGTCACAGCACCAGCCAGCCAGCCCGCATCGGGTGGGGCCAGCCTATGGACCGCGCCCATCATCCGATCCGTCCAGGGGCTTGGCTCCGCGAGCAGGACTTGGAGATGCGAGCTCCCGGAGGGTGAGAAGCGGGTATCCGCGGTGGCGGCCGGACCGGCCACCAGCTCCCACAGCGCCTAGTCCCACAGCGCTTGCTCCTTGGGCGGCGCTTCCGCAGCTTTGGCCAGGGGCGGAAACGCCGTCTCGCCGGCCGTCAGACAGGTCAGCAACGCCGCCACTTCGGCCTTGTGCCGGGCGTTGTCCTTGGCCTCAGGCACGGCAGGTGTCGCGCCGGAAATGGATGGGGCCATGGCCGGGCTGCACGGCGCAAGCTCGAAACTGAGCCAAAGCGATGGACCACCGCCGAAGGCTCCGCCGGTTTCGATCCATGGGCTCAGAAGCGGCGGAAACGGCCAGCCGCCATCTGGGCCCGGACGACCCCCAGACACGTGGCTCGGGTAACCGGGGGCCGTATTGGCCATGAACATGTCGGAAAATCCTTTTCTGACAACCGCGCCGCCTTGGCCAGGGCCTTGGCGAAGTTCGGTGGAACCATGCGGGCGGGGGTCAATCCCTCGGCCGCATGGTCAGAATGCCGACGAAGTTCTTGCGAAAGGCCTAACGCCTCATGGAGTCTACCTGGCGCGGCCCAGGGTGGAGACAGAAAATGACCTTGGCCGCCGCCTCATCCTGCCGCGTCGCCGGCAGGTTCGATGGCCCGGCCCGCAATCCGCGCCTGGTGAGGGCCGCGCTTCTGTCTGCGCGGATCCCGCATTAGAGCGGGATGCGTTGAGGCGGAATCGCCGAAAACGTTGAATCCCGCTCTCAGCAGTGGCGAGACCATGAAAGTGAGCGCAAGCGAACGCATCATGGTCTAAGCAGACTCCGCCACCTTGACCAACGAATCGAGGGTGTGATTCCGTCCTGGCACCGATTCGGGAGGGGGCCATGGCGGGGAAGTCACCGATAACGGCGAACGGGGAGCAGCAAGCGGCATTGCGAGCGTTGGCC
>CAMTUX010000016.1:0-38996 GCA_947084995.1 uncultured Roseococcus sp.
CAACTTGTGACTGGAGTTCAGACGTGTGCTCTTCCGATCTCAGCGCGCGGGGCGCCGCCGCCGGAGCGGCGGCGGGTGCCGCGGCCGCTGGCGCCCGAGACACGCCGGGACGCACCGGAGTGGTTGGCGGGCGCAGCCCCGTTGCCGGCGCGCCAGCGCCTGCGGGCCGCTTCTTCACGACCTCGACCTGGACGACCTTGCTGCGGCCATGGCTGAAGCTCTGGCGGACGCTGCCAGCATCCACCGTCTTGCCCATTTCCAGCCGGCCTGCCGGGCGAAGACTCAATCGGCTCTTGGCCGCATCCTGTTCGTTCTGGTCGCTCATTCGTCGTTCCGAACTCAATCCTTCACCCTCAAACCGCCACGAAACCGGCCAAACGCGCCGTTTCCGCCTGCAGCGAGGAAACCATCCGACCTGGGGAGACCGCCACGTGAACCGCGCGCTCCCGCCCAAAAACTCCACCCAACTCCGCGGCCGTCAGCGGTGTCAGGACCGGGAACTCAAGCCCCTCGGTACGCCCGCCGATCAATCGGCTCCGTTCGGCGGGGCTGCCATCCGATGCCTGGACCAGCAGAGCCACCTTGCCATGGCGCAGCCAATCCAGAACTGCCTCCCGCCCTGCCACCGCCTCACCGCTGCGCCGGGCAAATCCCAGGAAATCCAGGACTCGCTGGCGCAGGCCAGAAACGATCAGTGCGTGAAGATCGCCCGGCACCCCGACGGAGCCCCTGGCGGCCTTGGCAAAGGCACCCTGCTTGAGCGCTTTGCGCAGCACATCATCCTGCGCGACCAACCATAGGCCCCTGCCCGGCAAACGTCCACCCGGATCAGGCACCAGCTCACGCATGGGCCCGATGACGAAACGGACCATCTGCTCCTTGGGCAGGGTCTGCCGCGTCACGATGCAGCGACGCAGCGGCCCACGCTCGCGCGCGATGGCATCATCCGGCAGCCCAACATCCCCAATGGGCGCGGCTTTCGGGGTGGGTTCAGCCCGCGGCAGCTTCGGCGCCCCCGTCTTCGTCGAACCAATGGGCGCGGGCGGCCATGATAACGGCATTGGCCGTCTCCTCATCCATGGTCTCCGCACCGAAGATCTCGACCAACTCGTCGCCCGCGAGGTCGGCCAGGTCATCCAGCTTCTTCACGCCCGCCTCGCCCAGCTGCACCAGCATCGAGGGGGTGAAGGTGCCGATCTCGGCGATGGCATCCTCCACGCCCAGCTCGACGCGCCTGGTCTCGAACTCGGCATCCTTGGCTTCCAGGAAGGCCAGGCCGCGGCGCTTCAGCTCGGCCGCGATGGCCTCGTCGAAGCCCTCGATGCCGGCCAGTTCCTCGTCCTCCACCTCGATGATTTCCTCGATGGTGGAATAGCCCTCGGTCACCAGCAGGCCGGCGATCATGTCGTCCACGTCCAGCGCCTCGACAAAGAGGGCGCTGCGCTTGTTGAAGTCCACCTGGCGGCGCTCGCTCTCGCCCGCCTCGGTCATGATATCAATGTCGTAGCGCGTCAGCTGCGAGGCGAGGCGCACATTCTGGCCACGGCGGCCAATGGCGAGCGAAAGCTGCTCATCGGGCACCACGACCTCGACGCGCTTGCTCTCGTCATCCAGCAGCACCTTGGCCACTTCGGCCGGCGCCATCGCGTTCACGATGAAGGTCGCGATATCCGGGCTCCAGGGGATGATATCAATCTTCTCGCCCTGCAATTCCGCCACCACGGCCTGCACGCGTGAGCCGCGCATGCCGACGCAGGCACCAACCGGGTCAATGCTGGAATCGCGGCTGATCACCGCCATCTTGGCGCGCGAGCCGGGGTCCCGCGCGACGGCCTTGATCTCGATGATGCCATCGTAGATTTCCGGCACTTCCTGCGCGAAAAGCTTGGCCAGGAAGCCCGGATGCGTGCGGGACAGGAAGATTTGCGGGCCGCGCGGCTCCTCGCGCACGTCGTAGATATAGGCGCGCACGCGGTCGCCATTCTTGAAGGCCTCGCGCGGGATGGTCTCGTCACGCCGCAGCAGCGCCTCGGCCCGGCCGAGATCCACCATGAGGTTGCCGTATTCGGTGCGCTTGACGGTGCCGTTGATGATCTCGCCCACGCGGTCCTTGTATTCGTCGAACTGCTTCTTGCGCTCCACCTCGCGCACGCGCTGCACGATCACCTGCTTGGCGGTCTGGGCTGCGATACGGCCGAAATCGATCGGCGGCAGCGGGTCCACGATGAACTCGCCGACCGTGATGCCGGGCTTCACCTTGACGGCGATCCGCAGCGGGATCTGCGTGTCCTCGTTCTCCACCGGCTCCTGCTCGACCACCTCGGTCCAGCGGGAGAGGCGGACTTCGCCATTCTTGCGGTCAATGGTGGCGCGGATATCCTTCTCCAGGCCGTATTTCTGCTTGCCCGCCTTGCCCATGGCGAGTTCCATGGCTTCGAGAACATCTTCCTTCTCGATCATCTTCTCGCGGGCGACGGCCTCGGCCACCTGCAGGAATTCCGGACGGGGGATCGAAACATCCATGGCCATGGCTCAGTTTCCTTGGTCCGCCGCGGGAGCGGCATCAGTTTCCGCCGCGGGAGCGGCATCGGTTTGCGCCGCAGTCGCGGCCTTGATCTGCGCCGCCGTGGCCGCGATGAGTTCATCGGTCAGGACAAGCTTCGCGCGGCGCATCTGGTCGCGCGGGAGGGCGATTTCGGGGCCTTCATCCAGGCGCAGGCGCCCCATCTCGGCATCGGCGCCGAGCACGATGCCACGGAAGCGCTTGCGGCCCTCGATGGGGATCAGCATCTCCACCTGCGCGACATGGCCGGCATAGAGGTTCCAGTCCTTCGCGCGGGTCAGCGGGCGGTCAATGCCGGGCGAGGAGACTTCGAGCATCCATTCGGCCTTGATCGGGTCGGCCACGTCCAGCACGGCGCCGACGGCGTGGCTGATCTCGGTGCAGTCCTCGACGGTGAAGGCCGCGCCATCGGCACGGTCCGCCATGATCTGCACGGTGGGCTTTTCCTTGCCGCTGATCTGCACGCGGACCAGCTCATAGCCCATGTGCTCGATGGTCGGCGCCACCAGATCGGCGATGCGGGCGTCTAGCCCTTCGTGGCGTGGTCTCTCAATTGTCAAATGCCGAAAGGGCGGCCCCGGAAGGCCACCCACCTCTGATGAAGTTGGTTTGGAAGACCCCGGTTATGGTCCTTTGCGCCAGGGAATGCAAGACGGATGTGCCTTTCGGAACCCGGCCTGGATGGCGCTCCACGCCAGGACACCTCGCTCTCCCGCGGCGCATGATGCACGGAGCATCCTGGGCGCTACTGGCTTCAGGCTTTGCCCTGTTTCGCGCCAGGCCCGGCTGGTCATTTTCCGCCCCGAAGGTGCCAGGCATGGCGAACATCGCCCCATACAGCGCGAGACCCACCACCTGGCCACGGCCCGAGGCATCGCGCTCGTCCATATCGGCCAGATGCATGGAGAGGGTGGAGGCCCCAGGAAGTTCGAGGATTCGATCCCCCGCAACCCCGCCAGCGGTGCTCTCGCGCATGGGGCTTGGCCCTGCGTGATCGGGACCTCCACTTTGTCCGGACAATTTTTCCTGGCATGGCAAGGAGGTCAACGCGGTGGAAGAACGCGCCTGTCATGTGCAGGGCGGACCCCTCCCCCCCAACATCCGCGCTTTCCCTCGCGCCCAAGCCGGCCTATTCCCCCGAATCGGCGCGGTGTCTGATCCCATGCGTCCCAAGCCCGACAAGCGGGCCCCACCTTTGTTTTCGACGCATCTTCCGCGCCACCAGACGCTCCGTCTGGCTCGAATATGCCCCACCAGGATGACTTCATGCCCTTCCCCGACCTCGCCGGCCCGCTGGCAACCACCCTGGCCGAACGCGGCTATGCCGAGCCGACCGCCGTGCAGGCCGCCGTGCTGGACCCCGACACCGCCGGGCGGGACCTTCTGGTCTCCGCGCAGACCGGCTCCGGCAAGACCGTCGCCTATGGCCTGGCCATCGCGGGCGATGTGCTGGCGGGCGCCGACCGCCTCGGCCATTCCGCCACGCCGCTGGCGCTGATCGTGGCGCCCACGCGCGAACTCGCCTTGCAGGTCCAGGTCGAGCTGACCTGGCTCTATGCCAAGGCCGGCGGGCGCATCGTCGCTTGCGTCGGCGGCATGGACCCGATGACCGAGCGCCGGCAACTGGCCCATGGCGCCCACATCGTCGTCGGCACGCCCGGCCGCCTGCGGGACCATCTGGAGCGCGGCAACCTCAAGCCTCAGACCATCCGCGCCGTGGTGCTGGATGAGGCGGATGAGATGCTCGACCTCGGCTTCCGCGAGGATCTCGAAGCCATCCTGGAGACCATGCCGGCCGAGCGCCGGACGCTGCTTTTCTCGGCCACCGTGCCGCGCGGCATCGCGCAACTGGCCAAGGGCTTCCAGAAGGACGCGCTTCGCATCGCCGCCACCAATGAGGGCAAGCAGCACAGCGACATCGAATACCGCGCCCTCTCCGTCGCGCCGGGCGAGATGGAGCGCTCGGTGGTGAACACGCTGCGCTTCTTCGACCCGCGCACCGCGCTGGTCTTCTGCACGACGCGCGCCGCCGTGGCCCGCCTGCACGGCAATCTGGTGGAACGCGGCTTTTCCGCCGTGGCGCTCTCGGGCGAGCTCTCCCAGGCGGAGCGCACCCGCGCCATGCAGGGGCTGCGCGATGGCCGCGCCCGTGTCTGCGTGGCGACCGACGTGGCCGCGCGCGGCATTGACCTGCCGGACCTGGCGCTGGTCATCCATGCCGACCTGCCCAACGACCCGGAAACCCTGCTGCACCGCTCGGGCCGCACCGGCCGGGCCGGCAAGAAGGGCATTTCCGCGCTGATCGTGCCGCATAACCGCCGCCGCATCGCCGAACGCCTGCTGATGGCGGCCAAGCTCCAGGCCGCCTGGTCCGCCGCGCCCACCGCCGCAGAAATCCACGCCAAGGACGGCGAGCGCATCCTCGCCACCGGCATCGAGATGCTGGACGCCGAGGCCGATGAGACCGACATGGCGCTGGGCCGCCGCCTGCTGGAAGGCCGCTCGGCCGAGGCCGTTGCCGCAGCCCTGGTGAAGCAGCTCCGCGCGCCGCTGCCCGCGCCTGAGGAACTTGCCGCCGGCCAGGCTCCGCCCGCGCCCCAGCCGCGCGGCATGCCCGCGCCGACCGAGGTGGGCGAGGGCGTGTGGTTCCGCATGAATGTGGGCCGCAGCCATGACGCCGATCCGCGCTGGATCCTGCCCTTCCTCTGCCATCGCGGCCATGTGACGCGCGAGGAGATCGGCCGCATCCGCATCCTGGACCGCGAGACGCGCTTCGAAGTGGCGCCCTATGCCGCCTCACGCTTCGCCCATGCGGCCTCCAAGCCCGGGCGCGATGACGCGCATATCAAGGTGGAAGCGGCGGAGGCCCCGCAGGAAGGGCCCGCGCGGCGCGGCCCGCCCCATGGCGCGCCCCCCGGTGGACCGCCGAAGCGGCCCTATGCCGGCAATAAGCGGCCGGCGCCGCGCCGGCCGTAAGCGCGGCGGCCTTCAATCCGCGAAGTCGGGCTCCTCCTTCATGAGCTGCCGCTTGATGCTCTCCAGGTGCAGCCTGGCGCTTTCGCGGTCGCCCTGCCGCATCTGCTCATAGGTGGCGCGGGCAACGGCTTCCGGCACGGGCTTCAGCACACGGCCCGTAGCCATGGCCAGGCGCTGCACCTCGGCCGCGCGCTCCAGGTAGTAGAGGTCGTCCCAGGCCTCGGCGACGCTGGGGCCGACCACCATCACGCCGTGGTTCTTCATGAAGACGATATCGGCATCGCCCAGTGCGGCGGCGATGCGGTCGCCCTCGCACTCATCCAGGGCGAGGCCGTTATAGTCCTCATCAACCAGGGTGCGGCCGTAGAATTTCAGCGCCGTCTGGCCGGCCCAGACCAAGGGCGGGCCTTCCAGCATGGAGAGCGCGGTGGCGTTGGGCATGTGGGTGTGGAAGGCCGCCCTGGCGCGCGGATGCTTCAAATGCAGCCGGGCGTGGATGTAGAAGGCCGTCGCTTCCGGCACGCCCTGGCCGGCCACCACCCGCCCCTCGAAATCGCAGATGACGAGGTTGGAGGCGGTGACCTCGGCGAAGGCATAGCCATAGGGGTTCACCAGCATCAAATCGTCGCGGCCCGGCACCACCAGCGAGAAGTGGTTGCAGATGCCTTCCTGCAAGCCGAGCTTCGCGGCCATGCGGAAGCAGGCGGCGAGGTCCACTCGCGCCTGGCGCACCTCGGCGCGGTCCAGGTCGGAGTTGCGGAGCAGGGCGGGGCCTTGAGGGGCGGTGTCGAGAGCGTGTGCCATGGCGTATCAGTTGCAGCCCCGCGCGATGGGGGCAAGGCTGCCGGAATGATCTTTTTCCGCAACCTTCCGGGGCGTGGCGATGTTCACCCCGGCCGGTTTTCCCGTATCATCACGCCATGAGCACGAATCAGAAGATCAACGGCCCGCGCCTTTGGGACACCCTCATGGCCATGGCCGAAATCGGCGCCACGCCCAAGGGCGGCGTGAAGCGCCTCACCCTCACCGAGGTGGACAAGGCGGGGCGCGAGCGCTTCACGAAGTGGTGCGACGAACTCGGCCTCACCATGCGCGTGGATGCCATGGGCAACATGTTCGCCCGGCGCGAGGGGCGCGACCCCAAGCGCCTGCCCGTGCTGTTCGGCAGCCACCTCGACAGCCAGCCCACCGGCGGCAAATTCGATGGCGCGCTGGGCGTCATCGCCGGGCTTGAGGTGATGCGCTCACTGAATGACCTCAACATCACGACCGAGGCGCCGGTCGAGCTGGTGAACTGGACGGATGAGGAGGGCAGCCGCTTCGGCCATTCCCTCATGGGCAGCGGCGTCTGGGCCGGCGTCTACGGCCTCGACGAAGCCTATGCCTATACCGACATCGACGGCGTCACGGTCGGCGCGGCGCTGGATTCCATCGGCTACAAGGGCCCCCACCCCGCCGCCCCCTTCCCCGCCGATGCCTATTTCGAACTGCATATCGAGCAAGGGCCGATCCTGGAGCGCGAGCAGAAGCGGATCGGCATCGTCACCGGCGCGCAGGGCCAGGTCTGGTATGATGCGGTGATCATCGGCCAGGACGCCCATGCCGGCACCACGCCGCCCTCCACCCGGCGCGATGCGCTGGTGGCGGCGGCGCGGGTGATCGCGCTGGTGGATGACCTGATGCGCGCGCGCGGCGAGGATGGCCGCGGCACGATCGGCCAGTTCCAGGTGCTGCCGAACAGCCGCAACGTGGTGCCGGGCGAGGTGCGCTTCAGCATCGAATTCCGCCACCCGAAGGATGCCGAGGTGCAGGCGCTGATGCAGGGCTTCCCGGAGCAGGCCGCGGCGCTGGTGGCGCAGAATGGCTGCCACCTGGAGCTGACCAAGCTGTTCGACATCCCCGCCCAGCCCTTCGACGCGGCTTGCGTGGATCTCGTGCGCCAGGCCGCCGCCCGGCTCGGCTATCCGGCGCGGGAGATCATCTCTGGCGCGGGACATGATGCGGTCTATGTGGCGCGACGCGTGCCGACCGCGATGATCTTCACCCCCTGCAAGGACGGCCTCAGCCATAATGAGGCGGAGAGCATCCTGCCGGAGGAAGCCGAGGCCGGCTGCCAGGTGCTGTTCGAGGCGGTGGTGGCGCGCGCCAACCGGTAAGGCCCCGCAGGCCCAGGAAGGCGACGGGCAAATACGGCCATACGGCGCCGTATGGCTCCGCCTCATGCAGCAGCCGGGCCTTCAGGTCCCCTGGGCGGAGACTTCCCTCACGCGCCTTCGGGCAGGCGGGTGGCCTGACTGGCGGCGAGACCATGATGCGTTCGCTTGCGCTCACTTTCATGGTCTCGCCACTGCTGAGAGCGGGATTCAACGTTTTCGGCGATTCCGCCTCAACGCATCCCGCCCGAGCATCCATTCGCCAATCACCCGCGCCATCATCCGCACCCGGCGCACCTGCGTCATGCGCCTCTCGGTGATGCTGCGAGGTGACGACCGCGGCATCGGCATTGAGCACGCGGATCGAAAGCTCCTCCAGGGCGGCGAGTTCGATCACCGGATCGCCCGGGAGGATCGAGACCAGCCGCGCATCCCGGCCATCCACCTTGCCGGTGGTGTGGGTGAAGCCGGGGGCGATGGAGGCCAGAAGGGCGAAAATCAGGGCGAAAATCAGGGCGGGAAGCGCGCGGCGCGGAGTCCTGGACGCTGCCGCCGGGGCGGTCAGTCGCTGCGCGGATGCGCCATGCGCCATGTCGCGAGCAGGCCCTCCGCATCCACCGCGATGTAGCGCTGCGTGGTGGAGAGGCTGGCATGGCCCAGCAATTCCTGGATCGAGCGCAGATCGGCCCCGCCGGCCAGCAGATGGGTGGCGAAGGAATGGCGCAGCGCATGCGGCGTCGCGTGCTCGGGCAGGCCGGCCAGGCGGCGATAATCGCGCAGGGTTTTTTGCGCCACGCCCGGATCCAGGCGCTTGCCACGCGCGCCCAGAAACAGGGGCTCATCAGGCTCCGCACCGCCGCGATGCGCCATCCAGCCGGCGATGGCCTGGCGCACCACGGGCAGCACCGGCACCAGCCGGGTCTTGCCGCCCTTGCCCAGCACGCGCAGCGCGGCATCGCTGCCCGGCAGCGGCGCATCGGCGATATTGAGGCCGAGCGCCTCGCTGATGCGAAGTCCGCAGCCATAGAGCAGAGTGAACAGTGCCACATCCCGCGCGGCCTGGAATTCCGGGCGCTCGGGGTGGTGGACATCGCCGATCCCGACGCCGGCGGCGCGGGCATCGGCGCGGTTCAGGGCGCGCGGGACAGGCTGGACGCGCTTCGGGCCACGCATGGCGGCGATGGCCAGCGGCGCGATGCCGTGGCGGCGGGCAAGGAAGCGCAGGAAGCTGCGGATGGCGGCCAGTTGCCGCGCGCGCGTGGCATTGCCGGCGCCCTCCGCGGCGCGGGCGGCCAGGAATCCGCGCAGATCGGCCGGTCGCATGGCGCCCAGCGCGGCAAGGTCGGGCTCGGCGCCCTGGTGCCTGGTGAGGAAGCTCAGCAGGTCGCTAATATCCCGGCCATAGGCCTCCAGCGTGTGCGGGCTGGCCCGGCGCTCGGTCGCGAGCCAGGTGAGGAATTCGGCGCGGGCGGCATCCGCGGTCATCGCGACAGCATGGCGCCCAGGGCGCGGGCGAGGAAGGCCAGAGATTCCGGCTCATGGGGCAAATTCGCCGCATCGCGCGCGCCCAGGGCCAGGGTCTGGTCGCCAACGCGCAGCAGCGCTTCGCGCCGGATCAGAGGCGCGGCCTCGCCATGCAAGGCGGCGCTGGCCACGCTGACATCGCGCACCACCAGGGCGGGGCCGGGCATAAGGGGGACAAGGCGGCAGGATTCCAGGCCCAGATGGGCGGGCCATTCATGCCGGAGGCTATCCCGGGCATCCGGATTGGCGATGAGGGCGAGGACGGCTTCCGCCACCTTGGCGGCGAAGGCGCCACGGGTGCGCCCCGCTTCCAGCATCCCGCGCCATTCCTGCCGCCCGGCCTGGATCATCGCGGCCATGTGGTCGGCAACCGCCTCGCCATGCAGGCGGCGCGGCGGGATGAGGATGGCGTAGAGCTGCGGGCGCTCGGACAGGAAACCGGGGTTGGCCTGGAGGAAGGCCTCCACGGCGGCGGCATCGGGCGGGATGGTCATGGGCAAAATGCCCCCAAAATCCGGCATTCGCCTGAAAAGCAACGCTTCTTTGGAAGGCGCGCAGAACAGGCGCTTCGGATCGCTTCAGCGATCCGAAGCCCAGGCGGCGGAGTCGCCGCCTGGCGCCTGAAGGCGGCAAAACAACTCAAAGAATACTCTGCCCGGTCTTGGCCCAATCCGCGAGGAACGCCTCCAGCCCGCGATCGGTGAGCGGGTGCTTCAGCAGGTTGCGGATCACCGCCGGCGGCATGGTGCCGACATGCGCGCCCAGCTTGGCAGATTGCAGCACATGGACGGGGTGGCGGATCGAGGCGACCAGCACCTCGGTCCTGAAATTGTAGTTCTGGTAGATCTGCACCACATCGGCGATCAGTTCCATGCCATCCTGGCCGATATCGTCCAGCCGGCCCACGAAGGGCGAGATGAAGGTCGCCCCCGCCTTGGCCGCCAGCAGCGCCTGGTTGGCCGAGAAGCAGAGCGTGACATTGACCGGCGCCCCCTCATCCGAGAGCACCTTGCAGGTGCGAAGCCCGGCCTCGGTCAGCGGCACCTTCACGCAGACATTGCTGGCGATGGCGCGCAGGTAGCGGCCTTCCTTCAGCATCGTCTCATGATCCGTCGCCGTCACCTCGGCCGAGACGGGGCCTTCGGTCAGGGCGCAGATCTCGGCGATGACCTCGCTCATCTTGCGGCCGGACTTGGCGATCAGGCTGGGGTTGGTGGTGACGCCATCCATGAAGCCCGTGCCCACCAGGGAACGGATTTCGGCGACATCGGCTGTATCCACAAAGAACTTCATGGTTGAGATATCCTGTCTGGCGGCGAATCGGAGGCGGGGATTGACCATCGGCCGCCCCGTCGCGAAGGGAATAGCCCATGGCGACAGCATCCCGAAAGGCCAAGGCGGAACAGATTGCGGGCCAGCGCGTCAGTGTTCTCCTGCCCCTGCCGCTGGAAGGCGCCTATGATTACCGCCTGCCTGCCGGCCTGGTGGCGGGGCCGGGCAGCTTTGTCGAGGTGCCGCTGGGCGGCCGGGTCACGCTCGGCGTCATCTGGGATGACGCGGAAGGTCAGGAACATGTGGCGGAAGCCCGCCTGCGCGAGGTGATCGCGGTGAAGCCCGCTCCGCCCATGCGCGAGCCGCTGCGCCGGCTGGTGGATTGGGTCGCCGCCTATACGCTTTCCCCCCCCGGCGCCGTGCTCCGCATGGCGATGAGCGCGCCCGCAGCGCTGGAAGCGCCGGCCACCGCCTCGGGCTGGCGGCGTGTACCGGGGGCCGAGGCGCGCATCACGCCGGACCGCGCCCGCGCATTGGAAGCCCTGGGGGCGGATACCCTGCCGGGGGTGGAAATCGCGCGGCTGGCCGGGGTCTCGCTGGGGGTGGTGCGGGGCCTCGCCTCGGTCGGGCTGATCGAGCCGGCGCTGATGCCCCGCGCCGCCGCCTTCCCGCGCCCGCGCCCCGATTTCGCGCCCCCCGCCCTGCGGCCGGAGCAGGCCTCGGCAGCCTTGGGGCTGAGTGAATCCGTCCGGGCGCGACGCTTCGGCGTGACGCTGCTGGAGGGCGTCACCGGCTCCGGCAAGACCGAGGTCTATCTGGATGCGGTGGCCGAGACGCTGAAACAGGGCCGGCAGGCGCTGGTGCTGCTGCCGGAAATCGCGCTTTCTACCCAATGGCTGGCGCGCTTCGAGCGGCGCTTCGGCGCCCCCCCGGCGCTGTGGCATTCCGAACTCTCGCCCCGCACCCGCCGCGTCACCTGGCGCGCCGTGGCGGAGGGCGATGCGCCGGTGCTGGTCGGCGCCCGCTCCGCGCTGTTCCTCCCCTTCCCCGATCTCGGCCTGATCGTGGTGGATGAGGAGCATGAAACCGCCTTCAAGCAGGAGGAGGGCGTGATCTACCACGCCCGCGACATGGCGGTGGTCCGCGCCCGGCTGGAGGCGGCCACCTGCATCCTGGTCAGCGCCACGCCCAGCCTGGAAAGCGTCACCAATGCCGAGGCCGGGCGCTACAAGCGCCTTGGCCTGCCGGTGCGGCATGGCGGGGCAGCGATGGCCCAGGTCAGCGCCATAGACCTGCGCCAGAACCCGCCCGAGCGCGGGCGCTTCATCTCGCCGCCGCTCATCGCCGCCGTGACTGAGACGCTGGCGCGGGGCGAGCAGGCGATGCTGTTCCTTAACCGGCGTGGCTATGCGCCGCTCACGCTCTGCCGCGCCTGCGGGCACCGGATGCAATGCCCCAATTGCACCGCCTGGCTGGTCGAGCATCGCGCGCAGCGCCGCCTGCTCTGCCATCATTGCGGGCATACGGCCCCCACACCCCCCGCCTGCCCCGAATGCGGCGTGGAGCATTCGCTGGTGCCCATCGGCCCCGGCGTGGAACGCATCCAGGAGGAGGTGGCCGAGCTGTTTCCCGAAGCCCGCCGCCTGGTCATGGCCAGCGACACCATCCCCGGCCCCGCCGCCGCCGCCGAAGCCGCAAGGCAGATCGAGGAGCGGGAGGTGGACCTCATCATCGGCACGCAGATCGTCGCCAAGGGCTGGCATTTCCCGCATCTGACGCTGGTGGGGGTGGTGGATGCCGATCTTGGCCTGGGCGGTGGTGATCTGCGCGCGGGCGAGCGCACCATGCAGCTTCTGCACCAGGTGGCCGGGCGCGCGGGCCGCGAGGACAAGCCGGGGCGTGTGATGCTGCAAAGCTTCTCGCCCGAGCATCCGGTGATGCAGGCGCTGATTCGCGATGATTTTCCGGGCTTCCTGAAGGCCGAGGCGGCGCAGCGCGAGCCCGGCCACTGGCCGCCCTATGGGCGGCTGGCCGCGCTGATCATCAGCTCGGAGGATGCGCGGGCTGCCGAGCGCGGGGCGCGGGAATTGGGGCTGGGGGCGCCTGTCGGGCCGGGCATGCAGGTGCTGGGGCCGGCGCCGGCGCCGCTCGCGCTGCTGCGTGGGCGATACCGGCACCGGCTACTGCTCAAGGCAGCGCGCGGCGTGAAGGTGCAGGCCGTGCTGAGCGACTGGCTCGCGCGGGTTCAGCTCCCGCGCGAAGTCCGGGTCCAGGTGGATGTGGATCCGGTGGGGTTCATGTAGAGCCTGATCCGCTGAGGTGCTTTGCCGAAGCGGTGAATCAGCCTCTCAGCCAAGCCTGATCCGCTGAGGTGCTTTGCCGAAGCGGTGAATCAGTCTCTCAGCCAAGCCTGATCCGCTGAGGTGCTTTGCCGAAGCGGTGAATCAGTCTCTCAGCCAAGCCTGATCCGCTGAGGTGCTTTGCCGAAGCGGTGAAGCAGTCTCTCAGCCAAGCCTGATCCGCTGAGGTGCTTTGCCGAAGCGGTGAAGCACCTCGCGGCCAGGCCCCGTCAGAAGACGAAGCGCGTCCCGATGATCCCGCTGCGTCCCGGCGTCTGGAAGCCGTTCACCGGCTCCCACTTGCTGTCCGTCAGGTTGCGGGCTTCCAGGAAGGCCGTGATGCCGGGCATCACCGGATAGCTTGCCGTCAGGTTGAACACCGTGCCCGACTTGTTGTTCCGCGGCGCATTCACGCTGGCCCCGGAATCCAGATAGGTGGCGAAGGCCCCCTCGGGCGAGCGGCCGGTGAACAGCACCTGCGGGGTGATCACCAAACCCCGCACCGGCTCCACCCGTGCCGAGAAAGTGACGACGCTCTCAGGCCGGCGCGGCAGGGCGGCGCCGGTCTGCCCATCCGTCGCGTCGGTGATGGTCCAGGCGACCTCCGTGGCCAGCCAGGGCGCTGGGCGCAGCGCCCAGGCCAGTTCCACGCCCTTCAGGTTCGCGCTCGCCACATTCACCAGCGAGTTGAACCGCGCGTTGAAGTTGATGAGATCTGTCACGCGCGACTGGAAGAAGGTGAAGCCGATGGTCGAGAAGCGCTCCTGGCCGAAGGCCGGGATGTCCATCTCGGCGCCGAATTCATAGCCGATGCTGGTCTCGGGCCGCAGATTCGGGTTGCCGCGGAAGGTCGTGCCAATGGCGCCGAAGCGCTGATACAGCGAAGGTGCGTTGAACGCCGTCCCGCCCGAGGCGCGGATACGCATATTGGCCTCGGGCACCGCCAGCACCGCACCGACGCGCCAGCTCGTATAGCCGGTGAAGTCGGAGACGCTGTCATGGCGCAGGCCGCCCGTCACATCCAGGCGATCCCAGACGCGATACTGCACCGCCACATGCCCGGCCACGGTGTCCTGCCTGGCCGCGGTGGTGGTGCGGAAGGGGCGGTTGCCGGCGAAGCTCGTCACATCCTCATGTGCATAGTTGATGCCGAAGGTGACGGCGCCATCGGTGGCCGCGCCGAAGCCGGGCAGCCGCACCACATTGCCCCAATCCACGCTTTGCCGCGTGCCGCGATAATAATCATGCGTGCGCGCGCTGCTCAGAATGTCGGGGAGGTTGGAATAGATGCGGCGATCCTCGGTGATGGCCAGGCGCAGGCCCGTGGTCCAGGCGCCGTCGAACAGGCGGGATTCACCGCGAAGCTGGCCCATCCAGCGCCTGTCATCGCCCGTGAAGTTCGGGTCGTCGCGCGGGACGCTGTCAATGCCGATGCGGTTTTCCCGCCAGCGGACCAGGCCCTCCAGCCGGGTGCCGGGTGTCACGGTGTAGCCCAGGCGGGCCGTGGCATTGGTGCTGTTGAAGCCATCCGCCTCGCGCAGCGAGCGGAAGAAGCGCGAAGCTGTCGCGTTGGAGCCCTGGGTGGAGATGTTGTTCAGGCTCGCCAGGTAATCGAAGGCGCCGACCGTCCCGGCCACGCCGCCGCCCAGCCGCAGCGTACGCTGGGAACCGCCAGCGACCTCGCCATAGGGCATCACCTTGCGGTCCGGCGGGGCGCGCCGCGTGACGAGGTTGATCACGCCGCCCACCGCCGCACTGCCATAGAGCGAGGAGGCCGGGCCGCGCAGCACCTCGATGCGTTCGATGTCGAACAGCGTCTCATTGCCGAAATTGAAGGCGCCGCTGGCGTCCGAGGGGTCATTGACCGGAACGCCATCCATCAGAACGAGGGTGGAGCGGCTGGAATTGCCCCGGATGAAGACGCTGGCCAGTTGGCCCGCCCCGCCGGATTGGGCGATGCGAAGGCCGGGCACGGTCGCCAAGGCCTCGGCGAGGGTGGTGAAGCCATTCTCCTCGATGGCGCGGCGGTCAATCACGGTGATGGAGGCGGGCACGCGGGCCAACTGGGTGGGAACGCCCGTGGCGGTCACGATGGTGTCCGCCAGGGCGACCGGCTCATGGGCCGGTCTTTGGGCGAGGGAGGGCGTCACTGACGCCAGGATGGCGGCGGTGCTGAGCAGAATGCGGCGCATGGGATGCTCCCGTGTTGCGCGTGACGACATGCCGGACAGGACACATCGCCCCGCCCGACGGCTGGCGCCGAGCTCGCAAACGGACAAGTCCGTGGCACCGGTGCACCCCGCCCGGTACGCGCGAGAACAACTCTGTGCAGGCCGGTCTCCTGGCTCGCGGGTCAACGCCTGGGTCCGCCTTCTCACCCCCTGGAAGAATGACCTGCCCGGACGACTTCGCCGAGGCAGTGAATCATTCTCCCAACCGGGAGCAATGGCATGTGGACCGAGGCTCGCCGCCTACAGTTGCGGGGACAGCCGCGGATTGACCGGCACAAGCACCGGCGCTTCACGCATTCCCGTTTCAACCCTCATCGGGTCACCTTCACATGGGGGCAGACTAGACCGCTTCAGACCATCCAGCCAAGGGCCTTGATGCCGACCCAGATCAGCGCGCCGATCACGAAGGTGGCAAAGAGGCAGCCCAGCAGCGTCATCGCCGCGCCAATGCCGATGACGCGTTTATCCGCCTCGACCACGCCAAGCGCCATGATGATGGTGCCGAAGGCGGGAGGGCCATTGGTGCCGGGGCCGGGCAGAATGAGCATGATGGCCGAATAGACGGTGAGCCAGCCCACCAGCTTGTCCCCCAGCGCGGAGGTGAAGAAGCCGGGGCGCGGCTTCACATATTGCTCGACGCGCTTGATCCAGGATGAGCCGGAAGCGCCCGAGAGGCGCAGCAGGTCCTCACGCTTGATGGATTGGCGCGCGATGAAGCGCGGCAGCTTGGGCACCCGCCGCCCCATGCCCATCTGCACGCCCAGGATCAGCATGGGAATGCCGAAGACGGAGGCCATGCCGGGCAGCAGCGAAGGCAGGCAAAGCAGCAGGATCAACAGTCCGAATGCGCGGTCCCCGAAGGCCTCGGCCATCTCGCCGAGCGTGATCCGGGCTCCGGGAAATTGCGCCGCCACCTCGGTGACGATGCGCGAGATCGGCGCGAGCTGTTCATCCATCTGTTCAGTCGCGGTTTGCGCCGTTCCGTCCAAAACGCTTTCCTTGTGACATTTCCATCAGCGATGGCCATGCGCGGAGGTGCCGCGCATGGCCGGGAACCTACCGGGATATGGCTGCGAAGCCAGTAAAATATTCGCGCCTCATGCGCCTGTGAAGGCCGGCTTGCGCTTCTCCATGAAGGCGCGGCGGCCTTCGCGGTAATCCGCGCTGTCGAAGCAGGCATCCTGGTCCGCGGCGATGGCGGCCATGTCGCGCTGGGCGGCATCGGCCAGCACGGCGCGCACGGTGCGCTTGTTGGCACGCAGCGAGAGCGGCGCATTGACCGCGATGGTAGCGGTGATCTTCGCGACCTCGGCATCCAGCGATTCCGCCGGGTGCAGCTTGTTGATCAGCCCCATGCGCTCGGCCTCGGAAGCCTCAAGCCGGCCGCCGGTCATCAGAATGAAGTTGGCGTGGGCGGGGCCGACCAGCGCGACGAGGTTGCTCACCATGTCAAAGCCATAGGCGATGCCGAGCCTGGCCGCGGGGATGCCGAATTCGCTGCCGCTGCCAGCGATCCGCATGTCGCAGGACATGGCGATGCCAAGCCCGCCGCCCATGCAGAAGCCCTGGATTTTGGCGATGACCGGCTTCGGGAAATTCGCCAGCTTGTCGCGGCCATGGCTGGTCTTGATGTTGTATTGCCGCTGCGCGTCGGCATCTGAGCGGCTTTTTTCGAACTGGCTGATATCGGCGCCCGAGACGAAGGCCTTTCCCCCCGCGCCCTCCAGAACCACGCAGCGCACGGCGGCGTCGGCGGCGAAAATGTCCAGCGCCTCGGCCATGCCGTCCCACATGGCGATGCTCATCGCATTGCGCTTCTCGGGCTGGTTGAAGACGATCATGCCCACGCCGCCTTCGCTGCGGGCCAGGATCTTTCCATCGGCGAATTGCATCTCACTCACTCTCCCAAAACCTTTTTCGCACGCAGGGCGGCGATTTCCTCGGAACTGAGCCCGGCTTCCGCCAGGATCTCGTCGGCATGTTCACCAAGGCCCGGCACGCCGCGGCGAATGCCTGGTGTGTGGCCCTCGATGTTGATCGGCGTGCGGACCACACCGGCCTTCCCAAGCCTGGCATGGGGCACATCCCACACCATGCCCAGATGCTGCACCTGCGGGTCCTCGAAGACCTCGCGGATGTTGTTGATAGGACCGCAGGGGATGCCGGCCTCCTCCAGCAGCGAAATCCAGTATTCGCTGGGCTTCTGGCGCGTCACCTCGCCGATCGCGGCATTGAGCGCGGCGCGGTCGGCGGTGCGACCCTCGGCGGTCATCCATTCCGGCTTTTCCAGCCAGTCCTCGCGGCCGGCAGCCTTGCAGAACACGGCCCATAGCTTGGGTGAGGAGGCGGCGATGTTGATCGGCTTGTCGGCGCTGGGAAACACGCCCATCGGCGTGTTCACCGGATGGTCATTGCCGGCCTGGCCCGCGATCTCGCCCTTTTGCAGCCAGCGCGTTGCCTGGAAGTCCAGCATGAAGACCTGCGCCTCCAGCAGCGAGGTATGAACCCAGCGGCCCTTGCCGGTTTTCTCGCGTTCATACAACGCCATCATCACGCCCATGGCGAGCAGGTTGCCCGCCGTCAGGTCATCAATTGGGATGCCCACGCGCATCGGCCCGCGCCCGGGCTCGCCCGTGATGGACATCAGCCCACCCAGCCCCTGCGCGATCTGGTCCACGCCACCGCGCATCGAATAGGGGCCAGTCTGGCCGAAGCCGGAAATGCTCGCATAGACCAGGCGCGGATTGATGGCCGAGAGCGTCTCGTAATCGATCTTCAGCCGATGCTTGACCTGCATACGCATGTTCTCGACCACGATATCGGCCGTGGCGGCCAGGCGCAGGAAGGCCGCGTGGCCCTCGGGGGTTTTCAGGTCAATCGCCAGGCCGCGCTTGTTGCGGTGCAGGTTCACGGAATCAAAACCGTCCCGCGCGCCGCCAAAGCCGTCATGATTGCCCGGCGGCTCGATGCGGATGATGTCGGCGCCCCAATCCGCCAGATGCCGTACGCAAGTGGGGCCGGCGCGGGCGAGTGTCAGGTCAAGCACGCGCAGCCCGTTCAAGGGTAGCTTAGGCGTTGCATCATCGGGCATGGAGGTTCCTTCCTGCTGAAACGCTACGCGCTGCCGTGGGGTCTGAACAGGCCGAGGCGGACAAGTCCGCGATGGATCGGCCCCAGCAGGAAGTTGCACATCAGGGTGCGCGTGAGGTGAAAGCCCAGCACCAGCAGCACGGCCACGCCCAGCGCCTTGGCCGTGACGCCCATCTCCGGCATGCCGCCTGGTGCCATGCCGAGCATGACAGCCGAGGGTGGCAGCCCCATCGCCCAGGCCAGCGGCACATGCAGCAGCGAAAAGACGAAGCCGCCCGCCACGGCGGCGACCAGGGTCAGCACATGCGTGGCAAGGTTGGGGGACACGGTCACTTGTGATGCAGAATCGACGCTCCGCGCGCCGGCGTCAAACCCGACGCCGCATGCAGCTTCAACAATGCTTAACCATTGGCGTGGTTTCTGGGACAACCCATTCACCATGCAGGTCAACCCATGAGACCCATAGGCACCTACCTCCCGAGCGGGCTGCCAGCGCAGGCGCCGTCCCAGCCCCCCACCTCCGCACCCGCCGCCGCCGCGCCACAACTGCCGCCCATCGGCCCCAACCCCCGGTTGCGGCTGGACCCGGCTCTGGGCATCGTTGTGATGGAGTTCCTGGATTCCGGCGGGAAGCTGGCGCGCAGCGCGCCGAGCGAGGCGCAGTTGCAAGCCTATCGCCAGGCCCAGTTCGGGCTCTACATCAAACCGTGAAGCCGCCGGGCGGGAAGCCAAAGCGGGACAGCAGGTTGGTCAGGTTGGCGCCTGCATTTTCATTGGCGCGGGCCATCAGATAGCGCTCGGCCAGGCGCTGGATTTCCCTGGGATCCTCCAGCTTGGCAATGTCGAGTCGCGCCCGCACCGCGCGCGCCTGCGTCTCCACCGGCTGGATGGCCATCTGGAGCGGCAGGCCGAGCGCGCCGGTAACGACACGGCGAATCACCGGATCGCCCAGCACGGCGAAGATATTGCCATCCACCGACCTCGCGCGCTCCCTGAAGATGATGGCATCGCCCAGGCCCGGCTGCTCCTGCTCCAGATTGCGGTTCCATTGCGCGCGCCGCAGCCCGTCGGCCAGGCTCGCCTGCATCTTGGGGTCCCGCAGGGTGGCGATGCCCCTGGCCGCGAGATCCATGGTCTCGGCCGCTGATTTCCAGCGCCGGTCCCCCAGGGTATTCGCCAGGCTCCTCGAATCCTTGAGGTCGGAGAGGAAGATGCGCGTGGCCAGGCCCTGCTGGTTCGCGCCCTCGGGGATCCCCAATGCGGTGGTGAGGACCTGCAGCACCCGCGGGTCGCGCAGCGCCGCCCTGACATCGGGCGCGCGCTCCACGGCACGACGGAATTGCTCCATCGCGCGCTGCTGCTGTGGTTCGGTGGCGATACGGCTGAGCGCGCGCTCCTCCTCGCCGGGCCTGAGCACCCGACGAAAGGCGGCGACGGCGCTCGCCGCGTCAGCCATGGACCGGCCCTTCCGCGAGTTCGCGGCGTGGCGCCGGCAAGGGCTCCAGGCCCAGCACCTCCTCCTCATGGCGCATCACCCGGCGGACGATCTTGAGGGCGAGGTAGCAATCATCGCCCTCAGCCGCTTCCAGGGCGCGGGCCAGCATTTCGCGCACCAGGACGGAGGTGGTGGCCTCCTTGAAATCCTCGATGAGAGTGCGGGCCGAGGTCAGGCCCGGCTTGCGCTCATCCTCGGTGCCGATATAGGCGGCCTGGAGGGCGAAGTAGATCCGCCGGGCGGGCGTATTGGCCCCCTCCGGCGCCATGATCTGCTTGCCGAACAGGAAGCGCGCCTTGGCCGCCAGCTCGATGCGGGTGCGGTTGCGGAAGCGGATCGGCGCGCCATTCACCACCATCAGGTCACCCTGGCGGAGTTCCAACACGAGCGTGGACATGTTTTTTCCCTTCAAGTCGCTCCGGCAGGAAATCCACCCCCCCTCCCGGCGAGGGGGTGCGGCCGGCACGGGCCATCATGGCTCCTTGCCGTTCCTCCGATACCGGGGGCCACCCGGCATGGCGTGATCCTGGGGGGGGTGGGGTTAATGCCGCTTGAAGATGGCCCCGCGGATCAGGACGGATCGGGCCGGATCAGCGCAGGAAATTCGCGAGGGTGAGTTCCCGCAGCGAACCCAGCGCCCGGTAGCTCGCTTCCAGGGCGTTGCGCGTGGCCTGGAGGCGGATCAGCGCATCGGCCACATCCACATCCTCGATATCCGAGAGCTGCGACGAGAGCACGCTGGCGAGGTTGTCATGCCGCCGCTGCGTCGCTTCCATCCGCGCCTCGACCGTGCCCAGCGCGCCCGCCTCCTCCCCCAGCGCCAATTCGGCCGAGGAGAGGCCATCACGCAGCGTGCCGATGAAGGCGTCGAAGGCTGGCCGATCGGCCATCTGCTCGGGCTTGAGGGCGGCGAGGCTCATCAGGTTCCGCATCAGGTCGCGCGTCCAGCTTCCGGTCGTCTCACCGGCGCTGCTGGCCTCCGCGTTGCGCCCGGCGATGATGCCATAGCCGATGACCTGGCCATCCGCCGCCGGCACGCTGCGCCGCGCCTCCTGCTCGCTTGCGGGAAGCAGCGCGTCGGCCGTCAGGAAATCCGAGAAGGGCGTGACGCCCGCCGCATTGCTCTGCGCGATGCTGCGCGTGGCGGCGATGGTGGCGGCCGCGCCTTGCACGGGCAGGGCCGCCACCTGGGCCGCGATGTCCTGCGCCATCTGGCCGGTGGCCAGGCCTTCGGGATCGGGGATGGGCGGACGGCCGAGATCGCTGCCGCCAAAGAGATATTCGCCGGCATGGCGCGTATTGAGCAGATGCGCCACCTCGGCCAGCGCCGCGCGCGCATCGCTCTGCACCGTCATCAGCGAAGCGGGATCGCCCGCGGTGATGCGGCTGGCCGCCTTGGTGCGGAAGTCGCGGGCGATTTCGGTCAGGCGGCCCAGGCTGTCCTGCATCACGGCCGTGCGGCCCAGCGCCTGGTCCATCGCCTGGCCATAGATCTCGCGCCGGCCGATCTCGGCGCGCAGCGATATGGCGCGTGGGACTTCCGGCGCGAGGTCGCCCAGCTTGTCGGCCCTGAGGCCGCTGGTGGATTGGCGTGTGAACCCCTCCAGCCGGTTACGCAGCTGCGCTGTCTCGGTGGTCAGGCGATTGAACATCTCGATGCTGGACATGGCGCGTCAGTCCCTTCCTATCGCCCGATGCTTTGCAGTTGTTCCCACATCTGCTGCGCGGTGTTCATGACGCGGGCATTGGCCGCATAGGCATTTTGCAGGCGAATGAGCTGCGCCATCTCGGCATCCGGGTCCACGCCGGATTCACGCTGGAAGCGGGCATCCATGCCGGCCTTCAGCCCCTCGGCCCGCTCGCGCGCCGCGGTCGCCGCCGCGCGGTCACCGCTTTGCATGCCCGTCAGGGTCGCGGCGTAGTCCCCGATGGAGCGCGGCGGGATGAAGGGCGAGTTCAGGCTGCCATTGGGCCCGAGGCCGCCCGATGCGATGGGCGGCCATGTCACACCCTGCCGCATCGTCTCGCCCAGGCTGTGGTTGATCACGCGGTCCAGCAGCGTCGCGAAGCCGGCGGGGCCGTCGGGCGGATTGGGCGTGAAGCCGCTGGCACCGCCTGGCGCATCGGCCACGGCGTGGGTGCCGTCGCGCATCAGCGCGGAGTTGGCGGCCACCGCCTCGTTTACGCGAATTTGCTGCGCGAAGCCGACCTGGCCGCTGGCGGGGTCCGCATAGGGCAGGCTGGTATCGGGCATCTGGCCCGAATTGCCCGTGAAAAGGCGCAGGCCCTGCTGCTCGAAGCGATTGGCCAGTGTCGCGGCGGCGAGGTCCAGCTCGGCCTGGTAGCGCGGCAGGGTCGCATCGCGCAGCGCCACAAATTCGCCCAGCCGCCCACCGCCCAGTTGCCGCGTGATATCCGTGCCGCCCAGCAGGATGGGCGGGATATCACCACCCGCGCCATGGAAGGAGCTTGGCCCGAGATCGGCGATCTGCGCGGTGAGGACATCGCCAACCTGCTCCAGCGGCAGGGCGAAGCCGCCCTTGGCCAGCAGGACCAGCCCGCCATCCGCCTGGTGCAGCGCCTGGACCGGCAGGCTCTGCGACAGCTTCCCGAGAGCGACATCGCGCTGGTCCTCCAGGTCGCTCGTGCTCAACCCGCGTGAGCGGTCGCCGCGGATCGCGATGGTGAGCTGGGCGATATCGCGCAGGCCCGCATTCACCTGCGCCACTTCGCCCACCATGCCGTCATGCGCCTGCTGCCGCGCCTGGCCGATGGCGGCGGCCAGGTCCTGGAAGCGCGTCACCACCTCCCGTGCGGCATTCACCGCGGCGCGTTGCAGCCCGCCTTCCTGGGGCGCGCCGCGCAACGCCGTCAGGCTGGTGCGGAGTGCCTCGATCGTATCGCCCAGATTCTCTCCCGCGCCCGGCACGCCCTGCATCGCCTCGATGCCGGAGAGCAGGCGTTCGCGCACGCCCGCCGCCGCCGCCTCGCCACCGCGCGCATCGCGTTCATTCAACAGCGCCTGGTCCACCTCGCGCCGCGCATCGCCCAACCGCACGCCGAGCGGCATGCCGGCGGCGGTGCGCGACTCGGCAGCGACCGTCTTGCGGGTATAGCCGGGCGTCTCCGCATTGGTGATGTTCTGCGAGACATTGGCCAAGGCGCGCTGCGTCGCCTGCAGGCCGCTTCTGGCGATGCCCAGGGCAAGATCGAGGCTCATTGATTCTTCCTGTCGAAGCGCGGTTCAACGATTCATGTTGCCAGCGCGTCAGCGCTTCATGTTGATCGTTTCCTGGAGCATTTCGTCGGCCGTCGTGACCAGGCGCGTATTCGCCGTATAGGCGCGCTGCGCCACGATCAGCTTGGTGAATTCCGTGCCGATATCCACGTTGGACTTCTCCAGCGCGCCGACCACCAGCTTGCCCACGCCATTGCTCGCCACATCGGTCACCTGGGCCTCGCCGCTCTCGATGGTGCGCATGAAGGCCTGGCCATCCAGGCGTTGCAGCTTGTCGGCATCGCTGAAGGAGACGAGCGGCACGCGGGCCACAACACGCGATTGCCCATTGTCGTAATTCACCGTGATGTCGCCATTCTCACGCACGGAGAGGCCCGAATATCCGCCGGGCGGGACGCCATTCTGCGAGAGGTTCCGCAGCGAGAAATCCCTGCCCGCATACTGGGTGATGCCCTGCGCCACGCCGAAGCGGCCGATATTCAGCGTGATGGGCTGGTTGCCCAGGCCAAAATTCATGTTGAAGTCGAAGTCCACCGGCGTGTTCACGGTGCCCGCCACGCCGTTGAAGGTTTCGATCGTGCCATTGGGCCCGAAGATCACCGGCACATCCACGCCGCCGAGGACGGGATTGGGCGTGATGGTCATGTTCCAGCCGCGCGGCGTGCCATCCGTCATCTGGGCGAAGGTCAGCGTTACGGGGTTGCGCGTGCCCACCTGGTCATAGATCTGCACCTGGGTGCTGAAGCTCTTGGCATCGCCCGGTGTGGCTGGCGGAGCGAGCGCCGGCAGGTTGGCCGACATCTCGATGCTTGATGTGGCGATGGGATTGAACACCTCCTGGCTCACGCGCACCGGGGCCAGCGTCGTGCGGTCCACCACGCCATCGCCGCTCACTGGCCAGCCTTGCAGGAAGTAGTTGGAGCCGTTCACGAGATAGCCGTCCCGGTCCATACGGAAATCCCCGGCGCGCGTGAAGAATTGCCGCTCGTCGAAGGTGGGCAGCCCGTCCACGGTGCCGCGCGACTGCGCAACGCTGAAGAAGCCCTGGCCGCCAATGGCCAGGCCGAGCGGATTTTCGCTCTGCTCCACCGTGCCCTGCACGCCATGGGTGAAATCCGGCCGCGCGATCACCGAGCCGGAGGAATGCGCGTTGGAACTGGATTGCGTCACCAAGTCGGTGAAGTTGGTGTCAATCCGCTTGAAGCCGGTGGTCTGGCTATTGGCCAGGTTGTCCGAGATATGGCCGAGCGAGCGCGACTGCGCGTTGAGGCCTGAAATCGCCGTGGTCATCGCGCCAAAAAGCGACATGCTGGGGCTCCGTTGCCTGAATGGGACATCCCGAGGGATTCGGGCTGGGGCGGGCCTCGCAGGATGCATGCCAGGACATAGCGGCCCGGATGCGGCAATTCCTGCCGCGCAAGAGGCGAAGTTGCCGGCCATCCGGTCCTTGGTTGCCGGGCAGGGCCGGCCTGGCGTTGGCCCGGACCTTGCTGCGGACCCCGGGCAGTCGTGGATGAGGAACGGGCATGGGGCCCGGCCCGCGCGGCATGGGAAGATGATCGGCATGGATGGCGGCTTCTCCATCAGCCTCGCCTCGGCGCCCACGCCGCCCCAGCCTGGCGCCGCCGGTTTGGAGGCGAGCGTCGATTCCGGGTTCCAGGAGGCGCTGATTCGCCACCAGGCCGCACCACCGCCGATGACGGCTCCGGCCGCGCCCATGCTCGCCGGTCCGGGCCTGCCGGCAGCGCCGCTCCTGCCGGAAGGCGCTGCCGCGGCGGTCCCCGGCCTTCCGCTGCCCGGCCTTCCGCCACCCGGCGTGGCGGCACTTCCGAATTTGACAGCGCCAGCCATGCCGGGCAGCGCGCTGGCCACGCCAGCGCCGCCGGATGGAACCCCGGCCGAAGCGGCGCGCACCACCGCGGCCCTCTCCACACCACTCCCGCAGGTGCCGCTGCCTGGGGCGGCCACCCTGCCAGGCGAAGCTTCCCCCACCGAGGCAGCACCCGACGAGCATACCGGCCTGCCGGCTCCGCATGCGCCGCGCGCGCCGGCGGCCGTAATGTCGCCCATGGTCCCGGCGCCCTCCCCATCCGCGGCGGAGACCAGTCCCCCTGCCGATGGCGACGCTGCTGGCAGCCTTGATGCCGAACTTCCGACCAGCCGGCTGGATACGCCGGAAGCCGACCCGCTGGCCGACACGGATGAACAGCGGCGCGAGACGGCGGACATGCCAGTGCCGCTGAGGATGTCCGGGCTGCCAACCCCGCCCCCCGCAGGCGGGGCAGCCGCCATCAGCCTGGCCACATGGGCCGAGGCTGGAACGCCGCCCCCGGTCGGAGCAATCGGGGCCAATCCAGCGGGCGCAAGACAGCCCGCAGCCCTGCCGCAAGCGGCATACCCTCCGGCCCTTGCATCAGCGGAATTGGCCAGCCCACTCCCCGCCCAGCCCAGCCCAGCCGTAGCCGTAGCCGTAGCCGCAGACACAGGCCAGGCGAATTTCGGGCAATCGAACCTGCTCCAGCCGGACGCGCTCCAGGCGGATGCGGCCCAAGCGGACACCACTCGCGCCGCCACGGCGAATCGGATGCCGGAGCTGCACGGCTTCGCCGAGGCGCCAGAGGAAGCTGCGCCGCCAGCCGAGTCCGCGTCCGACGCGCCCTTGCGGCTGCCGCAACTCGCCAGGACGCCCGAGGGCAGCCTGGTTCCGATCGAGCCGAAGCCACCGGAGGGCAGGCATGCCCCGCCACCCCACACGGTGGCGCCGCCAGGTGGCCTGATCAGCTGGGGGTTTGACGCGCTGGCGCCTCATCCGATTGATGCCCCGCCGCCCGCGCAGAACACCCCGCCCGCACCGCCAGCCGCGCCGGTCCGGCAGATCGCTCCCATGGCCGTCGCACTCGCCTTCACGCCGGGAGTGGCCAATGGCTTCCAGCTCACTCTCGATCCGGTTGAACTCGGCCGCGTCGAAATCCGCGTGCAGCGGGAGGGCGAGGCGCATTCCATCCGCATCATCGCGGAGCGGCCTGAGACGCTGGCGCTGTTGTTGCGTGACAGGCAGGAGCTGGACCGCAGCCTGGCCGATGCCGGGCTGCTGGTGGAGGCGAAGGGGATCGAATTCTCGCTCGGGCAGCAATCAGGCCAGGCGGATCGAGGCCCACAGGGCGAGGCCCGTTCCGGCGCCGCGCGCCGGGCCAGCAGCGCCGGCCCATCGGACCCAGAGCCACCGCCCACCCGCGCGCCGCGCGGCCTTCTCGACCTCCAGATCTGACGCCCATATCTGACGAATAGGAGACATCCATGAGCGGAAGCATCAGCGCGATCCAGAACACGGCGAGCACACCGGCTGCGCGCGCCGGAAATACCACCGGTATCGGTGCCGATTTCAACACCTTCCTCACGCTGCTCACCACGCAGTTGCAGAACCAGGACCCGACCAACGCGATGGATGCCAACCAGATGGCGGAACAGCTCGTGCAATTCGCCTCCGTCGAGCAGCAGATCAAGGTGAACACGAATCTGGAGCGCCTGCTCCGCGTCGAGCAGGGCAACCAGCTGGTCTCGGCCGCCCCCCTGATGGGCCGCGTGGTCGAGGTGGAGAGCGACCAACTGGCGCTGCAAGGCGGCCAGGCACAACTGCGCCTGCCAGCGGCCGGCGAGGCGCGGATGGTCCGCATCAGCGTGACGGATGCGAATGGCCGCGCGCTAAGCAGCGCCGATGTGACACTCGGTGCCACCGCCACGAATTGGAGCTGGGACGGGCGCGCTGCGAGCGGCGCGCAACTGCCCGATGGCGCCTATCGCTTCGCCATCGCCGGCACCCGCGCCGACGGCACGGCCGCCCCCGTCACCGCCGGCGTGCTGGCCCGCGCCACGGCGGTGGATCGCCGCGATGGCGAGGTGCGGCTCAGTCTCGGCGCGCTTTCGGTGAGTTTCGACAGGCTGCGCGGCTTCGTCGCGAATTGAGCGCCGGCGCCATGGCCAGGCCGCACCGTTAAGTCTTTCGCAACACCGCATGCGGCAAGTTCTGCCGAGGGCACAGGATGAGCCCCCGGGAGAATTTGCATGTTGGTGTGCAGCGCGCCGTTTCGGATGGTGCCGTGCAAAACCTGATTGGCCAGCTGCGGGCGCTGGGCCGGGTTCAGCTGATGGCGCTGGCGGGTGTGGGCATCGGCGTCCTCGGCCTGATCATTTTCCTTGTGGTGCGCGCGGGCAGCCCGCCCATGGGCCTCCTCTATGGCGATCTGGAAACACGCGACGCGGGCGCGGTGGTCGCGGCGCTCGAACGCCAGCGCGTGCCCTATCGCCTCGCGGCCGGTGGCACCCAGGTGCTGGTCCCGGCCGAGGATGTGCACCGGCTGCGGCTCTCCCTGGCACGGGAGGGCCTGCCCGCCGGCGGCTCCATCGGCAATGAGCTGTTCGACCGCGGCGAGAGCCTGACCACCACGCCCTTCCAGCAGGAGATGAACCGCCTGCGCGCGATGGAGGGCGAGTTGGCCCGCAGCATCCGCGCCCTGAGCGGCGTGCGCGGCGCGCGCGTGCATCTGGTGCTGCCCCGCCGCGAGGCCTTCTCACGCGAGCGGGTCGAGGCGCAGGCGAGCGTGCTGCTCACCATGCAGGGCGCGCAACGGCTGGATCGCGAGGGCGTGCAGGCGGTGCTGCACCTGGTTGTCGCCGCCGTGCCGGGGCTACGGCCGCAGAATGTCTCCATCGTGGATAGCCGCGGCGAATTGTTGGCGCGCGGCGGCCAGGCGCTGAGCGGCCCGGCCGGCGCGCAAACCCAGGAGGAACTGCGCCGCGGCCAGGAAGCCAGGCTTTCCCGCGCGGTGGAGGAAATGCTGGAGCGCGTACTCGGCCATGGGCGCGTGCGCGCCGAAGTCGCACTCGACATGGATTTCGATCGCGTCGAGACGCGCGAGGAACGCTTCGACCCCGAGAACCAGGTGGCGCGCAGCACGCAATCCAGCACCGAGAGCACGCGTAGCCAGGAAGCCGGTCCGGTCGGTGTCGCCAACAACCTGCCCGGCGCGGAAGCACCCGGCGGGGCGGGCGGCAACCAGGAGAGCCGCCAGGAGGAGACCACGAATTTCGAGATCGGCCGCACCATCCGCAACGTGATGCGCGAACACCCCACCACGCGCCGGCTGACCGTGGCCGTGCTGGTGGATGGCGTGGCCGAAGCCCGCCCCGCCGGCGCAACCAACGGCCCCGCCACCAAGCGCGAGCGGACGCCCGAGGAACTGGCCCGCATCGCCTCCCTCGTTCGCAATGCCGTGGGCTTCAACGAGCAGCGTGGCGACCGGGTGGAAGTCGTCTCCATGCGCTTCGCCGACCCCGAGGAAACCCCGCGCGAGGCAGGCCTGCTCGGCCTCGACATTCCGCAGGCGGTGCTGGCGCGGCTGCTGGAGACGGCGTTGATCGGCGTGCTGATCCTGCTGACGCTGCTGCTGGTGGCGCGACCCTTGGCGCGCAAGCTCTCGCTCTCGCTGAACCCGACCCCCGCGCTGGCCGGGATGGGCGGCAACGCCCTGCCGGGTGGGGCGAGAGCGACCGGAATTCCGGGCCAGCCGGGCGATTCCGCGCTGCCGCCCGGCGAGCAATCCGCTGGCCTGTTGGGCGACGAGGGCAGATCGGAAACCGAGAGAATGATCCACCTGGCGCATGTGCAGGGGCAGCTCCGCGCTTCCTCCATCACGCGCATCACGGAGATGGTGGACCGCTACCCGGACGAAGCATTGGCCGCTGTCCGGCGCTGGCTGACCCCGGAGGAAGATGAATGAGCGGCAGGAAAATTCGCGGGACCCAGAAGGCCGCGATCCTGATGCTGGCCCTGGGCGAGGAACAGGCGACCCGCTTCTTCGCGCGCCTGCATGAGGACGAGATCCGCGACCTCTCCCATGCCATGTCCCAATTGGGCGCAATCCCGTCGGGGACGGTGGAGGCGATCTGCGATGAATTCGCGGCCCAGATCGGCCAGTCGGGCAATCTGGTGGGCTCCTATGAGAGCACCGAGCGCCTGCTGCTGCGGACCCTGCCGCAGGATCGGGTGACGCAGATCATGGAGGAAATCCGCGGCCCTGCCGGGCGCACCATCTTCGACAAGCTCGGCAATGTGAATGAGACGGTGCTCGCGAACTACCTCAAGAATGAATATCCGCAGACCGTCGCCGTGGTGCTGACCAAGGTGAAGCCGGACCACGCGGCGCGCGTCCTCTCCATCCTGCCCGATGGCTTCGCCATGGAAGTGGTGATGCGGATGCTGCGGATGGAGAATGTGCAAAAGGAAGCGCTGGACGGCGTGGAGCGCACGCTCAAGATGGAGTTCATGTCCAACCTCGCGCGCTCCACCCGGCGTGACGCGCATGAGATGATGGCGGACATCTTCAACGGCCTCGATCGCCAGGCCGAGGCGCGGATCATGGCCGCGCTGGAGGAACGCAATTTCGAATCGGCCGAGCGCATCCGCGCGCTGATGTTCACCTTCGACGACCTCAAGCGCCTGGACTCGACGGGGCTGCAGGTGCTGCTGCGCTCGGTCGAGAAGGAGCGCCTCACCCTCGCGCTCAAGGGCGCCGCCGAGGAGATGCGGGACCTCTTCTTCCGCAACATGACCGAACGCGCGGCGAAGCTGCTGCGCGACGATATCGCGGCGCTGGGTCCCGTGCGGCTGAAGGATGTGGACGAGGCGCAGGCGGCCGTCGTCGCCGCCGCCAAGGACCTCGCCGCGCAGGGGCAGATCCAGCTCTCCGAGGGCAAGGATGACCAGCTTGTCGAATGATCAAACCCGCCAGCGCGGGACCAGGAAAGGTAAGGCCGCATGAGCGACGCCACGGACGAATTCCAACCCGCCACCCCCGGCTCGCCGCTGGGCGGCGAACGCGCGGCCAGCCTGCCGCGTGACCTGGAGGCGGTCTATGACATCCCCGTTCAGGTCAGCGCCGTGCTGGGCCGGGCCACGATGCAGGTGAGCCAGTTGCTCAAGCTCGGCCGTGGCGCCGTGGTCGAGTTGGACCGCAAGCTGGGCGAGGCGGTGGATATCTACGTCAATAACCGCCTGGTCGCGCGCGGTGAGGTGGTGATGGTCGAGGATAACCGCCTCGGCATCACCATGACGGAAATCGTGAAGGCGGATCGCGGCGTATGACCCGGCTGCTGATCATCGGCTCGCTCTCCGGCGAATTGGGGCATGCGGCGCGCATCGCCACCGCGCGCGGCGCGCAGTTGACGCAGGTGGAGGGCGTGACAGCCGGGCTGGAGCGGCTGCGCGGCGCCGGGGCGGACCTCATCCTGGCCGATGCCGCGCATGACCTGCCCTGGCTGCTGGAACGCCTGGCGGAGGAGCGGATCGCCACCCCGCTCATCGCCTGCGGCCGCAATGCGGATGCCGATGCGGTGCTGCGCGCCATCCGCGCCGGCGCACGTGAATTCCTGCCCCTCCCACCCGAGGCGGAGCTCATCGCCGCCATGCTGGAGGCGGTGACGGCGGCGCATGATCCACCCGTCTGCCAGGATCCGGTGATGCGCGCGCTGCTGGCCCGCGCCGAGCAACTGGCCCGCGCCGAGGCCTCGGTGCTCATCATGGGCGAAAGCGGCACCGGCAAGGAGGTGCTGGCGCGCCACATCCATGCGGCGTCGAAGCGCGCGCGCGGCCCCTTCGTGGCGCTCAACTGCGCCGCCCTGCCCGAGGCCCTGCTGGAGAGTGAGCTCTTTGGCCATGAACGTGGCGCCTTCAGCGGCGCCGTCGCCGCCCGGAAAGGAAAATTCGAACAGGCCGAGCGCGGCACGCTGCTGCTGGACGAAATCGGCGAGATGGAATTGCGCCTGCAATCCAAGCTGCTGCGCGCCATCCAGGAGCGCGAGGTGGACAAGCTGGGCGGCACGCATCCGGTGAAGGTGGATGTTCGCATCCTCGCCGCCACCAATCGCGACCTCCAGGCCGAGGTGCGCGCCGGGCGCTTCCGCGAGGATCTGTATTTCCGCCTGAACGTGGTGCAGCTTCGCATCCCGCCGCTGCGCGAACGCGGCGCCGACATCCTGCCGCTGGCCGAGCATTTCGCCGAGCGCTATTCGGCCGCGAATGGCCTGCCGCTGCGCCCCTTGGCGCCCGCCGCCACGGCGCGGCTGATGGGCCATCCCTGGCCCGGCAATGTGCGTGAACTGGAAAACGCCATGCACCGCGCCGTGCTGCTCGCCACCGGGCGCGAAATCGGCGCGGAAGCCATCGAATTGGGCACCGTGCTGCCGGAGGCCATGGGCGACGCACCCGCCGCCGCCGCCCCAGCAGCGGCGCACCCCATAGCCGCCCTGGTCGGCCGCCGCATGGAGGAGGTGGAGCGCGAATTGATCCTGGAGACTCTCGGCCGCTGTCTGGGCAATCGGACACGGGCCGCCGAGATCCTCGGTATCTCGATCCGCACGCTACGCAACAAGCTCGCCGAATATCGCGGCCAGGGCGTCAGCGTGCCGCTGGCACCGGGGCAATTGCCCGAGAGCTGGCGCGTCGCATGAACGCCGCCGCGCTTCCCCCCTGGCTTCGCAACTTCCGCATATCTTCCGAGATTTTGCTGGTCGCCGGCGTGATGCTGGTCATGGTCATCCTGATCGTGCCGCTGCCGGCCGTGCTGCTGGATGTGACGCTGGCGCTGAACATCGTGATGTCCGTCCTCATGCTGATGGTGGCGCTGCTGCTGACGCGGCCGCTGGATTTCCAATCCTTTCCGCAATTGCTGCTGATCACCACGCTGTTCCGCCTCGGCCTCAACGTCGCCACCACGCGCGCCATCCTGGCCGATGGGCATGAGGGGCCGCAGGCGGCTGGCGGCGTGATCGCGGCCTTCGGCAACTTCCTGATGAGTGGCGACATCCTGGTGGGAATGATCGTCTTCGCCATTCTGCTCATCGTGAATCACGTCGTCGTCTCCAAGGGCGCCGGCCGCATCGCGGAGGTCTCGGCGCGCTTCCACCTGGACGCCATGCCGGGCAAGCAGATGGCGATTGACGCCGATCTCTCCGCCGGCACGATTGATGAACAGCAGGCCAAGCTGCGCCGCCGCGAACTCCAGGAGGAGAGCGGCTTTCACGGTGCCATGGATGGTGCTTCCAAATTCGTGAAGGGCGATGCCATCGCCGGGCTGATCTCCACCTTCATCAACCTGCTGGGCGGGCTGGCCATCGGCATTGGCCGCCACGGGATGAGCTTCGGCGATGCGGTGGAGACCTATTCCATCCTCACCGTGGGCGATGGCTTGGTGGGGCAGATTCCGGCGCTTCTGGTCAGCGTCGCTGCCGCCATCGTCGTCACCAAGGCGGCGAAGGATGAGCAGGCCGACCAGATGATGGCGCGGGAGCTGACCGGGTGGAAGCCGCTCGCCATCGCCTCGGGCTCCGCCGTGGTGCTGGGGGCCATGCCGGGCATGCCGGTGCTGCCCTTCCTCGCCATCGCCGGGGTTACCGGCACCGCCGCCTGGTTCCAGCGCAAATCCAGCCTCGCCACCCCGCTCCTGCCCGAGGAGGCGCCCCAACTCCCGACCGAGCCCGCCGTCTCCGAAGCCCTGCGAATGGACCTGCTGCGGCTGGAGCTGGGCTACGGCCTGCTCTCCCTCGCCTCGGGCGAGGCGCCGCGCCTGACCGAGCAGATTCGCGGCTTGCGCCGTTCCATCGCGCAGGAAATGGGCTTCGTGCTGCCCTCGGTCCGCATCCAGGACAATCTGGACCTGCCGCCCGACACCTACATCCTGCGCGTGAAGGAGATCGAGGCCGTCCGCGGCAGTCTGCGCCCGCCGTTGCATTTGGCCATCAACCCCGAGGGGGGCCTGCCCGACCTGCCTGGCGAGAAGACCACCGAGCCCGCCTTCGGCCTGCCCGCCCTCTGGATCGAGGAAAGCCTGCGTGAGGAAGCGCTGGCGCGCGGCTGCACCGTGGTGGATTGCGCCGGCGTGCTGGCCACGCACCTGACTGAGGTAGTGCGCGAAAACATGAGCGAACTGCTCTCCTACAGCGAGACGGTGAAGCTGCTGGACGAGCTCCCGCGCGAGCAGCAGAAGCTGGTGCAGGATTTGATCCCCGCCCAGGTCAGCATGGGCCTGCTGCAACGCCTGCTCCAGGCGCTGCTGGCCGAGCGCGTCTCCATCCGGGACCTGCCGACCATCCTGGAAGGCTTGCAGGAGGCGGCGGCGGCCAATGCGCGCTCCCTGCCGCAAATGCTCGGCATCGTCCGCATGCGGCTCAGCCGGCAACTCTCGGAGGCGGCGCGCGGGCCGCAAGGCTATGTGCCCATCGTCATGCTTTCGCCCGAATGGGAGGTGGCCTTCACCGAATGCCTGGTCGGCCCGCCGGAGGACCGGCAGCTGGCGATGGAGCCCGGCCGCCTGCAGGCCTTCATGCAGCGCCTGCGCGATGTGCTGGACGCCCAGGCGGCGCAGGGCGAGCATCCGGCGCTGCTGTGCTCGGGCGCGCTGCGTCCGCATCTGCGGGCCATCATCGAACGCTTCCGGCCCAGCACGCCCGTGCTCTCCCAGGCGGAAATCCATCCGCGCGTCCGCATCCGCAGCCTGGCCAGCATCTGAGCCATGCGCCTCAGGGTCTTTCACGCACGCACCGCCACCCTTGCCCTCTCTGCCGTGCGGGACGCGTTGGGCGAGGATGCGGTGGTGCTCAGCACGCGGCGGGTGGGGGGCGGCGTGGAAGTCACCGCCGCACTCGACCTCGCCGAGCCGGAACTGATCGAGCCGGAGCCCGAGGCGCCGCATGCGGAGCTGGCGCGGCACAATCTCTCGCCCGACTTGAGCGACGCCTTTCCCGGCCCGGACCTCGCGGCGGCGCTGGCGGCGCGGCTGAGCTTCGAAGCCCTGCCGGAGGACCGGCCGATCATGCTGGTCGGCCCCCCCGGCGCGGGAAAAACGCTCACCTGCGCGAAGCTCGCGGCACGGGCCAAGATGGCCGGGCTCCAGCCCATCGTCGTCACGGCCGATGGCGCGCGGGCGGGCGCGGTGGAGCAACTCGCCGCCTTCACCCGGCTGCTGCGGCTGACGCTGGCCGTCGCCGCCGTGCCCGAGGCGCTGGCCAAGGCGCTCCAGATGCGGGAGCCGGGGCAGATGGCCCTGGTGGATGGCTTCGGCTGCGACCCCTTCGACGATGCCCAGGCCGAACGCCTGCTCCGCCTGATCCGCGCCGCCGACGCCATCCCCATCCTCGTCCTGCCCGCTGGC
Source organism: uncultured Roseococcus sp. (assembly GCA_947084995.1). Taxonomy (GTDB): domain Bacteria; phylum Pseudomonadota; class Alphaproteobacteria; order Acetobacterales; family Acetobacteraceae; genus Roseococcus. Next base: position 34,086 of record CAMTUX010000016.1, read on the forward strand.
CTCGATGCCGAGGAAAGCGCCGAGATCGCCCGCGCCTTCCACCTGCTCGGCGCGCGGCATCTGCTGCCCACCCGGCTGGACATGGCGCGCCGCCTGGGCGGCGTGCTCTCGGCCGCCTCCGTGGGCCTGGCGCTGACCGAGGCGGGCATCGGCCCCCAGGTGGCGCATGGGCTGCAACCACTTTCCTCCGCCTGGCTGGCCGCGCGCCTGACCGGTGGCCCCCAACGGGAGACCACGCCATGAATTCCCCCCACCTGATCGCCTTTGCTTCCGGCAAGGGAGGCGTCGGCAAGACCTGCCTCGCCATCGGCCTCACCCAAGCCCTGGCCGAGGCCGGGCATCGCGTGGCGCTGGTGGATGGCGATCTCGGCCTAGCCAATGTGGATGTGCAACTGGGCCTCAACCCGAAGCATGACCTGGGCGACGTGCTGACGGGGCGCTGCACGGCCCAGGCCGCGCTGGTGCATCACGAGGCCGGCTTCGCCGTGCTGCCGGGCCGCTCCGGCTCCACCGCCCTGGCCACGCTGGATGGCGCGGGCGCGCGCGAGGTCATTGCCATGCTGCGCGACCTGCCGATGGATTGGGTGGTGCTGGATCTCGGCGCGGGCATCGGCGCGGCGCAGCGCGGGCTGGCGGCGATGGCCGATCTTCTCATCGTCGTCGCGACCGAGGAGCCGACCTCGCTGACCGATGCCTATGCCGTCTTGAAGCTGCACCGGCGCGATGCCCCGCAGGGCCGTGCCGGGCTGCTGGTCAACATGGCGGCGCAGCCGGCGCGGGTGCATGCGGCGCTGGATGCGGCATGCCGGGGCTTCCTGGGCCAGGGGCTCTCGCTGTTGGGCGCGGTGCGGCGGGACGCGCGCGTGCCCGCCGCCATCCGCGCCCAGGCGCCGCTGCTGACGCGCCACCCCAATTCCCTCGCGGCTGAGGATCTGCGCCGCCTGGCAGCCCAGCTCACGGAGGCGCGACAAGCCGCCTGACTTTGCGCTAAAAAGAATGATGCAGAGCGAATCCGAACGCCAGGCACGCCGCGTCCAACGCTATTACCGCTGGCTCGACGGCATTTCCTTCTACCGGGAGCGGCGCGCGGCGGGCGAGGCGGTGCATCCCGTGCACCGCGCTCTGGCAGACCCGCAGGGCGGCCCGCCCTCGCCGCTGGTCATCCATCGGTTGATGCTTGAGGGCGTGAGCCTGCCCGAAGCGCCACGCGTGCTGGATGCCGGCTGCGGCTATGGCGCCACCATGCTGGATTTGGCTCCCCGACTGGGCGGCGACTGGACCGGCCTGACCCTCTCGCCCGAGCAGGCGGCGCGCGGCAATGCGGCCCTGGCCGCGGCCGGGCTGGCCGAGCGTGTGCGCGTGGCGGTGCGTTCCTACGACGCGCCGCCGGATGGGCCGTTCGACCTGATCTACGGGATCGAGAGCCTGATCCACAGCGCAAATCCGGCGCTAACGCTGACCGGCCTGGCGCAGCGATTGGCGCCGGGCGGGCATCTTCTGGTCGTGGATGACATGCCAGAACCTGGACTGCCGCCGGAAGCGACGGAGCGGCTGTCACGCTTCAAACGCTTCTGGCGCTGCCCCGTGCTGCCGGACCGCGCCGGATGGGTGGCGGCACTGCAAGCGACCGGGCTGCAATTGGTGGGCGAGCGGGACCTGAACCCACTTCTCCAGGTGCGGCCCATGGCGGCGGTGGCGCCGCGCCTCGCCGAGTTACGGCGCAAGGCCTGGCTGCCACGCCTGCTCGGCCTCGGCGTCAGGGCGGAGGCGGAAATCGGCGGCCTGCTGCTGGAGAGCCTGCAAACCGAGGGGTGGGTGCGGTATCGCCTGCTCGTCGCGCGGCGGGGCCTGGGGGTGGCGGGCGCCCTGCCGGAGGGGGGCGAGGTTTCGCCCGGAGCTTCGCTGGATGCGGCTTCGGCGGCGAGGCAGGGCGGCCAAGTCGCCTTGCGATGAAAACGCCAGAGCTTTTTCCGTTCGGAAGGGCTCACGGCAAAAGCTCTAGCTGACTGCTTCAGGAGCATCTTTATCCGATCAAACGATTCCGTTTGATCGGATGATGCTCTACGCGGCGGCCCGCGCCGCCGCCTGGATGCGGCCCAGCACCGCCATCACGCCATTGCGGCGCGAGAGGCTGAGATGCTCGCCCAGGCCGAGCCGCGTGAGGAAGCTGGCATCGGTGGCCAGGATTTCCTCAGGCGCACGGCCATTCAGCACGCGCATGAGCAAGGCGAGCAACCCCTGGACGAAGGCGGCATCGCTGCCCGCGCGAAAATACAACCGCCCGGCTTCCACGCGCGGCACCAGCCAGACGCGGGACTGGCAGCCGGAGACGCGGTTGGCCTCCACCATCTCCTCGGCCGCCAGGCTGGGCAATTCGCGGCCCATATCCATCAGGTAGCGATAGCGGTCCTCCCAATCGTCAAAGAGGGCGAAGCCCTCCTCGAGATCGGCCACCACCTCCTCAATGCTGGAGGCGCTTTCCAGGTTCATGTGGACTTGGCGAAGACGACCAGTTGGTCGCTGGCGGTGAGCTTATCAATCTTCTCGATCGCCGCGTATTCGGCGGCCAGGCGCTCCAGCGCCTGCTCATAGATCTGGCGCTCGCTGAAGGATTGGTCGGGCTGGCCGGCATTGCGCTGGAGGTCGCGCACCACCTCGGCGATCTGGATGGGATCGCCGCTGTTGATCTTTGCCTCGTATTCCTGGGCGCGGCGGGACCACATGGTACGCTTGATGCGGGCGCGGCCCTTCAGCGTATCAATCGCCGCCTCGAATTCCTTCGGCGTGAACAGCTTCCGCAGCCCGGCGGTGGGAACCTTGTTCACCGGCACGCGCAAGGTCATGCGGTTCTCGTCGAAGGTGACCACGATCATGTGGTGGTCCATGCCGGCCACCTCGATCACCTCGATGCCCTGGACGGTGCCGACGCCATGGGTCGGATAGACCACATGGTCCCCGGCCTTGAACTCAACCTTGGGGCCGGCGGGGCGCGGCGGCGTGGCCTGGCCTTCGGCGAAGCCGGGGCGGCCGGGGCTGCGCACGGCAAAGGAGGGCGGCATGTTCGGCCGGCCCATGGGGGGGCGGGGCGAATTGGGGTTGCCCGTGTTGCGGATCGGCATGTTGGGCGGTGCCGCGACCACGATGGAAGGACGCGGCCCAGGGCTTGGCTCAGGGGCGGCTGGCCCAGGCGCGGTTGGCCCAGGCGCGGTTGGCCCAGGCGCGGGCGGCGCCGGCTGGGCGGCGACGGGCTTTTCCGCCTTGGCCGTTGCGCTCGCCTTTTCAGGCGCGGATTTCGAAGGGGACTTGGCCTCGGGGGCCTTGCTTTTGGTCACTGGAGGTAGGGTTGCCTTGCTGGTGGGGAGTTCAGTGGGCTTGGACGGGGCAGGCTTGGCCTTAGCAGAGGGGGGCGGCGTTGCCCCCGATTGGGAGGCTCCCGCTTTGGTGGCTAGGGGCTTGGTCGCGGTGGCCTTGGCAGGCGGCTTGGCGGGACCAGTCTTGGCGGGACCAGTCTTGGCGGCAGGCTTCGGCGCAGGCTTGCCTGCGTCCTTGGAGGTTGTCTGCTTTTCGGCCGTCTTGGCGGTCAGTTTCGCCACGGGCTTCGTTGCGGAACTGACGGCCTTGGCTTTCGCCTTGGCGACGGGCTTGGCCGGCTTCGATGACGGGGCCATGGGGCGCTCTGCTCCTGCATGCCGAGAGAAAATTCAGGACACGCGCCCCCGCCCGAGGCAAAGGGAGCTGAGGCAGGGCAAACGACGTCTCCGACGCTATGCCGTAACACAAAAAAAGGCACTGGTCACGCCCGATGGGGCGTGACGCGCCGAGCCTGGCCCACTCAGGGCTTGCCGGGTTCCGGGCTCAACAAGGCAAGCTTGCCGGGCTTGTCCTTCCACTCATCCGCATCGGCCGGGGGCTCACCCTTGCGGGTGATGTTAGGCCAGGCCTGGGCGTAGTTACGGTTGAGCTCGACCCAGGAGGTCGCCTTGTCATCGCTATCGGGCAGGATGGCCTCGGCCGGGCATTCCGGCTCGCACACGCCGCAGTCAATGCACTCATCCGGATGGATGACGAGCATGTTGTCGCCCACATAGAAGCAGTCCACCGGACAGACTTCCACGCAATCCATGAACTTGCACTTTATGCAATTTTCGGTGACAACATAGGTCACAAAGACAGCTCCTGATCGCGACGAGTATGGTTAAAAATGGCGCTCTTATGGGCGATTGGCAAGCCTTCGCACCGCATCATTGGGCCAGGGACACTTCCTCATAGAGGCTGCGCGCCTCCTCAGATGGGCCGCGCCGCGCGCCCAGCGCAAGCACGCGCCAGACACTGACCTCGTCACGCCGCATGAAGGTCAGCACATCGCCCACGCGGATGCGGGCATGCGCCTTTGTGACGGGTTGCCGGTTCAGGCGGAAGCCACCGGCCTCAATCAATGCCGCGCATTCCGCCTTGGACCGGGCCAGGCGCGCATGCCAGAGCCAGGCATCCAGACGCAGGAAGGGCGCGCCCCCCTCCATGCGTTATTTGAGTTTGAGCTTCATCAGCGCGGCGAAGGGGCTGTCCTCCACCTTGGCGCTGGGCCGGTCCTCATGGAAGGTCCGCGTCTCCGGCCCGCCAGGGCCGCGATCACGGTCGCGATCCCGGCCGCCAGGGCGGGGGCCGTCGCGCGGGCTATCCCGGCGGGGGCCATCGCGCTTGGGGCCGTCACGGCCGGGGCCGGAGGGGGCGCCATCGCGGCGCGGCCCATCCTTGCGGAAGCCCTCCTTGCGGGGAGCATCATTGCGCGGGCCATCATTGCGCCCTTCCGGGCGTGGCGCCTGTGCAGCCTGGCCTTCGGCCGGCTGGCCCGCGGCCGGCTGGCTGGACGCGCCCGGGCGCGGGGCGTTGCGGTTGCGGTCGCGGCGGGGG
>CAMTUX010000017.1:0-28469 GCA_947084995.1 uncultured Roseococcus sp.
CCGGTGAACGCCCGGCCCAGCGGCAAGCCGCAATACGACCCACGGCTGATGCTGGCGCTTCTGATCTACGCCTATGCCAATGGCATCTTCTCGTCGCGGCGGATCGAACGCGCGACCGAGACCATGATGCGTTCGCTTGCGCTCACTTTCATGGTCTCGCCACTGCTGAGAGCGGGATTCAACGTTTTCGGCGATTCCGCCTCAACGCATCCCGCTCTAATCGGTGCGCGCCTCGGCCCGTGTGGCCCGCAGGGCGCGGCGCAGCTTGGCGATGCCGGTGCGGACATGGCCCGAGGCGCAGAGCCGCCGCCCCTCCTCGCCCAGCTCGCGCGGGGCATCTCCGATTGGTGTGGGGGCGGCGGCCAGGCGTGCAGCCAGGGTCTCGCAATATTCGGCATTATGGGTCGTCATGCGTGGCGCGGCCTCATCGGCCCTTGCGGGGCCGAACGCCAAAAGTATGACCGCCAGGGCAATGATGCGAAGCATGAAGCAGACATGCACCGCATGGTGTCTCGGCAGGGTGGGCCCGTTGTGAAGCCTTGGTCATGACGTGAAATCAATGATTTGAACCGTTACGGTAGCGGCAGCAGCAAGCCAACCTTGAGGCCGGGCGGTTTCGCGCCGGGCATTGCATCGGCCAGGATCACATCGCCCGAGTGCAATTGCGCCACCGCCCGCACCAGCGCCAGCCCGAGGCCGGAGCCAGGTAGGTTGCGCGAGGCATCGGCCCGAAAGAAGCGGTCCATCGCCCGCGCCCGATCCTCGGGCGAGAGGCCGGGGCCGGAATCGCTCACCGCAATCTCGATGCCGTGCTCATCCTGATGCGCGGTGAGCCGTACCACGCCGCCGACGGGCGTGAACTTGATGGCGTTGTCCAGCAGATTCGCCACGGCCTGGAGCAGCAGGTCCCTATCACCCAGCATGGGCAGGTGCTCTGGCATGTCGGTTTCCAGGGTCTGCTCGCGGGACTCGGCCATCGCCTCGTAGAATTCGGCAGCGTCGCGCAACACCTGGGGCAGGTCGAGGGGCGCGAAGGCGGCGCGCCGCGCGCCGGCCTCGGCCTCGGCGATGCGGAGCAGGGCCTGGAAGATGCGGGTGATGTTGTCGAGATCGGCGATGCCTTCCTCCACCGCCGCGCGCAACTCCTGCTCGGTGGCCGCCGTGGCGAGGCTGCCTTCCAGCTTGCCGCGGGCGCGGGCGATGGGGGTGCGGAGGTCATGGGCGATGGCGTCCGCCACGCCGCGCATGCCCGCCATCAGCGCCGCGATGCGGTCCAGCATGGCGTTCATGGTGGCGCCCAGCCGGTCGAACTCATCGCCCTGGGGGGAGATCGGCACGCGCTGCGAGAAATCGCCCGCGGCGATGCCTTGTGCGGTGGCCACCGCCGGCCGCATTCGGGCCTGCAAGGCGCGCCGGATCACCGCAGCCCCCATGACCGCGAAAAGCAGCACCGCGCCGAGCGACCAGGCGACGCCCTCGGTCAGCAGCAGCCGCAATTGCACGCGCTCGCTCTCATCGCGTCCGACCAGCAGGCGCAGCCCCGGCAGGTCTCGCCGATGGACCCGCGCCTCGGCCGTCACGCCGTCATGCAGGATGCGGGTGCGGAACCAGATGCCATCCTCGCCGATCGCCGGTGGCCAGGTGGTGAGATTGCCGGCGAGCTTCACGCCCTGGGCATTCACCAGGAGGTAGATGGTCTCATTCTCGGCATCGAGGGCCAGGCGCTCCTCGATCGAGTCGATCAGCCCCCGGGCGCCGGCATCGCGATAGCGTTCTACCAGGGCCGAGGCATCGGTGCGGATGGCGGCGATGGTCTGCCGGTCCAGCGCGCCCGCCGTCGCCCACCACAGCACCGCGACCAGGAAGGACGCCGCGACCGAGAAGATGCCGACGAAAAGCAGCGCGAAGCGGAACCCCGCGGATTGCAGCAGGCGTGGTGGCTGCGGCGCGCGCGGGAGGGGGCTGGGGCTCGGGGGCCGGAGGTTCAGGCTTCGGCCCTGATCATGTAGCCGGCGTTGCGGACCGTGTGGATCAGCGGCTTGTCGAAGCCCTTGTCCAGTTTCTGGCGCAGGCGGCTGACATGCACGTCAATCACGTTGGTCTGCGGGTCGAAATGATAATCCCAGACCTTCTCCAGCAGCATGGTGCGCGTCACCACCTGGCCGGCATGGCGCATCAGATGCTCCAGCAGGCGGAATTCGCGGGGCTGCACGTCAATCTTGCGGGTGCCGCGCATCACGGTGCGGCTGAGCAGGTCCAACTCAAGATCGGCCACGCGCAGCCTGGTGACCGGCGCCTCGGAGGATGGGCGGCGGCCCAGGGCCTCGACGCGGGCGAGGAGCTCGGCGAAGGCGAAGGGCTTGACCAGGTAGTCATCGCCACCGGCCTTGAGGCCCTTCACGCGCTCATCCACCCCCGACAACGCCGAGAGGAACAGCACCGGCGTGCGGTTGCCCTGCTGGCGCAGCGTCTCCACCAGGCGCACGCCGTCCACGCCGCCGGGCAGCATGCGGTCCAGCACCAGGATGTCGAAGGATTCGGAAGCCGCCAGGAAAAGCCCGTCCCGGCCATTCGTCGCATGCTCCACGGTGTGGCCGGCTTCCTGGAGGCCCTTCTTCACGAAGCGGGCCACCTCCACATCGTCCTCCACCAGAAGGATACGCATCATTTGTTCTTGTCCTTTATTGGAGGCCGGCGCTTCCCAGCCCGGCGCTTGTCAACCTGAGCCGGGCGGCCGGCGCCCCACCTGCAACGTTACCTCCTGCGTGCGGCCATCCCGCAATACCGTCAAGCGCACATTCTGGCCCGGCGGCACGGCGGCGACGCTGCGGATCAGCCCGCGCGAGGTCTCCGTGCGTTCCCCATTGATGGCCAGCACCACATCGCCCACGCGCAAGCCGCCGCGCCCGGCAGGCCCTGAACGCTCCACCCCGGCGATGAGGACGGCGCGGCGGCTGGCGCGCGGGTCTTCCGCCACCAGATCCTGCACGGAGACGCCGAGCCAGCCGCGCTCCACCCGCCCCTCGCGCCGCAGCGTCTCGATCACCGGGCGCGCGAGGTCGGAGGGCGTCGCGAAGCCGATGCCGGCGCTGGCGCCAGAAGGGGAATAGATGGCCGTGTTGATGCCGATCACCTCGCCCGCCATGTTGAAGAGCGGGCCGCCGGAATTGCCGGGGTTGATGGCGGCATCGGTCTGGATGAAATCGTCGAAGGGGCCAGCGCCGATGTCCCGGCCACGCGCCGAGATGATGCCCGAGGTCACGGTGCCGCCGAGCCCGAAGGGATTGCCCGCCGCCAGCACCCATTGGCCGATCCGCATGGCAGCGCTGCTGCCGAAGCTGACGGCCACCAGCGGCGTCCGGCTCTCGACGCGCAGCAGCGCGAGATCGCTCAATTCGTCGCCGCCGATGACGCGTGCATTGAGTTCCTGCCCACCTTGCACGCCGACGGTCACGCGCTGCGCCTGGCCCACCACATGGTTGTTGGTGACGACGAGGCCCGAGGGATCAATCACGAAGCCCGAGCCCGCGCCCTGCACCCGCTCCCGCCGGCCGCGGAAATAGCGCTCGAAGGGGGTGCCGCGGAATTCGGGCGGGGGTTGCACGCTCTGCTCGCCACTGACGGCGATATTAACCACGGCGGGCAGGACTCGCTCGGCGAGGTCGGCGAAGTCGGGCAGCAGGCCGCGTTGCGCCACTGCCGGGCCGCTCCTGCAACTCGCCAGGGCGGGTGGCAGCAACAGCCCGCCGAGCAAAGCCCGGCGGCGGCTCACGAAGGGGGTGGAAAGCGGCGGCATCGCGGGTCCGGCGGTTCCTTGGCATGGGCCGCTCGCGAATCGCACGGGCGGGATGACTGGCTCGTCCATGATCGGGCCAGACAGGGCCGCGATGCAAGCATGCCCGCACGCCGCCAGCCCAACCGAGGGCCAGATTTTCGCATCCGACCCTTCGGGGAGCCACCAAGGCCAATCCGGCCATCCGCCGTGAGGCGGATTTACGCCTTTGGTGAAGTCACCAAGGCCAATCCGGCCATCCGCCGTGAGGCGGATTCACGCCTTTGGTGAAGTCACCAAAGACGATCCGGCTCTATAGATCCTTCAACACCGCCCAGAGATCGTTCTTCGCCTCAAAGCCGATGCCGGGGATGTCCGGCATGGCGACGCGGCTGTTTTCGACGGGCACGCCGCTGGCAAAGCCGCCAAAGGGCGCGAAGACCTCCGGATAGCTCTCATTGCCGCCGAGGCCGAGGCCGGTCGCTATGTTCAGCGCGAATTGGTGCCCGCCATGCGGCACGCAGCGCCGGGGCGACCAGCCATGCTCGCGCAGCATCGTCAGCGTGCGAAGATATTCCACCAGACCGTAGGACAGCGCCGGGTCGAATTGCAGGATGTCGCGATCCGGGCGCAGGCCGCCATGGCGGATCAGGTTGCGCGCATCCAGCATGCTGAACAGGTTTTCGCCCGTCGCGATGGGCGGACCGTAATGCTCGGCCAGCGTCGCGTGGGTGGAGTAGTCCAGCGGGTCCAGCGGTTCCTCATACCAGCGCAGCCCGAAATTCTGGATGGCGGCGGCGTAGCTCAGCGCCGCATGCAGCCCAAAGCGGCCATTCACATCCACGCAGAGGCGCGAGCCATCGCCATCCAGCAGCTTCAGCACCGCCTCGATCCGACTGATGTCCAGCAGCAGCGCCTCACGCAGGGGCATGCCGGGCGAGCCGCCGATCTTCATCTTCACGACGGAATAGCCCATGCCGAGGTAGCGCTTCATCTCCTCGACCAGGCCATCCACATCCTTGCCGGGGTGGTAGTAGCCGCCCGCCGCATAGACCCAGGCCGTCGCGTCGCTGCGGCCGCCATTGTAGCGGGTGGAGAGCAGCTTCCAGAGCGGCACGCCAGCCAGCTTGGCGGCCGCATCCCAAAGCGCCATGTCGAGCACGCCGACCGCCACCGAGCGGTCGCCATGGCCGCCCGGCTTCTCGTTCTTCATCATCGCCGTCCAGGCGGGGGTGGGGTCGAAGCCGCCATCCGCATGTCCGGGGAGTTCACCGGCTTCCTCCAGGCGGGGGATGAATCGCTCGGCCAGCAGGCCGGGCTGGGCGTAGCGGCCATTGCTGTTGAAGCCATAGCCGGTGGCGCGGCGGCCATCGCCCGATTCCACCGTGACGGCCACCACGCTCGCCGTCATCTTGGAGAAATCAATATAGGCATTGGCGATGGCGCTCATGATGGGCACCACGCCCTGGCGGATGGAGGTGATCTTCATCTCAGATGGCCTTCTGGGCGCGCAGGGCCGCGATCTCCTCGGCCGAGAAGCCGAATTCGGCCAGCACTTCCTCCGTGTGCTCGCCCTGCTCCGGCGTCGGGCGGCGGCCGCATTCCACACCCTGGATCTGCATCGGCGCCCGCACCACGCTGATGGTGCCGAGCTTGGGGTGCTCGATCGGCATTTCCATCCCCAGATGCTTCACCTGGGTATCGGCGAAGACCTGGTCCATCGAATAGACCGGGCCGCAGGGCACGCCCGCCTCGTTGAACCGGCTCACCCAGTATTCGCTGGTGTTGGTGCCGATCACGGCCTGGAGCATGGCGTTGGTCTTGGCGCGGTTCTTGGTGCGAAGCTTGTCGGTCGCCACATCGGGGTCGCGCGCCTGTTCCTCGATGCCGAGCACGGCGACGATGCGCTCCCACATGTTCTGCCCGCCGCCGGCGAGGTTCATGACGCCATCGGTGGTGGAGAACAGGCCGGTGGGGGTTGTGGTCGGGTGGTCATTGCCGGCCTGCTTGGGCACTTCGCCGCCCATGGTCCAGCGGGTGGCCTGGAAATCCATCATGCCGATCATGGCTTCCAGCAGGCTGATATGCACCCAGCGGCCGCGGCCCGTCACCTCGCGCTCCAGCAGCGCGACCATGATGCCGAGCGCGCAATACAGGCCCGCCGTCAGATCCGCCACGGGAATGCCCACGCGCACCGGCCCCTGGCCGGGCAGGCCCGTCACCGACATCAGCCCGCCCATCCCCTGGGCGATCTGGTCGAAGCCGGGGCGCTTGGCATAGGGGCCGTCCTGGCCGAAGCCCGAGATGGAGCCGAGCACGATGCGCGGGTTGATCTTGGACAGGGTCTCGTAATCCAGGCCGAGGCGATTCTTCACGTCGGGGCGGTAGTTTTCCACCACCACATCGGCCTTTGCGACCATGCGGTGCAGCGTGGCGCGGCCTTCGGCGGATTTGAGGTTCAGCGTCATGCCGCGCTTGTTGCGATGGAGCAACTGGAAGTCGGAGCCATGGCGCTCACCGCCCATGCCCTTGCTGGTATCCACCTCGTCCGTCGCCTCGATCTTGATGACATTCGCGCCCCAATCGGCCAGTTGCCGCACGCAGGTGGGGCCCGAGCGGACGCGGGTGAGGTCAAGGACGGTGAAACGCGACAAGGGCATCATGGGGACAACTCTCCTGATTTTGGGAGGCATCTTCCACCGGAGGCGGTTCGCTGCAACCCTCCCCGGGAAACAACCGAGGGAATCCAGGCCATGTCTGACGAACTTCCGCCCAATGAGCTTTTGGTCGAGCGCCGCGACGGCATCGTCTTCGTCACGCTCAACCGCCCCCAGGCGCGCAACGCCATGACCTTCCCGATGTATGAGGGCCTGGCCAGGCTCGCCACCGAGGCCAATACGGATGACGGCGTGAAGGTCATCGTCATCACCGGCGCGGGGGAAAAAGCCTTCGCTGCCGGCACCGACATCAGCCAATTCACCAATTTCCGCACGGCCGGGGATGCGCTGGCCTATGAGGAGAAGATTGACCGCATCCTGACGGCGCTGGAAACCTGCGTGAAGCCGACCATCGCGGCCATCGCGGGCGCCTGCACGGGTGGGGGCGCGGCCATCGCCTCGGTCTGTGACCTGCGGATCGGCGCGGCCAATGCGCGCTTCGGCTTCCCGATTGCCAAGACGCTGGGAAATTGCCTTTCCATGGCGAATTATGCCCGCCTCGCCACCATGATGGGCCCGACGCGGGTGATGGACCTGGTCTATACGGCGCGCCTGCTGGATGCCCAGGAGATGAAGTCGGTCGGCCTGCTCAGCGAAATCCTGCCGGACCACGCCACTCTCCAGGCTCGCGCGGCGGAATTGGCGATGACGCTAACCCAGCACGCCCCGCTGACCCTGCGCGCCACCAAGGAGGCGATGCGTCGGCTGCGGGCGCCGCTGCGCGAAATCCATGGCGATGACCTGGTGGAGATGTGCTTCACCAGCGCCGATTTCGCCGAGGGCGTGTCGAGCTTCCTCGCCAAGCGCCCGGCGCAATGGACGGGGCGTTGAGCGCGCGGCCTTCAGGAGACTGCTTCACGCCTTTGGCGAAGTCGCCAAAGGCGATCAGGCTCAGAACGCCACCTGGTCCCCGCCCTTGAGCTGGAGCATCTCGCGCGCCTCATCGGGGCTCGCGATCTCCAGGCCCAGGCCCTCGATGATCTGGCGCACCAGCCGCACCTGCTCGGCATTGCTGGTGGCCAGGCGCCCGGGGCCGGCCCAGAGGCTGTCTTCCAGGCCTACGCGGACATTGCCGCCCATCGCCGCCGCCATCGCCGCGATCTTGAGCTGGTTGGAGCCGGCGCCCAGGACCGACCACTGGTAATTGTCGCCGAACAGGCGGTCTGCTGTGCGCTTCATGTGCATCACGTCTTCCGGATGCGCGCCGATGCCGCCTTGCAGGCCGAAAACCGTCTGGATGAACAGCGGCGCCTTCACCAATCCCTGGTCGAAGAAATATTTGAGGTTGTAGAGGTGCGAGGTGTCGTAGCACTCGAACTCGAAGCGCGTGTTGTTCCCGGCGCAGGTGGTCAGGATGTATTCGATATCCTGGAAGGAATTGCGGAAGATGATGTCCTTGTTCGCCAGATAGGCGGGCTCCCACTCATGCTTGAATTCCTTGAAGCGGTTCAGCATGCCGAACAGCCCGAAATTCATCGAGCCGAGGTTGAGCGAGGCCACTTCCGGCTTGTGCCGCGCGGCGGGGCGCACGCGCTCCTCGATGGTCATGGTCGGTGCGCCGCCGGTGGTGATGTTCACCACGCAATTCGACGCCTGCTTGATGATGCCCAGGAAAGGCGCGAAGGCCTCGGGCGATTGGTCCGGCCGCCCATCCTCGGGGTTGCGGGCATGCAGGTGGACGATGGCGGCGCCGGCTTGCGCCGCGCCGATCGCGGCCTCGGCGATCTCGGCCGCCGTGACGGGCAGATGCGGCGACATGCTGGGCGTATGGATCGCGCCGGTGACGGCGCAGGTGATGATGACGCGGCGAGACTTGGCCATGATGCGTTTCCCCTTTTCTGTGGCGCGAGTTTGCGGGAAGTGCCGCCCGCTGCAAAGCGCCCCTAGACCATGATGCGTTCGCTTGCGCTCACTTTCATGGTCTCGCCACTGCTGAGAGCGGGATTCAACGTTTTCGGCGATTCCGCCTCAACGCATCCCGCGCGAGACCATGATGCGTTCGCTTGCGCTCACTTTCATGGTCTCGCCACTGCTGAGAGCGGGATTCAACGTTTTCGGCGATTCCGCCTCAACGCATCCCGCTCTAATCCGAAATCGGGCCGGAGCGCAGCTTCTTGGTGGTGCCCCGCTTGGTCTTGCTGTCCATGCGGCGCGTCTGGGAGCCCTTGGTGGGCTTGGTCTTGCGGCGCTTGGGGGGCGGGGGCCTGGCCGCCTCATCCAGCAATTCCTGCATGCGGGCCAGCGCATCCTCACGGTTGCGTTCGCGCATGCGGTGGCTCTGGGCGGCGATGATGATCACGCCATCCTTGGTCATTCGCCGGCCGGCCAGCGTCTTGAGGCGGGCGAAGACGCGCTCATCCAGCCCCGCCTCCGCTGCCCGCCAGCGCAGTTGCACGGCGGTTTCCAGCTTGTTGACGTTCTGCCCGCCCGGACCAGAGGCGCGGAGGAAATCCTCATCCAGCAGCGAGGGATCGAGCGTGATGGGCATTACGGGCGCTGAATCCCCAGATCGGCCAGGAGGGCGCGGTTCACCTGGGCCTCGGCCAGGAAGCGGGCGCGGAACTCGGCGCCGCTCTGGAAGCTTGGCACGGCGTTCAGCCGCTCGGCGATGCTGCGGAAGCCCTCGCTCGTCACCGCGGCGCGGCAGGCGCGCTCGATGGTTTCCGCAATGGCATCCGGCAAGCCGGCGGGCGCGATCAGCCCGCCATAGGTGGTGCCCGTCATGGGGTAGCCCAACTCACCCGTGCTCGGCACATCAGGGAGTGCGGCCATGCGCCGGGTGCCCAGCACCGCCAGCACCGGCAGGCCGGTCGAGGCGGGGATGGAGGCCGCCTCGACAAAGGCCATGATCTGCCCGGCCAGTGCCGCCTGGGACATCGGCCCGGCGCCGGTGAAGGGCACGTTCAGCCCATCCACCCCCGCCGCCCGCAGCAATTGCGCGATGAGGATATGCTGCGTGCTGCCCACGCCGGGCGAGCCGAAGACCAGCGCCTCCCGCCCCGTGCGCGCATGCGCGAGCATGCCGGCGAAGTCGCGGAAGGGCGCGTTGCGGCCGAGGATCAGCACCTGCGGATTGTCATAGACCAAGCATAGATAGCGGAAGCCCTCGGGCGTGTAGGTCACGTTCTGCAAGAAGGGCTGCGTGGTGATGGCGTTGTTGGGCGAGATGCCGATGGTGTAGCCATCCGGCCGCGCGCGGGCCACCTCGGCATTGCCGATGGAGCCAGCCGCGCCCCCGCGATTGACCGCCACCACCTGCTGCCCGAGCGCCTTGGACAGCTCGGCCTGGAGCGCGCGGGCCATCAGGTCCGTGTTGCCGCCGGGCGGGAAGGGGATGATGAGCTGGATGGCGCGGCTGGGGTAATCCTGTGCGGCGGCGGGCAGCGCCAGCAGCGCGGCCAGCATGAGGGTGATCCAGCGCATTGTCTTGCCTCCCGTGGGTTCGTTGCGAGGGAGGCTAGAGCATCATCCGATCAAACGGAATCGTTTGACCGGATAAAGATGCTCGTGATTCAATGATCTGGAGCGTTTTCCGTGAGCCCTTTCGAACGGAAAAAGCTCTAGACCATGATGCGTTCGCTTGCGCTCACTTTCATGGTCTCGCCACTGCTGAGAGCGGGATTCAACGTTTTCGGCGATTCCGCCTCAACGCATCCCGCTCTATCGCCTGGGCGCCCAGGTATCGAGCTGGGCGTGGTTGAGGAAGAACTCGTCGCGCGGGAACATGTCCGTCAGGGGGGCCGCCACGCGGGGCGTCTGGGGCGTCCACACCGTGATCTCCCCATCCACGAGCTTCGCGAGGTCCGCCGCCTCGGGGTTGCCACGCCGGGCGAAGGCGATGATCTCGGGCTGGCGAAGGGCCGTCAGCAGCGCCGCCTGATCGAGCGGGATGGGCCGGTCGCTGCCGATCATGACATTGACCGGGCGCAGCAGCACGGCATGGGGGAAGGCGGCGGCGAAGGTGTCCACCACGCGCCAGGTCGGCGCCCATTGCACATAGAGCCCGCCAGGCGCGAGGCGCGCGCGCACCTGCTCCAGGAATTCCACGCTGTAGAGCAGGCCGGAATGCGATGATTGCGGGCGGATCGCATCGGCCTCGATCACCTCATACAGCCCGGTGCCGCGCGTCAGTGCCCGCCGCCCATCGCCATATTCCAGGCTGACCCGGCGGTCGGAAATCAGGGCCGCCACGCCGGATTGCGGCCGCTCGCGCGCGATTTCCTCCAGCGCGTCCAGCACCGGCCTGATGAGCTCGATCGAGCGGATCTCACGCGTGGCGGGATTCACCGTGGCACCATAGGGCGTGCCGCCCGAGCCCACGCCGATGGTCAGCACGCGGCGCGGATCGGGGTGGAGCATGGGCCCCAGCATGCCCAGCAGGATATGCGTGTCCAGGAAGGGCACGAAGCCCTGGCCATGGCCCATGATGAAGAAGCGCCCCGGCGCACGGCCCTCGCCCTCGCCCCGCTCGCGCCAGAAGGCGATGCCGGAGC
The DNA here is from genome assembly GCA_947084995.1 of uncultured Roseococcus sp. GTDB lineage: Bacteria > Pseudomonadota > Alphaproteobacteria > Acetobacterales > Acetobacteraceae > Roseococcus. Next base: position 10,983 of record CAMTUX010000017.1, read on the forward strand.
GGTCCTCGCCCCAGGCGGATTCGGTGTTGTCCGGCAGGCCGTGCATGCGCGACCAGAAGCTCTTGTTGCTCGGCACCGCGATGGCGATGAGCGCGGTGAGGCCAACCAGCGCCAGCGTCGCCGGGCGTGAGGCGCGCGCCTTCATCACCCAGAAGCCGAGCAGGGCGATGGAGAGGATGGCCAGCAGCAGCAGCGTGCCCATCGTGCCGAATAAATGGAAGGTCAGCAGGCCGGTGGCGATCGAGCCCGCCGCATTGCCCAGGATATTGGCTAATTGCACCCAGCCCACCCGCGCGCCGACGCTGGCCAGGTCTTGCTGGACCGCGCGCTGCACGAAGGGGAAGGTCATACCGATGATGAAGGAAGGCGGCGCCACCACGGCCACGATGATGGCGGTTGAGATCATGATCTCGCGCTGGCCGAAGCGGTCGAAATCCACCGCCATCACATCCTTGAGCGGCGCCACGCCCATCATCCACCAGAGCAGGCCGAGCAGCGCCACGCCCAGCACGAAGCCCGCCCCCTGGGTGAGGAAGAAGGCGGGGCGCGGGTCAGGCATGTTGCGGACCATGCGCGAGGCGAGCGACATGCCCAGGCCATCGGCCAGGAGGAACACGCCGAGCACGGTCGGGAACAGATAGGCGTGATACTGCCCTACCTGGCCCAGCATGCGGACCCAGATGATCTCCAGCGCGACGATCACATAGCCCGAGAGGAACACCAGAAGGCACCAGAGCGCCAGGCCGCCAAAGGGCTCGGCCTGGGCCGCGGGGCGGCGCTGCGGTGGGGGTGGCACCTCGCGGGAGAGGGCGGGCAGCAGCGTCAGCGCCAGGGCGGCGGCCACCAGGTCAAGCCCGGCGGCGAAGATGAGCGCGGCCACGAAGCCCAGGCTGCCCACGATGAACCAGCCGCCGATCAGCGCGCCCAGGCCCGCGCCCAGCGTGTTCAGGCTGTAGAGCGTGCCGATTCGGCTGGCGACGCTGGCGAGATCCGTCGTCACGGCGCGCGCCAGCAGGGGCAGCGAGGCGCCCATCAGCGTGGTGGGAATGACCAGTCCGGCGAAGCAGAGCGCGAAGATGGCCGCCGGCTGCTCGACCGATTCCGCGAGACGCATGGCGATCAGGTCATAGAGGAAGAATTTCGACAGCAGCGCGCAGACCGCGACCCCCGCCTCGCACAAGGCGAAGCCCAGCAGCGCGCGATGCGGGGAAAGCCGGTCCGCCACCTTCGCGCCGATGATGGAGCCAAGGCCCAGCCCGGCCAGGAAGGCGCCCACCACCAGCGCGGCGGACACCGTGTCGGAGCCGGCGAAGACGCCCAGCATGCGCTGCCAGATGATCTGACAGAGCAGCGCCGCGAAGCCCGAGCAGAAGAAAGCCACCATCAGCCGTGTCATCGGTGGAAGGAACTCCAGCAAAACAAACGATGTGCCGCCCGCAGGCGGCGGCAATATGGCGGTGAGATGTCGGGCGCGCAAACCAATGGGTGATTGACCGCCGCGCGGCAAGGGTTTCCCATGCCATCAACAAGACAAAAGGGAGAGACGAATATGCGCGCCTGGGCCATCACCGAGTTGGGCAAGCCCCTCCAGGAAATCGAACTGCCAACGCCCGAGCCGGTGGGCGATGAGGTGCTGCTGGAAGTCACCCATGCCGGCGTCTGCCATTCGGACCTGCATATCTGGGAGGGCGAATATGACCTCGGCACGCGGGGCAAGCTCAGAATGGCCGATCGCGGGCTGAAGCTGCCCCTGGCGCTGGGGCATGAAATCGTTGGCCGCGTGGTGAAATGGGGGCCGGGGGCGAAGGGGCAGGGGCTGAAGAAGGGGCAAATCCGGCTGGTATTCCCCTGGGTCGGCTGCGGCAACTGCGCGCGCTGCAAGGCGGATGAGGAGAATCTTTGCGCGGTGAAGCCCCAGGCGCTCGGCGTCTATCAGAATGGCGGCTATGCGACGCATGTTCTGGCCCGGCACTGGAAGCATCTGGTGGCGATTGACGGCCTGGACCCCGCGCTGGCCGCAACCTATGCGTGCTCCGGCGTTACGGTTTACTCGGCCATCCGCAAGCTGGCGCCGATCGGCAAGGCGGACCCGATCGTGGTCATTGGTGCGGGTGGGCTGGGGCTGAACGCCATCGCCATCCTCAAGGCCATGGGCCACAAGCGGATCTGCGCCGTGGATGTGGATGAAGCCAAGCTCGTCGCGGCGCGCGAGCAGGGCGCGACCGAGACGGTGCTGGCCGGCGGCGATACGGCGCAGCACATCATGAAGGCGTGCGACGGGCCGGTGCTGGGTATCATTGACCTGGTGAACGGCAACAAGACCGCCATGGCCGCCTTCGACGCGCTGGCCAAGGGCGGCAAGCTGATCCAGGTGGGGTTGTTCGGCGGGGAGATGCGCGTGCCGCTGCCGCTCATGCCCATCAAGGCGCTGACCATCCAGGGCAGCTATGTGGGCAGCCTGAAGGAGCTGAAGGCGCTGGTTACGCTGGCGCAGAAGGGCAAGGTGCCGGCCATCCCGATCACGCTGGAGAAGCAGGAGAATGCGAATGCCGCGCTGATGCGCCTGCGCGACGGCAAGGTGACGGGCCGCACCATTCTGGTCGCATCGTGATGCGCGGGCCTGGTCGCATCGTGATGCGCGGGCTTGGTCGCATCGTGATGCGCGGGCTTGGTCGCATCGTGATGGGCCGGCGCGTCCTCCTGGCCACGCCGGCCCTGCTGCCGGGCCTGGCCCAGGCGCAGGGGATGCGGCCGGTGACCATCACCGTGCCCTTCCCGCCTGGCGGCTCGACCGACGTCACCGCCCGCATCCTGGCCGAGCGCATGGCCGGCCCGCTGGGCCTGCCCGTGCAGGTGGAAAATCGGCCCGGTGCCGCCACGGTGATCGGCGCGGAATATGTCGCCCGCTCTACGCCCGATGGGCACACGGTGCTGATCGCCTCCGGCTCCACGTTGACCATCAACCCGCATATCGTGCGGAACCTTCCCTACAAGGCCGAAGATTTCACGCCGGTCACGCTGATTTCCACCCTGCCCTTCGCCATCGTGGCTCGGCCGGATGGCGCGCCCAACCTGGAGGCGCTGATGGCCCGTGCCCGCGCCAATCCGGCCGTCGTCACCTATGGTACCAATGGCCCGTCCAGCTTCAACAACATCGCCATGCTGCTGGTGAACGAGGCCTTCGGCGTCCGCATGCAGGATGTGACCTATCGCGGCGATGCGGCGCAGGTCGCGGATTTCCTGGGCGGGCGGCTGGAATTGCTGATGGTGGGCGGCAGCACGGGTCTGGCCATGCACCGCGCCGGCACCGGCCGCATCCTGGCCTGGACGGGCGATCGCCGCATGCCGGGCAATGAGGATGTGCCGCTGGTGGCGGATTTCCGCCCCGGCACCGTGGCGCAGACCTGGTTCGGCCTGCTGGTGCCCGCGCGCACGCCGGCGGCCATGGTGCAGCGGTTGAATGCCGCCGCCATCCAGGCGATCCGCACCGATGATTTCCGCACACGGCTGCTCGCCGAGGGCATCTTCGCCATCGGCAGCAGCCCCGAGGATTTCGCCAGTTTCCTCCGCACCGAGAGCGAGCGCTGGGGCCCGCTGCTGCGGCGGATGGATATCAGCGGATAGAGCCTGATCGCCCTTGGCCGCTTTGCCAGGGGCGTGGATCAGCCTCGCAGCTTTTCTGCGGGCGTTGCTCAACCCGCGAAGCGGGCCTTCAGCCACATGCCGGCCGCCTCCACCGCGCGGTCGGCGGCGCCCACCCGGCCGAGTGCGCGCAGGAAGCCATGCACCGTGCCGGGGAAGACCCGCATCTGAAGGTTCACGCCCGCCGCGCGCAGCTTTTCCGCGAAGGCGAGATTCTCGGCGCAGAGCACGTCCAGTTCCGCGATATGCAGCAGGGTGGGCGGCAGCACCGAGAGATCACCCCGCATGGGCGAGGCAAAGGGCGAGGCGCGAGCCACCAGATCGGGGCAATAGGCGTCCCAGTAGAAGCGCATCTTGGCCAGCGTCAGCCCATAGCCATCGGCGAATTCCTGGTAGCTCGCCGTATCCAGCCGATGGTCGAAGACGCCGTAATTCAGCAAAAGGCCGGCGAGCGCGACGGGCTCCGGCTGGCCGGCATTGAGCAGCGCGAGGCCGGTGGCGAGGTTGGCCCCCGCGCTGTCGCCACCCAGGATGATGCGGCTCGGATCCAGGCCCATCGCCGCCCCATGCGTCGCGACGTGGCGCAGCACGGCGGCGCATTCCTCGATGGCCTGGGGGAAGATCGCCTCGGGGCTGAGGGCGTAATCCACGCCCAGCACGGCGCAACCGCTGGCGGCGGCATAGCTGCGCATCAGCCGGTCATGCGTATCAATGCTGCCCCAGACCCAGCCGCCGCCATGCAGGTAGATCAGCACGGGCAGGTTGGGGGCGAGGCTGGGGCGGTGGAAGCGCAACTGCATGCGGCGGCCACGGATGGGCAGCCAGAGGTCGCGGCTTTCGGCCATGACCGGCCCGCCCTCGCTGAGGGGAAGCTGCGGGCCGTCATTGATGCGGCGGGGTTCGTCGAAGGGGGCGCTGCGGGGCGGGTTGGGCAGGATGATGGGCGAATATTCGACCATTTGCCGCGCCATATAGGTGGTGAAGGCCGCCATTTCGGGGTCCATGCGGGGATCATTGGCCATGGTCTTTGTGTCCTCTGCGGGTGATCAGGCGTCGGCGGCGTGGCGGGCCAGCGCCGCCGCGTCCCAATCCAGGCCGAGGCCGGGCGCATCGGGGATCAGCGCCATGCCATCCTTGATTTGCAGCGGCGCCACGCTGAGCAGATGAACACTCGCCTCGATGAAGATATGCGATGAGAGCGGCACGCGATGCGGGCCGGCCAGCCCCGCGCCGATATTGCACGTCAGCGTCGCGGGCGAATAGGCGAAGGCATAGGCGGTGCCGCATGGGCCTTGCTCGGTCTGGATCTCGGCGATGACCAGCGGCGCGCAGGGGATGACGTTCAGGCTGTTCCGCAAGGGTGGGTCCATCGGCGCATCCACCGCGCGGATCGTGACGCTGCGAATGCTCAGCGCTGTCATGGCGTGTCTCCGTCGAGCAGGGCGAAGGTCAGTTCGTGCTTGTTATGGGCGGAATGGAACAGCCGCGCTCCCGCAATGCCGGCGAATTGGGCCGCCGCCGCGTGATCCGTTTCGCCCTGGAACTTGACCGAGCAGACCATGTTCCGCGCGAAGCCCTGCCAGCGCGAGACCAGCGCGAAAAGCCGCGCCGGATAGCAGATGACGTCGCTGAACAGCCAGTCCACGCGCTCGGGCGGCAGGGCGAAGGCGCTTTCCTGGCGCCAGCTCACACCTGGCATGGCCATCACGCGATCCTCCAGCGGCGCCTTGTCCACCGCGATGACGGTGGCGCCAAGCTGCGCCAGCGCCCAACTCCAGCCACCGGGAGAGGCACCGAGGTCCAGGCAGGTCTCGCCCGGCACGGGATGCCGGCCCAGCCGCGTCAGCCCCTCCCACAACTTGAGATAGGCGCGGGATGGCGGGCCTTCGCGATCCTCGACGAAACGCGGCGCACCGCCCGGAAAGGGCGAGGATTTGGTGGGCGAGGCGAGGATCAATTCCTGCGTCAGCAGCGTCCAGCCGCCCAGATGCCCGGTGGGGGCGGGTTCGGGAAACACCAGCGGGCGCGCCTTCACGGGCGGCAGCCGCTCCTCGATCAACGCCGCGCGGCGATGATGCAGCGCGGGCACGAGGGACCAGTTGCGCTGGATGGCGCGCAGCCCGTCGGCGGCGAGCTTCACGGAAGGGGCGGGGATTTCGCGCGGGTCATCCCATATGTCCAAGGCCCAGGCGGCGGGCGCCGGCGGATCGGGCGAGAGGGCCAGGCGGCCATGCCAGGCGGAAACGCTGCGGCCGGAAAGTTCCAGCTCCTCGGCCAGAGGGCGCTCCAGCCCCTCATCGGCGAGATAGGCCGAGCGGATCATCGGCGCCACGCGATCACGGCCAGCAGCAGCCAGCCGCCGATCATCGTCATGCCGCCGATGGGGGCCACGGGGCCAAGGGAAATGCCGAGGAAGGCACGGATCAGCACCGCGCCGCCGAACAGCGTCAGGCCGGCCAGCAGCACCCCCGGCACCCAGCCGGAGCGTGGCCAGAGCGCGAGGCCGATCAGCGCCGGCGCATGCCAGCCCAACAGCATGGCGACACTTCGCACCATCTCACGCGAATCGAGGGCGATATGGGCGGCGATGGCGGCGAGGCCCACGGCCAGGGCCCCGCAAAGCCCCGCCGCGCTGAACCAGAAACGTTGCATGACCCGAAGCTACGCCGAGCGGCGCCCGGGCGCGAGAACCCCCGCCGTCACCGCCGCCAATAACAGCCCCGAGACCCACCAATATTGCCAGGCCCCATAGCTCAGCATGGCGATGACCAGCCCCGCCGCGAAGGCGCCGCAAGCGGCCGAGCTGCGGCAGGAGAGCGCGACCATCGCCAGCAGCAGCGCCATCAGCGCGGCACCCACGGCGCCCAGTTCCAGCCAGACCTGCAAGGCCAGGTTATGCGGATGCAGCGGCAGCATCTGCGCGTGGATGAACCAGTGATGCGCGGCCTGCGAGGTGAGGCCGAAGGCGGTGCGCGTCTCCTGGCTTGTCCGTTCCGTGCCGCCGGGAATGGCCCGGCTGCCATCCATGCCCCAGCCCAGGATGGGCCGCTCGGCGATGCGCTCGGCCGCGAAATCCCAGATGATCAGGCGATGCGCGGCGGAATTGGGCAGCGCGCTGACATCGCGCGGCAGGCCGGCGCCAAGCACCCAGGGCAGGGCGAGGATCAGCACCGCCGCCAGCCCGGCCAGGCCAAGCCGTGTGAGCCTCGGCACCCACGCAGCCATAAGGCCTGCCGCCAGCCCGGCCAGAACGGCAAGCTTGGCGCTTTCCCCCGGCAGCAGCAGCGCCACCACGGCGCCCGCAAGGCCGAGCATGACCCGCAGCCAGCGCGGCAAGCCGGGCGCGAAGACGGCGAGCGGCAGCAGCAGCGCGATGACCGAGGCCGCATTCTTCAGCCCGAAGGCCAGCGTCGCCGGTGGCTCGCTGATGCCGCGCACCGCCGCGCGCAAAGCATTGCCCGAGAGGTCGTCAAACAGCGCGGCGGCGATGCCCAGGCCCAGGCCCCAGGCGGCGGCGCGGGGAATGCGCGGCACGGCGTCCTCGTCCCGCAGCGCATCGGCCGCCAGCACCGCCAGCGCCAGGGTGAGGCCGAGCCGCCAGACGGAATCCACCGCGCGGCCCAATTCCGGCGCCCATAATGCGGACAGCAAGGCCCAGCCCAGCAGCGCCACCGCCGGCCAGACCAGCAGGGGCGGGCGCGAGGGCCGCCAACCCACGCGCAGCCCCGCCAGAATCACCCCGGCAAAGGCCAGCAGCGCGATCGGCGCCAGCGTGCGGTTTTGCAGCACCACGATGAAGGGGGCGGCCGCCAGCGCCACCGCCAGCGGCCAAAGCCGGTTCGTCAAATCGCGGCGAGGCTCTCGCGGCGCAGCTGCACCGTGAGTTCATCCAGCGCCCGGCCGAAACGGTCCAGCATGTCATTGACTTCCTCGACCGTGATGATCAGCGGCGGCGAGAAGGCGATGCCATCGCCCGGCAGGGCGCGCATGATGAGGCCCTGGCCCTCGGCGATCTTGACCAGGCGGGGGGCGATCTTCAAGGCGGGGTCGAAATTGGCGCGCGTTTCCTTGTTGGAGACGAATTCCACCGCGCCGATCAGGCCCACGCCACGGATTTCGCCCACCAGCGGATGGTCGGCGAAGCGGCTGCGAAGCCCGTCCTGCAAGCTGGGCGCCACGCGCTGGACATGGCCCACCAGGTCCATCTCGTCATAGATTTTCAGCGTCTCGACCGCGACGGCGGCCGGCACCGGATGGCCCGAATAGGTGTAGCCATGGCCGAAGGTGCCAAGCCCGGCCGAGCCATCGGCCAGGCCCTGGAAGACGCGGTCATTCACCAGCACCGCCGAGATCGGCAGGAAGGAACTGCTCAACGCCTTGGCGCAGGTCAGGATGTCGGGCTCCATGTTGAAGGTCTGGCTGCCCCAGTAGCTGCCGGTGCGCCCGAAGCCGCAGATCACCTCATCGGCGACGAGCAGCACGTCATGCCGGCGCAGCACCGCCTGGATTTTTTCGAAGTAGCCGGCGGGCGGCACGATCACGCCGCCAGCGCCCATGATGGGCTCGGCGAAGAAGGCGGCGACCGTCTCGGGGCCTTCGCGGAGGATCATTTCCTCCAGCTCATGGGCGAGGCGGGTGGTGAACTGGTCCTCGCTCTCGCTGTTTTGCGCGCAGTGGTAGTAATGCGGCGTGCCGGCATGCAGGATGCCAGCGATCGGCAGGTCGAACAGCTTGTGATTATAGGGCAGGCCGGTGAGCGAGGCGGCGGCCACCGTCACGCCGTGATAGCCCTTGATGCGGGCGATGATTTTCTTCTTCTCGGGCCGGCCAATGGCGTTGTTGAAATACCAGATCATCTTGACCGCGGTATCATTCGCCTCGGAGCCCGAGTTGCAGAAGAACACCTTGCTCATCGGCACGGGCGCGCGCTCGATCAGCATTTCGGCCAGGTCAATCGCCGGCTCATGGCTGCGGCCAGTGAAGGAGTGGTAGAAGGGAAGCTGGCGCATCTGCTTGAGTGCGGCCTGGACCAGGCGCTCATTGTCGAAGCCGAGCGAGGCGCACCACAGGCCGGCCACAGTCTCGATATAGGCGTTGCCCTGCTCGTCAAAGACGCGCACGCCCTCGCCACGCGTGATTACCAGCGGCCCGTTCTTCTGGTGCGCGCGGGCATCGGTATAGGGGTGCATGTGGTTTGCGATATCGCGGGCGGCATTGGAATTGCGCGGCGGGGTCATGGAAGCATCCTTTGAGCTTGCCGACACTCTATCTCTCCCTGCGGCGGACGGAAGGGGATATAGCTGGCCCATGACCCGAATTACGCCGCACGCCGCCCATTGGGGTTTTTTCGACGCGATCACCGAAGGCGGGCGCCTCATCGGCGTGCGACCCTTCGCGCATGATCCGGTGCCGGCGAGCCTGATCGATTCGGTGCCCGCCACGGTGCATAGCGCGGCGCGCGTGGACCAGCCCTATATCCGCAAGGGCTGGCTGGAGGGCCGGCGCGCCGGCCATGCGCGCGGCGGCGATGCCTTCGTGCCCGTCAGCTGGGACCGCGTGACGCGCCTGCTGGCCGAGGAGACCGCCCGGACCCGCGCCGAGCATGGCGACAACGCGATCTATGCCGGCTCCTATGGCTGGTCCTCCGCCGGGCGTTTCCACCATGCCAAGAGCCAGTTGCAGCGCTATTTGGGCATGGGGGGCGGCTATACCTATTCCATCAACGCCTATTCCTACGCCACCGCCCAGGCGCTGATCCCGCATGTGGTCGGCACGAATGAGGTGGTGCTGGGGCGCATGACGGATTGGGCCGCCATCGCGCAGAACGCGAAGCTGATGCTCTGCTTCGGCGGGCTGGCCGCCAAGAATGGCTATGTCACCTCGGGCGGGGCGGCCAACACCTATGGCCCGAACATGCGTGCGGCCCGCGCGGCCGGGCTGCGCTTCGTGAACATATCGCCCTATCGCGGCGACACGGAGGATGCGCTTTCCGCCGAATTCGTGCCCATCCGCCCTGGCACGGATGCGGCGATGATGCTGGCGATGATCCAGCACATCATCTCGCTGGGCCGCGAGGATCGGGCATTCCTCGCCACGCATTGCGTGGGCTGGGAGAAGCTGGCACCCAGGCTGGCCGGCCGGACGCCCGAATGGGCCGAGGGCATCACCGGCGTCCCCGCCGCCACCATCCGCGAACTGGCCGGGCAATGCCTCGCCCAGCCCACCATGCTGACTGCCGCCTGGTCCCTGCAACGCGCCGATTACGGCGAGCAGCCCTATTGGGCGCTGATCGCGCTGGCCGCCGCCCTGGGCAATATCGGCAAGCCGGGGCAGGGGGTGGCTTTCGGCTATGGCTCCTCGGGCGGGATCGGCAATCCGCGCCGGGAAATGCCAGGCATCCAGATGCCCGCCGCGCGCAATCCGGTGTCGGATTTCATCCCCGTGGGGCGCGTCACCGAGTTGCTGGAACGCCCCGGCGGCACGCTGGATTACAATGGCCGCGAGCTGCCGTTGCCCGATATCCGCATGGTCTGGTGGGCGGGCGGCAATCCCTTCCATCACCACCAGGACCTCAACCGCCTGCTGCGCGCCTGGTCCCGCCCCGAGACCATCGTGGTGCAGGAGCCCTGGTGGACCGCGCTGGCCCGCCATGCCGACATCGTGCTGCCCGCCACCACCACGCTGGAGCGCAACGACATGGCGCATTCCTCGCGCGACCGCTTCGTGCGCGCCATGCACCAGGCGATTCCGCCGCAGGGCCTGGCCCGCAACGACCACGACATCCTGGCCGACCTGGCCGATGCCGGCGGCTTCCGCGCCCGCTTCACCGAGCAGCGTGATGAGGCCGCCTGGCTGCGCTTCCTCTATGACAAATGGCGTGCGGCCTGCGGGCGGCTGGGCTTCGACGCCCCCGATTTCGACAGCTTCTGGGCCGAGGGTCATGTGGAAATGCCGCCCATCGAGGCGCATGAGGCCTTCACGCAATTCAGCGATTTCGCGGCCGACCCCCAGGCGCATCCGCTGAACACGCCGTCGGGCAAGGTGGAGCTTTTTTCGGAAACCATCGCCGGCTTCAACCGCGCCGATTGCCCCGGCCACCCCACCTGGCTCACGCCCCGCGAATGGCTGGGCGGCGCCGCCCCGGATGAGCTGCACATGCTCAGCCAGCAGCCGCCCACGCGCCTGCACTCCCAGCTTGACCCCGGCCCCATCGCGGCGGCAGACAAGATCGAGGGGCGCGAGCCGATCCGCCTGCACCCCGAGGATGCGGCGGCGCGCGGCCTGCGCGATGGCCAGGTGGTGCGCGTCTTCAATGCGCGCGGCGCTTGCCTTGCCGGCCTGCGGCTGGATGCGAAGCTGACGCGCGGCGTGGCCCTGCTCGCGACCGGCGCCTGGTTCGACCCGCTGGAGCCCGGCGTGCCCGGCAGCCTTTGCGTGCATGGCAACCCCAATGTCCTCACCGCCGATATCGGCACCTCCAGCCTGACCCAGGGGCCCTCGGCGCAATCCTGCCTGGTGCGGGTGGAGGCCTGGACCGCGCCGCTGCCGCCGGTGCGTTCCTTCATGCCCCCCTTGATCGAGGAGATCCCCGTATGATCCGCCGCCGCGCATTGCTCGCCACCCCCGCCTTGCTGCCGGCGATTGCCGCCGCGCAAATCGCGCCCTCCGTGAAACAGGATGACACGGTGGGCAGCGGCCTGCGCCGTGGCGTCCTGATCCGCTGGGGTGACCGCGTGACCTTCGACGCCCCGCCCTTCGACCCCAACATGGTGGATGCCGATGGCGCCGCCGCGCAATTCGGCTGGGATGCGCGCATCGCGGCCCTCATCGTGCCGCCCGCCGCGGCCGATGGCGTCACGCGCGCCGTGCTCGCCGTGGCGCATCCGACGGTGGAGGCCGCGATGGCCTTCCCCAACGGCGTGGACCGGCCCGATGTGGCGGCCCAGATGCAGGGTGCCTCCCTGCTGAACCTGGAATTGCAGGCCGGCCGCTGGATCGTGGTGGATGGCGGCTTCCAGTCGCGCAGGCTCACCGCCAGCACCCTCTGCCGCCTCTCCGGCCCGCTGGCCGAGACGGTGGGTTCCTCCATCCAGGGCGTGCTGGGCATCAATGGCGGGGCGGCCACCCCCTGGGGCTCGCTGCTGCTGGCCGAGGGCGACCCGGCGCTGTGGTCCAATCGCCTGGGCAGCCTGGACCGCCGCTTCGCCCGCGGCGAGGGTTTTGGCTGGCTGGTCGAACTGGCCCCGCTGGACCCGCAATCCATCCCGGTGAAGCGCACGGGCCTGGGCCGCTATGGCAAGGCCGATGCGGCGGCGACTCAGGCGCGCAGCGGCCAGGCGGTGGTCTATGTGGCCGAGCGCGGGGCAGGGGGCTACCTGTTCCGCTTCGTCTCGGCGGGTAGCGCGCAGGATGCCGATGCGCTGGATCACGGGCGGCTCAGCGTCGCGCAGATGCAGGGCGCGCGGCTGGTTTGGGCGGAATTGCCGGAAGCGGCGGCCGCCAATCCGGTGGATGCGGCCCGCGCCGTCAATGGCATGGCGTTCGACGCGCCTTCCAGCCTCTATTGGGATGCGCGCGGCAACCGGCTGCTATTCTCGGGCGGCTTTGGCCTGATGAGCCTGGCGCCCGAGGGTGGCGACCCCGCATCGCCCGGCATGACGCGCAGCCCGGTCAACACCCAGGGGCTGGGCGCGGTGCAGACCGCGACAGCCGATGCGCGCGGGCGCCTGCTGGTGGGCACCGATACCGGCGGGCCGGTGGGGGCGCGGGCGCAGACGCTTTGGGGCATCGAGGGTGGCAATGCCACGGCGCTCTATGGCGCGGCGCGGGCGGCGGGCATCGGCAATGCCCTGGTCTCGCCCGATGGTGGCACCATCTTCACCGTCGCGCGGCGGCCAGGGGCGGAGCCGGGGGCCAGCTTCAACCGCCCGGCCACGCGCTGGCCGGAATTCGAGCCCGGCATGCCGCCGCGCTCGGCGCTGCTCTCGCTCGCCCGATGATCCTGCACGGGCCGAAGATCCTCGCCACCTGAACCGGGTGGGCATTACGGCGGGGTGGAGCCTGATCGCCTCTGGCGGGATCATCAAAGGCGTGACTTCAGCCTCGCAACAGAGCCGGCGGCTATTCAGCCGCCTGCCGCGTGGCCAGCGCTCGCCACACCTTCTCGGGCGTCACGGGCATATCGATATGCGCCACGCCCAGCGCGTCACACACCGCGCTGACCACCGCCGGCGGCGCCCCGCAGGAGCCGCCCTCGCCAGCACCCTTCACGCCCAGATCATTGGAAGGGCAGGGCACCACGTTCAGCCCCACCGCCAGTTCCGGCAGGTCTCCCGCGCGGGGCATGCAGTAATCCTGGAAGGTCGCGGTCAGGAACTGGCCGCTTTCGTCATCATAGCGGGCATGTTCGTAGAGCGCCTGCCCGATGCCCGAGACGATGCCGCCATGGCACTGGCCATGCACCAGCATCGGGTTGAGCGGCACGCCCACATCATCCACCGCGGCATAGCGCACCACGCTGACCATGCCGGTATCGGGGTCGATCTCCACCTCGGCCACGTGGCAGCCATTGGGGAAGTTGCATTCGGTGTTGCGCTTGTAGAGCAGTTCCTCATCCAGGCCCGGCGTCTCATCCGGGATGCCCTCGGCCTGGGCGAGTTGCGCCCAGCTCACGGTCCGGTCCGTGCCGGCGATGCGGAACAACTCGCCCTCATGCTCGATATCGCCTTCGGCGGCTTCCAGCAGGAAGGCCGCCAGGCGCTTGGCCTTGGCCAGCACCATCTCGGAAGCGCGGGAGACGGCGACGCCGCCCATCTGCGAGGAGCGGCTGCCGCCCGTGCCGCCACCGGCCGGCGTCAGGTCGCTATCGCCCTGGATCAGCCTCACCTTCTCGAACGGGATGCCGAGGCGTGCATGCAGCACCTGGGCGAAGGCCGTCTCATGCCCCTGGCCATGGCTGAAGGTGCCGACATGCACCAGCGCCTCACCCGCCGCGTTGATCTTCACCCGCGCCCATTCCTGCGGCTGCCCGCCCGAGGCCTCGATGAAATAGCCGATGCCACGGCCACGCAGCTTGCCGGCGCGCTGGCTCTCGGCGCGGCGGGCGGGAAAGCCCTGCCAATCCATCAGTTCCAGCGCCTGGGCCTGAGTTTCCTCGAAGCGGCCGCTGTCAATCTCGTTGCCGGCGCAGTTGAGGTAGGGGATCTGCCCGGGCTTCACGTAGTTGCGGTTGCGAATTTCATCGGCGGTGATGCCGAAGGCGGCGGCGCCCTGGTCCAGCAGGCGCTCGATCACATAGGCCGTCTCGGGGCGGCCGGCGCCGCGATACGCGTCGGTGGGCACGGTGTTGGTGAAGGCGCAGCGCACCTGGATGCTGACATCCTGCATGTCATAGACGGTGCCCTGGATGCGGCCGCCGGCGACGGTCGGGATGCGCGGGCCGAAATCGAACAGGTAGGCGCCCATGGCGGCGACGGTGTTCACCTTCATGCCGAGGATTTTTCCCGAGGCGTCGAAGGCCATCTCGGCGTGGGTCACATGGTCCCGCCCATGCGGGTCGCAGAGGAAGGTTTCCGTGCGGTCCGCCCGCCATTTCACCGCCCGGCCAATGCGCTTGGCCGCCCAGAGCACCATGGCGCTTTCCGGGAAAAGCTTTCCCCGAAGGCCGAAGCCACCGCCGACATCGGGGCTGATGACGCGGAGATTCTCCTTGGGTAGCTTGAAGATGAACTTGGCGAGGCCCTCGCGCACACGCACCACGCCCTGGGTCGGGCTGTGCAGGGTGAAGTGGTTCCCGGCCGCGTCGTATTCGCCGAGTGCGACGCGCGGCTCCATCGGGTTGCCGACCAGGCGGTTATTCACCAATTCGACGGCTACGGTCTTGGCCGCCTTGGCGAAGGCGGAATCGGCCTGGGCCTCGCGGCCATTGGACCAATGGACGCATAGGTTGGAGCCACGCTCGGGCCAGATCACGGGCGCGCCCGGCTCCAGCGCCGCCGCCGTGTCGGTGATGCTGTCCAGGATGTCGTAATCCACCTCGACCAGTTCGGACGCATCCTGCGCCTGGGCGCGGGTCTCGGCCATGATGATGGCCACGGGGTCGCCCACGAAGCGCACGGCTTCGGTTTGCAGGATGTGGCGGTCAGGGCACCAGAGCGGCTTTCCGTCCTTGCCGGGCACTTCCACCATGACGGGAAACAGGCCCAGGCCATCGGCCTTGGCGTCATGGCCGGTCAGCACCGTGATCACGCCGGGTGCGGCCTTGGCGGCATCGGTGTTGATGGAGAGGATGCGCGCATGGGCATGCGGGCTACGCAGCACCACCATCCAGGCCTGGTTGTCGCGGTTGATGTCGTCCGTGTAGGTGCCGGCACCCGTGAGCAGCCGCACATCTTCCTTGCGCCGCACCGATTGGCCGATTCCGAACTTGTCCATCCGCGTGTCTCCCCGAGTTGGGATCAACCTAGAGTCTGATCGGACTTGGTGGAACCACCAAACCCGTGAATCAGCGCCTCGACGAATTTCCGGGGGGGGGTCGCTCTGACAACGCGGCGCGTCTAACCTTTCTCACGGAGGAGAGACACATGCGCTTCGACCTGCCCGATGCCCCGCCAGGCGCAGAGGAATTGCGCCGCGAATTGCGCGCATTCCTGGCCGAGGCCGGCCGCGACTGGACGCCCGAGACGCGCGCCCGCTCCTGGATGGGGTTTGACCGCGACTTCTCCCGCGCTGTCGGCGCCCGCGGCTGGATCGGCATGACCTGGCCGGCCATCTATGGCGGCCATGAGAAGTCCGGGCTGGAGCGCATCGTCGTGCTGGAGGAAATGCTGGCCCAGGGCGCTCCCGTCGGCGCACATTGGATCGGCGACCGGCAATCGGGCCCGCTGATCCTGCGCCTGGGCACGGAGGAGCAGCGCCGGCGAATCCTGCCCGGAATCGCGCGCGGCGAGCTCGCTTTCTGCATCGGGCTGTCCGAGCCGGAGGCGGGGAGTGACCTCGCCAATCTCCGCACCAAATGCGAGCGCGTGCCGCCCGGTTCTGGAAAAGCGGGCTGGAAGCTGAACGGCCGCAAGATCTGGACCACCTTCGCCCATAAGAGCGACTACATGATCGCGCTGGTCCGCAGCTCGCCCGCGCCCGAGGGTGGCTCGCGCCATGCGGGGCTTTCGCAATTCCTGGTGGATCTGCGGCTCTCGGGCATTTCCATCCGCCCGATCCGGGATTTGGCGGGTGAGGACAGCTTCAACGAAGTCACCTTCGACGATGTGATCCTGCGCGAAGACGATCTTCTGGGCGAGGAGGGCGCCGGCTGGGCGCAGGCGACGAGCGAACTCGCCTTCGAACGCAGCGGGCCGGATCGCTACCTCTCCTCCTATCCGGCGCTCGCCGCCGGGATTGATGCGCTGAACGCAACGCCCATGCGGGGCGCTGAAGTCACCATCGGCCGCATGGTCGCGCGGCTGAACACGCTGCGCGGCATGTCGCTCTCGGTGGGGGGTATGCTGGAGCGGGGCGAGGCGCCGGCGGTGGAAGCCGCGCTGGTCAAGGATGCCGGCAATGTCTTCGAGCAGGCCCTGCCCGAGCATATCCGCAACCTGCTGGACCCCGCCGACAGCCCAGAGGGATTGCGCCGCATGCTGGCCGGCCTCGCGCAATTGGCACCCACCTTCAGCCTGCGCGGTGGCACGCGGGAAATCCTGCGGGGTATCATCGCCCGCGATATGGGGCTGCGTTGATGAGTGAGTTGCGCTCAATCCTGGTCGAGCAGGTGGATCGCCTGGTGGCGGATGGCGGGGGCGTGGCGCTGCTGCGAACCGTTGAAGCCGGCGAATGGCCCGCCGCGCTGTGGGCCGGTCTGGAGGAGCAGGGGCTGAGCCTGGCGCTGGTGCCGGAGGATGCCGGCGGCGTGGGCCTCTCCTGGGGCGATGCGGCGGCACTCTGGCAGTTGCTGGGCCGGCATGGCGCACCGGCGCCCATCGCGGAGACCATGCTGGGCGCCGCCTTGCTTTCGGCGGCGGGGATGGAGGTGCCCGAAGGCCCCCTTGGCATCGGGCTGGAGGGCGTGCCCTTTGGCCGGCATGCCGCGCGGCTGGTGGTGCCCAAGGGCGCCAGCGTCGCGCTGCATGCGCCGGGCAGTTGCACGGAGGCGGAAAATATCGGCCGCGAGCCGCGCGATGCCATGGCGGCGGGCGAGCGCATCGCGCGCGGCGAATTGCCCAACGCCTTCGGCCCGCGTGCCGCATTGCTCGGCATGGCGCTCATCCGCGCCGCGCTGATCGCCGGCGCTTTGGAGCGCATCCTGGGCCTCGCTGTGGATTGGGCGAATACCCGCAAGCAATTCGGCCGCGCCATCGGCAAGTTCCAGGCGGTGCAGCAGCAATTGGCCGCCATGGCGGGCGAGGTGGCGGCGGTGAGTGTCGCCGTCAGCCAGGCTGCCCGCGTCGTGGATGCGCGCGGGCTGGCCGATGCCGCCTTCGAGATCGGCTGCGCCAAGGTCGTGGCGGGCGAGGCCGCGACGATGGGCGCGGCCACCGTCCACCAGGTCTTCGCCGCCATCGGCATTACCGAGGATCACGAATTGCATCATTTCACCCGCCGCCTCTGGGCCTGGCGGGAGGAGGGCGGCACGGAGCGCTTCTGGGCCGCCGAAATCGGCCGTGCGGCGCTGGCCCGCGGCGGGGCCAATCTCTGGCCCGACATCACGGCGCGGGATCCCGCTGGCGCCCGATGACCGGAGCGCATCTTGCGCGCAGGTCTGAATCGGTCGCCCCAAATCAAGGGTTCGCCCGATGACCGGAGCGCATCTTGCGCGCAGGTCTGAATCGGTCGCCCCAAATCAAGGGTTCG
>CAMTUX010000018.1:0-10524 GCA_947084995.1 uncultured Roseococcus sp.
AACCCCAACGCCTGCCTCCAACCTTCGTCCGCCATTCCAACGCATGCCGCTCACCTCAGGGTGAGCCGCATGCGAAAGGCAAGTCCCGTCCAGCCGTCAGAGGCTTCCTATGCAGCAGCGCCATGAATAAGAGCGGCTAGGCACTTGCCCTGGCCCGTCAATCCATGGTGACGGCGCATCAGCCCCTGCGTCGCGGCCCCGGATTGTGCGAAGCTGGGGCCGGTGCGCGGCAACAAAGGCGGGGCCTGGAACATGGGGCGGCGGTTCATGACATTACGGCTTCGGTTTTCCCCATGGGGCGGCGCACGCGGCAACCCGCGCGGCCCGGCCCTGTTCGAGGCATGGAGATGATGAGCCAGCCCGCCCTCAGCCGCCGCTCCCGCACCGCCCTGGAACGCGACGTGGCCAGCGCGCTCGGCCCTGGCCCGGCGGGAATGAGCGGCGTGGCGTTGATGGCCGAGGCTGATACGGCCTTCGGCGCGCGCGCCGCCAGTGCCCGCGCCGCCGGCCGTAGCCTGGATTTGCAATACTACATGTGGCATGGCGACGTGACAGGACAGCTCCTGGCGCAGGAAGTGCTGGAGGCGGCCGATCGCGGCGTCACGGTCCGGCTGCTGCTGGATGACGTCTATGCGCTGGGGCGGCAACGCACGCTGGCGGCGCTGGATTCGCATCCGCTGATCGAGGTGCGGTTGTTCAACGGCACACGCTGGCGCCGCTTCGGCCACATCGGCTTCCTGCTGGAGCTGGCCTTTGGCGGGTGGCACCTGAACCGGCGCATGCACAATAAATCCTGGATCGCCGATGACTGCCTTGCCGTGGTGGGCGGGCGCAATCTGGGGGATGCCTATTTCGGCCTGGCCGCCCGCGACAGCATCCGCTTCCGCGACCTGGATTTGATGATCGCCGGGCCTGCCGCGCAGCAGGCGACGCGCGTCTTCAACCGCTACTGGAACAGCCCCCTCGCGCGCCCCGCCGAACTGGCCGCCGCCACGGCCCAACGGGCGGGCGGACTGCCCGCGCTGCGCGCCGTGCTCGCCGCCGCCGATGACCGCCCCGCCGCAGATGCGCTGCTGGCCCGCGCGGGCCTCCCTTTGCTGGGCCAGTTGGACCTCACTCTCGTGCCGCCCCACGCCATCGAGGTCGTGGCAGACCCGCCGGAGAAGGCCAGGCGCGGCCTGCGCGCCCGCAAGCTGGCCCGTGCCGCAGGCGGCATCGCCGCCGAAATCGCCGATGCGCTGCGCCTGGCCGAGCGCGAGGCGCTGCTGATCTCGCCCTATTTCGTGCCAGGCCGCGCGGGTCTCCAGCTGATTGGCGAATTGCGGGCGCGCGGCGTACGCGTCTCGGTCATCACCAATTCCCTGGCCGCGACGGATGTGGTGGCGGTGCATGGCGGCTACGCCAAGTATCGGCGCGCGCTGCTGGGCATGGGTGTCACGCTGTTCGAATTGAAGCCGCATTGGCAGGATGCCAATCCCAGCCTGCTCGGCTCACGCGGCGCCGCCCTGCACACCAAGGCCTTCGCGGTGGATGGCAAGCTGGGCTTCGTGGGTTCATTCAATCTCGATCCGCGTTCGGCGGCGCTGAACACCGAGATGGGCGCCTTCGTGCGCGATTGCGGCATCGCGGCCGGCATCGCGGCGGAGCATGCCCGCCTGGCCGATCCGGCGGTGAGTTGGCAGGTGGTACTGGAGGCGGGCGCGCTGGCCTGGCGCGATGGCGGGCCGGATATCCCCGACCGCGAGCCCATGGCCGGGTGGTGGCGCTGGTTCCTGGCAGGGCTGGTGCGGCGCCTGCCGCTGGAGGAGCAATTGTAACGAAGGCGGGTCAAATCTCTTGGCGGGCTGCAAGCCTTTTGAAACATCGGGAAAACATTTCCGGGGGCATCATCATGCCCGGCGGCCGTGGCTCCCCGGGCGGGAGGATCAACGTGACGATCACCGATGGAGCCCTGCACATGCCCGTCGGCGGCCGCTCAAACCTGCTGACGGGCCGCGCGAACAGGGGCGGAGCGATTTCCGAATCTCCCTCCGCCCGCACTCCGACACCTAGCCTGCTCAGGCCGCGATAAGTGTGGCCAGCCGGGGTCCGCGATCCAGCAATTCCTGCGTGGCGCTGCCGAAGACGATATTACGCAGGGGCGCGTGGCGAATGGCGCCCATCACCAGCATGGCCCCCTGCGTGTCTCCCGCCGCGCCGATCACGGCGTCGAGCACGCTGCCGCCGCCGCGCTGCACCGCGCTGAAGCGGGCCGTCGCGCCATGACGCGCCAGCAGACGCACCAACTCGATGGCGGATTGCCCGGCCCGCAATTCCTTGTCGTTGGTCACGGTGACGACCAGCGCCTCATCGGCGCGCTGGATGAAGGGCATGGCGCCATGGACGGCACGCACGGCAGCCGGGCTCGCATCCCAGGCGATCACCACGCGCGAGGGCGGAGCCTGGAACGGTTGAGCATGCGGCAGCACCAGGACCGGGCGCCCGCTGTCGAAGATCCCCGCACCCAGCACGAGGCGATGCCCCATTCCCCGAGCGGCGCCGACGGCCACCACGCCCAGATCCGCAACGCGGAGGTGATCGGCGAAGACATCCCCGACACCATAAGCAAAGCTGCTGCGCGACCGGACCTCGCAGGAGACGCCGCGCCGCTCGGCGATGGCGCGCAGGAGCGTCGCGGCGTGTTCCTCGGCCGCAAGATCGCCGCCCGGCACCATCGCGGTGCCCCCCTCCGTCTCGATGGGGAAGACCAGCGCCGTCAGATGCGCGCCATAGACCTCGGCCAGGGCGAGCGGCGCTGCGAGGGACGCCTCAAGCGTCGCGCCATCGCCGGGTTCGACCTGGCAAACGATAGTGGTGAGCGTCATGGATGCATCTCCCGGCCTGTTGAACGGGCCAGCCGGCTTCTGTTCCGGCGTGGCCGATTGTGTCGGGCGCTGCCCCGCCATATTCCCGCGGCTCGACAGACCCAATGACGTCAAAATACCGCAAGCCAAGGCGAGTGACATTGATCTAGGTCAAACACATGTCAACGGCGCTCAATTACGCTCAGCTCCGGTCAAGGGCAGTGAGGCCAGGATGCCATGCTCACACGCAAATTCATGACGGTCCGCGAAGTGGCCGACCTCACGCAGGTTGGCGAGGCGACGGTGCGCCAGTGGATCAAGCAGGGGGATCTGCGCGCCATTGATATCGGGCGCGAATTCCGCATCATCCCGAAGGATTTCGAACGCTTCCTCGATCTCCATGCGACGCGCGCCGTGCAAGAACCGGGCGAGGAAGGCGCCTGACGGCGCGGGCCGCCACTACGGCGCCTTGCGCCCGCGTGCCTTCATCTTCTTGGGATCGTAGCCGCCGCCCCCCGGCCCCATGGGCTTGGGCTTCCAGTCCTTCTTGGGTGTCGCCTCGCGCAGCGAACGCCCGGCCTCATTGGGTGAAAGCGCGCTTCCAGGTGTTGGGATGCCCAATTCCAGCGCCTCCAGCCGCTTGATCTCGTCACGCAGCCGGGCTGCCGTCTCGAATTCGAGGTCGGCCGCCGCCGCGCGCATCTTCTTCTCCATCTCCGCGATGGCCGAGCGCAGGTCCCGACCCACGAATTGCGCCGTGGCATCGCCCGCCACGGCCTCCACCGTCACATAGTCGCCCTGGCTGACATCCTTCAACACGTCGCTGATCTCGCGCCGGATCGAGGTGGGGGTGATACCGTGCTCGGTGTTGTAGGCGACCTGCTTGGCCCGCCGCCGCTCCGTCTCCTCCAGGGCGCGCTTCATGCTGTCCGTCATGCGGTCGGCGTAGAGGATGACGCGGCCCTCGGCGTTGCGCGCCGCGCGCCCAATGGTCTGGATCAGGGAGGTTGTGCTGCGGAGAAAGCCCTCCTTGTCGGCGTCCAGGATGGTGACCAGGCCGCATTCGGGAATATCCAGCCCCTCGCGCAGCAGGTTGATGCCGATCAGCGCGTCGAAGACACCCCGCCGCAGGTCGCGGATGATCTCGATACGCTCCAGCGTGTCCACGTCGGAATGCAGGTAGCGGACGCGCACGCCCATTTCGGTCAGGTATTCCGTCAGTTGCTCGGCCATTTTCTTGGTGAGCACCGTGACCAGCACGCGCTGCCCCTTGGCCGCGCAGGCCTTGCACTCGGCCAGCAAGTCATCCACCTGGTTCTCCACGGGGCGGATATCGCAGACGGGGTCCACGAGGCCGGTCGGGCGGATCACCTGCTCGGCGAAGACGCCGCCGGTGCGCTCCATCTCCCAGGGGCCGGGTGTGGCGCTTACAAAGACGGTCTGCGGGCGGAAGCTTTCCCACTCCTCGAATTTCAACGGGCGATTGTCGCTGCAACTGGGCAGACGGAAGCCGTATTCGGTGAGGGTGAGCTTGCGCGCATAGTCGCCGCGGAACATGCCGCCAATCTGCGGCACGGTGACGTGGCTTTCATCCACCACCAGCAGCGCGCCATCGGGCAGGTATTCAAACAGCGTCGGCGGCGGCTCGCCCGGATTGCGGCCGCTCAGGTAGCGGGAATAATTCTCGATCCCTTTGCAGGAGCCGGTGGTCTCCATCATCTCGATGTCGAAGGTGGTGCGCTGGTCCAGGCGCTGGGCCTCCAGCAGCTTCCCCTCGCGTTCCAGCACGGCCAGATGCTCCTTCAGCTCCGTCTTGATGCGGCCAATGGCCTGCTGCATCGTGGGTCTTGGCGTCACATAGTGGCTATTGGCGTAGATGCTGACGCGCTCGAACTCGCCGGTGATCTCGCCGGTCAGCGGGTCGAACTCACGCAGCGCCTCGATGTCGTCGCCGAACAGGCTGATGCGCCAGGCGCGATCCTCCAGTTGGGCGGGCCAGACATCCACGCTCTCGCCCCGGACGCGAAAGCTGCCGCGCTGGAAGGCCATGTCGTTGCGGCGATATTGCTGCTCGACAAGGCCCTTGAGGAGGGCATCGCGCGAGATGGCGCCGCCCACCTCCAGCTTCACCACCATGTTGGAATAGGTCTCGACCGAGCCGATGCCGTAGATGCAGGAGACGGAGGCGACGATCACCACATCCCGCCGCTCCAGCAGGGATTGCGTGGCGGAGTGCCGCATGCGGTCAATCTGCTCGTTGATCTGGCTGTCTTTTTCTATGTAGGTGTCGGTGCGCGGCACATAGGCTTCGGGCTGGTAGTAATCATAGTAGCTGACGAAATATTCCACCGCATTGTCGGGAAAGAAGCTCTTCATCTCGCCATAGAGTTGCGCCGCCAGCGTCTTGTTGGGCGCCAATACGAGGGTGGGCCGCTGCACCGCCTCGATCACCTTGGCCATGGTGAAGGTCTTGCCCGAACCGGTCACGCCCAGCAGCACCTGGTCCCGCTCATTGCCCTCCACGCCCGCGATGAGTTCGCGGATGGCGGTGGGCTGGTCGCCATTCGGCTCGAAGGGGCTGACCACGCGCAGCGGCTTGCCGGCCGGTGGCATGGGCTGGCGGATCGGCTGGAATGGCACGGGGGCGATCAGGTTCATGGCCGCAATATAGGGTGGCGTAGCCGGCGCGGCGATGTAACATCGGGGGCACAGAACAGGAATACCCGATGCCCGAGGAAGTGGACCCCGACGACAATTTCGTCAGTGACAACGCCTATGCCGCCGGCCGCAAAGCCTTCCAGGATGGTGCCTCGGTGCTGGAAAACCCGATGGCGCAGACCGGCGGCTGCTGGGGCAAGGCATGGTTCTCCGGCTGGCTCGATGCGCTGGCCGATGCGGTGAGCGGGCATCAACGCTCGCCCGGTGCCTTCCACCGGCTGCTGCGCAAAGACCGCGCTGAGCCGTTCTGATGGATCAGGTCGCAGCACACCCTGCCCTCCGCGAGAGGCTGCGCTAGACCATGATGCGTTCGCTTGCGCTCACTTTCATGGTCTCGCCACTTCTGAGAGCGGGATTCAACGTTTTCGGCGATTCCGCCTCAACGCATCCCGCTCTAGAGCTTTTTCCGTTCGAAAGGGCTCCGAGCATCTTTATCCGGTCAAACGATTCCGTTTGATCGGATGATGCTCTATCGTGCGGTAGATACCGGCCACCACCGGCCGTGACGTGAGCGGGTGGGGATGCAACATCCACCCAGGCGAGCTTTCCTCCACGACGCCCCGAATTCCGCCGGGCCGATAAACCAGGCGCGATGGCGCCTGGATCGGACCGGGCCGGGGACTCCCGGCCGGTGCAGCTCGCGGGCCGCGCCGACCGGTGGCGAAGGAACCTCGCCGCAAACACGCGCACGGAGAGCGGCGGCGGCCGGAACTATCCCTGCCTCAAAGAGGCAGGTTTTCCGCGATATAGGGCGGCAGATTGAAGCAGCCCGCGTGGATCTCGGGCGTCCAGTAGCGCGTGGTGCCCAGGATGCCGGCCGCTTCCGCACGGCGGCGGATTTCGGCCACCGGCACATCCCGCAGGCCCTTGGTCTTGGCCGACCAGCCCAGGGTCATGAAGCCGCCCACATAGGTCGGCACCGCCGCCACATAGGCCGAGATGTCGGCGAAGAACTTGCCGCGCCGCAGCGAGGTCTCGCGCAGCTCATCGGCCTGCATGAAGGGCACGCCGCACTGGTTCACGATCAGGCCATCGGCCGAAAGCAGGCGGGCCGCATTGTGGTAGAATTCGTCGGTGAACAGCACCTCGCCCACGCCGATCGGGTCGGTGCTGTCCACGATCACCACGTCGAAGGAACCGGCTTCGGCCTGGCGCACATAGTCAATGCCATCGCCCACGATCACTTCGCCGCGCGCATTGGTCCAAGCATCGCCCGCGATGTCGGGCATGTGCTCCTGGCAGAGGCGGATCACTTCGCCGTCAATCTCCACCATCACGCATTTCTCGACGTTGCGGTGCTGGAGAACGCGCTTCAGCACACCGCCATCGCCCGCCCCAATGATCAGCACGCGCCTGGCCGCGCCATGCGCCAGCAACGGCACATGCGTCAGCATTTCCTGATAGACGAACTCGTCGCGCTCGGTGATCTGGATGACGCCGTCCAGCACCATCACGCGGCCATGCGAGCTGCTCTCGAAGATCATGATGTCCTGGAACTCGCTCTTCACCCGTGCCAGCTCGCGCTGCACCAGGAAGCGCTGGCCCCAATCGGGGTAGAGCGTCTCATTCACCCAAACATCGGTCATCGCGTTCATCCTCGGCAAGTTCACTCAAGAAGAAGGGCCGGACGTTGCCGCCCGGCCCCGTTCATTACATCGCTCGGGCTGGCTCAGCCCACCATACCGCGCTTGTGCTCGCCCAGCGTGATGCGCTCGGGCAGGAAGCCGGTCTTCAGCAGCGGGATGGCCTTGTAGGGGTCGCAATCGCCGCAGACGAAGATGTCCAGCGCCGCGAAATCCCGCTCCGGCCAGGTGTGGATGGAGACATGGCTTTCGGCCAGCACCAGCACGCCGCTCACGCCGCCATTGGGCGAGAAATGATGAAAATGCCCGTGCAGGATCGTGGCGCCCGAGGCAATGGCGGCGGCCCGCAGCACAGCATCAATATGGCCGGGATCATCCAGGTTCGTCGCACCCCAAAGATCAATGATCAGGTGCGTCCCGGCGTAGCGCACGCCGTTCCGCTCGACGAAGTAATCCTTCGCCTCCGTGATCGAATCAGCCGCGGCCGAATTCTTGATAATCGTCTGGGCGTCGCTCGGGAGCAATTCCGAGTCCATCCCCAGTCGGACGAGAGAGTCCATAGTCGGGTTCTCCTTCCCACCAGCAGATGACCAATTGTCGGCTGTGCGGCCCCAGCGGCCGTCGGTTCGAACAGGTCAGCGGCGGCGGATATGGGGCAAGGGGAGCGGGGGGTCAAATGAAATTCGTGATTCGCGCCCCGAAAAAATCGCGGACCTCCCCCCCACTCCACGCAAGACTCAACCGGCAGGTCGCTGCGCTGTCCGCAAAGGCTCCAGCCTTTGCGGCAAACTCCGGAAGAGGTTCAGTTCCCGCGCCAAACGCGGGAGGTCCGCGAGGCCCCGCACCGGGTCGGTCGTCAAAGCATCGAAGGCCGAGGCAATGGCTCCCGGCTCCAGCCGGGACACGTAGCGGGCACGATGCTGCGCCAGGCCACCTTCCTCGCCCGCCATGGCCAGCAGCGCCGCCTGGCGCAACACGAGGCGCTGCGACGCCTCGGGCAGCGGCCCGTCCGGCAGCGTGGCGAGATGCCGGCCAAGTGCCGCGGCCGCGCCGCCAAATTGACGCGCTTCGGTCAGGATTTCGGAGAGCGCCTCATCCCCCGCCGGCCCCAGCGCCTGCAAGGCTTCCGTGGCCAGGGCATGATTGCCGCGCCGCGCCTCGGCCCGCGCCGCGAGCAAGCTGCGAGTTTCCAGCAACGCGGAGGGCAACCTCGGCGCGGAGCTGGCGGCGAGTGCCGAGAGCGCGCCCTCGGTATCCCGCTCGGAGAGGCGCTGCGCGGCGAGGCGCGCACCCAGGCCCGCGCGGCTTTCACCTGGTGGCGCCCGCTCCATGGCCCGGCGCAGCAACCCGGCCGCGCGATCCGGGAGATCAAGTGCCGTGAGGCGTTCGGTCAGCAGCGCGAGCATCGCCTCCCCCGCCTCGCCCTGGGGCAGCAATTCGGGATGCGCGTCGTAGAGCGCCACGGCGCCGAGCGGCGATTCAACCTCCAGCGCGTGGAGGAAGGCCGCCTGGATCGGCGCGCGCAGCAGGCCCGCCTGTTCCGGGAAGACCGATTCCGTCTCGCGCAGAAGCGTGAACGCCCCACGCGGGTCGCGCGCTTCACGCCGCAGGGCCGCCACGCGTTCGCGCGTCGCCAGTTCCATTCCGTCGCCACGCCAGGCAAAAAGCGCCGATTCCAGCGCGCGCGCGGCGCCGGCGGCATCCAGCCGGCCCGTGGCAAGCCGCAACTCGATGCCGCGCCGCAGGGCGCGCGCGCGCATCAGCCGGTCCCGCCCATTCGCCGCCGCCTCATAAGCTTCCAGCGCGCGGGCGGGCTGACCCTGCGCTTCCTCCAGCATCGCCTGGGCGAGCAGGATGGACGGGTCCTCGCCCGCGGCTTCGATCAGGCGGCGGGCGGCAGCGTATTGTCCGCCCTCAACCAGTGCTTCCGCCGCCGTGCCGGTCACCCGGCGCCGCAGCCCATCGGGATAGGCCTGCAACAAGGGCCAGCTCGCCGCGAGCCCTGGCGCCGCCGCCTGGACATCGCCCTGCATGGCGGCGCGCAGGCTGCGCCAGAGCAACAACTCGTCCGAGCCGGGCAGTTCCGCATCCAGCCCCGCCGCCTCATTCGGCCGGCCAGCCAGCAGCGCGGCAATGCCCCCCAGGAAGGCCATGCGGCGATCCGCCGCGGCGTCAGGGGTTTCCTGCACGGCCAAGCGAAGCATCGCATGCGCCTCCTGCGGCAGCCCCAACGCCAGGAGCGTTTGCGCGGCGGCCAGGCGCGGCTCGGCCCGCAGCAGCGGCGCGGCGGAGGCAATGGCCGACTGTTGCGCCCGCAGCCGCTCCAGCAGCGCCGTCATCGGCTGGCCGGGCATGTCGAAGCTGCGCGTCATGCCAAGTGCGGCCCATTGCGACTCGCCCGGTTGCGCCGCGAGCGAGACGCTGCCGCCCTCGACGGAGAGCACGAATCGCTCGGCCCCGCTTCGCAGCGCAACGCGATCAGCGCGGGCCAGCACGGCGACACCCAGGAAGGTTTCAAGCAGGTCCAACTCGGCGAGACCGCGCGTCCCGATCTGGCGCGGCGCCGCCTGGGTGACGAGGCCGACCAGAAGCGGGCCACCCGTCAGCGGATCGGGGAGACTCACGACGCGGCTCGGCCGGGCGGCGTGCAGGATGGCGCGGCCCTGGTCGAATTCCGCGCGCAGGGCGGGAATGGCGGTGACGGCCTGGTGCTGGCGCGGCACGACAGAGAGGAACCAGTCATTCCCCTCCTGCCGGGGCACCACCTGCATGCCGGCGGCCAGCGGGAAGGAGATCAGCGTGACGCCGCCCATGGCGCGCGCCTGGATGCCCTGGAAGGCGGGCTCACGCAGCAGGCCGCCGAATTCTATGGGGCGCTCCGTCTCGGCCAGGATCAGGGCCTGCTCGCCACGCCGAAAGGCGGCGACGCCGACACCGGCGCCAAGGGGCAGCCGCATGCTGGGGCCGAGGCTCGGCTCGTCCATCAGCCGTGCCCGGATTGGCGGCGGGCCGGCAAGGCTGGCGAGTGGTGCCGCGACGAGAGAGGCACGCGCCACAGGCGCCGGCGGAGGGGCAAGGGAGGGGACAAGATGGGGCGCCTGGGGGGGGGCGGCGGCGGTCGGCGCGGCGCGCGCGGCATCCGGGCGCGGAATCTCCAACAGCGGCGCGAGCGCGGGCGTGGCGGGCTCGGTGCGCGGCTGGGCTTCCCGCGTCGGACCACTGGTTGGGCCACGCGCCGGGTCCATGGCGGGGCGTCTCTCCTCCAGGGCCGGGGCGGGCGTCGGGGGGGGCGGAGAGAGGGCCGGCGTGGCGGGCTCGGGCCGCGGCGGGGCTTCCCGCGTGGGGCGATTGGCGGGGAGATCGGAAGAGCACACGTCTGA
>CAMTUX010000019.1:0-12646 GCA_947084995.1 uncultured Roseococcus sp.
ACAACCACTCGGTGCTGGTTGGTCTGCGTTACGCCTTCAACACGCCTCGCCCTGCTCCGGTTGCAGTCCCTGCTGCCGCCCCGGCTCCGGCCCGCACCTTCCTGGTCTTCTTCGACTGGGACCGCGCTGACCTGACCGACCGCGCCCGCCAGATCATCGCCGAAGCGGCGACGAATGCACGCACCGTGCGCTCGACCCGCATCGAGGTGTCCGGCCACGCTGACCGCACCGGCACCGCCGTGTACAACCAGCGCCTGTCTGTCCGCCGCGCCGAAGCGGTGGCCGCCGAGCTGGTTCGCCGTGGCATTGCTCGCAACGAGATGACGATCCAGGGCTTCGGCTTTGACCGTCCGCTGGTTCCGACCGCCATGGGCGTGCGCGAGCCGCAGAACCGCCGCGTCGAGATCGTCCTGCGCTAAGCAGGACGTCTCCTTCGCGAGACTTCGAAAGGGGTGGCCTCGGCCACCCCTTTTTTGTTGGCCGCCATCGCTGAAAGGCACCAAGCGGCGGTGCCAAGGCATAAAAAAGGGCGACCCTGCAGGGCCGCCCTTTCGTGTCGGGTCTGAAGGCTCAGCGCGGGGCGCTGGCCGGCTGCTGTGCCGGGCGCGTGCTGCGTGGTGGCGTGGCAGGGCAAGCCGGCGTCGTCAGCACCTGGTGCACCTGGCGGGACACCGAGATCTGAGCCAATTCCGCCGCGCTGGTCGCCGTCATCGCCGCGGCGAAGAGGGGCGCCTGCTCACGGCAGAAGAAGCTGCCGCGCGCGATGCTCATCTGCGACTGCCCATTGGCCAGTTGGGTGATGTACTGGTCGAGTTCGCGCTGGTGGTTGGCGCCGGCGGTGCGGCGGAAATGCGCCGCTACGCTGCGGAACGCACCCGCAACCTCCGTCTGATGCTTGCGGACGAAGGCGTTGTAATCATCCTGCTGGCCGCACGACAGCGCGGCCACCATCAGCTGGCTCTGGAGCGCGCGGATGTCGAAGCCGATCTTTTCCGCAGGCTGAACACAAACGGCCGCCGATGCAATGCTCGGCAGCAGCAGCAAGGCCGAGAGCCCGGCCGCAAAGCTACGTGAAGGCGACATTCCGCCCAATCCCCCGAATCGGTTGTGCCAGTCTCCGGCACCCGGCGAATCCAGGCGTCACGGCGCGACTGGCCAGAACAGACCCGCCATTTACACGCTCGGGGGCGAAGCGCGAAGCCTCTTTAAGCAGCTTTCCGGCGCGGCTTAGGCAAATCTTGTAATCGTCTGTCAAAGAACGATAAAACCTCGTCCAATTCGGGCTGTACCGGGCGCATCCAGAAGGCCAGCGTGGCCGAATAGACGGCGGCCAAGGTCGCGCGCCGCGTGTACCAGGAAAAATCGGCCGAATTGTCCCCCGCCGCATGCCAGATGGCCGAAGCAGTGCGCGCCAGCAGCCGCAGCCCAAGCGGGGCGTTCCAGGGCAGCGCGAGCAGCGCCAGAGCCGAGCGTAGTGCCTCGCGGTCCGCCTCCAGCAGCCGCAGGCGGAGTTCCACCACGCGACGGATGCGGTCTGGGGTGCGAAGGCTCGAAAGCTCCTCGGCGGCGGCGGCCGCGTCCATCCGGGCATCGGTCAGCGCGACCCAATCCGCGATGGCGCCCGTCACGCCACGGGGGAAGGCGCTGGCCACAAGGTCGCCGGGCTCACCGCAATCCTCCAGGGCCTGCCGGAGGGTTTCGCGGCTCCAGCCGGCCAGGCGGGCGCGCCGTACGGCGGCATCAATCCAGGTTTCTTCGATCATTCGGCGTTCTCCGGAAAGCGGGCCAGTTCCTCGAGGAAGCCGAGGCGGCTGAGGTCCTGCATGCGGCTCAGGTAGAAGACGCCATCCAGGTGGTCATTTTCATGCTGCAGGACGCGGGCTGCCATGCCGGTCGCCTCGCCCTGGACCGGGGCGCCCTCATGGTTCAGGCCGCGCCAGGCGACGCGGGTTGGGCGCTCCACGGCGCCACGCAGGCCGGGAATGGAGAGGCAGCCCTCCCAGCCCGTCGCGCGCTCATCGCCCAGGGGGGTGATCTCGGGGTTCATCAGCACGCGCATCTCATCCCCGTCGCGCCACAGGAAAAGGCGCAGGGGCTGGTGCACCTGGGGCGCGGCCAGTCCGATACCGCCGGCATCCACCAGCGTCTCGGCCATGTCCAGGATCAACTGGCGGATTTCCGGCGCGCCCGGCTTCTCGACCTCGGCGGCGCGACCGAGCAATACGGGGTGCCCCATCCGGGCGATCTTCAAAATGGCCATGCGACTCCCTCTCGCGGGGTGATGTGGGGGCAGTTTTCCCGTATGCGAGGGCTTCCCGCCAGGGGGGCGGATGTGTTAAGCGCTTCGCACGGCCACGGAGCGAAATGATCGCCCCGGGGCAAATCGTCGTTTTTCGGCCATCAGGAGATTCGCCCGCGTGCAAGTCGTCGTTCGGGATAACAATGTTGACCAGGCGCTCAAGGCGCTCAAGAAGAAGCTGCAGCGCGAGGGTGTGTTCCGCGAGATGAAGCTTCGCCGGCACTATGAGAAGCCGTCCGAGCGCCGCGCGCGTGAGGCCGCTGAGGCCGTTCGCCGCGCCCGCAAGGTCGAGCGCAAGCGCATCGAGCGCGAAGGCTTCTGAGCCTGCTGCCGGCGCTTCGGCGCCGGCGTCCTTCCTGACAAGACGATGCTCCGTGGCAGGCCTCCTGCCGCGGTTTTTCGTGTTTCATGGCTCAGCATGCCCGGCACAAACAAAAAAGGCGCCGCATCGCTGCGGCGCCTTTCGTGTTTTCGGACCCCAGGCTTACCGCTGGAGCGCCTGCACAATCTCCTGCGTCACCTTCTTGGCGTCGCCGAAGAGCATCATGGTGTTGGGCCGGAAGAACAACTCATTATCCACGCCGGCATAGCCGCTCGCCATGCCGCGCTTCACGAAGAACACCGTCTTGGCGCGCTCCACATCCAGGATGGGCATGCCATAGATGGCGCTGGACTTGTCGGTCTTGGCCGCCGGGTTGGTCACGTCATTCGCGCCGATCACATAAGCTACGTCGGCTTCCGCGAATTCCGGGTTGATATCCTCCAGCTCATGCACTTCCTCATAGGGGACATTCGCCTCGGCGAGCAGGACGTTCATGTGGCCGGGCATGCGGCCGGCCACGGGGTGGATGGCGTAGGAGACCTCCACGCCCTCCTTCTTGAGTAGATCCGCCATTTCGCGCACGACCTGCTGGGCCTGCGCCACCGCCATGCCATAGCCGGGCACCACGATGACCTTCTGCGCGTTCTTCATGATGAAGGCCGCATCTTCCGGTGAGCCAGCCTTCACTGGCGCGCGGTCAGCATTGCCGCCAGCCGCGGCCGCGGCACCGCTCTCGGTGCCGAAGCCGCCCAGCAGCACGTTGATGATCGAGCGGTTCATCCCCTTGCACATGATGTAGGAGAGGATGGCGCCCGAGGCACCCACCAGAGCGCCCGTCACGATCAGCAGCAAGTTGCCGATGGTGAAGCCGATGCCCGCCGCCGCCCAGCCCGAATAGCTGTTCAGCATCGAGACGACCACCGGCATGTCCGCGCCGCCGATCGGGATGATCAGCAGGAAGCCCAGCGCGAAGGAGAGGATGGCGATCACCCAGAACAGGAAGGGCGAGCCCGTCAGCACGAACAGGAAGATCAGGAAGACCAGCACCCCGCCCAGGATCGCGTTCAGCTTGTGCTGGCTCGCGAACATGATGGGCGCGCCGGACATCCGGCCATCCAGCTTGAGGAAGGCGATGACCGAGCCGGAGAAGGTGATGGCGCCGATCGCCAGGCCGAGTGACATCTCAAGCAGCGAGGCGCCCTTGATGTTGCCCGGAACGCCGATGCCGAAGCTCTCGGGGCTGTAGAAGGCCGCCGCCGCCACGAACACCGCCGCCAGGCCCACCAGGCTGTGGAAGCCCGCGACCAGCTGCGGCAAGGACGTCATCTGGATGCGGTTGGCCAGGATGGCGCCGATCGAGCCACCAATGGCGAGGCCCGAGATGATCAGCACGAAGCCGCCGAAATCCATGCCGGAATTCAGGATGGTGGCGACAATCGCCACCCCCATGCCGATCATGCCGTATTGGTTGCCCTTGCGGGACGTCTCGGGGTGAGACAGGCCGCGCAGCGCGAGGATGAAAAGGACGGAAGCCGCCAGATAGGCGAGGGTCGAGATCGTCGCCATGGGTTCAGCCCTTCTTCTTCTGGAACATGGCGAGCATCCGGCGCGTGACCATGAAACCGCCGAAGATGTTCACCGCGGCAAGCGTCACGCCCAGGAAGCCGAACAGGCGCGCCGCATCGCTCTCGGCCGCCGCGGCCGCCAGGATGGCGCCCACCACGATGACCGAGGAGATGGCGTTGGTGACGCCCATCAGCGGCGAATGCAGCGCCGGCGTCACGTTCCAGACCACATAATAGCCCACGAAGCAGGCCATCAGGAAAATGGTCAGCATCAGCAGGAAGGGTTCGACCACCTGCGCCACGGGGGCCGCGGCCTCGGCCGCGCGGCGGGCGAAATCCGCCAGTTCGGTCGCGCGGGCCGCGAGTTCAGCGGCCTTTTCGGCGATTTCGGAGTGGGTGCTCATTTGTGCTCTCTCCTCAGGCCGCAAAATTCTTGTGGACCACGGCGCCGCCACGCGTGAGCGTGATGCCGGCCACGATGTCATCCTCGGCCGGCAGCTTGGGGGCGCGGGCTTCCTTGTCCCAGAAGGTGGTCAGGAAGGTCAGCAGGTTGCGGGCATAGAGCGCGCTGGCGGCGGCGGGGATGCGGCCGGGCCAGTTGTTGAAGCCCAGCACCTTCACGCCATTCGCGGTGACGACCATCTCGCCCGGCACCGTCGCCGCGCAATTGCCGCCGGCATCCGAGGCCAGGTCCACGATGACCGAGCCCGGCTTCATGCTGGCCACCATCTCGGCCGTCACCAGGATCGGCGCCTTGCGGCCCTGCACCAGCGCCGTGCAGATCACGATATCCTGCTTGGCGATGTGCGCGGCCACCACTTCCGCCTGCTTGGCGTAGAATTCGGCGGAGAGCTGCTTGGCGTAGCCGCCGGCCGTCTGGGCCGCGCGGCTCTCCTCATCCTCATAGCCCACGAAGCTCGCGCCGAGGGACTTGATCTCCTCCTTCGCGGCGGGGCGCACATCGGTGGCGGAGACGCGGCCACCCAGGCGGCGCGCGGTGGCGATCGCCTGGAGGCCGGCCACGCCCGCGCCCATCACGAAGGCATTGGCGGCCGGAATGGTGCCCGCCGCCGTCATCAGCATGGGGAAGCCACGGTCAAACGTGCCAGCGGCCTCGATCACGGCGCGGTAGCCGGCGAGATTCGCCTGGGAGGAGAGCACGTCCATGCTCTGCGCGCGGGTGATGCGCGGCAGCAGTTCCATCGAGCAGGCCTCCACACCCGCCGCCGCATAGGCCGCCGCGGCGGCCGCATCGGCGCCCAGCGTGCCGATCAGCAGCACGCCCCTGGGCAACTTGGCTTCCGGCGCGCGGACGGCGAAGACGATGCCGGCGCCCTTGAGCGCCGCGGCTGGCGTCTCGGCCAACTCGGCGCCGGCGGCGGCATATTCCGCATCCGGGAAGCCCGAGGCCAGGCCCGCGCCCGCCTCCACAGCCACGCTGAGGCCGAGGCCGATCAGCTTTTTCACCGTTTCCGGCGTGGCGGCGACGCGGCTTTCGCCGGCCCGCCTTTCCTTGAGAACCGCGAGGCGCATACCGTGCTCCAGAAGGATAATCCGCGCTCCATAGTCATGGCGGGGCAGGATACGCAAGCGGGCTTCGGAGATTTCCCGAGTGGATGGTTCGGAAATGACCCTGAGCGCGGGCAAAAGGCCCAAAGCTTGAGCGAAAAATCCGCATGCGGCGTTTTTCGCGCGCGCATGGTTTGGGACAAAAGGCGCCGGGCGGCGGCGCGCCGAAAATTGGCGCGGCGCGTTTTTCGCACGCAGATGATTTCGGACAAAAGCCGCTGGCCCGATGGGGGCGGGAGGATGGGGGAGAAGACCGGAGCGGGGCGGGATGACGCGCATGGCTTGGAGTGTAGGAAAAAAAGCCTGGAAAGTCCAGGAAAAGAGCCGCCGGCGGCCGAGGGGCTGGCCCCTCGGAACCCTATCCTTGCGGCGCGCTCAGCGCTCCAATTCCAGCCGCCAGCGCGGATCGCCATTCAGGAAGAAGGTCGCGGCCAGGGCGTCATCATTCCAATCCGTCTCACCCAGCCAGCCGGTCAATTGCGCGCCCAATTCCCGCCCCTGCCGCAGCAAGGCCGCCACGGGCGGATTGGCCGCGCGGGGCACATAGCCCAACCGCAGCCCATCCACCCGCATCACCGCCACCGCATTGGCGTCGAACGGGTTGGACGGTTCCGCCACCAGGCGCATCCGCGTGCCCAAGGCCAGGCCGGGCCGCGCCTGGCCCAGACCGTGATACCCGCCACCCGCAATCGCGAAATCAAACAACGGCACAGCCGAGGGCGGACGCGCCAAGGATGGCCGGGCGAGGATCAACCCCGCCAGCCCCAACACCCCACCCAGGACACAACGACGCCCAACCTCCGGCGACATGACCAACCCACCTCCTCATGAACCGGAGCGTCTAGCAAGAAAATGACAGGCGAGGGAATGGGAAAATGCCTCCGGCGGCCGAGGGGCTGGCCCCTCGGAACCCGACTACAAGCCAGGGATGCGGGCGACCATGGCATCCAGGCGCTGCATCAGGCCCGCCGCCTCCAGCGCATCGCGGATGGCGCGGCGATGGGTGGTGAAATATGCGCCCTCGGTGAGGGGCACGGCTGCCGCGACCGCCTCACATTCGACCGCCAGTGCGGCCAATTCCAGATGCAGCGGGTCGCGCGGGGAGAATTCGGGGATGGGGAGTTCCCAGATGAGATTATCGAAATCCCGTGCGCCGCCTTGGCCCTTGGATTGCATCGCTACAGATGTTGAATCCACCATCGAATTTCCTGCCGGGGCCAGGGCGGCACCCTGGCCTTGTCCGCTACCCCTGCCGCGCCATCGCGGCAGCGGCCTTCCTGTATGTCATCGCCACCTGCCCGACGCTGATCCACCTGATCTCCATTCCGGTGGCGAACACCTCCGTCCATCCAGCGCGCTCGAGCGGCGTGGCGCCGAGACATGCGCCGGCGCTGGCGCAGCTCTGGATGTTCCGGGGCGTGCCGATCCCGGAGGCGGTCATCGCCGGCCTGGTCAGTCCCTGGCTGCAAGGCGCGGATGGGGTGTGATGCGGGCCGTCAGTCCAGCCTGATCGCGGCCTGGCGGATCACCTGGGCGTAGCGTTGGGCGTCGCGGCGCAGCAGGGCCGCGGCCTCGGCCTGGGTGCCGCCGCCGGGCAGGAAGCCGGCCTCGCTGATGCGGGCGCGCACGGTCGCATCGTTCAGGGCGCGATTGACGCCGTTGACCCAGCGCGCGGTGATGGCGTCCGGCAGGCCGGGCGGGCCCATCACCATGTACCAGACATTGGCGTCGAAGCCGGGGAAGCCTTTCTCCGCCACGGTCGGCACATCGGGCAGCCAGGAGACGCGCTGCGGCATCGTCACGGCGATGGCCCGCACCCGGCCCGCGCGGATATGTGGCAGGTAGGTGGGCAGCGTGTCGAAGGCGACGTCAATGCGCCCGGCGAGGATCTCCGTCACCGCCTGGCCGGTGCCGCGGAAGGACACATGCGTCATCCGCAGGCCCGCCTGGGCCGAGAGCAGTTCGGCGGCCAGATGCTGCTGCGTGGCAACCCCGGAGGAGGAGTAGTTCAGTACCCCCGGATTGGCGCGCGCATGGGCCAGAAATCCCTCAAAATCCCGCACGGGCGAGGAGAGTGGCACCACCCCCACCAGCGGCACCGTCCCGGCCAGCACCACCGGCGTCTGGTCGCGGTAGATGTCGAAGGGCGGCGGATTGAGCAAAGGCGGGACCACGGCCGAGGCGCTGACCGTCGTCATCAGCATGGTGTAGCCATCCGGCCGCGCGCGGGAGAGTTGCCCGACAGCCAGCGTGCCAGAGGCGCCGGGGCGGTTCTCCATGGCCAGCGCCTGGCCGAATTCCTCCTGGAGGGTGGGTTGCAGGGCGCGGGCGATGATGTCCGTGCCGCCGCCCGGCGCGAAGGGAATCAGGAAGGAAATGCTGCGCGAAGGATAGGCCTGCGCCTGGGCGCGCATGGTCAGCGCCGGCATGGCGAGGGCACCCAGCAGCAGCGGGCGGCGATGGAGCATGGCGGCGTTTCCCAGGGTTTCTTGACAGGCAGGCTAGGCCATGGCGCGAGATTTCGTAAAGCCCGGCCGGCGCAATCTCACGGCAGGAATGGAGAAGATCAGGAAGGTGGCGAAGACGGCCAGGAGCACCCTCCCCTCCGGCGTCGTCGTCCGCCCGCTGCCCAGCGTCACCGCC
The DNA here is from genome assembly GCA_947084995.1 of uncultured Roseococcus sp. Classification (GTDB taxonomy): domain Bacteria; phylum Pseudomonadota; class Alphaproteobacteria; order Acetobacterales; family Acetobacteraceae; genus Roseococcus. The sequence goes on from CAMTUX010000019.1 coordinate 8,399, forward strand.
GGCACCAGCAACAGAAAGGCGAGCCAGGCGGCGGCGCGGGAGGGGTGTATCCATACGAAGCAGGAACGCGTTGGTGGTGAAATCAAGACATGCCTACCAGGGCTTGTAGTCTTCCGAGTCGTGGAGCGAGGTCCCGATTCGTTCTTGCGACTCGGAGAGAGAGCTTGATTCAAAACGCTTTCATGGCCGCGAATCGGATAATGTTCAGGTCTTGTTCTTTTCGTGCCCCATGACCATGCCCAAGGCCACCAAACCGGCCGCCGCAACCAGCATGGCCGTGGGAAAACCCACCTCCTCCCGCGCCAGCCCCATCACCACCGGGCCGGCCGCCTGGCCCAGGAAGAAGTGGAAGGCGTGCATCGCAACCGCCGAGGCGCGGGATTGCGGCGCCACCTCGGTCACGCGGGTTTGCAGCGAATTGTGCAGCATGAAGAAACCAAGCCCCAGCAATCCGCCGGCCACCATGAAGACCCAGGCCGCCGACGCCAGGCCCAGCCCCGCCAGCCCCCCGGCCGCGAGGCTGCCGCCCAGCCGCATCATCCGCCGCGAGCCGAGCCGGGCCACCAGCATGGGTGCCAGCCCGGCATAGGCAAGGCCGCCCGCGCCGAAGGCCGCGACGGTCAGCCCCGCCTCGCGCGTGCCGCCCAGCCCCGAATCCGCCAGATGGTTGGCGAAATAGGGGAAGCCGCCAAACACCAGCAGCCCCTCGATCCCCACCGCCCAGAACAGCGTCAGCGCCGGGCGATGCGTCAGCAGGTAGCGATAGCGCGCGATGGCCTGGCCGAAATCCAGCCGGCCGCGCGGCTCGGGCGTGCGGTCGCGCAGGATGGTCAGCATGGCGAGCAGCGTCAGCCCGCCGCAGAGCAGCATCAGTCCGCGCCAGCCCATCACCGGCTCCAGCAGGCCGGCCACGGCGCCGCCGACCATCTGGCCCACAATGGCGCAGGCGAGGAAGCGGCTGATGGCCACCTGGCGCTCGGCCATCGGCACGCGGTCGCCGAAGAGCGCGAGCGTGATGGGGAAGATGCCGCCGCCGGCCGCGCCCGTCATCACGCGCAGCACCATCAGCAGCAGCAGCGTGGGCGCGAAGGCCGAGGCCATGAGGAACAACGCCTGGAAGGCCAGGGCGAAGGTGATGATGCGGCGCTTTCCCAAGGCGTCCGCCACCGGCCCCAGCACCGGCTGCACCAGCGCGTAGGGCAGGGCGAAGCAGGTGGCCAGCAGCGCCACCCGCGCCGGATCGGCCGCGAAATCCAGCGAGATCACCGCCACCAGCGGGTCCGTCAGGCGGGTGGCGAAGGCGGAGGCGAAGCCCGCCAGCGCGAAGGTCAGGATCAGGGCGCTATGCGGGGAGCGGGGCATTCTTCTCTGTGTGGGAGAGCCGCTGTCCCTGTCCAGCGCCCCCCCCTCATGAGGATTGCGTCATGGGAGAGGGCGCGGAGCCTCAGCCCACCCGGTTTTCCACCAGATCCGTCACCACGGCGGGGTCCGCCAGGGTCGAGGTATCGCCCAGCTGGTCCGTCTCATTGGCCGCGATCTTGCGCAGAATTCGGCGCATGATCTTGCCCGAGCGCGTCTTGGGCAGGCCTGGCGCCCATTGGATGGCATCCGGCGTGGCGATCGGGCCGATTTCCTTGCGGACCCAGGCCACCAACTCCTTTTTGAGCGCATCCGACGGCTCCTCGCCGGCATTCAGCGTCACATAGCAGTAGATGCCCTGGCCCTTCAGTTCATGCGGCATGCCGACCACCGCGGCCTCCGCCACCTTGGGGTGGGCGACCAGCGCGCTCTCGACTTCCGCCGTGCCCATGCGGTGGCCAGCGACGTTGATCACGTCATCCACGCGGCCGGTGATCCAGAAATAGCCATCCGCATCCCGCTTCGCGCCATCGCCGGTGAAATACAGGCCGGGATAGGTGGAGAAATAGGTCTGGATGAAGCGCGGATGGTCGCCATGGACGCTACGCATCTGGCCGGGCCAGCTATCGGTGATGACCAGGTTGCCCTCGGTGGCACCTTCCAGGAATTTTCCTTCGGCATCCACCAAGGCGGGCTGCACACCGGGCAGGGGCAGGGTGGCGGAGCCGGGCTTCTGCGCGACCGCGCCCGGCAGGGGCGAGATCAGGATGCCGCCGGTTTCCGTCTGCCACCAGGTGTCCACGATGGGGCAGCGCTCCTCGCCCACCACGCGGTAATACCAGAGCCAGGCTTCCGGGTTGATCGGCTCGCCCACGCTGCCCATCACGCGCAGCGACTTGCGGGAGTGCTTCCTCACCGGCGCCTCGCCCTCGCGCATGAGTGCGCGGATGGCGGTGGGGGCGGTGTAGAAGATATTGACCTGGTGCTTGTCCACCACCTGCCACATGCGGCCGTAATCCGGGTAGTTGGGCACGCCCTCGAATATCAGCGTGGTGGCACCATTCGCGAGCGGGCCATAGACGATGTAGGTGTGGCCGGTCACCCAGCCCACATCCGCCGTGCACCAGTAGATCTCGCCCGGGCGATAATCGAACACCAGCTCATGCGTGAAACTGGCCCAGACCATGTAGCCGCCGGTGGTGTGCAGCACGCCCTTGGGCTTCCCGGTGGAGCCGGAGGTGTAGAGGATGAACAGCGGGTCCTCGGCGTTCATCACCTCGGGCGCGCAGGTGGGGGCTTGGGCCGCGGCCGCCTCATGCCACCAGATGTCGCGGCCTTCCTGCATCGCGACGGCCGAGCCCGTGTTGCGGACCACCAGCACATGCTCGATCGAGGGGCAGAGCTTGAGCGCCTCATCGGCATTGACCTTGAGCGGCACCTTGCGGCCACCGCGCCGGCCTTCATCTGCCGTCAGCAGGATCTTGCACTCGGAATCCTGGATGCGCGATGAGAGGCTGTCCGGGCTGAACCCGCCAAAGACGATGGAATGCACGGCGCCGATCCGCGCGCAGGCCAGCATGGCGACGGCGGCTTCCACGATCATCGGCAGATAGATGCAGACGCGGTCGCCCTTCTTCACGCCCAGCGCGCGCATGGTATTGGCGATGCGGCAGACCTGCTCATGCAGATCGGCATAGGTCACCTTGCTGTCGCTGTTCGGCTCATCGCCCTCCCAGATGATGGCGACGCGATTTCCGTGGCCAGCCTCGATGTGGCGATCCAGGCAGGAGACGGAGGCGTTGAGTTCGCCATCCTCGAACCATTTGATCGAGACGTCGCCGGTGAAGCTGGTATTCTTGATCCTGGTGGGCGGCTTCATCCACGCGATGCGCTTGGATTCGTCCCGCCAGAAGCCATCCGGGTCGGATTTGGCGCGGGCGACCATGGCGGCCCTGATTTCGGCCGTGACCTTGGCCGTGCTGGCAATGCTGGGCTTGAGCGCGATGAGCGCGTCATCCGACATGGGGCGTTTCCTTCCTCGACCTTGCGTGCTTGGGCAAGCCTGTTGGGGGGATAACCGCACGGCGCGTTGCGCCGCGTCAATCTCATGTGGCGGGCGACGAAAAAAGGCCCTCCCTGGGGTGAGCCAGGAAGGGCCAAGGCGGGATTGGGAGAGGGAAATCAGTCCGGTGAAGGAACTGCCTGCCCGGCGTGAAGTATCCGGGCAGACCGGCAGCATCAGTTGGTGCGCGGCGCGGCGAGCGCCGGGGTGGTGGCGGCGGTGCCGCCGGGCTGGGCCGGTGCCTGGGCGGTGCCGGGCGTCGCCGGGCGGGTCGTCACCTGGCCGGTCGGGTTTGCGGGCGTGGCCGGCGTCGCGGGGGCGGCGGCGACGGGGCGCTGCGCGCCGGGGCTGGTCGGGGCCGTGCTGCTGGCGCCCTGGCTGACGCCTTGGGCGAAGGCCGGGGCCGCGCCGATCAGCAGCGCGAGGGTCAGGAAGGCGGGGCGGAAAGTCTGGACCATGGAATGTTCCTCCTTGGGGAACCACGATCCCCAGGGGTGGGGCTTCGTGTGAGAAGGAGATTGCCGGCGGCCTGTGCCGGGGCGTGGGCGCCGCGAAGGTATGTTGAAGGCAGCCGCGGCGAATTGAAGGCGATTGCGGCAACCTGCCGCAATGGCACCTCCGCGGTGAAGGGCGCGCCCCCAGGCACGGGGCCTGAGGCCCCGGCCACCGGAGGCTCCTGCCCTAGAACTACAGTTGCGATTTCCGATAATGAGCTGCTTGAGCGGCGGCTTGGTGGGCGCGTCTCCAGAGTGACCACGCGATGAGGTGCGCGGGTTGGATGCGTCGTCTGGCGAGCCGCGTTGCTATGCGGCGGATTTCCTGGACCG
>CAMTUX010000020.1:0-30609 GCA_947084995.1 uncultured Roseococcus sp.
ACGCAGCCCAAAGCTCCAGCGTCGTCTCAATCGATGCACCCAACACCACAACCTCCGAATCGAGTCATGGTCACGCATCGATTCAGAGTTCATGCGTCAGCGCAACTGTAGTGCTAGCCTGCCGGCCAAAGGGCTGGAGGAAAACATGGGGCCGCTGCACGGCATTCGAGTGCTGGAAATCGCCGGAATCGGGCCTGGCCCCTTTTGCGCCATGCTGCTGGCCGATCTGGGCGCCGAGGTCATTCGCATCGAGCGCGGCGATGGCCCCGCCGGGTCCCGCCAGGATATCTCCCTACGCAACCGCCGCTCGCTCGCGCTCGACCTCAAGCAGCCCGAGGCGGTGCAGGCCGTGCTACGTATGGCCGAGACCTCCGACGCGCTGATTGAGGGTTTTCGGCCGGGCGTGATGGAGCGCCTGGGCCTCGGCCCCGAGGCGCTGCGCGCGCGCAATCCGCGCCTGGTCTATGGGCGCATGACGGGCTGGGGCCAGGATGGGCCGATGGCGAAGCTGGCGGGTCATGACATCAACTACATCGCGCTCACCGGCGCGCTGCACGCGATGGGCCGAACAGGGGAACCACCGGCCCCGCCGCTGAACCTGGTGGGCGATTACGGCGGCGGCGGGCTGCTGCTGGCCTATGGCATCCTCGCCGCCCTGCTGGAGCGGGCCAGAAGCGACCAGGGCCAGGTGGTGGATGCCGCCATGGTGGATGGCGCGGCGCTGCTGATGGCGCCCATATTCGGCATGAAGGCGCGCGGGCGCTGGGGCGATGAGCGCGCCGCCAACCTGCTGGATGGCGCGGCCTCCTTCTATGACAGCTACGCCTGCGCCTGTGGCGGCTTCCTCGCCGTGGGGCCGATTGAGCCGCAATTCTTCGACGAGATGGTGGCCAGGATGGGCCTCGACCCCAAGCTGTTCGAAGGGCGGATGGAACCCACCAAATGGCCCGCCCACAAGGCGCTTCTGGCCGCCGCCTTCGCCCTGAAATCACGCGATGAATGGACGACGATCTTCGATGGCAGCGATGCCTGCGTGGCACCCATCCTCTCCATGGCCGAGGCGCCGCACCACCCGCACAACGCCGCGCGCGGCACCTTCATCGAGCGGGATGGTGCGATGCAGCCAGCCCCTGCCCCGCGCTTCTCCCGCACGCCGGGCGGCCTGAACGCGCCGCCGCCGCTGCGTGGCGAACATAGCCGCGAGGTGCTGGCCGAATTCGGCTTCTCCGAAACAGAGATCGCCAAGCTCGCGCCCTGCCCCGCAACCCGCTAGACCATGATGCGTTCGCTTGCGCTCACTTTCATGGTCTCGCCACTGCTGAGAGCGGGATTCAACGTTTTCGGCGATTCCGCCTCAACGCATCCCGCTCTAGAGCTTTTTCCGTTCGGAAGGGCTCACGGAAAAATCTCTAAATCATTGAATTACGAGCATCTTTATCCGATCAAACGATTCCGTTTGATCGGATGATGCTCTAGCCTATCGGCCCAGGAAACGGAGGTCACGCCCATGGACACCAACCCCGCCGCGCGCCCGCCCCGCCCGCGCACCATCTTCACCGCCGAGCACGAAATGTTCCGCGAGCAGCTTCGCCGTTTCGTGGAGCGTGAAATCGCACCCTTCCACCGTGATTGGGAACGCGCCGGCATCGTCCCGCGTGAACTCTGGCGCAAGGCCGGCGCGCAGGGTTTTCTCTGCACCATGCTGGATGCCGAATATGGCGGCGCGGGCGGTGATTTCGGCCATGCCGCCATCGTCATCGAGGAACTGGCACGGGTGAACGCCTCGGGCGTCGCCTTTCAACTGCATTCGGACATCGTGGTGCCCTATATCGCCGCTTATGGCAGCGAGGCGCGCAAGCGCGAATGGCTGCCGAAAATGGCCGCCGGCGAGATCATCGGCGCCATCGCCATGACCGAGCCGGGCATGGGCAGCGACCTCAAGGCGCTACGCACCACGGCCGTGCGCGATGGCGAGGATTGGGTGCTCAACGGCTCCAAGACCTTCATCTCCAGCGGGCAGAATGCGGGCCTGGTCATCGTCGCCTGCAAGACCGACCCCTCAGCCGGGCGGCGCGGCGTCTCGCTCATCGCGGTCGAGGAAGGGACGCCGGGCTTCACCAAGGGCCGCAAGCTGGAAAAGATCGGCATGCACGCGCAGGACACGTCGGAGCTGTTCTTCGAGGATGTGCGCGTCCCTCTCGGCAATCTGATCGGCGAGGAGAACAACGGCTTTCGCCATCTGATGCACCAATTGCCACAGGAGCGGCTGGTGATCGCGGTGCGCGCTGCCACCAGCATGGAGACGATGCTGGATTCCACGATCGCCTACACGAAGGAGCGCCAGGTCTTTGGCCATTCGGTGTTCGACTTCCAGGTGCACCGCTTCAAGCTGGCCCAGGCCAAGGCCGAGATTCAGATGTTCCGCATCTATGTGGATGACTGCATGGCGCGCCACATGCGCGGCGAACTCTCGGGCGAGGATGCGGCCGCCGCCAAGTTGTTGGGCACCGAGATGCAGAACCGCCTGCTGGATGATTTTCTCCAGATGCATGGCGGTTACGGCTACATGGCCGAATACGAAATCGGCCGCGCCTGGGCCGATGCGCGCGTGGGCCGCATCTATGGCGGCTCCAGCGAAGTGATGCGCGAGATCATCGCCCGCACGCTCTGAGCGCAGTTTAGGCTTGAACAGCCCATGCGGGGGGCGATATCGCCACGCCGCGGGAACACCCAAGGAGAGCCACCATGGCCAAGTTGAACGTCAACGGAGACATGGTGGAGGTGAATGCCTCCCCCGATACCCCCCTGCTCTGGGCGCTGCGCGATCATGTGGGCCTGACCGGCACGAAGTATGGCTGTGGCATCTCCCAATGCGGTGCCTGCACCGTGCATATTGATGGCCAGCCGACACGCTCCTGCGGGCTGAGGCTCGGCTCGGTGACCGAGGCGCAGAAGATCGTGACGATCGAAGGCCTCTCGCCCGAGGGGAACCATCCCATCCAGGTGGCGTGGCGCGCGCTCGACGTGCCGCAATGCGGCTTCTGTCAGTCTGGTATGATCATGACCGCCCCCGCCGTGCTGAACGCGATCTTTGCCGCCACCGGCAAGCGCATCCGCTCGGTCCCGATCAAGCACCAGGATCTGCGCCGGGCCTGATGCGGGCCTTTTTGGCCGTCATGCTGCTCGCCACCCCGGCATTGACCGAGGTGGCGGGCTTCACCGTGACGGGCGATGCCATCGAGGCGCCGCTCGAGCGGGATGCGTTGAGGCGGAATCGCCGAAAACGTTGAATCCCGCTCTCAGCAGTGGCGAGACCATGAAAGTGAGCGCAAGCGAACGCATCATGGTCTCGTCGCCACCCGCGGCGATGCGGCGCGCGGCGAGGCCATCGTGGAAAATCGCGAGACGGCGAATTGCCTGATCTGCCATTCCATCCCCGATGCGCGCGAGCGCTTCATGGGCGATATCGGCCCGGCGCTCGCCGGCGTTGGCGCGCGGCTGACACCCGGTCGGCTCCGGCTGCGGCTGGTGGACCCGACGCGGCTGAACGCCCACGCCATCATGCCCGCCTATCATCGCACCGAGGGGTTGCGGCATGTGGATGCGCGCCATCTCGGCCGGCCGGTGCTCTCGGCGGTGGAAATCGAGGATGTGGTGGCGTATCTGGCGGGGCTGAAGGAGTGACATGATGCGCCGCCGATGCCTGCTCGCCCTGCCGCTGCTGCCAGCGCTGGCACAGGCGGAAAGCTATGAGGGGGCGGAGCAATCCATCCTCGCCGGGCGGCTCGCCTCGCCCACCGGCATCACGATCGAGATGCCGGTGCTCTCCGAAAACGGCAATTCCGTGGATATCTCGGTACGCGTGGACAGCCCCAATACGCGAGCGGACCATGTGACGGCCATCCATATCCTGGCTGAGAAAAATCCCATCCCACGCGTGGCCGGCTTCACGCTCGGCCCACGCTCCGGCCGGGCGGCGGTGGCGACGCGCATTCGCCTGGCCACCACCCAGACCATCCTCGTGCTGGCCGAGACCAGCCGTGGCCAGGTGCACCGGGCCGCGCGCGAAGTCATCATCCTCCTCGGTGCCTGCGTGGATGGTGGCTGATATGAGCGACATTATCGCCCGCATCACGCTGCCCGAAACCGCCCGGCGCGGCGAGGTCGTCACCGTGCGCGTCATCGTCCGCCACCCGATGGAGCGCGGCTTTGACGGACCGGGATTGACGCCCCTGCCCCGCAAGATACTGCACAGCCTGCGCGTGACCTATGCGGGCGAGGAGGTGTTCCGCATGGCGCTCTCCCCCGGCATCACGGCCAACCCCTATGTGGAATTCACCACCATAGCGGTCGAGACGGGCGAGATGGTGTTCGAATGGCAGGAGGATGGCGGCGCCGTCTTCCGACGCGAGGCGCGGCTGGTTGTCACATGAAGGCCCGAGGGACATGAAAGCCTGGGCGCTGCTGGCCCTGCTGCCGCTGGCGGCGATGGCCCAACAGATCCGCCCCTCGCAGGAATACCTCTCTCCCGCCTTGCGCGCCCAGCAGGAGGACCCCTCCAGGCTGAAGACCGAGAAGGTGGTGAAGCCGCCCAGCATGCCCGTCACCCGGAACAGCCGCGCGCCACCACTGATGTCCAGGCCCGCCAGCACGCCAATCGCCCCGCTGCCCAGGATGTTCACCGCCAGCGTCCCCAAGGGAAAGGCCGCGCCCATCCAGGCCATCGCCAGCAGCGAGACGCCGTAGCGCCCCATCGAGCACCAGGAGAAAGCTCATCGCCGCCGCTTCGCCCATTCGGCAAGGCGGGCTGCGATCGCGCCCTCCGCCCCGCGCCCGGCCGGCGTGTAGTAGCGGGGGCGAGCCATGCCGTCGGGGAAGTAATTCTGGCCGGAAAAGCCCTCCTCCGCGTCGTGGTCGTATTCGTAGCCGGCGCCATAGCCCAGCTCGCGCATCATCTTCGTAGGCGCGTTCAGGATATGCGCGGGGGGTGCCAGGCTACCCGTCTCGCGCGCCGCCGCCTGGGCCGCCTTCCAGCCGACATAGACGGCGTTGGATTTCGGCGCTGTCGCCAGATGCACCACAAGTTGCGCCAGCGCCAATTCCCCCTCGGGCGAGCCAAGCCGCTCATAGGTTTCCCAGGCTGCGATGGCGGCCGGCAGCGCCGATGGGTCGGCCAGGCCCACATCCTCGGCGGCGAAGCGTGTCAGGCGGCGGGCGATGTAGCGCGAATCCTCACCACCCAGGATCATCCGCGCGAGCCAGTAGAGTCCGGCATCCGGGTCACTCCCGCGCAGCGATTTATGCAGTGCCGATATGAGGTTATAGTGCTCCTCCCGGTCCTTGTCGTAGAGCGCGGCCCGCTTCGCCAGAAGCTGGGACAGGCCGGCGGGGTCTAGCGGCGTGGGGTCTTCCAGCGCCTGCAACTGCTCGGCCAGGTTCAGCAGATAGCGGCCATCGCCATCCGCCATGGCCAGCAGCACCTCCCGCGCGGCGGCATCCAGCGGGAGGGGGCGGCCCGCCTCGGCCTCGGCGCGGTCAAGCAAGCCTTCCAGGGCGGCAGCTTCGAGGCGCTTGAGCACCATCACCTGGCAGCGCGAGAGCAGCGCGCCATTCAGCGCGAAGCTCGGGTTTTCCGTGGTGGCGCCGATCAGCACCACGGTGCCGTCCTCCACCACCGGCAGGAAACCATCCTGCTGGGCGCGGTTGAAGCGGTGGATTTCATCGACGAAAAGCAGCGTCCGCCGGCCCATGCGGCGCCGCTGTCGTGCCTCATCAAAGCTCCGCTTGAGGTCGGCCACACCCGAAAACACCGCCGAGAGCGAGACGAAGCTGAGATCCGCCGCCTCGGCCAGCAGGCGCGCGATGGTGGTCTTGCCCACGCCGGGCGGCCCCCAGAGGATCATGGAGGCGAGGCTGCCGCGCGCCAGCATGCGGGTGATGCTGCCCTGGAGGCCGAGCAGTTGGTCCTGCCCCACCACCTCGGAGAGGGTGCGCGGCCTGAGGCGCTCGGCCAGCGGTGCGCCCTCGGCGGGCGGGCCGGCCGAGGGCGCGTGCGGCGGCGCCTCGGGCGGGCCGAAGAGATCGTCGGAAGACTCGGGCTGACGGCGGGGGGCCATGCATGGCAGGCTAGCGCAAAACACGGGAGGAAAACATGACCACACGCCGGCAGATACTGGCCCTGGGCGGCACGGCCCTCGCGGCCCCCGCCCAGGCCCAGTCGCGCAATCTGCGCCTTATTGTCAGCTTTCCGCCAGGTGGCAGCACGGATGTGCTGGCCCGCCTGGTCGTGCCCGTGATGGAACGCCATCTGGGCAGCACCATCATCATCGAGAATCGCGGCGGTGCGAATGGCGCCATCGGCATGGCGGCGGCCGCCCAGGCGGCGCCGGATGGGACCAGCTTCGTCCTCGATGCCGGCGGCGCCGCCACCAACCCGCACCTCATGCGTGGGCTCGGCTTCGACTATGCCACCGCCTTCACCCCGGTCACGCAGATGACGCTGCTGCCGGCGATCCTCGTGGTCCGCACCGAGGCGCCGATCCTGGATTTCCCTGCCTTCCTGGCGCATATGCGCCGCAATCCGGGGCGCGAGAGCTTCGGCTCCTCTGGCGTCGGCACCGGCTCGCACCTCGCGGGCGCGCTGCTGATGCGCCGCGCCGGGCTGGATGGCCAGCATATTCCCTTCCGGGGCGGGGCCGAGCAGATCACGGCCCTGCGGCGTGGCGACACGCTTTTTACCTTCTCGACCATCCCGCTGATCGCGCCGCTGATCCGCGATGGCGCGCTGCGCCCGCTGGCCGCCTCCACGCCTGGCCGCGCCAGCGCCTATCCGGCCGTGCCGACCGTGGCCGAAAGCGGTTTCCCCGGCTTCGGTGTGTTTGACTTCCACGCCATCTACGCCCCCGCCGGCACGCCCGCCGAGGCGGTCAACCGCATGGCCGAGGCCGCGCGCCTCGCCATGTCCGACGCCGATTTGCGGCCGCGATTCGACCTGCTGGGGCTGGAGCCCAATGCCCATGGCCCCGCCGCCATGGCCCGCTTCCTCACCGAACAGCGGGACCGCATGGGCGCGCTGATCCGCGAGGAGGGCATCCGCATCGAGTGACGCGGGGGCGGGGTGGGCGCCGGGGTCGTGGCCCAGGCCGCCCCGGATGGCGGCACGCTGCTGCTGGATTCCGGCGGCCAGGCGGTGAACCCGCACCTCATGCGCGGACTTGGCTTCGACTATGCCACCGCCTTCGCGCCGGTGACGCTGCTGGCGACGCTGCCGCTGGTGCTGGTGGTACGCGCCGATCTGGGTGTCACCACCCTGCCCGGCCTGCTGGCGCGGCTGCGGGCAGAGGCGCAGCCCATGCCCTATGGCAGCGTCGGCATCGGCGCGCGCACGCATCTCGCCATGGCGGCTCTGCTGCGCCGCGCCGGCATCGCGGGCGAGCACATCCCCTATCGCGGCGGCACCGACCAGATGGCGGGACTGCTGCGCGGCGATGTGGCGATGGGCTTCACCTCCATCGCGCTCGCCGCGCCGCTGCTGCGCGAGGGGCGACTCCTGGCGCTGGGCCATTCCATCCCCGGCCATGCGCCGAGCATCGCCGAGCATCGCCGAGCAGGGCTTTCCGGGCTTCGCCATTGGCGATTGGCTGGCCTTGCTGGCCCCGGCGGCACGCCGCCCGGTATCATCGCCCGCCTCGCGGCCGCCGCCGCCGATGCGCTGAACCAGCCGAGCCTTCGCCCGCGCCTGGCTGAACTCGGCCTGGAGCCGGCGGCGGAGGGGCCGGAAGCCCTGGCCCGCTTCCTGGCCACCGAGCGCGCCGCGATGGGGGCGTTGATCGCGGCCGAGGGAATCCGGCTCGACGGATAGCGTAACGAGGGGCAAGAATGGCGCATGAAAAGACGCACCCTCCTCACCCTCCCGCTTCCCCTGCTCGCCACTCCCGCCCTCGCGCAATCCTGGGCGCCGACGCGGCCGGTCCGCATTGTCGCGGGCTGGCCTGCCGGTGGCTCCGCCGATGCCTCGCTGCGGCTGGTGGCGCCGCATATGCAGACGGCGCTCGGCCAGAATGTCGTGATCGAGAATCGCGGCGGCGCCTCGGGCTCGATCGGCGCGGGGATAGTGGCGCAGGCGGTCGCCGATGGCCACACGCTGCTATTCGACGCGGCGGGCCAGGTGAGCAACCCGCTGCTGATGCGCGGGCTTTCCTTCGACTACCTCACGGCCTTCACGCCGATCTGCCTCTTTGCGCTGCTGCCCAATGTGCTTTGCGTCCGGGCCGAGACGCCGATACGCAGCGTGCCGGAACTGGTGGCCTATCTGCGCGCCAATCCGGGCCAGCCCTATGCCAGCACCGGCATCGGCCTCGCCTCACACCTGGCCGCCGTGATGTTCACTCAACGCGAGCGGCTTGAGGTCACGCATGTGCCCTACCGAGCCTCACAGCAATCCATTCCCGGCCTGCTGGCGGGCGAGACGGTCTTCACCTTCAATACCACGCCGCTGGTGGTGCCGCTGATCCGCGACAATCGCCTGCGCGCCCTGGCCGTGGCCACCCCACGCCGCATTCCCACCCTGCCGGATACGCCGACCATGCTGGAACTCGGCTATGAGGGTTTCTCGCTGAATGAGTGGATCGCGACCTTCGCCCCCGCCGGCACCCCGGCGCCCGCCATCGCGCGCCACGCCGAGGCGGCGCAGATCGGCCTGGCGGACCCGGTGGTGCGTGAGCGCCATGCCAATCTCGGTATGGATATCCAGGCCCTGGGCCCGGCGGATTTCGCCCAGTTCCTGACGGAACAGCGCGCCCGGGTTGGCGCCCTGATCCGCGACAATAACATCCGCCTGGAAAGCTGAGACGGGGCTCCGAGGGGCAAGGGCAGCGCCTCTCCCCTTTGCTCAGCCCGGCGCGCCCCGAGGCGGCGCCAGCCGCAGCGGCACAAAGCGCTGCCCCTGCTGCTGGCTCTCAATCAGGAACAGTGCGGTTGCGCGCCCCTGACGGCGCAGCCGCTCGATCCGCTCCTGCAATTCCTGCGGCGTGGTCACGCGCTCCTGCTGGACTTCCAGGATGAGGTCGCCCGGCCGGATTTCACGCTCGGCGCCCGGCGTGTTGGGCAGCACTTCGGTCACCACCACGCCGCGCGCCTCGGGCCGCAGGCGGAAGCGCTCGCGCAGTTCGGCCGTGAGGGCGGTGACGCGGAGGCCAAGGCCCGAAAGCTCGATCGGCCGGTCCGGACGCGGCACCTGGGTCGGCGCGGTGGAGGCGGCCGCCCCCTCGGTCGGCAATTCGCCTAGGGTGACGGTCACCGTCTCCTCGCGGCCATCGCGCCAGAGCACCACGGGCACCTGCGCGCCCACGGCGGTTTCGGCCACGATGCGCGGCAGGGTCCGCATTTCGCGCACTTCCTGGTTATTGAAGCGTAGCACCACATCGCCATTGCGGATGCCGGCCGCGGCAGCAGGCGCGCCTTCCTGGGCACGGGCGATCAGCGCGCCGCGCCCACCACCACGCAGGCCGAGGCTCTCCGCGATCTCATCCGTGACCTGCTGGATGTTCACGCCCAGCCAGCCGCGCCGCACCCGGCCGCCATCGGCCAGTTGCCGCGCCACGCCAAGCGCCAGGTTGGAGGGGATGGAGAAGCCGATGCCGATGGAGCCGCCGGTCGGGGAATAGATCGCCGTGTTGATGCCGATCACCTCGCCCCGCATGTTGAAAAGCGGGCCGCCGGAATTGCCGCGATTGATGGCGGCATCGGTCTGGATGAAGTCATCGAAGGGCCCTTGGCGGATGTCACGCCCGCGGGCGGAGACGATGCCGGCGGTCACGGTGCCGCCCAGGCCGAAGGGGTTGCCGATGGCCACCACCCAGTCGCCCACCAGCGCCGTGTCGGAATCGCCCCAGGGCACATAGGGCAAGGGTGCCGTGTGCTGCACGCGCAGCACGGCGAGGTCGGTCCGCGGGTCCGTGCCCAGCAGCGTGGCCCGCAGCGTGGTGTTGTCCTGCAGGATCACGTTGATCTCATCGGCGCCGTCAATCACATGGTTGTTGGTGATGACGATGCCCGAGGCATCCACAATGAAGCCCGAGCCAAGCGACTGCGCGCGGCGCGGTGCCGGCCGGTTGGGCTGGTTCGGCATGGGCAGGGCCTCGCCCTGCGGGCCGGGCGGGCGATTGCGGTTGAAGAAGTCGCGGAAGAATTCCTCAAAGGGCGAGCCGGGCGGCGCCTGCGGCGTCTCGGGCGCGTCAGGGCGGCCGGGGCGCGGGGCCATATTCTGCGAGGTGGAGATGTTCACCACCGCCGGCAGCAGGTTCCGCACCAGAGGGGCGAAGCTGCCGGGCGCCACGAAGGGTTCAGCGGCGGGCGGGGACGCGGAGGGCACCGCCTGCTGCGCGATGGCGGGGAGGGAGAAGGCCAGGAGAAGGGCGGTTGCGACAAGCCGCATTGGGCGAGCACCTCGGTAAAGGAGAGAAGTCTGGGGCGGCCTTGCGCCGCCCCAGACAATCAAATGGAGGCTAGAGCCGCCACTTCCAGCACGCCAGTCATAAAGCGTGTCAGCGCGGGGGTGCCGGGCGGTTCGGCATCTCCCGGAAGTAGCGGAAGAAATCACTGTCCGGCGTCAGCACCATCCGGGATTCCCCGGTGGAGAAGACCTCGCGATAGGCCTGCATGGTGCGCCAGAACTGGAAGAATTCCGGATCACGCTGGAAGGCTTCGGCGAAGATGCGAATGGCCTCCTGCTCGCCCGTACCGCGCTGGATGGCGGCGTTGGCTTCGGCTTCGGCCAGCAGCACGGTGCGGTCACGCTCGGCCTGGGCGCGAATGCGGGCCGCCACCTCGGCGCCCTCGGCGCGGGCTTCGCGGGCCACGCGCTCACGCTCGGACTGCATGCGCGAGAGAATGGCCTGCGTATTCTCATCCGGCAGGTCGGCGCGGCGAATGCGAACATCCGCCACGTCAATGCCGAAGCGGCGCGCTTCTTCATTCACCTGTCGGCGGATATCGCCCATGATCCTGCCGCGATCGGCGCTCAGCACCGCCAGCAGGGTCTCTCCCGCCAACACACGGCGCAACGAGGAGGTGACGATGGAGTTCAAGCGGCCGCGAATCCCGGCCTCGGTCGCGCCCACCGTCTGGAAGAAGAGCAGCGGGTCCGTGATGGAATAACGGGTGAAGCTATCCACGATGAGGCGGCGCTGATCGCCCAGGATGACTTCCTCGCCCGGCGCCTCGAAGTCGAGCAGGCGGCGGTCGAAGATGATCACGTTCTGAATGAAGGGCACCTTCACATTCAGACCCGGCTCCTGGATCACGCGGATCGGTTGGCCGAACTGGGTGATCAGCACCTGCTGAGTCTGCTGCACTGTGAAGAAGCTGGAGGCGACGACGAAGAGGGCTGCGACGGCAACGCCGCCGGCAATGGCAAGCTTGTTCATCGGCCCGCCCCCCCACGCTGCTGCTGCTGAATCACAGGGGCTACAGCCGCTGGCGGCACCACAGGCCGCTGTTGCGTCTGGCCGGTCGGCGCCGCACTGCGCGTGTCGCCCAGGGGCAGGAAGGGCACGAGGCCCTGGAGGCGATCATCCACCAGTGTCATGCCATTTCGCTTGAAGATTTCTTCCATGGTTTCCAGATAGATACGGCGCACGGTCACGTCCCGCGCCTGGGCATAGGCGCTGAGCACGGCGGTGAAACGACCGGCCTCGCCTCGGGCGCGGGCGATCTGGCTGTCGCGGAAGCCCTGGGCCTCCTGCATCATGCGCTCCGCCTCGCCTCGGGCGCGGGGGATGATGTCGTTGCGGAAGCTTTCCGCCTCGTTGCGGACGCGCTCACGATCGGTATTGGCGCGCTGAACGTCGCGGAAGGATTCCACCACGGCGGCGGGCGGGTCCGACTTCTGCATCTGCACCTGGGTGATCTCGATACCGGCGCGATACTGGTCCATGACGGCCTGGGTGTTGCGCCGGACATCCTGCTCGATCTGGGCACGCGCTTCGGTCAGGGCCGCTTGAATTGGTGTCTTGCCGATCACCTCACGCATCACGGATTCGGTCACGGATTTCACCGTCTCCTCCGGGTTGCGTGTGTTGAAAAGGAAATCGCCCGCGTCACGAATGCGCCAGAAGACGGCGAAATCAATGTCGATGATGTTCTCATCGCCGGTCAGCATCAGCGATTCCGCCAGCACATCACGCGCCGGGACGACGCGAGCGCCAGGGACGGCATCAGGTGCGCCGCGGAAGCCGATATCAACGCGGTTGATGCGGGTCACGCGCGGGGTGGTCACCGCCTCGACCGGGAATGGGATGCGGTAGTTCAGCCCCGGCGGCGCGGTGCGGTCAAAGGCGCCAAAGCGCATGACGACACCCAGTTCGTCCGGCTGCACCCGGTAGAAGCCCGAGGCTGCCCAAACACCCACCACGACCAGCGCCGCGAGGCCAATGGCCTTGCCGCCGCCCGCGCCACCGAGCGGCAGGAAGCGCCGCACGGTGTTCTGAGCGTTGCGTATCATCTCCTCGATATCGGGGCCCTGGCCGCGATTGCCGCCGCCGGACGGCCCCGAAGGCGGGCCGCCCCAGGGTCCGCCGCCATTTCCGCCGCCACCGGGAGGACGCGGATTGCCCCAAGGGCTCGGTCCACCGTTGTTCCAAGACATCTGTACCGGGATCTCCGCTTTGGCCGAGGGACGCGCCTGGGCCGGTCAATTGTGAATTCTGATCAACATATAGTGTTTTACGCATTTCCGGGAGGGGTGCGCGACCGCCTCTGCATGTGCATATGTGCCGCCCCTCCGGTCAAGGAAAGGTCACCATCATGTCTGACGCGCTTATCCACGCCATCAAGGCCGCTTTATCAGCGGTTTCGGACCCCGCGACGGGCATTGACGTGGTGAGCTCCGGCATGATCGAGGGCATTTCCGCCCGCGATGGCATGGTGCAGTTCACCCTGGCCGTCCCGCGTGAGCGCGCGCGCGGCATGGAGCCGGTCCGCGCCGCGTGCGAGAAGGCGGCGGCCAGCGTCCCTGGCGTGATCTCGGCCACGGTGGTGCTGACCGCCCATCGCGAGGTCGCGACCCCGACGCCCGAGGCGCCCGCCGCCACCGCCCGCTCATCCCGCCCGCCGCCGGGCCAGGGCGTCATGCTGCTGCCGGATGTGAAGCGCATCGTGGCAGTGGCCTCGGGCAAGGGCGGCGTGGGCAAATCCACCACCGCCGTAAACCTGGCGGTGGCGCTGGCGGCGCAGGGGTTGCGCGTGGGGCTGCTGGATGCGGATATCTACGGCCCCTCCCTGCCCCAGATGCTAGGCACCCAGGAAAAGCCCCGCGCCGTCGGCCAGCGCATCATCCCGCTGCAACGCTGGGGGCTGAAGGCCATGTCCATCGGCTTCCTGGTCGAGCAGGAGACGGCGATGATCTGGCGTGGCCCCATGGTGATGGGCGCGCTGGAGCAGATGATGGGCCAGGTGGAGTGGGGTGAGCTGGACATCATGGTGGTGGACATGCCCCCCGGCACCGGCGACGCGCAGCTCACCATGTCCCAGCGCGTGCCGCTGGCGGGTGCCGTGATCGTCTCCACGCCGCAGGATGTGGCGCTGCTGGATGCCCGGCGCGGCATCAAGATGTTCGAGAAGGTGAATGTCCCGGTGATCGGGTTGATCGAAAACATGTCCTATTTCTGCTGCCCCGAATGCGGCCACCGCACCGAGATCTTCGGCCATGGCGGCGCGCGGGCCGAGGCCGAGCGGCTGGGGACGGAGTTCCTGGGCGAATTGCCGCTCAAGCTCGCGATCCGCCAGATGGCCGATGCCGGCACCCCCATCGTGCTCGCCGCCCCCGACACGGATGAGGCCGCGACCTATCGCCGCATCGCCGCGCGCATCTGGGAAAAGGTGGAGGCCCCCGCCGCCACGGGCCCGCGCATCGTCATGGAATGATCGCGCGGCTACGGCGCATCTGCCTGGCGTTGCCCGAGGCGGAGGAACGCGAAACCTGGCAAACTCCGACCTTCCGGGTGCGCGGGAAAATCTTCTGCATGGCGCTGCTGGCCCCGCCCGCCATCTGGGTGAAGGCGCCGCGCGGTAGCCAGGAATTGCTGATCGAGGCCGCGCCGGAGCGGTTCTTCCGCCCACCCTATCTGGGGCATAAGGGCTGGGTGGGAATGCGCCTGACCGACGAGCCGGACTGGGCAGAGGTGGCCGCCCTGGTGGCGCGCAGCCACTCTCTGGTTGCGCGCCGGAGCCTTGCCAGCCGGGATTAATCCAGCCCCATCAGCGCATCAATCGCGGGACTATCGGGCATGGAGGGCGCCGCCCCAGGCAAGGTGCAGGCCAGCGCACCCGCCGCATTGGCGCGCCGCACGGCCAGTTCCATCGGCATGCCGAGGTCCAGCGCCGCGGCCAGCACGCCGCACCAGGCATCGCCCGCGCCCGTGCTGTCCACCACCGCGACATCGAAAGCAGGCAAGGCAGTCACGCCGGCATGGGTGGCAACCGCCGCGCCACGCTCGGCCTTGGTGACGGCGATGCCGATCCCCAGCGCCTCATGCAGGGCGATGGCATCGCCCTCCCGCCCCAATTGCTGGCCGAGCCAGGCGGCCTCACTTTCGTTGAGGATGAGAAGGTCCACCGCGCCCAGCACGGCGCGGTCCATGGCCGCCGCCGGGGCCAGGTTCAGCAGCACCCGCGCCCCCGCCGCACGGCCGCGTGCGATGAGGCGGGCATTCTCCTCGGGCGGCACTTCCATCTGCATCAGCAGGGTGCCGCCCTGCCGGATTTCGGGCACCTGATGGGCGCGGGCCAGGCCATTGGCACCCAGCGAGACGGCGATCTGGTTCTGCCCCGCAGCATCCACGCAGACGCAGGCGAGGCCGCTGGGGCCTGGCACCTCGCGCAGGCCGGCGACATTCACGCCGGCCGCGATCATCGCACCGCGCAGCATGGCACCTGCCGGGTCATGGCCGACGCAGCCAATGAAGCGCACATCCCCGCCATCCCGCGCGGCGGCGATGGCCTGGTTCAGCCCCTTCCCACCCGCCAGCGACGCCCCCGCCTCGCCCAGCACGGTCTCGCCGGGGCGCGGCAACTGGCCGACGCGAAAGATGATGTCGGCGATGGTGGAGCCAAAGATGGTGATGGTCATGGGCGCAACAGGCCCTGGGCCATTGCGCGTTCATACAGCGCCTCGATCATCGGCGCGAAGGGCGGGCCGAGGTCAATGGCCGGCTGCATGCTGACCAGGCTGCGGGCGCGGGTGAGGTCGATTTCAACCCAGGCGGGCGCGCCGCATTCCACCTGCTGCGCGAAGCCTTGCAGCCGGTCGCACCCCATGGCGAAGCGGGAATCTGGCGTCTCCTGCGCCTCGAATTCGCGCCAGAGGGCGTGCAGGCGCCGGCCCGGATCATCCGGCAGGCGGCCGAAGATGCGCGCGGCCGCCGCTTCCTCGCGCGCGGCTTGCGTCAGCAGCCCGGCATCGTCAAAGGCGAAGGTGTCGCCCGATTCGATTTCGATGACATCGTGGATGGCGATCATGCTGAGCACGCGTGCCATGTCGGGGCGGGGCTCCACCTCCTCGGCCAGCAGCACGGCGATAAGGGCGACATGCCAGGCATGCTCGCCGGCATTCTCGCGCCGCGCGCCGGTACGGGAGGCCCGAAGGATGTGCTTGAGGCGGTCCGCCAGGGCGATGAAATCGAGCAGGGCCGCGTCGCGCGCCATGCCCGTCACGCGGGGCGCCCCAGGACCTCCATCAACTCCCGCCATTCGCGCTTGGACAGGCCGCTGGTTTCCTGCGTCACCGCCTCGCCGCCCAGCATGCGGCGGATGATGCCGAGCATCTGCGCCGACATCATCACCGCACCCATGCGGTAATCCGCGAAGGCCTCGAAGCTCAGCGGCACCCAGGCCTTGACCGTCTCCAGCATGGCCTGGGCATAGACGCGGATTTCGTATTGCGCGTGGGCATCAGCGCGAAGGCTCAGGAAATGCAGCAGATTGTGCAGATCCGTCTTCCAGTACCATTGCGTGTAGGTGTTGAGGGTGAGGTTCATGCGCGCCAGTTCGCGCGCCAGGCCGGAGCGGTTGGCATCCAGCGGCGCGCCCCCCTCATCCTCGTTCAGCATCCAGGCATAGTGGTCGTAGTTGCGCGTCGCATCCTCGCGCAGCATGCCGAGCACGCGGGCCGCGTCCTCGCCCTCCAGCACATCGCCGCGGCCCTGGCGGTTGCTGCTGGACTGGGCGGCGAGCTGCGCGGGCTCCGGGATGTAGAATTCGCGGTCCATCACGGAATAGCGCGCGGAATACTCGTTCACATTGGCCGTGCGATGCCGGATCCATTGCCGCGCCACGAAGATCGGCAGCTTCACATGGTATTTGATCTCGCACATCTCAAAAGGCGTGGAATGCCGGTGCCGCATGAGGTAGCGGATCAAGCCGCGATCCTCATTGGCCGCCTTGGTGCCCCGCCCGTAGGAGACGCGGGCCGATTGCACCACGGCCGCGTCATCGCCCATGTAGTCCACCACGCGCACGAAGCCGTGATCCAGCACGGGCATGGCCTGGTAGAGCATCTCCTCCAGTGCCGGCACCGTAGCACGGCGGGTTTGTGCCCGCGCCGAGCGCGCCTGTTCCAATTCCGCCCGCTGGGCTTCCGTCAATGCCATCTGTGCAACCCTCTGATGCGGGTTGATGTAGCCGAGGGCCTCGTATTGGGGAACCAGCCACGCTATATGAGTGTTGTCGAGGGCGGTTCGCCGTCCCCGGCTATGGCGATAAACACAACGTAGAATAAACGTTACGGACCCGGGGGCAGTGCCCGGCGTCTCCACCATCTTCCGCCCCTTGTCAGGGGTTTGGTCCTGGGGACGAAACAGGCTCGACGTGCGTGGTAAAGACGTTGCTTTTGCCCGGCATTGTACCGCCGTTATCGGGCTAAATCACAAGTGCCAATGACAATGTCCGTGAGGACATGGCGCTCGCTGCCTAGGAATAGGTAAGCGCGGTTCGGGGGGCACCGGGCAACAGAAGCCCCCCACTTTTTCAGCGAATCACGCCCCGGATGACGCTCTCCGCGATGCCCAGCCGCGTGGCGCAGGCGGAAAGATCGCCCCAGGTCGCGTCATCCAGCGGGATACCATGCGCCATGCGCTCGGCGCGGGCAGCGCGCTCGGGATCGCCAGGCAGGAGCACGCGGCCCGGCGCGCTGGCCTGCACATGCTCGCAGATGGCATCCACCTCCTTGCTGAAGGCGGCGTTTTCGGCCAGGCGCGTCGGCTCCAGCAGGAAGCCCATCATTCCGTTCACGATGCCGCGATCATTGGGGTTCTTTGGCGCATTCGTGCCGCCGCCGGTCAACGCGCCCGCCAGGATTTCGCAGACCAGCGCCAGCCCATAGCCCTTATGTGCGCCAAAGGAGAGCAAGGCCCCGCGTGGCCCCTGGCCATATATCACCGCCGCATCCGTGCTGGCCTCGCCCTCATGCGTCACCAGGGCGCCAGCCGGCACCGGCTTGCCCGCATTGAAGGCCACCTTCACCTTGCCCACGGCGATGGCGCTGGTGGCAAAGTCCAGGATGATCGGGTCGGGCGATTTCGGGATGCCGATGCAGACCGGGTTGGTCCCCATCCGCCCATCCGTGCCGCCAAATGGCGAGACCACGGGCTTCCCGCTCACGGCATTGACGAAGAACAGGCCGATCATCCCCTCGGCCACCGCCATCTCGGCATAGGCGCCGATCCGGCCCAGATGATGCGTGTTCCGCAGGCCGAAGGCGGCCAGCCCATGCTCCCGCGCAGCCGCGATTCCCGCGGCCGTCACCTGCCGGCCGATGCATTGGCCATAGCCCATATGCCCGTCCCAAACAGCCAGCGAGCCAGCGCCGCCCACCCGCTCGGCCTCGGCATTGGGCGTGATCATGCCCTTTTCCGCGTTCTCCACATAGCGCGGCACCAACTGCATGCCGTGGCTGTCATGCCCCTGGAGATTGGCCTCCACCAGATCGGTCGCCACCTGCCGCGCGATGACGGGCGCGGCGCCGACAAGGGCGAGCATCTCGGCGACGAGGGCGGTCAGCTTGTCATGGGCAAGTTGGGGCATGCGGCGTTGTTCCTCCGGGCAGTGGCGTGGATCGAAACACGCAAGCGCGGTTTGCGCCACCGGCGACGCTTCAGCCGCAGCTGACCTCGAAGCGGCATTCTGGCGCGCCCTCGGCGAAGCAGGCGGTTTCCCGCGCGCTCGGCTCGCCGGCCTGGCCCAGAGCTTCCAGCACATAAGCCATGCCGCCCGCGAAACTGCCCTCGAACACATGGCAGACCCGCCGCCCCGCCCCCGCGCCATAGCCCAGAGCATAGGCCGAGTTGCGGACGGCGATCTCGGCGCGGCCAGCGGCGGCATCGAACGAGACGATCTCCACCTGGCCATGGCCGCGCTGGGACATGCGGCGGAGGTAGTGGCGGAAGGCCTCCTCGGGCGAAAGCCCATGCGTCCCGGCCTCCGCCCGGCACCATTGCAGCGCCGAGAGGTGGCAGGATTTGTAGAGGATGGCGCGATAAGCCTCGACGCCCATCGCCGCCTCGATGGTCTGCTGCATGTTCACCATGAAGTGGCGCGGCAGATACATCATGGGCAGGCCATTGGTGGTCCAGATGCCCGTCTCGCGGTCCACCTCGATCGGCACTTGCGGCTGGGCCATGGGCTTCTCCTGTCCTGCGGGGCGGCTATTGCACGAAAGCGCCGCGACACCCTGGCGGCAATTGCCCTGCCGATCAGCCCTTGGCGAGTTGGTCGAACGCCTTGAGGCGGGCGATCAGCGCTGGCATCTCCCGAATCGGGATCATGTTCGGCCCGTCGCTGGGCGCCGCATCGGGATTCTCATGACATTCGATGAAGACGGCGGCCACACCCACCGCCACGGCGGCGCGCGCCAGGACGGGCGCGAATTCGCGCTGCCCCCCGGAGGAACTACCCTGCCCGCCCGGTTGCTGCACGCTATGCGTCGCATCATACACCACCGGATAGCCGGTTTCGGCCATGATGGGCAGGCTACGCATGTCGGAAACCAGGGTGTTGTAGCCGAAGCTCGCGCCCCGCTCGCAAAGCAGGATGCGCTGATTGCCCGTGCTGGCGATCTTGGCGGCGACATTCTTCATGTCCCAGGGCGCCAGGAACTGACCCTTCTTCACATTGATGGCGGCGCCGGTCGCGCCGGCGGCCAGCAGCAAATCGGTCTGGCGCGAGAGGAAGGCGGGGATTTGCAGCACATCCACTGCCTCGGCCGCCGGCGCGCATTGCTCGGCGGTATGGACATCAGTCAGCACGGGCAGGCCGGTGCGCTGCCGCACCTCGGCCAGGATGGCGAGGCCCTCGGCCATGCCGATGCCACGCCGGGCGGCCGCGCTGGTGCGGTTCGCCTTGTCGAAGCTGGACTTGTAGAGCATCGGCACGCCGAGATCACGTGCCATGGCGGCGATGGCATCCGCCATCTCCAGCGCATGGGCGCGGCTTTCGATCTGGCAGGGGCCGCAGATGAAGGCCAGCGGCCGTGTCTGGCCGATTATCAGGTCACGGATGGTGACATCCATCAGACGAGCCTCGCCTGCCGTACCGCAGCCCCCACGAAGCCAGCGAATAGCGGATGCGGCGCGAAGGGCTTGGATTTCAGCTCCGGGTGGAACTGAACGCCGATGAACCAGGGATGGTCCGGATACTCCACGATCTCCGGCAGCAAGCCATCGGGCGACATGCCGGAGAAGCGCAGGCCCGCCGCCTCCAGCCGTTCGCGATAGGCCACATTCACCTCGAAGCGGTGCCGGTGGCGTTCCTCGATGCGGCTCGCGCCATAGACACCGCGCACGAGCGAATCCTCGGACAGCACGGCGGGATAGGCGCCCAGGCGCATGGTGCCGCCGAGATCGCCGCTGGCTTCGCGCTGCTCGCGCGCATTGCCGCGCACCCATTCGGTCATCAGCCCGACCACCGGCTCGGCACAGGGGCCGAATTCCGTGCTGGAGGCGGTCGAGATATCGAGCAGATTCCGCGCCGCCTCGATGACGGCCATCTGCATGCCGAAGCAGATGCCGAGGAAGGGGATCTTCTTCTCGCGTGCGAAGCGCACCGCCTGGATCTTGCCGCCCGTGCCGCGCTCGCCAAAGCCGCCGGGGACGAGGATGCCATGCACGCCATCCAGCCGGCGCATCACCTCGCCCGCCTCGCGCTCGAAGATCTCGCTATCCACCCAGTCGAGCTTCACGCGCATGTTATGCGCGATGCCGCCATGGGCCAGCGCTTCGTTCAGCGATTTATAGGCATCCAGCAGGCCGGTATATTTGCCCACCACCGCGATGGTCACCTCGCCCTCGGGCGCCGTGATGCGACTGACTATCTGGTCCCAGGCGGAGATATCGGGCTCGCCATAGATGGAGAGGTTGAAGTGGCGCAGCACCTCGCGGTCCAGCCCCTCACGGTGATAACTGCCGGGGACGGCGTAGATGCTGGAGGCATCATAGGCCGGGATCACGCTCTCGGGCCGGACGTTGCAGAACAGCGCGATCTTGCGGCGCTCATTCTCCGGAATCGGCCGGTCGCAGCGGCAAAGCAGGATCTGCGGCTGGATGCCCACGCTCAGCAATTCCTTCACGGAATGCTGCGTCGGCTTGGTCTTCAACTCACCAGCCGAGGGGATGTAGGGCACCAGCGTCAGGTGGATGAACAGGCTGCGCGTCGGGCCCAGCTCATTCGCAAGCTGGCGGATGGCCTCAAGAAACGGCAGCGATTCGATGTCGCCCACGGTGCCGCCGACTTCAACGAGGATGAAGTCATAATCATCCGTGCCGGCGATGACGGCTTCCTTGATGGCATCCGTGATGTGCGGAATCACCTGGACCGTGGCGCCGAGGTAGTCGCCGCGACGCTCCTTCGCGATCACCTCGGAATAGAGCCGCCCAGTGGTCCAGTTATCCGCCTTGTTGGCGTGGACGCCGGTGAAGCGCTCGTAATGTCCGAGGTCGAGATCGGTCTCGGCCCCGTCATCCGTCACGAAGACTTCGCCATGTTGATAGGGCGACATCGTGCCCGGATCAACGTTGAGATAAGGGTCAAGCTTCCGCAGGCGGACGCGGTAGCCGCGTGCCTGCAAGAGAGCGCCCAGAGACGCTGCCGCGATGCCCTTGCCAAGCGAGGAAACCACGCCACCGGTGATGAATACGAACCGTGCCATGGGGGCTCGTCATAGCCACTTCCCCGGCGCTGTCACACCCCCCTTGGAGGGGATGCGCTCAGTTTGTCGGCACGACCGGCAGGGCGGGAAGACTGGGGGCCACGACCGGCGCGGGCGCGTCCAGGATGGAGCGATTGGCCGAGGTACCGCGGTCCAGCAGGGCGAGTGTCAGCGCCAGCAGGAAGAAGATGGTGCCCAGGATGGCCGTGGTGCGCGTCAGCAAATTCGCCGTGCCGCGCCCGCCCATGAAGGAGCCCATGCCCTGCGATGAGCCGATGCCAAGCCCGCCGCCCTCGCTGCGCTGCACGAGGATGACCCCGATCAGCGCCAGGGTGACAAGCAGGAAGATGATGGTGAGAATGGTGGACATGATGCCGCATCTCCTAGCCTGCGCCGCCGCCCCTGGCTAGCGCGGAAGCGCCCTGCCCTCGCGCCTCATGCGTTTTCTTGATAGTTTGGGCAGTAGCGCCGCCATCTGGACCAACGCCTCAAGCTGCAATGGCTGCGCGTCATTGACGCCGTGGTGGCGCAGGGCAGCCTGCTGCGCGCCGCCTCCCGGCTGGGCCTGGGCCGGCCCGCCCTCGCCGCCCATGAAATTGGTGCTGCCCACGGTCAGCCAGCGCGTGGGCCAGGAAATTGACGAGCGGCTGGTCGCGCCCTGGGCCTCACCGCACAGGCGCCGCTGCGCTCCAGCAGCTACGACTTCATCCGGGAAATGCTGCTGGCGAGCGACATGATCTCCGCCATGCCGCGGCTGATGATGGTGGGGGGCCTGCTGCGGGGCACGCTGGCCCTGCCGCCGCTGGACGAGGCAGCCCCGCCGCGCCCCACCGGCCTGACCCTGCCAGGGGACCGGCCGCTCCCTGAAGCGAGCCAGGCGTTCATCGCCGCGCTGCACCAAAATCTGGCCGAAATCGTCGCCCAGGGGCTTTCACCTATTCCGAAAACTAATGGCTCGCGCCGTAAAATCCATAAGACAGGTAAGCATCCCCGCAGCTAGAGCATCATCCGGTCAAACGATTCCGTTTGACCGGATGATGCTCTAGAACAGCGCCAAAGCGGGAGTGAAGCAGTGGATGCGGCCGAACCCTTCATGGACGTGGCGCATCTGGGCCATGTCGAATGGCTGGCCCCCAAGCCCAAGGAACGCCTGGCCTTCTTCCGCGGCGTCCTGGGCATGAGCGTCAGCAGCCAGAAGGGCGACAGCGTCTTCCTGCGCGGCAGGAATGATTATGAGCGCTTCTCGCTGCAACTGACCGCCGCGAAGACCTCCGGCCTTGGCCACGCCGCCTTCCGCACGCGCAGCCCGCTGGCCTTGGCGCGCCGCCTGGAAGCCCTGCGCGCCGACGGGGTGGAAATCGCCGTCACGGAGGAAAGCTTCGGCCACGGGGCCAGCCATCGCTTCCGCGACCCGGATGGCCATGTGGTGGAACTCTACGACGACACCGAATGGTATGAGGCGCCGCCCGAGCGCCGCCCCGCCTTGCGGAACCAGGCCGAGCGCTACCCCACGCGCGGCGTGAATGTGCGGCGGCTGGATCATTATAAA
The DNA here is from genome assembly GCA_947084995.1 of uncultured Roseococcus sp. Taxonomy (GTDB): domain Bacteria; phylum Pseudomonadota; class Alphaproteobacteria; order Acetobacterales; family Acetobacteraceae; genus Roseococcus. Next base: position 22,746 of record CAMTUX010000020.1, read on the forward strand.
TGCCTCGCCGTGGATGTTGCCGCCTGCCGGGAATTCTTCCAGCGCAACCTGAGCCTGCGCTGCACCGAGCGCTTCGTCTTCGACAATGGCATCGAGATGGGAATGTGGCTCACCGCCAGCAACAAATCCTATGACATGGCCTATGGGCGCGAGGCCAATGGCGTGCATGGCCGGCTGCATCACAACACCTTCGCGCTGGATAGCCGCGAGGCTATCTTTCAGGTCGCCGATACCCTGCTGGAGGCCGGCATCGCCATCGAGAACCGACCGCACAAGCACCCCATCCAGTTGAGCTTCTTCCTCTACGCGATGGAGCCTGGCGGCAATCGCGTGGAATTCGCCTATTCCGGCGCGCGGCTTGTGCTGGTGCCGGATTGGAAGACCATCACCTGGTCGAAAGCGGAGCGGAACAAGGGGCAGGCCTGGGGCCTGCAACTCTCCGAAAGATTCCGCATCCACCCGTCACCTCCCTTGCCCGGAAAGAACAAGTAATGACCGATGCCGCTCTCGTTATTTCCGCCCATTCCGCCGATTTTGTCTGGCGCGCGGGCGGCGCCATCACGCTGCATGCCAAGGCCGGATTCCAGGTGACGGTGATCTGCCTCTCCTACGGGGAGCGCGGCGAATCGGCGAAGCTCTGGCGCCTGCCTGGCATGACGCTGGAACGCGTGAAGACCGAGCGGCAGAAGGAAGCCGAAGCCGCGGCCGAGGTGCTCGGCGTGCATGACATCCAGTTCTGGGATCTGGGCGACTACCCCATCACGCTCGGCAATGAGAGCCTGTTCCGCATGGTGGATGTGATGCGCGCCATCCATCCGAAGTTCATTCTCACCCACTCGAAGGAAGACATCTACAACCACGACCATCCGGCCGTGACGGATTTCGCGCAGCATGCACGCATCACGGCCCAGGCGCATGGCCACAATCCTGGGCAGAAGGTGCTGGGCGCGCCGCCCGTCTTCCTCTTCGAGCCGCACCAGCCCGAGCAATGCAACTGGAAGCCCGATGTGCTGCTCGATATCGGGCCGGTCTGGGCGCAGAAGCGCGCCGCCATCGAGTGCATGGCCGGGCAGGAGCATCTCTGGGAATACTATACCCGCGTGGCGCAGCAGCGCGGCGCCCAGGCCGCCCGCAACAGCGACAAGAGCATCACCTGGGGCGAGGGCTATGCCAGCGTCTTCCCGCATGTGGTCGAGCGCCTCGCATGATGCCGGGCCGATTCACGCCGCGGCGAAGCCGCCGGGGCGATCGGGCCGGAGCATGATCACCCTCTCCGCCGCCATGGGCCGGTATCCCCATACGGCGGCGCTGCTGGATGGGGCGGTGCGGGATGGGGAGGTGACGCTGGATTGCGCCCCCTTCCCCGTCATCAGCCGCGCCTTCGCGCCGATGGTGCGGGAGGGGCGCTTCGAAGTGAGCGAAATGGCCATCGCCACCTGGCTGCAAGCCTGGGCGCATGGCAAGCCGCTGGTGCTGCTGCCACGCGTGCTGGCAGCGCGATTGCTGGAAGGTTCGCTGTTCTGCCGCGCGGATTCGCCGATTCGCGGCCCGGCTGATCTCTCGGGCAAGCGCGTGGGCGTGCGCGCCTATAGCCAGACCACCAGCCTCTGGCTGCGCGGCATCCTGCATGATTCCCATGGCGTGGCACCGGAGAGGGTGCGCTGGGTGACCTTCGAGGATGCCCATGTGGCCGAATGCCGCGACCCGGCTTTCGCGCAACGCGCCCCCGCCGGCAGCGACATGGTGAAGATGCTCCAGCGCGGCGAGCTGGATGCCATCATCTCCGGCAATGACGCCCCGAGCGGGGATTGGCTGCGGCCCGTCTTCGCCGATCCGGCCGCGGCCGGGGCGGAATTCCTGCGCATCCATGGCTTCACCCCCATCAATCATCTGCTGGTGATGCGGGCCGACCGCGCGATCCATGCGGCTGCCGTCCTGCGACTGATGGATGCCTCGGGTGCCGCGCCCATCAGTGGCCCGGTCGCGATGATGCCGGCCATCGCCTTTGCTGCCTGTCATGCCGTGCGCCAGGGCCTGATCCCTCGCGCGCCAACATCCGAAGAAATCTGGGCGGGCCTACCGTCCGGCATCAACTGAAGGAAACCCTCCATGCTCCTGCACCGCCGCGGCCTGATCGCCGCTTCCCTCGGCCTCGCCGCCCCCGCATTGTCCTCCGCGCGGGCGCAGGAGGCCTATCCGACGCGCCCCGTCAGCGTGGTGGTGTCCTGGGGTCCGGGCGGGCCGACCGACGCCTTTGCCCGCGTCTTCAGCCAGCGGCTTTCGACTGATCTGGGCCAGGCCTGGACGCCCTGGCCGTGACGGCCGAGACCAGGTCGCTGGCCGAATGGACGACCTATGCGGCGGCCGAGAGCGCCAAATGGGGCGCCGTCGTCCGCTCGCGCAATATCCGCATCCCATAGCTACCAGGCGGCTTCCGGCGGCAGGCTCATCAGGATGGCCTCAACATTGCCGCCGGTCTTGAGGCCGAAGATCGTGCCGCGGTCATGCAGGAGGTTGAACTCCACATAGCGGCCGCGGCGGAGGAGCTGGTGCTGGCGCTCCTCCGGCGTCCAGGTCTCGTGCATGCGCCGGGCGATGATGGCCGGATAGGATTCGAGGAAGGCCAGGCCCACATCCTTGGTGAAGGCGAAGTCGAGATCCGCGCCGCGCCCCGGCGTGCGGTCGCCCAGCCAGTCATAGAAGATGCCGCCCAGGCCCCGCGTCTCGCCACGATGCGGCAGGTAGAAGTATTCCTCGCACCATTGCTTGAAGCGCGGATAGTAGGTGGGGTCGTGCTTGTCGCAGGCGCGCTGATAGGCGGCATGGAAGAAGGCCGCATCCTCCAGGCTTTCGGGCGAAGTCAGGTTCATCGGCGTGATGTCGCCACCGCCGCCGAACCAGGCCCTGCTGGTCAGGATGAAGCGCGTGTTCATATGCGCCGTGGCGGCGCGTGGGGACCGCGGATGCGCCACCAGGGAAATGCCGGTGGCCAGGAAGCGCGGGTCCTCATCGGCGCCCGGGATCTGCTTGCGGAATTCCGGACTGAACTCGCCATGCACGGTCGAGATGTTCACCCCCACCTTCTCGAAGACGCGGCCGCGCATCAGGCCCATGGTGCCGCCGCCGCCCCCGGGCCGCTTCCAGGGCGTGTAGGCGAAGCGCCCGGCGGGGAGTTCGGCATGCGGGCCGTTTTGCAGCCCATCCTCGATCGACTCGAAGACGGCGCAGATGCGGTCCCGCAATTCGGCGAACCAGGCCTCGGCCGGGGCGGCCAGGGGGTGAGTGAGGGGAGCGGGGCCCGGGGCAGTTGTGGCTTCGTTCATTCGGGGAGCCTACCACCAAGTGGCGCGGCTTCCAGCCGGGGGTAATTTCATTGGCGATTGCACCTTCTTGAGGCCGGACGTAGTTGCCAGTTCCGGGAAGCATCCCTAATAGGCAGCAAGCGTGGGGCGGAGTCCGGGCTTGGGCCTGAGCGTCGTCCGTATTCTAGGTTTCAGCCGGTGTAACCGGCGGGGCAAAAAGGTGGGCTGGATGGCGGATTCGATGGCATCGCACGCGACGGATGGGGGAGCGGCCCCCGGCGTCACCAAGCGCGATTTTCTCCAGCTGACGACGACGGCCTTCGCCGCGGTCGGCGTGGGCGCGATTATCTGGCCCTTCATCGGCTCGCTCGCCCCCTCCAAGGACGTGTTGGCGCTGGCCAGTACGGAAGTGGATATCAGCCCGATCGCGATCGGCCAGAGCGTCACTGTCATGTGGCGCGGCAAGCCGGTCTTCGTGCGCCACCGTACGCCCGAGGAAATCGCCCTGGCGCGCGCCACGCCGATGAGCGAGCTGAAGGACCCCGCGACCGATCAGTCGCGCGTGCGGCGTGACCCCTGGCTGGTCGTCGTCGGCGTTTGCACCCATCTGGGCTGCGTGCCGCTCGGCCAGAGGTCCACCGACGCCAAGGGCGACTATAATGGTTGGTTCTGCCCCTGCCATGGCAGCCACTACGACACCTCGGCCCGGATCCGCAAAGGGCCCGCGCCGACCAACCTGCCGGTTCCCGACTACACCTTCACCTCCGACCGGGCGCTGCGCATCGGCTGATTTTTTTGGGGCGCGGGGTATGGTCCCACGCTGCCCCGTTCGGCTCCATCCGGGGCCTCACGTCTAGAGGACGAGCACCATGGGTATGGGTCTGCACGACTCTCAGGTTTCCAATCCGGTCCTGCGCTGGATTGACCAGCGCCTGCCGGTCATCACGATGATCCAGAAGGAGTACGGGGTGTTTCCGACACCCCGGAACTTCAACTATTTCTGGAACTTCGGCGCCCTGGCGATGATCAACCTGATGATCATGATCGCCACCGGCATCTTCCTGGCGATGAATTATACGCCGCACACCGCCTACGCATTCGACAGCGTGGAGCGCATCATGCGCGACGTGCATTTCGGCTGGCTGATCCGCTATGTGCACATGAATGGCGCCTCGATGTTCTTCATCGTGGTCTACATCCACATCTGGCGCGGCCTGTATTACGGCTCCTACAAGGCGCCGCGTGAGCTGCTCTGGATACTGGGCGTCGTGATCTTTCTGCTGATGATGGCCACCGCCTTCATGGGCTATGTGCTGCCCTGGGGCCAGATGTCCTTCTGGGGCGCCACCGTCATCACCAACCTGTTCAGCGCCATACCCGTCGTGGGTCCGACGATCGTGACCTATCTCTGGGGCGGTTTCTCGGTGGACAACCCCACGCTCAACCGCTTCTTCTCGCTGCATTACCTGCTGCCCTTCGTGATCGTGGGCGTAGTGTTCCTGCATGTGGCGGCGCTGCACATCACGGGCTCCAACAACCCGCTGGGCATCGAGCCGACGGGGCCTCAGGATACGCTTCCGTTCCACCCCTACTACACGATCAAGGACTCGGTCGGCATCGTGGTGTACCTGGCGGTTTTCGCGGCGCTGGTGTTCTTCGCGCCCAATTACCTGGGCCACGCGGACAACTACATCCCGGCAAATCCCCTGGTGACGCCCGCGCATATCGTGCCGGAATGGTACTTCCTGCCCTTCTACGCGATCCTGCGGGCAGTCCCGGACAAGCTGGGCGGGGTGCTGCTGATGGGTGGCGCGATCGCCGTGCTGTTCGTCCTGCCCTGGCTGGATACGTCCAAGGTTCGCTCGCTGCGCTTCCGGCCCATCACCCGCGTGATCTTCATGCTGTGGACGATCAACTTCTTCGTCCTCACCTGGGTTGGCGCCAAGCCGGCCGAGCAGCCCTACGTGCTGATCAGCCAGATTTGTACCATGTTCTACTTCGCCTACTTCCTCGTCATCCTGCCCGCCATGGGTCGGTTCGAGGTGGCGATGAAGCTGCCAGAGAGCATTTCCCGCGCTGTGCTCGGCGCCAAGGCTGGCCTGGGTGGTGGGCCGATGCCCGGCGCCGCCGCCGCCAAGCCGATGGAAAAGGCCTGAATTATGCGTCTCCTCAAGGCATTCGCCCTCTCCGCCGCCATCTTCGCCAGCGCTCCCGCGCTGGCGGCTGGTAGCGCGCCCCCGCCGCCCAACGCGCATTTCAGCTTCAACTCGATCTTCGGGACGGTGGATCGCGCTTCGGCCCAGCGTGGCTTCCAGGTCTACAAGGAAGTCTGCGCGGTCTGCCACGCGATGCGGCAGCTCTCCTATCGCAACCTGCTGGATCTCGGCCTGACCGAGGCGCAGGTGCGCGAAATCGCCGCCACCTTCACTGTGACGGATGGCCCCAATGATGAAGGCCAGATGTTCGAGCGCCCTGGCCGCGTGTCTGACCGCTTCCGCCGCCCCTTCCCGAATGAGCAGGCAGCCCGCGCCGCCAATAACGGTGCCTACCCGCCTGATCTTTCCGTAATAACCAAGGCAAGGAAGGATGGTGCGAATTACCTCCATGCTCTGCTGACCGGCTACGTAGATCCGCCGGCCGGCGTGACCGTGATGGACGGCATGCACTATAATCCTTGGTTTCCCGGCAATCAGATCGCCATGGCAAACGTGCTGAATGATGGCCAGGTCGAATACGCCGATGGCACCAAGGCGACGGTGGATCAGATGTCCCGTGACGTCACCACCTTCCTCGCCTGGGCGGCTGAGCCCGAGATGGAAACCCGCCGCGCCATGGGCGTGAAGGTGCTGATCTTCCTGACCATCCTGGGCGGCCTCGTCTATGCCGTGAAGCGCAAGGTCTGGGCCGACGTGAAGGCCTGACCTTCGCCCCTCGCCTCCATGAGAGCCGCCCGCCCAATTGACGTTGGGGGGCGGTTTTTTTGTCGGTGCGCCCTGGGTTGAAACGCCCCCGTCACGGGAATAGGGTCCGGACATCGTCAGGACCCGGAAGAACATGAACCTCACCGCCGATCGGCTCGACCGTATCTCCCCCTCGCAGACCATCACCATCACGGCCAAGGCGCGCGCCCTGAAGGCAGCCGGCAAGGATGTGATCAGCCTCTCGGTCGGTGAGCCGGATTTCGACACGCCCCAGAACATCAAGGACGCCGCCATCGCGGCCATCCAGCGCGGCGAGACCAAGTACACCGATGTCTCGGGCACGCTTGCATTGCGCCAGGCGGTGGCGGACAAGTTCAAGCGCGATAGCGGCATTGACTACAAGCCCGAGGAAATCATCGTCACCACCGGCGGCAAGCAGGTGATCTTCAACGCCCTCCTGGCCACCATCAATCCGGGCGATGAGGCCATCATCCCCACCCCCTGCTGGGTCAGCTATCCGGACATTGTGGCGCTGGCCGAGGGCACGCCGGTCTTCGTCCCCTGCGGCATGAATTCCGGCTTCAAGATGTCCGGCGAGCAGTTGGAAGCGGCCATCACGCCCAAGACCAAGTGGCTGATCCTGAACAATCCGTGCAACCCGACCGGAGCCGCCTATAACGCCGTGGAGCTCAAGAAGCTCACCGATGTGCTGCTGCGCCACCCGAATGTCTGGATCTTCACCGACGACATCTATGAGAAGCTCGCCTTTGACGGCTTCAAGCCCGCCACCATCGTGGAGGTGGAGCCCCGCCTGCGCGACCGCACCATCACCATGAATGGCTGCTCCAAAGGCTATGCCATGACCGGCTGGCGAATCGGCTTCGCCGGCGCCCCCCTCGCCCTCATCAAGGCCATGGACAAGCTGCAGGGCCAGAGCACCAGCAATACCAGCAGCATCAGCCAGGCAGCCGCGATCGAGGCCCTGAACGGCCCGCAGGATTCGGTCACCGCCATGGGCAAGGTGTTCGAGCGCCGCCGCAACCTGGTGGTGGAGATGCTGAACCAAGCCGAGGGCCTGCGCTGCCACAAGCCCGAGGGCGCCTTCTACGTCTATCCCTCGCTGAACGCCTGCCTCGGCAAGACCACCAAGGGCGGCCGCAAGCTGGAAACCGACGCGGATTTCGTGGAAGCGCTGCTGGAGGAAGAGGGGGTGGCCGCCGTGCACGGCTCGGCCTTCATGTTCCCCGGCCATTTCCGCATCAGCTACGCGACGGATGACGCGACGCTGGTCGAGGCATGCACCCGCATCCAGCGCTTCTGCTCGTCACTTCGCTAGAGCGGGATGCGTTGAGGCGGAATCGCCGAAAACGTTGAATCCCGCTCTCAGCAGTGGCGAGACCATGAAAGTGAGCGCAAGCGAACGCACATGGTCCAGAGCTTTTTCCGTTCGAAAGGGCTCACGGAAAAACCTCCAAATCATTGAATCACGAGCATCTTTATCCGGTCAAACGTCCCGGCGAGGTCGAGCGTGATGCGGGACACCCCCTCCCCGCTAGCCGCTCTTATTCAGCGCATGGCAGGGATTCGCTGGCGGGCGTCGCGTAAGATGCTGATTGCGCTTAGGGATTGGGTGTCGAAGCC
>CAMTUX010000021.1:0-35668 GCA_947084995.1 uncultured Roseococcus sp.
CAGACCGGCGGCGGCTGGCCGCGGCATCCGCCTCGGCCGTTGCCGCCCGGTAGGCTGCGGTTTCGCCGTGCCGCCTGATCTCATCGCACACCCTGCCCGAGGAACGGCCCAGCTCCCGCGCGATCATGCGCATGCTCCAACCGTCACGCCGCCGCAACTCGATCATGGTACGGTTAACCACCGTCAGCCGACGTCTTTGAACTGCCATCGTTCCACCGTAACCCTTCCAGGAAATCAGTGGTGTTCGCTACGGATGTTGAATCCGCCGTGAAAATAATGAACTCACTCTGTAATTGCAGCAAAGCTCAGGATTTCGACTCCCTCCTCGATGCTCTCACCCTCCCGGCAACCCAGATGGACGATCACGCCATCACGCGGGGCGGTGATCTTGATCTCAGTCTTCATGGCTTCCAGCACGGCCAGGAGTTGGCCCTTGGCCACGGCATCACCCGCGGCCACCAGCAATTGCACCACACGGCCTGGAATCGGCGCGGAGAGCCGGCTTTCGCCGGCCGCATCCTCATCGGCCGGCGCCAGGGGGTCGCGCCGATGGAGCCGCCATCTCTCCTCGGCCATGTGAATGGTGCAGCCATCCATCTCGGGGATCAGGGAGAAAGCCTCGCTCGCATCGCCCTCCACCAGGATCAGGTGATCACCCCTGCCGCCGATGGCGATCTGGCGCGGGGCGCCGTCGCCGACGGTGACGCGAAAGCCTGCCGGGTGCCAGGCCAGAGTGACCCGGCGCGGGGCCACCCCGTCATCCCAGAGTTCCACCGTCTCGGCGGCACCTTGCAGGCGCCAGCCGGTGGTCGCTGCCCAAGGCGAAGCGGTGCAAAGCGGTTCCTCCGCATAGGCACGCGCCTTGGCCATTTCGCCGGCGGCGGCGGCGATCAGAACGCGCTCCGGCGCGGCCTCGGGCGGGGCGAGAAGCAGGGCGGCATGGCGGGCGATGAAGCCGGTATCCAACTCACCCGCCCGCAGTGCAGGATGGTGGACAAGGCGGCGCAGGAAGCGGGCATTATTGCCGATGCCTTCGATCTCCAACTGCGAAAGCCCCTGGCCAAGGCGCGTCAGCCCGGCAGCGCGATCCGGACCCCAGGCGATCAGCTTGGCCAGCATCGGGTCATAGGAGGCGGTCACGGCATCGCCGCTCTCGAAACCCGTATCGAAGCGTAGATCCTCGCGCGGGCCGGACAGCCAAAGCGTGCGGAGACGGCCCGTGGCAGGCCGGAAATCATGCTCCGGCTCCTCGGCATAGAGCCGCACCTCGACGGCATGCCCCTGGGCCTCTGGCGGCCATGCGGCGGGCAGCGCCTGGCCGGCGGCCACACGCAACTGCCACTCCACGAGGTCCAGCCCGGTGACCATTTCCGTCACCGGATGCTCCACCTGGAGGCGCGTGTTCATCTCCAGGAAGAAGGCATCATCGCCCTCCACCACGAATTCCACCGTGCCGGCATTGGTGTAGCCGACCGCGCGGGCGGCATTCTCCGCCGCCGCATGCAGGGCGGCGCGCAGCGCGGTCGAAAGGTCCGGCGCGGGCGCTTCCTCCAGCACCTTCTGATGGCGGCGCTGGACGGAGCAGTCGCGCGTGTGCAGATGCGTGACGCGGCCATAGCTGTCGCCGAAGACCTGCACCTCCACATGGCGCGGGCGCTGGAGGTATTTCTCGATCAGCACGCGGTCATCGCCGAAGGCGGCCTTGGCCTCGCGCCGGGCGCCGGCCAGTTGGGCCGCGAAATCCTCGGGCTGATGGACCGGCCGCATGCCCTTGCCGCCGCCGCCCGCACTCGCCTTGATCAGCACGGGGAAGCCGATGCGCGTGGCCTCGGCCACCAGCAGCGCCTCATCCTGCGCGTCACCGTGATAGCCGGGCACGGTGGGCACGCCCGCCGCCACCATCAGCCGCTTGCTCTCGGCCTTGCTGCCCATGGCGCGGATGGCCGAAGGCGGCGGGCCGATGAAAGTGATGCCGGCGGCGGCGCAGGCCTCGGCGAAAGCCGCATTCTCCGAGAGGAAGCCATAGCCCGGATGCACCGCCTGCGCGCCGCTGCGCCGCGCGACATCGAGGATGACATCCCCGCGCAGATAGGATTGCGCGGCGGGTGCGGGGCCGATGGCATAGGCCTCATCCGCCTCGCGCACATGCAGCGCCTTCGCATCGGCCTCGCTGAAGACGGCGACGGTCTTGATGCCCATGCGCCGCGCGGTGCGGATGATGCGGACGGCGATCTCGCCACGATTGGCGATGAGGATTTTCGTGAACATGCCCATCACATCCGGAACAGGCCAAAGCGCGTGGGCGGGATGGGCGCGTGCAGCGCCGCGTTGAAGGCCAGGCCCAGCACATCGCGCGTCATGGCGGGAGGGATGATGCCGTCATCCCAGAGGCGCGCAGTGGCGTAATAGGGGTCCCCTTCCCGCTCGTATTTCTCGCGGATCGGCGTCTTGAAGGCGGCCTCCTCCTCGGCGCTCCAGGATTTTCCGGAGGCCTCCAGATTATCCCGCCGCAGCGTCGCCAGCACGCTGGCCGCCTGCTCGCCGCCCATCACGGAAATCCGCGCATTGGGCCAGGCAAACAGGAAGCGCGGGCCATAGGCGCGGCCGCACATGCCGTAATTCCCCGCGCCAAAGCTGCCGCCGATGATGACGGTGATCTTGGGCACGCCCGCCGTCGCCACCGCCGTGACCAGCTTCGCGCCATCCTTGGCGATGCCGCCCGTCTCGTATTTGCGGCCCACCATGAAGCCCGAGATGTTTTGCAAAAACAGCAAGGGGATATTCCGCTGGCAGCACAATTCGATGAAATGGGCGCCCTTCTGCGCGCTCTCGCTGAACAGGATGCCGTTATTGGCGATGACGCCCACCGGCATGCCCCAGATGCGCGCGAAGCCAGTCACCAGCGTGGCGCCGTAGCGCGGCTTGAATTCATCCAGCGCCGATCCATCCACGATGCGGGCGATCACCTCGCGCACATCATAGGGCTGGCGGAGATCGGCGGGGATGATGCCGTTCAATTCCTCCGGCGCATGCAGCGGCGGGGTGGACGCATGCGGCGGCACAGGCGGCGCCTTGGCGTTCAGATTGCCCACGATGCGGCGCACCAGACCCAGCGCGTGCATGTCATCCACCGCCAGGTGATCCGCCACGCCCGAGAGGCGGGTATGCACATCGCCCCCGCCCAGATCCTCGGCGGAAACCACCTCACCCGTCGCGGCCTTCACCAGCGGTGGGCCGCCCAGGAAGATGGTCCCCTGGTTGCGGACGATCACCGCCTCATCGCACATCGCCGGCACATAGGCGCCGCCCGCGGTGCAACTGCCCATGACGGCGGCGATCTGCGGGATGCCGGCGGCCGACATCTTCGCCTGATTGTAGAAGATGCGGCCGAAATGCTCGCGGTCGGGGAAGATTTCATCCTGGTTGGGCAGGTTCGCGCCGCCCGAATCCACCAGATAGAGGCAGGGCAGGTTGTTCTGGGCCGCGATCTCCTGCGCGCGCAGATGCTTCTTCACCGTCAGCGGATAGTAGCTGCCGCCCTTCACCGTCGCGTCATTGGCGACGATGACGCAAACCCGCCCCTGCACCGTGCCGATGCCGGTGATGATGCCCGCCCCCGGCACCTCATCGCCATGCATGCCATTGGCCGCCAGCGGCGAGAGTTCCAGGAAGGGCGCGCCGGGGTCGAGCAGGCGTTCGACGCGCTCACGCGGCAGGAGCTTGCCGCGCGCCGTGTGTTTTTCCCGCGCCGCTGGCGTGCCGCCCATCGCCGCTTGCGCGGTGCGGGCGGCGAGTTGCTCCAGCAGCGCCTGCATCGCCGCGGCATTGGCGCGAAATTCCTCGCTGCGCGTGTTGATGGCGGTGGGCATCACGCGGTTTCCCGGAACAATTCCCGCCCGATCAACAGGCGCCGGATTTCACTGGTCCCGGCGCCGATCTCATAGAGCTTCGCATCGCGCAGCAGCCGCCCGGTCGGGTAGTCGTTGATGTAGCCATTGCCGCCCAGGATCTGGATGGCATCCAGCGCCGCGCGGGTTGCTTCCTCGGCGGCGAAAAGGATGGCGCCCGCCGCATCCTTGCGCGTGGTCTTGCCGGCATCGCAGGCGCGAGCGACCGCATAGACATAGGCGCGCGCCGCGTTGAAGCGCGTGTACATATCCGCCACCTTGCCCTGGATGAACTGAAATTCGCCAATCGGCTGGCCGAATTGCTTGCGCTCATGGATATAGGGCAGCACCACATCCAGGCAGGCCTGCATGATACCGAGCGGCCCGGCGGCCAGCACCGCGCGCTCGTAATCCAGGCCCGACATCAGCACTCGCACGCCGCCATTCACGGCGCCCAGCACGTTTTCCTCCGGCACCTCGCAATCCTCGAAGACGAGTTCGCTGGTGGGCGAGCCGCGCATGCCGAGCTTGTCGAGCTTCTGCGCCGGCGTGAAACCCTTCATGCCGCGCTCGACGATGAAGGCGGTGATGCCCTTCGCCCCCGCCTCGGGGTCGGTCTTGGCATAGACGATCAGCGTCTCGGCGTAATGCGCGTTGGTGATCCACATCTTCGTGCCATTCAGCACATAGCGGTCGCCGCGCTTCTCGGCACGCAGCTTCATGCTGACCACATCCGAGCCGGCCCCCGGCTCGCTCATGGCCAGTGCGCCCAGATGCGCGCCGCTGATCAGCCGGGGCAGATAGCGCGCCTTCTGGGCCGCATTGCCGTTGCGGGCGAGCTGGTTCACGCAGAGATTGGAATGCGCGCCATAGCTGAGGCCCACACTGGCCGAAGCCCGGCTGATTTCCTCGACGGCCACGCAATGGGCCAGATAGCCCATCCCCGCCCCGCCATGTTCCTCATCCACCGTGATGCCATGCAGGCCGAGCGCGCCCATTTCGGGCCAGAGGTGGCGGGGGAACTCATCGGTCTTGTCTATTTCGGCCGCGATGGGCGCCACGCGGTCGGCGGCGAAGCCGCGCACCGAATCGCGCAGCGCGTCAATTTCCTCGCCGAGGCCAAAATCCAGCGTCGGAATCATTGCATTGGGCAGCATGCCCGGCCTCCCTGCGGATCATGCCCGCCCGCGTGAAGGCTAAGGGCGGCCCCGATTCAAGGCAACGCTTTTGCCTGGCGCCGCAGTTCGATCGCGAGCGGCGGATCATCGGTCGCCAGCACATCCACGCCCAACGTCAGGGCGCGATGGATGGTATCCGCGTGGTTGGCGCCCCAGACCGAGAGGCGCAGGCCCGCCCCGCGCAGCGCCGTCAGCAGCGCCTGGTCGGCGCCCCGCACATGCACGCCGATCTCGGTGGCACCGAGGTCTTGGCAGCGGCGCACGGCATCGGCCGGTGTTGCGTCACGCAGGGTTGGGCCATCCATCAACCAGACGATCTGTTCAAAGCCGCCCAGGGAAGCGGCCTCGGCCACGCTGGGGGTTTCGAAACTCATGAAGATGGTGCGGGCGCGCAGGCCCATCGAATCGAGCAGGCGGCCGCAGCGAGCGACCAGGCCGGGATAGGGCCGGCGCTGGGCGTCGGCCTTCACCTCCAGCCGCAGGCGCTGCGCCGTGGGGCCGATCAGCCCCGCCACGGCGGAGAGATGGGGGATGCCCTCGCCCCCCGTGCCCTTCACGCGCATGCGCTGCAACTCGCCCCAGGAATGCGCGACGACCTGGCCAGAGCCATCCGTGGTGCGGTCCAGCGTGGCGTCATGGATGACGATGGGCTCGCCCTCGGCGCTGGCATGAACGTCGAATTCAATCTGTTCGGCCGGCCAGGTCAGCGCCTTGCGGAAGGCGAGCATGCTGTTCTCAGGCCAGAGGAAGGCGCCGCCCCTGTGGCTCGCGATTTCTGTACGTTCCATGGCGGATAGCCTTTCCAAGCCTGCGCGCCCGAGTCAAGCGGGAGGGGCTCAGGTCCAGAGGCCGCCGGCCACGGCGTCGTTCATGTCGGAGATGAATTGCAGATCAGCCGCATCGCTCTCGCATTCGCGCAGCACGGCATGGGCGAGCGAGGCCACCTGGGAGCGCAGCGGCGCGGGCAATTGATTGGCGGGGTCCATCACCAAGGAGAGCACGACGTCCCAGAGGCGGCGGTTATCGGCCCGCGCGCGGGCGATGGCGGTCTCAGTCTGCTCGGCCATGGCTTCGCGGATGCTGCGATTGGCGCGCACGAAGACTTCAGCTTCCATCTGCCGGGGCGTGCGGCGCTGGCGATAGGCGGCGGCGGCGTCGGGGCGGGCGCCAAGTTCTGGCTGGATGACGGCGTGCATGAAGACCTCTGGCTAGGAAAAAACTGGGAGGCGGGCGGCGTTTTGCCAGCCCGTTCGGTTCAGTGGATCAGCGGAAGAGCGAGAGCAGGGCCTGCGGCGCCTGGTTCGCGATGGAGAGCGACTGCGTGCCCAATTGCTGGCGGATCTGCAGCGCCTGGAGGCGGGCGCTTTCCTTCGCCAGATCGGCATCCACGAGCGAGCCGAGGCCGCTTTCCATGGAGTCCATCTTCTGGCGGTTGGTGCTCAGCGCGCCGTCAATGTCCCGCGAATCCGCGCCGAACTTGGAGAGCGCGTTGTTGATCGCGGTCTCCACCGTGGCGAAGGTCTTGATGTTCGTAGCCGTGGCGCCACCGCCGAAATTCGTCGCATCGCCATAGGCCGTGATGGTATTCGCCAGCGGGCCGGTGGCACTCGCGTCACCATTGCCCAGCATGACGCGCGCCTGCGCCGAGGTCATGGCCGTGCCGCCATTGAACTGGAAGGCGGTCGGGTTTGAGAAGGTGCCGGCGATGTCGCGGCCGGCGGTCGCCACGCGGGTGTCGAAGGTCAGCGTCGCGGCGTCAATGCCGGTGATGTTCAGCGTATTGCCGCGCTCATTGCGGACCACGCCGGTATTCACGGCGGTGCTGGCGGCCGACCTGTTGGAATCCTGCGAACCCAGCAGGCTGCGGCCATTGTAGCTGGCATCGCCCAGCGCGCGATTCGTCTGGTTGACGAGGTTCTCAAAGTCCTTGGTGTAGGTCGTGCGGTCCGAAGCGCTCAGCGTGTCGGAGGAGAGCTTGGTCAGCGTCTCCCGCATCTTGGTCAGGTTCTTCGAGGTCTCGTTGAGCGCACCCATGGTGGTCTCAAGCAGGCCCTTGGTGGAACCCAACTGCTCATTGGCGGCACCCAGGCCCGCGATGTCACCGCGGACACGCTGCGCCACCGCAAAAGCCGCGCCATCATCCTTCGCATCGGCCACCCGGAAGCCGGTGGAGATCCGCTTTTGCGTGGTCGCCATTTCTTCATTGGTGCGGTTGAGCGACTGCAACGCCACCATCGCACCGATATTGGTATGAACCGAATTCATCGCCATTGGGGCTTTTCCCTTTGTTCGAAAGGCGGGCAGAGGATCTGCCCGCCCTTCACAACATCGCAGGGAAAGCCCAACAAACGGTTAAGCGGGCCGACCTAAATATCCGCGTAGGTATGCGTCTCGGCCTTCGCGCCCGGCTGCGTCACGGCGCCATATCGGGCGGGGCCCACCGTCTGCGCGTATTTCCACAACACGCCCGAGTTGAAGTTGTGCGTGCGCGGCTTCCATTCGGCGCGGCGCGCCGCCAACTCCTCATCGGAGAGCAGCACGTCAATCGTGCCCTCCTGCGCGTCAATCACGATCTTGTCGCCATTCTTGAGCAGGCCGATGGGCCCGCCCACGGCGGCTTCCGGCCCGACATGGCCGATGCAGAAGCCACGCGTGGCGCCCGAGAAACGGCCATCGGTGATCAGCGCCACCTTGTCGCCCATGCCCTGGCCGTAGATGGCCGAGGTGGTGCTCAGCATTTCGCGCATGCCCGGGCCGCCCTTGGGGCCTTCATAGCGGATGACGATGACATCGCCCGGCTTGTAGGCGCGCTGGTCCACGGCGGCGAAGGCATCTTCCTCGCAATCGAAGCACAGCGCCGTGCCCTCGAAGCGCAGCTTCTCCATGCCGGCGATCTTCACGATCGCGCCATCGGTGGCCAGGTTGCCGAACAGGCTCACCACGCCGCCGATCTTGCTGATCGGGTTCGAGACGGGGCGCACCACATCCTGGTTGGTCGGGAAGACCACGTCCTTGTGGTTCTCGGCCAGGGTCTTGCCGGTGACGGTCATGCAGTCGCCATGCAGCAGGCCGCCATCCAGCAGCGCCTTGATGATGACCGGGATGCCGCCGATATTGTACACGTCCAGCGCCACGTACTTGCCGCCGGGTTTGAGGTCGGCGATGTGCGGCGTGTCGCGCATCAGGCTGGCCACTTCCTCCAGCGGGAAATCAATGCCGCACTCATGGGCGATGGCCGGCAAATGCAGCGCCGCATTGGTTGAGCCGCCGGTGGCGCCGACGATGCGGGCCGCATTCTCCAGCGCCTTGCGCGTCACGATGTCGCGCGGGCGGATCTGCTTGCGGATCAGTTCCACCACCTGGAAGCCGGAGCGATAGGCGTATTCATCGCGCTCGATATCGGGCGCTGGCGCGCCGGCCGAATAGGGCAGCGCCAGGCCGATGACTTCGGAGATGCAGGCCATGGTGTTGGCGGTGAACTGGCCGCCGCAGGCGCCCGCACCGGGGCAAGCATGCTCCTCCAGCTCCTTCAGCTCCTCATCGGACATGTTGCCCGCCGCGTGCTGGCCCACCGCCTCGAACACGTCGAGCACGGTGACGTCCTTGCCGCGATGGCGGCCCGGCCTGATGGAGCCGCCATAGAGGAACACGCTGGGCACGTTCAGGCGCAGCATGACCATCATCATGCCCGGCAGCGTCTTGTCGCAGCCCGCCACACCCACCAGCGCGTCATAACAATGCCCGCGCATGGTGAGTTCCACCGAATCGGCGATCACATCGCGCGAGACGAGCGAGGATTTCATCCCCTGATGGCCCATGGCGATGCCGTCGGTCACCGTGATGGTGGTGAATTCGCGTGGCGCGGCACCAGCCGCCGCCACGCCGCGCTTGGCGGCCTGCGCCTGGCGCGAGAGCGCGATGTTGCAGGGTGCCGCCTCATTCCAGCAGGAGGCCACGCCCACCAACGGGCTTTCGATTTCCTCGCGCGTCATGCCCATCGCGAAGTAGTAGCTGCGATGCGGCGCGCGCTCGGGGCCGACCGTCACATGGCGGCTCGGCAGTTTGGACTTGTCCCACTCGGTCATCAGCGTTTCCCTTGATGTATTTCGTCGGTCAGTTTGCGATACGGGCCAGCGCCGCATCAAGCCGGGCGATTTCGGCGGTGAAGCTTTCCAGGCGATCGCGGTTTTCCTCGATCACCTCCTCCTTCGCCTTGGCCATGAATTCGGCATTGCCGAACTTCTTCTCGATCTTGGCGATCTCCTGCGCCGCCACGCCGCGCGCCTTGAGCAGCCGGGCGCGTTCGGCGCCGAGGTCAATCACATCGGCCAGCGGCAGCATGAAGGTTGCCTCGCCGATCACAGCCTGGACCACGCCCGAGGGCGCAGCACCTTCCAGCGTCTCGATCTCGGTCACGCGGGCCAGGCGCTGGATGGCGTCAATCCAGCGGCCGGCCCGCGCCATGGTCTCGGGCGAGGCGCCCTGCACCAGCAGCCTGGTCTTGATGGAGGGGGCGACATTCACCTCGGCCCGCACGGCGCGCACCTCGGAGATCAGGCGCACCACGCCATCCAGCTCCGCCCGCGCGGCCTCGGCACGCTGCACCGGCGCGGCATCGGGCCAGGCGGCGCGGATCAGGCTCGCCTCGCCGCCGTAACTCAGCTGCGTCCAGAGCTCCTCGGTCACGAAGGGCATGACGGGGTGCAGCAGCCGCAGGATCACGCCGAGCACATGCTGGGCCGCGCCCTTCACCTCGTCCTTTTCCGGCCCGTCAGGGCCGTTCAGCACGGGCTTGGCGAATTCCAGGAACCAGTCGCAGAAGCTGTTCCAGGTGAAGCGGTACAGCGCGGCCGCATACTCGTCGAAGCGGAAGGCATCCAGCGCGACGCCCGCTTCCACCGTGGCGGCATTCGCGCCATCCAGGATCCAGCGCGCCAGCGGCGTCTGCGCCGTGGCGGGGTCCCAGCCGGGTTGCGCCGCGATGCCGTTCATCTCGCAGAAGCGCGCCGCGTTCCACAGCTTGGTGGCAAAGGCGCGATACCCCTCCATCCGCTGCTTGGAGAGCTTGATATCACGCCCCGGCGAGGCCAGCGCGCAAAGCGTGAAGCGCACCGCATCCGCGCCATTGGCATCAATCAATTCGAGCGGGTCGAGGACATTGCCCTTCGACTTGCTCATCTTCGCCCCCTTCTCGTCCCGCACCAGGCCGTGGATCACCACATGCTTGAACGGCACTTCGCCCATGAAGTGAATGCCCATCATCATCATCCGGGCCACCCAGAAGAAGATGATGTCAAAGCCCGTCACCAGCACATCGGTCGGGTAGTGCTTCTTGAGTTCCGCCGTGCTCTCGGGCCAGCCCAGCGTCGAGAAGGGCCATAGCGCGCTGCTGAACCAGGTGTCCAGCACATCCTCGTCGCGCGTCAGTTCCACATCGCGGCCGAATTTCTGCCGCGCGGCCGCCATCGCCGCCGCCTCGTCGCGCTCGACAAAGAGGCTGCCTTCCGGGCCGTACCAGCAGGGAATGCGATGCCCCCACCAAAGCTGGCGGGAGATGCACCAGGGCTGGATGTCGCGCATCCAGGCGAAGAAGGTGTTCTCCCATTGCTTGGGCACGAATTCCGTCTTGCCGGTTTCCACCGCCTCGATGGCGGGCTTGGCCAGCGTCGCCGCGTCGCAATACCATTGCAGCGTCAGCCGCGGCTCGATCGGCACGCCGGAACGATCCCCATGCGGGACCATGTTGCTGTGCGGCTCGGCCCCCACCAGCAATTCCAGGCGTTCCAACTCGGCCAGGATCGCCTTGCGCGCCACAAAGCGGTCCTGGCCCGCCAGGCCGCGCACGAATTGCGGATCGGCCACGCCATCCACGGCGCGCAACTCCGCCGCGATATCCTCCAGCCAGATGCGCGCCTCGGCATCCAGCACGCTGGGCATGGGCAGTTCATGCCGGCGGCCCACGCCGTAATCGTTGAAGTCATGGGCGGGGGTGATTTTCACGGCACCCGTGCCCTTCTCGGGGTCGGAATATTCATCCGCCACGATGGGGATCAGCCGGCCCGTCAACGGCAGGATGGCCCGCTTGCCGACCAGATCCGCGAATCGCGCATCCTTGGGGTGAACGGCCACCGCCATATCGCCCAGCATGGTCTCGGGGCGCGTCGTCGCCACCTCGATGAAGCGGCCGGGCTCCCCCTCCACCGGATAGCGCAGGGTCCAGATATGGCCCTTCTGCTCGCGGCTTTCGACTTCGAGATCGCTGATGGCGGTCTGGAACACCGGGTCCCAGTTCACCAGGCGCGTGTCGCGATAAATCAGGCCTTCCTTGTGCAGGCGAACAAAGACCTCGATGACGGCCTTGGAGAGCCCCTCATCCATCGTGAAGCGCTCGCGCGGCCAATCCAGGCTGGCGCCCAGGCGGCGCAATTGGCGGGTGATGGTGCCGCCGCTCTCGGCCTTCCATTCCCAGATGCGCTGGAGGAAGGCCTCGCGGCCCAGCCCCTTGCGCGTCTGGCCCTCAGTGCCGATCAGGCGCTCCACCACCATCTGCGTCGCGATGCCCGCATGGTCGGTGCCGGGCATCCAGAGCGCGTCGCGCCCCTGCATGCGCCGGTAGCGCACCAGCACATCCTGCAAGGTGTTGTTCAGGGCGTGGCCAATATGCAGGCTGCCCGTGACATTGGGCGGCGGGATGACGATGGTGAAGGGCCTCGCCGCGCGCGCGGGATCGGCGTTGAACGCGCCGGAGGCTTCGGCAGCGGCATAGAGCCGGGCTTCCAGGGAGGCGGGGTCGAAGGCCTTGTCGAGCATGGGGAACAGGTCAACCGGCCAGCGCGGCGCGTCAAGCCCCGCGCCGCGCGGATTCAGCCCGTCAGGCGGGCTGGCTTCAGCCCTGGCGGGCCATCACCCGCTCGATCTCGGTGCGGACCAGGCGCTCCACCGTGGCGGGCAGATGGGCGTCGAGCCAGGCCTTGAGCATCGGGCGCAACTCCTCGCGCACCACATCCTCGATGGAGGGGCCGCCGCGGGTCACGCTCGCGCCGCGCTCCTGCGACACGGCGCGGCTGAGTTGGCCGAGTGCCGCGGCGGCGGCGGCGGCGGCGAGCGGGTCCAGCAACGCGGCGGGGGGCGCGGCGGGAGGCGCGGCGGGAGGCTCGGCGGGGGCAGGAGACGGCTGGAGGGGCTGCATGATGTTCGTGGGTACCTTGTCGCGCACGGGCGTTACGGCCTCCTGGATCGCGGGCGGCGGCACGGCGGGCGCGGGCGGCGCCGCGGGGCCCGCCAGCGGCTCCGGCGGGACGATCATCATGTCGGATGTCAACTGGATCGCCTCGGCCGCGGGGGCGGGGGCGGCCGGCGGCGCCGCGGCGGGATCGTCCTCATTGAGGATTTTCCTGATGGATGCGAGAATATCGTCCATTGAGGGATCGGGGCCGGTCTGGGCTTGTCCTGACATGGCTCAGCGCCGGGCCGAGACGTTGGAGTAATCGCCCGTGCCCGCCCAGCGGTTCCGCACCGCCTGGTAATACGCCGTCATGTCGTAGAGTTCGACGGCGAGGCCCAGATCCTGTGCGGTGAGGCGCCCCACCGAGGCGGCGAGCGCGTAGGAGCCGGTGACCACGGCGGTCAGCGCATTGACCAGGCTGGTGCGCGCATTGAGCAATTCCTGCTCGGCGTTCAGCACGTCCAGCGTGGTGCGGCTGCCGACGATGGCCTCGCGCTGGACGCCATCCAGCGCGATTTCCTGCGCCCTGATCTGCACGCGCACACTGGCCACGGCGGCGCGCGCGCTCACCAGGGTTTCCCAGGCGCGCGCGGCCTGTTCGGCGGCCGCGCGGCGCGCCTCATCCACCTGCGAGAGGGTTTGCTGCGCCGTCTGCCGCGCCTGGCGGACCGATGCGTATTCGGCGCCGCCCTGGAAGATGGGCGCCGAGAGGTTCAGCGTCACCTGCCCGCCATTCTGCCGGGTGTGCGGGAAGACGGCGTTGTCGTTCCGGAAGGCCTGCGCGTTGCCCGAGAGCTGCGGCATGAGGGCCGAGGCCTGGACGTCAATATTGTCCCGTGCGGCGGCGGCGTTGAACAGCGCGGCCACCACGTTGGGATTGCTGGCAATGGCGGTGGCCTGGGCTTCGGCCTGGTTGCGGACGGCGGGTTGCAGGGGCTGCGGATTGGTCAGCCGGCGCGGCGCCTCGCCGATCACGCGCTCATAGGTCGCGCGGGCGATCTGGAGATTGCCCTCCGCCTGGGTGCGCGCGGTGCGTGCGCCGGCCAGGCGGCTTTCCGCCTGGGCCACGTCCGTGCGGGTGATCTCGCCCACGCGGAAGCGTTCATTGGTGGCCTGGAGCTGGCGGGCCAGCACCTGCTCGTTATTGATGTTCAGCCGCAGCAATTCGCCGCTCTGGATCACGCCGATATAGGCCGAGACGGACTCGCCCAGCACCTGCTGTTCGGTCGCCAGCAGGCGCGCGCGCTGCGCCAGCACCAGGTTTTCCGCCTGGCGCGTCTGCGAGGTGGTGCGCCCGCCGCGATAGATCGGCTGCGTCAGCGTGATGGTGGCGGTGCTCAGCGTGCGCTCCTGCCGGATGGTGGTGGATTGCGGGAAGGTCGGGTCGCGGAAAAAGAAGCTGCCATCGCTGCGGAACTGCTGCACCTGGTTGCGGGTCCGCATATCGGCCACGCCATAGCTGCCCGCCATCACCACGGTGGGCCGCCAGCCGGCCAGCGCCTGGGGCACGCCTTCATCCACGCCGCGCAGCTGCGCCCGTGCGGCGAGCAGGGTCGGGTTGTTGTTGTAGGTCAGCGCCAGGGCTTCCTGCAGCGTCTGCGCCTGCACGGAAGCCGTTGACCAACCAATGACCGAGACGGCCGCGAGAAGCGCTGCCTTCATGCCCAGATGCATCCGTCCGATGTTCCCTTCAATCTTTCGTGCCACCATGGGGGCCACCACAGCGTGACGAGTATAGCCCGGCATTATGGGCCTGGGGGCGGTAAACGCGCCATGGGTCACAAAATGAAACCTGGGCTGGCGGCGAAGGCTTCAAGCAGCGGGGCCGAGGCATCCAGCCCCTCCAGCGCCGTCACCGCCCCGCCGGCCCGGCGCATCAGCACCGCCCGGCCCACCCGCCCCTGCTCCCGCCGGATCGTGACCAGCCGGCCGCCCTCGCCCAACTGGGAAAACAGGCCGGGAGGGATCTCCGCCACCATGCCTTCGATCAGGATGAGGCGAAAAGGCGCGCCGGCGGGGGCGCCGAGGCGGGGGTCACCCACCTCCACCTCGGGGCGGTTTTCCTCCAGCGAGAAATCCAGGGCATGGCGCGCGAAGGCGGCCAGATCGGCGTCGCTCTCGATGCAGCGCACCTTCAGGCCCATCCGCGCGAGGACCGCCGCGCCATAGCCGGTGCCCGAAGCCAGGACCAGCGCCCGCTCCCCCTGTTGCGGCAGGGCCATTTGCAGCAGGCGGGCCAGCACCATGGGAGCGAGCATCGCCCGCCCCCCGCCGAGCGGCACGCTGGCATCGGCATAAGCGCGTTCGCGCATCGCGGCGGGCAGGAAATTCTCGCGCGGGATGGCGCCCATGGCGTTCAGCAGGAGCGGGTCGGTCACGCCATTGGGCGTGAGCTGCCCATCGCGCATGAAGCGGCGCGCCAGGGCGAAATCCACATCCAATCCGAGCATCATCATCTCCTGGCCGGCCACTTCCGGCATTATAGGCCGACCATTCGCCATCGGAAAGCTTCCGCCGCCAGCCCTGCTCCCTTGACCCCGCGGCAAAGCCGCCCGATACACAGGTGCCTCAGGGTCCGGTGGCCGAGTGGTTAGGCACAGGTCTGCAAAACCTGCTACGGCGGTTCAATTCCGCCCCGGACCTCCAGATGACCCGCCTGCCCAGTCGCCGGGCCTCTCAAGCCCGCGATTCAGGCCCGCGATAATGCCCGCCAAACGGCTTCCGGCGTGGCCGGCATCGCCACATCGGCACCCACCGCATCGCGGATCGCGGCCATGATGGCCTGCGGGGCGGCGATGCAGCCGGCCTGGCCCGTGCCCTTCACGCCCAGGCCATTGGCCGCCGTCGGCTGGTCCTCGCGCAGTTCCACCCGAAGCTCGGGCAGGTCTGCGGCGCGGGGCATCGCGTAATCCATGAAGCCAGCCGAGAGGAGTTGCGCGCTCCCGGGGTCATAGGCGATGCGCTCCATCAGCGCCTGGCCGATGCCCTGCGCCACGCCGCCCTGCACCTGGCCGCGCGCCAGCATGGGGTTGAGTAACCGGCCATAGTCATCCACGGCGGTGTAGCGCAGCAGCGTGGCCTCGCCCGTCTCGGGGTCCAGCTCGATCTCGGCGGCATGGGCGCCATTGGGGAAGGTGACGAGGTCCACGGCATGGGCCACCTCGCCCTCCAGCGTGCCTTCCTCGGTGGCGATCTCGGCCAGGGTCAGGCCGCGCCCGTCGGCCAGGCCAAAGCGGCCGGAGGTGTAGTGCAGCGCATCGGGCGTGCATTGCAGGAGGCGCGCGGCCACCGCGCGGGCATGGGCCAGCAGCAGGCCGGCCGCCTGGCGCATCGCCTCGCCGCCCATATGCAGGCTGCGCGCGCCGCCATGGCCGCTGCCGCGCGCCACCCGCGCCGTATCCGCCTGCACATAGCGGATGCTGGTGATGGGAATATCCAGCAAATGCGCGATGTATTGCGGGAAGCTCGTCTCATGCCCCTGGCCGTTGGATTGGGTGCCGATGGCCAACTCCAGCACCCCATCGGCCGAGGCGCGCAGCCTGGCCCATTCGCCCGGCGCCCCGCGCGCCGTCTCCAGGAAGCAGGTCAGGCCGAAGCCGCGCAGCCTGCCGCGCGCGGCACTCTCGGCCCGGCGGGCGGCGAAACCCGCGCGATCAGCCAGGACGGCGCATTCATCCAGCCGCGCGGCGAAATTGCCATCGCGGATATCCTGGTCCAGCGCGCTGCGATGCGGCACCTGGCGGATCACGTTCAGCGCGCGCAGCGCCTGCGGGTCTCGCCCCGTGTCATGCGCCGCCGCCTCGATCATCATCTCGATGATGAAATTCGCCTCCGGCTTGCCGGCGCCGCGATAGGCCTCCATCGGCGCGGTGTTGCTGAAGGCGCCGCGCGCCATGAAATGGACCGCCGGGATGGCGTAGCAGCCGCTCAGCGCGGTTGCCGGCGTGTGGCTCGCGCAATAGGCCCCGTTGGAGGAGAGATAGGCGCCGAGTTCCGAGAGGCTATCCACCTCCAGCGCCAGGATGCGCCCCTCGGCATCCAGCGCCAGCCGCGCCCTCGCCTCCATGCCGCGCCCATGGGCGGAGGCGGCGAAATCCTCGGCCATCCCGGCCACCCAGCGGATCGGACGGCCCAGCAGGCGCGTGGCGTGCAGCAGCACCACATGCTCGCCAAAGGCCACGTTCTTCACGCCGAAGCCGCCCCCCACATCGGGCGCCAGCAGGTGCAGGCTCTCGGGCGGCAGGCCCATCGCCTCGCCGATCTGCGCGCGGATCGCGTGCATGTTCTGCCCGTTCAGATGCAGGGTGAGCTTGCCGTCCTGCATCAAGGCCAGCGCGGCGCGCGGCTCTATCGGCGCGCAGGTCACGCGCTGGTTCAGAATATGCCGGGTGCTGACATGCGCGGCGCGGGCCATCGCCGCCGCCACCGCCGCCGCATCGCCACGCTGCCAGATGAAGGCGAGGTTGCCCGGCGCCTGCTCATGCAGCAGCGGGGCTGCCCCGGCCAGCGCGGCCATGGGCGTGGCCACTGCACCAAGCGTTTCGTAGTCCACCGTGATGAGTTCGGCCGCATCCTCGGCCATGGCGCGGCTCTCGGCGATGATGCAGGCCACCGCCTCCCCCACATGGCGCACCCGCCCCTGAGCGAGCGAGGGGCGCGGCGGAATGATGAGCGGGAGGTCGGCCTCCAGCAAAGGCAGGCAGGGCAGGCTGCCAATTCCCGCCGCGCGCAGATCCGCGCCCGTCAGGATCAGGTGAACGCCGGGGGCGGCGCGCGCCGCCGCCAGATCCATCTCCCCCAGGACGGCATGGGCATGCGGACTGCGGAGGAAATAGGCCTGGAGCGTGCCCTCGGGCGCGGCCTGGTCGCTCATGTAGCGTCCCTGGCCGCGCAGAAAGCGGTCATCTTCCAATCGCCGGATGGATTGACCGAACATGCGCGCCTCCCGAATCAGGCGTGCATTCTACTCGTGAATGGGCCGCCGCGTCAGGCTGCCCGCATTTCACCCAGCACCACCGAAAGCTCCGCCCGCAGGGCCTCGCCCTGCTCGGCCACGGCATCGGTGCTGCCGGTGAGTTGCGCGACCGCGCGTTGCGCCGCCTCCATCCCTTCGCCCACGGCGTGGATTTGCGTCGAGACCGCATCCGTCCCGGCCGCCGCCTCGGCCACGTTGCGGGCAATCTCCCGCGTGGCCGCGCCCTGCTGCTCAACGGCGGCCGCGATGGCGTTGGCCACCTCGTTGATTTTCTCCACCACCGCCCCGATGCCCTGGATTGAACGAACCGCCGCCCCGGCCGCCGCCTGGATGGCGCTGATCTGGGCCCCGATATCGCCGGTGGCGCGGCCGGTCTGCGCGGCCAGGCTCTTTACCTCGCTCGCCACCACAGCAAATCCCTTGCCCGCCTCGCCCGCCCGCGCCGCCTCGATCGTGGCGTTGAGGGCGAGAAGGTTCGTCTGGCCCGCGATGTCGCTGATCAGCCGCACCACTTCGCCGATCTTTTCGGCGGCGGTGGTCAATTCGCGCATCGTCTCATCCGTGCGCTGCGTCTCCTCCAGGGCCTGGCCGGCCACCTGCGCGGCCTGCGCCACCTGGCGCGTGATCTCGCCCACCGAGGCGGCGAGTTCCTCGGCCGCCGCCGCGACGGTCTGCACATTGCCGCTGGCCTGGCCGGCGCTGTTCGAGACCCGCCCGGCTTGCGCCGCCGTCTGGTCGGTGCCCTCGCGCAGGGCGCGGGCCGCGCCTCGCAGCGTGCCCACCTGCTCGCCCAGGCGCTGCACGACGCCTCCGAGCGAGCCTTCGACCCGCTCCGCCAAGGCCTGCATCGCCCTGCGGCGATCGGCCTCGGTCGTGAGGCGCTGGGCCTCGGCCGCGCGGTCGAGCGCCTCGGCACGAGCGGCTTCCAGGCGCATCGCATCCAGCCCCTGGGCCAGCTTGGCGAATTCATCCTGGCCTTCGGTGCCGGGCACGCCCGTGGCGTAATCCCGCTGCTTCAGCCGCTCCGTCGCGCCATCCAGCAGCGCGAGTGGCCGCAGGACGCGGCGCAGCAGCAACCAGCCGCAGAGCAGCAGGCCCAGCATCGCGCCGGCCAGCACGGCCATGGCCAGCATGGCCTGGCGCTTTGCCTCCGACACCACGGCGACGAGCCGTTCCTCCGTCACCGCCGTCGCGGCGTCGCGCACGCCCAGCAGGGTGCCGATCAGCGGCGTCGTGCGCTCGATGAAGGCTGACCCGGCCATGCGGTGCGGGCCGGGTTCCGCCTGGGCGGTGGCGAGGGCGCGGAACTGCTCGAAATAACCGCTTTGCGCCGCCGCCATCGCGGCGGCGAGGCGGGGGTCGGCTCGCACGGTCGGATCCGCCCCGACCATCCGCCAGGCGATATCCACCGCCCCGCGCGAGGCCAGGGCCGCGGTGTTTTCGGCCGGGCTCAACGCCCGGTTGCCCGTGATCGCATTGGCGATCGAACTGCGCTCCCGCCCGGCGGCGTCGCGCGCCAGCCATGAGGCCTGCTTCGAGGCGTTGATGCGGGCCACCATGGGGTCAATCGCGCCGCCCAGCCGCAACTGCGCCGCCCACATGGCCTGCTGCATTTCGACGAAGGTCGAGAGGTCGCGGAAGAAACCGCCACGCGCAAAATCGGCATCCCGCGCGGTGAGCGCGCGGGTCAACTCCGCATCGGCGCGCTGGCGCAAGCTCGCCAACCGCACGAGGCCCTGGTCGAGATCAGCCAGCAACGGCGTGATCTCGGCGCTCGGGTTGCGCTGCATGATCGCGCGCGCCTCGGCCTGCTTCGCCGCGAAGCGCTGGCGATGCGCGGCGATGGCGCCGGTGACCTCGCCCGAGGCGGGCGTGGCGGCGCTCAGGGCGGCATTGGTCAGGGCGCGCTCGAGCAGCAGTTCGAACAGGCCTTCATTCTGCCGGTTGCCGGCCCGGTCCATGTCCAGCGCCTGGCTGGCGGAACCCCACTCCACCCAGGCGGCCCTGAGGCTGAACGCGGCCGGCACGATGGCAAGGCCTGCCAGAACCAGGCATCCGCCGAGGATGGGCGCGCGCACGGAGCGCAAAAAATCAGGCATGGTGTTCCCTCGATCCATTTGGGCTGTCGGGATCGTTGCACCTCCGTGTGAATGTTCGGCTAACGCGCGGGGCGCGTGGTTTCCGTCAGGCCGAACATGCCGCGCAGGAAGCCGGGCGTGACGATCGCCAGCGGGTTCACCGTGATCTCGGCATCTTCCGGCGGGCCTTGCGCGCGGAAGGTGGCGGCGAAGAGCCCGCCGCCCGCCTCCGGGCTGAACAGGCGCCCCACCAGCGGCAGGTTGCCCAGCAGCGTGTTGAAGAAATAGGCCGGCACGATGGTTCCATCGAGGTCGAGGATCACCCTCTCCCGCAGCACCCGCCCCCGCACCGTGAGGCCGAGCGAGGCCGAGAAGGCGCGCGCATCATTCAGCCGCAACTCGGTGGGGGAGAGGCTGAAGGGCACCACCGCCCGGTTGAACACCAGGCCGGAGCCCCCCTGCAACGCCTCCACCAATCCAAAGAGCGTCATCGCCTGCAACAGCTTGCCCAGGGCCGGCGCGTCGCGAACGGTGAAGGCGTCCAGCTCGACCGTGCCGGTCAGTGGCGTGCCGGGGCGGGATTCGGCGTATTCGGCGTTGATCTGCATCCGCCCGCCATCAATCGTGCCGATCAGGCCGAGCGCCCGCAGCAGCGCGCCGCCATCCTCGGCGCTGCCGCGCAATTGCCGGGTCTCGCCGCGCGGGGTGATCGTCATCTCGAAATTGCCGCCCTGGCGGGTGGTGCGGGCGCGCAGATTGGCCTCGCGCAGCACGCCGGCGGCATCCAGGCGGCCACGCGCCTGGGCCGAATACACATCGCGGCCGGGGGCCAGCATCACCTGGTCGAATCGCAGGTCGAGCGAGAGGGGCGGCTGGGGGCCCTCCTCCACGGGCCGCGCCTCGCCTGAACGCACCGCCTCGCGCTCCCGCGCGGCGCCGCCCGCGGCATGGCCGGCCGGGCCGAAGATGGAGCGCAAATCCAGCACGGGGCCGCGCAGCGAAATGGCCCAGGGTCCGCCCGGCGCGGTGGGGGCGCGCGCATCCCCCACGAGCCGGCTGCCGCCGAAGCCCGTCTCCTGAAGCTCCACCCGCTCGATCCGGCCGGCGCGGGCCACGGCGCGCGCCCGCAGTGCCAGTTCCAGCGCCTCGACCCTGATGCCCTCCACGCTGGTCAACTGGTCACCCTGCAAGCGCAGAACGCCCTCTGCCCGGCCGGGGCTGCCAGCCGGCTTGGTCCAGCCCAGCGGCGGGAAGCTCAGCACGGCGTCGCGCAGATCGCCCCGCAGCGTCACCTGGTATTGCCCGTTCCGCCGGCGCTCAGTCCGCGCCTCCAGCGCGACGGGGCCGCTCAGCAGGCCGCCCATGTCGAAGCCCAGTTCGGCGAGGCGCCGCGCATCCGGCCGGCCGGTCAGGATCTCACGCCCGATGACCTGGTTGGCCGGGCCGGGGCGGAAATCCATCTCGACGTTGAGGCGCACGGGCACGGTGTTGAGCACGGCCGTGCCGTTCAGCCGCAACTGCTCGGTGTTCACGGCCACCTCGAAATTGCCCTCCTCCAGGTCGCGCTCCAGCAGCAGGCGCGTGAAGCGCGCATTGCTGACCTTCGTCTCGGCGCTGAGGTTCACCATGTCCATCCGCAGGTCAGCGAGCAGCGGGAAGCCGATGGTCAGGCGCCCTTCCTGCGTGCCCGCCACGGGCTGGACCGGAAAGGGACGCCGCTCGAACAGCCTGAGGCGGGGGTGGCGCAGCAGGGTGACCGTCTCGGTCACCGGCCCGGCCACGGCGATGGTCATTTCCGTGGTGGGCGTGGCCCCCGGTGGCAGCAGGAAGCGCAGCGTGGAGGGGCGCAGCTCGATCCCGCCCGGCTGGCCCGCAGCATTGTCGAGGCGCCCGCCGGCTGCCTGCACCGTGATCTCGTCCAGGCCGAAATCCACCCGACCGTGCACGCCGCGCGCGGGCGGCATGGGCCGCAGCCAATGGATAACGCCCTGGCCCATCTCCAGCGTGCCGGAAAGCGCCGTCAGCGCGGCATCGCCCAGGGATGGGCTGGCCTGAGCCTCCAGGTGCCATTGGCCGCCGCTCAACTCGCCGGCCACGATGTTCTCGGTGATCCAGCTGCGCGCGCCGGGGACGATGCTAGCCGGCCAGAGCGCCGGGAGGTCAGCGAGCGAGAGGCGGTCCAGCGCCACGTCCATGCCGCCAAGCCAGCGCCCCGCCTCCAGCCGGGCGGCGCCCGAGGCTTCGATGGTGCTGATGCCGCTCGGGGCCGGCAGGCGCAGGCTGAGAGTTTCGATGGCCAGGGAATCGGGCGTGGCGTGCCCCTCCAATGCGGCGTCCTCGACCTCGACCTCGCCTCCGGTGGGGATCACCAGCCGCAGCCCGCTGGCCCGGCCCGAGAGGCGGCCATGGGTGGGGCGCCAGAGGCTGAATTCCTCATCCGTGGCCAGGCCCAGGCGGAAGCTGGCCTCACGCAGCATGCCGCGCGGCAGCGCCAGGCGCACGGCCTCACGCGCTTCGGGCGCCATTTCCGCGGGCCAAACCGCCGTGAGTTCGGCGAGGTCGAAGCGGTCGAGGGAGGCGCGCAATTCGCCGGCCCAGCCCTCCCTGGTGCGGTGCAGGTCGCCATGCGCCTCCAGCGTGGCGCCGTGGATGCCGGGCAGTTCGAGCCTGGCCTCATCGATCGAGAGGCGCGTGTCATGGCCCGTGAGCCGAGCGTTGAGCCGCTGGAAGCGAAGCCGCGTGCGGCCATCCAACTGCAACTCCCCGCCATCATCGGAGGCGAGCGTGAGGCCAAAGCCGAGCGGACGGCCACGCGCGTCGAAATCACCCGTGGCGCGGATCGCCACATTGGCGTTGAGGATGGCCAGCGGCGCCAGCGGCGGCAGCAGCCACGCGACTTCCGATGGCCGCAGCACCGGCAGGTCGAAGCTGACGGAGAAGCGCAGCGGCGCCCCCAGGACGGCGCCCGTGACATGAACCGGAATGTCCACGCCATTGACCCGCAGCGTCGCCTCGCCATCCGCCTCGATGCCGCCGGCTGGCAGGCGCCGCAGGTCCAGGATCGAGTCCTTGAGCGCCCAATCCAGGCCGAGCAGCGCGTCCCGCACGATGACCTCCCCGCCCGTGACGCGGATGCGGCGGAGGGAGGTGTGGGCCGCGCGCTCCTCGGGCGGGCGCATCAGGTCGGCCAGGATGGCGACGACGGCATGATCGGCGGTGCTGGCATCGGCGGTGCTGGCATCGGCGGTGCTGGCCTGGCCTTCGGCAGGGGCGCCGCCCTCAATGGCGATGCCGCCCTCGGCATCGCGGCGGATGGTCAGGCTGGGGCCGTGGATCTCGATGCTGGCGGGGGCCAGAACGCCGCGCAGCAGGGGCACCAGGGCCAGGGTGACGCTGGCTTCGGGCAGGTGGCCGCGCTCGCGCCCCGCCTCGTCGCGCAGGGTCACGCCGGAGATGCGGATATCCAGCGGCGCCCCCTCGCCGTGCCAGCCCTGCCAGGCGATGGTGGCGCGGCCGACCTCAAGCCGCAGGCGGCTGCCGGGGAAATTGGCATTGGCCTCGATCCGCCGCGCCAGGAAGCTGCTATCCAGCGGGCCGGCCGAAAGGCGCCAGGCCACGACGCCCAGCCCCAGCCCGGCCAGCAGCGGCAGGGCGGCCAGCAGGGCCAGCGCCAGCCTGAGCAGGTGCGGCCAATGCGGTGCCGGGGCTTGACCCTGCCGCATCATGGCGGCTCCCCTGTGGGATGATCAGTGCCACGCCCCTCTACGATCCCGCCGCGATTCGCCTGCTGCGCGCCCGCCTCGCCGAAGGCGAGCCCACTCACCAGGCCCTGGCCGGCCGGCAGGACGCCGCCCCCCTGCTCGACCTGCTGGCGGCCCATAGCCCCTATCTCAGCGACCTGTGCTGGGCCGAGGCGCCAACGCTGCTGCGCCTGCTCGACCGTGGCGCTGAGGACGCCATGCAATGCGCGCTGGAGCCCCTGACAAAGGCCGACCCCGCCGCCCCGCGCGAGGCGGTGATGAGCCTGCTGCGCCGCGCCAAGCGCCAGGGCGCGCTGGTGGCGGCAGCGGCGGACCTCGGCGCGCTTTGGCCGCTGGACCGCGTGACCGGCGCCCTGAGCGACCTGGCCGACCTGACGATTGACTTCGCCTGCGCGCACCTGCTGCTCGATGCCGCCCGTCGCGGCCAGATCAGGCTGGCCCGCACCAAGGGCGAGCCGAAGCAGATCACGAAGGGCTCGGGCCTCATCGTGCTGGGCATGGGGAAGCTCGGCGGGCGCGAGCTGAACTACTCCTCGGATATTGACCTCTTGCTGCTGCATGACCCCGAAGGACCATCCTATCACGAAGAACACGGCGCGGCTCCCTACATCCGGATCGGGCGGGAGCTGGTACGCCTGATGGAGGAACGCACAAGCGAGGGGTACGTCTTTCGCACCGATCTGCGCCTGCGCCCGGACCCCGCCGCCACGCCGCTTTGCGTCAGCGTGCCGATGGCCCTCACCTACTACGAGAGCATGGGGCAGAACTGGGAGCGCGCGGCGATGATCAAGGCGCGGCCCGTGGCCGGCGACCGCGCGGCGGGCGAGGCCTTCCTGCGGGAATTGCGCCCCTTCATCTGGCGGCGTCACCTGGATTTCGCGGCCGTGGCCGACATCCATTCCATCAAGCGGCAAATCCATCTGCACAAGGCCGAACGTGGCGCGGGTGGCGAGATTGCCGTGGCGGGGCATGACGTCAAGCTTGGCCGTGGCGGCATCCGGGAAATCGAATTCACGGTGCAGGTGCTGCAACTCATCTGGGGCGGGCGTGACCCGGCCCTGCGCGACCCCACGACGCTGGGCGCCCTCTCGCTCCTGGCATCGGCGGGCAAGATGGACCGGCGCGCGGCGGCGGACCTCGCCGATGCCTATGTGTTTCTCCGCAACACCGAGCACCGGCTGCAAATGGTCCAGGACCGGCAGACCCACCGCCTGCCGGATGATGCCGATGAACTCACCCGCATCGCGAACTTCATGGGCTTCGCCGATACGGCCAGCTTCGCCGCCGCGCTGACCGCGCATCAGCGCCGCGTGCAGGGGCATTACAGCCACCTGTTCGAAACCGCGCCCCGCCTGACGGCGCCGCAAGGGGCGGGCAACCTGGTCTTCACCGGCGTGGAGGACGACCCCGAAACGCTGGAGAGCCTGCGCTCGCTGGGTTTTCGCGAGCCTTCCTCCATAGCGGCACTGGTGCGCGCCTGGCATCATGGCCGCCCGCGCGCCACCCGCAGCGAGCGCGCCCGCGAATTGCTGACCGAGCTGATGCCCGGCCTGCTGGCCGCCTTTGGCCGCCAGCGGGAAGCCGAGGCCGCCATCACCCGCTTCGACTCGCTGCTGGGCCAGCTTTCGGCCGGGGTGCAGTTCTTCTCGCTGCTGCATCGCAATCCCCGGCTCATGGACCGGCTGGCGGCGCTGCTGGGCGCCGCGCCGCAATTGGCGGATTACCTGGCCCGCCGCCCCTCCGCGCTGGAGGGGCTGCTGGCCGGCAGCTACGCCGCCCCCGGCGAAAAGCCACTCGCCGCCCTGCCCGCCCTGCTGCGCGAGGCGCGCGACCTGGATGAAGCGCTGGAGGCCACGCGCCGCCTGGTCACCGAACGCCTGTTCGAAGTGGACGCGGCCGAGCTGGAAGGCCGGCAGGATGCCGATTCCAGCGGCGAGCTCCGCAGCGCCGTGGCCGAAGCCGCAATCTCCGGCCTGCTGCCCGGCGTGGAGCGCGATTTCGCCCGCCGCTTCGGCCGCGTGCCTGGCGGCAACCTGGCCGTGCTGGCGCTGGGCAAGCTGGGCGGGCGGGAGATGCTGCCCAATTCCGACCTCGACCTCATCTTCATCTATGAGCATGAGGCCGAGACGGAGGGCAGCGAAGGTGGCCAGCGCTCGCTCGCCCCTTCGGAGTATTTCATCCGGCTCTCGCACCAGGTGGTGGCGGCGCTGACCACGCCGGGCCGCGATGGGCGGGCCTTCGAGGTGGATATGCGGCTGCGCCCCTCGGGCAATAAGGGCCCGGTGGCGGTGCGGCTTTCCGCCTTTGCCCGCTATCACGCCGAGGAGGCCTGGACCTGGGAGCGCATGGCGCTGACCCGCGCCCGCGTCATCGCCGCCCCCCCACCCCTCACCCGCCGGATCGAGGCGGCGCTGGACACCGCGCTGACCGCGCCGCGCGATCCCGCCGCCGTGCTGCGCGACGCCGCCCAGATGCGCGTCCGCATGCTGCGCGAATTGCCGGCAGATGGCCCCTGGGATTTGAAGGCCATGGCGGGCGGGCTGGTGGAGGTGGAGTTCATCGCCCAGGCGCTCACCGTGGCCCATGCCGCCAGCCATCCGCGCCTGCTGCGCCGCACCACGCGCCATGTGCTCGGCGAATTGGGCCGCGCCGGGCTGATCGAGGAGCGCGAGGCAGCGACGCTGATCCAGGCGGAGCGGCTCTGGCGCGCCCTGCTCGGCCTGCTGCGGCTGACCGTGGGCAAGTGGAAGGAGCCCGGCCTGCCCGTGACGGTGGAGGAGGCATTGCGCCAGGGCGCGGGCACGCTGGTCCATGAGGAAATCCAGAACCTGGGGCATCTGCGCGACCTGATGCAGGGCCATGCGGAGGCGGTGCGGGCCAGCTTCCTGCGGCATGTCGGGCCGCTCCAATGACGCTTTTCATGGCGGCGCTGCTGACCGGGACCAACATCTTCTCGCCCCTGCCGACTGGGCGCGCGAGCTGCGCTATTGCGCGGCCGAGGCCGGCATCCTGCGCGACTTCGCGGCCATCCCCTACCGGCGCTTCACCGCGCCCTATTGACCGCGCGTCGAAAATCCCTGACGCCGCGCCACGCCATCCGCCACCAGGTTGCAGCCCAGTACGGTGAGCAGGATGGCGAGCCCTGGCCAGATCGCGGCCAGCGGCGCCTGGAACACCAGTTCCTGTGCATTGGCCAGCATGTTCCCCCAGGAGGGCGCGGGCGGGGCGATGCCCAGGCCCAGGAAGCTCAGCACGCTTTCCGCCAGCACGGCGCCGCCCACCGCGAGCGCTGTGGCGATGGCGATGGGCGCGGCCAGTTCCGGCAGCACATGGCGGATCAGCACGCGCCGCTCGGAGACGCCCATGGCACGCGCCGCGCGCACGAAATCCCGCGCCAGGACGGAAAGCGCCGTGGCCCGCACCAGCCGCGCCACCCCCACCCAGCCAAAGGCGGCGAGCAGGACCGCGATACGCAGGATATCGGCCGAGGCCTCGCCGCGCGGCAGGCCGATCATGGCGGGGTCGAGTGCGGCCAGGATCACCAACAACGGCAGGGCCGGCAGGGCCAGCAGCCCATCGGCCAGGCGCATCAGGACGGCATCCCAAACGCCGCCGCGCCAGGCCGCCATCAGGCCGATGAAGGTGCCGATGAGTGTCGCCGCCAGCGCCGCCAGAAGCCCCACCGTCAGCGAGACGCGCGCCCCATGCAGCAGCCGCAGCAGCAAATCCCGCCCCAGCTCATCCGTGCCCAGCGGGTGGCTGGCGCTGGGCGGCTCGAAGCGGCTGAACAAATCCGGCAGGAAAGGGTCATGCCCCAGCGCCGCGCCGGCCAGCGGAGCGGCCAATGCCGCCAGCAGCAGCAGGCCGAGCAAAGCCAGCCCCGCCCTCATGCGATCCTCGGATCCAGCCAGCGCTGCGCGAGATCAGCCGCCAGGGTCGCCAGCATGGTCACCACCGCCACCACCAGCAGGGCCAGCAAAGCGAGGTTGAAGTCATTGCCCATCACCGCGTCATAGATCAGCTTGCCCATGCCGGGGCGGGCGAAGATCGTCTCGGTGATCAGCGCGCCCGAGACCAGGGCGCCGGCATCCAGCGCCGCGATGGTCAGCAGCGGCACGCCGGCATTGGGCAGGGCATGGCGCCAGATGATGCGCCGCTCGCCCGCACCCTGGGCGCGGGCGGTGCGGATATGCGGCTCGGCCATGGCGGTGGAGAGTGCTGCCGCCGCGTGGCGCGCATAGGCGGCGAGGTTGGCGAAGCAGAGCGTGACCACCGGCAGCACCAGGAAGCGCCAGCCGCCCTCGCCGCCCGCCGGCAGCCAGCCGAGTTGCACGGCAAACAGGATGATCAACAGGATGCCCAGCCAGAAGGACGGCACCGCCTGCGCCAGCAGGGCCACGCCCTGAACAAAGGGCGCGGTGGCAGGCTTCATCGCGGCCAGCGCGCCCAAGCCGACGCCCAGCGCCACCGCGAGCGAGAGCGCCAGGCCCAGCAATTCCAGCGAACTCACCAGCGCCGGCCCCAGCAGCGCCGCCACCGGCTGCGCGAATAACCGCGAATGGCCGAAGCGCCCCTCCAGCACCGCCCCGGCCCAGGCGAGGTAACGGGCCATCAGCGGCTGGTCCAAACCATGCAGCGCCCGCAGCCGCGCCGCATCCTCGGCGGTGAGGCGGGGGTCGCCGGCGATGGCGAGGTCAATCGGGTCGCCCGGCATGAGCGCGATGAGCATGAAGGCGCAGAAGGAAAGGATGGCCGCCGTCACCGCGATCTGCGCGAGGCGCGAGAGGATCAGCCGGATCATGGCGCGGGCATCACCGGACCCGCCACTCCTCGACCCAGAGGCTGGAGGGGTTCAGATGCCCCGTCGGCCGCACGCCATCCAGCCAGGCGGGCCAAAGATGCGCATCCTGGCGGAACCAGAGCGGCAGGCTGGGCAATTCCTCGGCATAGATGGCCTGGAGGCGATGCCACAATACGCGCCGCCTCTCGCGGTCCAGCTCCTGCGGGAGCGCCTCCAGCAGGGCGTCCATCTCGGCATTGCGGAAGCCCGTGTAGTTCTGGCCGGACCAGTTGCGCTCGGCGCGCGGAATTTCATCGGAGTGCAGGCTGCCGCGCGGCACGCTCTCGGGGGCCGATACCCAGGCGAACAAAGCCGCCCCCTGGAAGCGCCGGCGCGGGAGGGTTTCGCCGAACAGCACCCGCGGCGGCTCGTTGCGGATGCGTGCCTCGACGCCGATCTGCCGCCATTGCGCCTGGATCACCTGCTGCACCGCCTCGCGAGAGCGGTTGCCCGCGGTGGTCAGCAATTCGATGGCGAGGCGCTGGCCCTGGGCGTTGCGGCGAATGCCATCGGCGCCGGGCATCCAGCCCGCCTCGGCCAGCAGGGCGGCGGCGCGGGCCGGGTCATGGCCATATTGCCGGACGTTCGGATCATGCGGCCAATCCAGCGTGTTCACGCTGGTATGGGCCAGGGTCTGCCGCCCCTCGAAAAGCCGCGCCACGATCTGCCCGCGATCGAGTGCCAGCAGCAGCGCCTGCCGCACGCGGCGGTCCGACAGCGCGGGCACGTCCAGGTTGAGGTCCAGATGCTCATAGATCAGGCCGGGCCGGTATTCGGCGCGGAAACGCTGGCCGGTACGGCGGATCAGCGCGCTCACCTGCTCCACCGGCAGGCCGAGTTCGCCCGCCACCATGTCCACCTGTCCGGCCAGGAGCTGCGCCTCCAGGGCGGGCGTGCTCTCCACCGTGCGGATCACGATGCGGCGAAAGGCGGGTGCGGGGCCGGACCAATGCGGATTGCGCTCCAGCGTGATGGCCGAGCCCGCCTGCACCTGCGTGACGCGGTAGGGGCCATTCCACAGGCCGGGGTTGGTGGGTTCCGTGTCATAGAGGGTGCGGGTGCGGTAGCTTCGCGGCTCGATCTCCCAGCGGGCGCGTTCCAGATGCGCGGGCAGCGGCGCGAAATCGCCCAGGCTGGCGAATTGGAAGGTCACGCGGTCAAAGCGCAGGGTGAAGCTGCGGGCATCCTCGGCGATGAACTCATAGGCCGAGCGGAAGAATTCGGCGGGGCCCATGCCCGTGGCCCCATCGCGCCCCGCATCGTAGGTGAAGCGCAGATCCTCGGTGGTGATGGGCGTGCCATCGCCCCAGCGCAGCCCCTCGCGCAGGCGCCAGGTGACGCGCAGGCCGGGCCTGCCCTCGGGCGTCGTCTCCCGCATGGCGAGGCCGTTTTCCAGCGTGGGGAGCGTCTCGCACAGCAGGCAGATGAGTTGCCAATTCGCGTCATAGGCCGTGACGGGCCGGCGGGTGAAGCCCAGCGTGAAGGACTTCGCCACCATGCTGTCGATATTGGGGTGCAGCGTGGAAGGATACTGCGTGATGCCGATGTTCAGCGTGTCCCGCGCCGGGTTGTTCCCTTGGGCCAGCACGGGAAGTGCCAGGCAGAGCAGCGCGACGACAATGCGGATCAAGCGGCCTTGCCCTTATGCGCCAGCGCCTCCTCCAGGCTGCCCACGCCGCCATGCGCGCGCGACCAGGCCACGGGATCCTCCAGGAATTTCCGCACGCCGGTCAGCGAGGATTCAGGGAAGTAATCGCGCTCGCGGCAGACTTCCAGCACATCCCACCAGGTGGCGAGGTGATGCAGCGAGAGGCCCATGCCCTTCATCTGCTCGAAGCTGCCAGGGAAGACGCCATAATAGAACACCACGAAGGTATGGGCGCATTTGGCCCCCGCCTCGCGCAGCGCCTCGGCGAAGCGGATCTTGCTGGCACCATCCGTGGTCAGGTCCTCGACCAGCAGCGTCTCGCGGTCCAGCGGCACATCGCCCTCGATCAGCGCGTTGCGGCCAAAACCCTTGGGTTTCTTGCGGACATAGGCCATGGGCAGGTTCATGCGATCGGCGATCCAGGCGGCGAAGGGGATGCCCGCCGTCTCGCCGCCCGCGATGCTCTCCACCGTCTCGAAGCCGATGGCGCGGTTGATCTTCTCCACGCCCAGGTCGCAAATGCGGGTGCGGGCGCGGGGGTAGGAAATGATCTTGCGGCAATCAATATAGACGGGACTCTTCCAGCCGGAGGTGAGGGTATAGGGTTCCTCGGGGCGGAAATTCACCGCCTTGATCTCCAGCAGGATGCGCGCCGTGGTCAAGGCCGCGTCCCTGTCCCAATCCGAGGCGTGATGACCGCTCATTCCATGACTCCAATCCTGATGGCTTCTCGTAACGCCGGGCGGCCCCGCCGTCCATGATCTGGGTGCTGGAAGACCCGCGCGCGGGGACGGCCGCGCAGGCGCTGGGCATCGCGGAGAGGCTGGGCCAGCCCTTCCGCCGGGTGCCGCAGCATTTCGGGCCATTCGCCAGGCTGCCCTGGCCCTGGCCGACGCTGGCGGGCCTGGCCGGGCGCGAGGCCTTCACGCCGCCCTGGCCGAGCCTGGTGATCTCC
The DNA here is from genome assembly GCA_947084995.1 of uncultured Roseococcus sp. Lineage (GTDB taxonomy): Bacteria > Pseudomonadota > Alphaproteobacteria > Acetobacterales > Acetobacteraceae > Roseococcus. The sequence continues at coordinate 30,548 of CAMTUX010000021.1, forward strand.
GCTGGTCGGCGTGCCGCGCCCGTCTCGCGCTGGCTGCGGGCGCGCGGGGCGAAGACCGTTCACTGCATGCGGCCTGGCCTGGGCGCGGGCGATTTCGACCTGCTGGTGATCGGCGCGCATGACCGCCCTGCCCCGGCGCCAAACCTCATCATCATCCAAGGCGCGGCGCATCGGCTGACGCCCGAGGCCCTGGCCGCCGCCCCGGCTCAATTCCGGGAATTCGCCACCCTGCCCCGGCCCATCACCACGCTGCTGCTGGGCGGGCCGGTGCGGGCCGAGGGGATGGAGCCGGCACTCGCCGCCCGGATCGCAACCCGGGCGGCGGGCCTGGGCGCCAGCCTGCTCGTCACCGCTTCCCGCCGGACGGGCTTGGCCGCGACCCAGGCCGTCGCTGAGGCGCTGAAAAACATCCCGCATGTGCTGCATCCCTGGGGCGGGGCCGGAGCGAACCCCTACACCGCCATGCTCGCCATGGCCGATACCCTTGTCGTGACCGGTGATTCCATCTCCATGCTCTCAGAAGCGTTGATGACCACAAGCCCGCTGCTGATCGCCGACCCTGGCGGGCTTGGGCCGCGCCACCAATCCGTGACGGAGAGCCTGGTCCGTGCCGGCCTCGCCGCCCGGCTGGGCGAGGCCTTGCCGCCACCCCGCGCGGCGCGGGATGAAACCGGCCGCATCGCCGCCGAAATCCGCGCGCGGGGCTGGGCATGATCAGCGCCCCCTGGCGGGACCGCGCGGGCCGGATCTCGGCGCTGCGAATCATCACCCTGCTGGTGATGACCCTGCCGGCCCTGCGCCTTTTCCAACTCTGGGCGATGGATGGCCTCGGCCCGGAGCCGCTGGAGGCCGCGACGCATGAGACCGGCCGCTGGGCCATCCGGCTGCTGGTGGCAAGCCTGGCCGTCACGCCGCTCGGCCGGGCGCTGGGCTGGCCGCGCCTGTTCCAGCTGCGCCGGATGATCGGCCTGGGCGCGCTCGCCTGGGTGTTGCTGCATTTCGTGCTCTATGTGGGCGACCAGAATTGGCGCCTGCTGCGCGTGGCGATCGAGATCGTGAGCCGCGTCTATCTCACCATCGGCTTCACCGCGCTGCTGGGGCTGGTGGTGCTGGGCTGGACCTCCACCGATGGCTGGATGAAGCGGCTGGGGCGCGGCTGGAAGAAGCTGCACCGGCTGGTCTTTCCGGTGGTGCTGCTGGGGCTGCTGCATGCCTTCATCCAGTCCAAGGCCGATGCCTCCCACGCCGTGCTGCTGGCCGGCCTGCTGGCCTGGCTGCTGGCTTGGCGCGCCCTGCCCGGCCGCTGGCAGGCGAGGATTCCGGCGCTCGCCCTGCTGAGCCTGGGGGCGCTGCTGGCCGCCGTGCTCATCGAATTCCTCTGGTATGCCGGCTTCTCAAACCTGCCGGCCGCGCGCATCGCGGCGGCCAATCTCGATCTCACCTTCGGGCCACGCCCGGCCGTGCAGGCGGGGATGATCTGCGCCGGCTTCACCTTGCTGGCCGGGACGGTCGCGCTGTGGCGGCGGGTGACGGCGCGGCGGTAGAGGCTGATCGCCTCTGCTGGCTTGACCAGCGGCGGGAAACAGCCTTGCCGCGCCTCAGCGCGGATTGATCCAGATTTGCGGCGGCGGGATGAATTGCGGCCAAGGCGGCGCATCCGGCTGTGGCAGGGTGGCCGGCGCCGGGCGGCAATCCGGGCGCAGCGCCCCGCAATCCCAGCGATGCCCATCGGGCCGGCCCGTGAGCTGGCCGCCGGGCTCGAAGCGGCAGCGGCACAGGCGGCCGTCGAAGCAGGCCGTCATCCCCTCGCGCTCGGCATTGCAGATGGGCACCTGCGCGGCGGCGGGGAAGGCGATCACGAGAAGAAGAAGCAGGGCGCGCATGATGCCAGCCTGGGCGCGCCGGGGTTAAGAAATGCAAAAGGCCCCGCGACGGATCGCGGGGCCTTCGCCAAGCCAGCGCCTGGGCGCAGGGCTTACTTCATGCCGATCGCCTGGCGGCCGCGCTGGCCGTCACGCACATCGAGCGAGACCTTCTCGCCCTGGGCGAGGTCAGTGCGGCCGGCGCGCGTCAGCACGGAGGAGTGCAGGAACACGTCCTGCCCGCCATCTTCCGGCGTCACGAAGCCGAAGCCACGCACCTGGTCGAACCACTTCACGGTGCCGTTCAGCGGATAGACCGGACCGGTGCCTTCGTCGAAGTTGCGACGCGGCGGGCCGCCACGATCGCCACCGCCGAAGCCGCCGGAACGAGGCGCGCCGAAGCCGCCGCCACCGCCGCCACCGAAATCACGACGCGGCGGGCGGTCGCCAAAGCCACCACCGCCACCAGGTGGGCCACCAAAGTCACGGCGCGGCGGACGGTCGCCAAAGCCACCACCGCCACCAGGCGGACCACCAAAGTCACGGCGCGGCGGACGGTCGCCGAAGCCACCACCACCACCGCCACCGCCACCGGGGCCACCGAAATCGCGGCGGGGCGGACGGTCGCTGAAACCACCGCGCGGCGCGCCGCCACCCATGCCGCCACCGGGGCCACGCTTGAGTTCGGTGATGCGGGTCACGAGGCGGCGGCCCTGACGGTCCGATCCGATCTCGCACATCAGAATATCGTCGGTGTCGGGCTGCTCGATGCCCGCATCCGTGAGTGCGGATGCGTGGAAGAACACATCCTGCCCGTCTGGGCCGAGCACGAAGCCGAAGCCCTTGCGCCCATTATACCACTTCACCTTGGCCTCGATCAGGCCAGTGTCACCGCCCGTAGGCGCATAATCGTCAGACACGTCGTTCTTCAATCCACGCTAGTGTTTGCAGCCAAACGGGATGCTGGGCCGGCAGAGAAGAAGATTGCCACCGCTTCTTCGGAAATGCACGCGAAATCATCAGCCGAAACGACGGGGCGAATAGGGCGCGGGCGAGATCGGCGGCAGCGCGCCTGCCAGCAGCGCCACAAGCAGTTCCGCCGAGCGCGGCGCCGCCACCAGCCCCACATGCCCATGGCCGAATCCGTGCAGGATATCGCCGCTCGCCGAGGCCGGGCCCAGGCAGGGAAGGCCATCGGGCATGGAGGGGCGATGGCCCATCCAGAACTTCATCCGTTCCTTCGCGATATCGCGCGGCAGGCCTGGGAAGCAGCGCAGCAGGTGATCCCGCAGGATTTCCGCCCGCTTCCAGTTGGGTGCGCCCTCCAGCCCCGCGATCTCAACCTGGCCCGCGACGCGCAGGCCCGTGGCCGTCCAGGTCAGGCTCATCTTGCCGTCCGAGGGCATCATGGGCATGCGCGGGCCGGCTTCGGCATCGGCGATGACGGCGTGGTAGCCACGCTCGGTCTCCAGCGGCAGGTCATCGCCGGCCTCCCGCGCCAGGGCGCGGGAATAGGCCCCGGCGCAAATCACGGCACGATCCGCCGCGACCTCGCCGCGATCCGTCCGCACGGCCTTGAGGCGCCCGCCCTCAATGGCGAAGCCCGTGGCGCGGGCATTGACGCGGCGCATGCCCTGGGCCGCGGCTTGGGCGATCAGCGCCGCGACATAGGCGCCAGGATTGAGGCAATGGCCCCCCTCCTCCACCAGCACGCCGAAGGTGTAGCGTCGGTCGAGATCCGGCTCGCGTTGGCGCAATTCATCCTCGGGAATTTCCAGCCAGCGCACCCCCGTCTCGCGCCGGACGCGCCAGGCCAGGGCCTCGGCTGCGAAATCGGCGCGGCCGGGGTAGATGTAGAGCAGGCCGCGCCGCTCGATCAGATGGCCCACGCCGGCCTCCTCGGCCAGCGCCGCGTGGAGTTCGGGCGCGCGGGCGACCAGGGCGCGCAGCGCGTGGCCGGTCTTCATCACCTTTTGCTCGGTCCAGCCGGCCAGCAGGTAGCGCACCAGCCAGGGCGCCACCTTGGGCAGATAGCTCCAGCGGATGGCGAGCGGCCCCAGCGGGTCGCTCAGGAATTTCGGCAGCTTCCTCCAAAGGCCGGGCACCGCTGGCGGCACCACGCTGGAGGGGCTAAGCCAGCAGCCATTGCCATAGCTCGCGGCCTGCTCGCCGCCGGGCGCCTCGGGCTCGATCAGCGTGACGGCGAATCCGGCACGCTGCGCGGCCAGAGCGGTGCAGGCGCCCATAATGCCGCCGCCCAGGATGGCAACCTGCATCATGTCCGGCCGGGATCCTTGCCCGCCAACAGCGAAACATGCGCCGAGACGACGCGCCAGCCGATTTCCGGCAGACGCACCATGATCTTGGTCTCCCGCCCGATCAACCCGCTGTCCAGGCGCTGATATTCCAGGTGGGTGCAGGCGAAATCCCGGCCGAAGCTGGTGATGTGGACCTTCTTCTGCACGCGCTTCGCATAGACCTTCACGCTGGAGCGAAAGGCGCGGATGGCCTCGATTCCATAGAGGATCTCGGTGATGCCAAAGCGAAGGGTGGAGGGGTCCGCCCAGAAGATGCTGTCCAGCACCTCGGTGCGGTTGTTCATCAGCGCGTCCTCATAAGTGTCGAAGACGTGACGGGCTTCGGCGATGATGGCGGGGTTGTTGATTTGCATGGGATTATGGTTGCGCCGGATGTGCGTCACTGCAAGCATGCGCCATGCGATTTCCGATCTGGGGCGCCCTGGCGCTCCTCTCCTTCCCGGCCGCCGCGCAAAGCCTCACCGAGGCGGAGGCGCGCCGAATCCTTCAGACCCCCCTCAGCGCCCTGGTGGGTGCCAGGGAAGCCGAGCGCGTGCAGCATATCGCCGTGCTGAACGGATTGCTGCGCTTTTGCCGCTGGCGCTGGGAAACCAATTTCGACCGGCTGATGGAGCAGCACCGCCAAGGGCTGAACCGCCCGGAAGCGGAGATGCAGCGCCTCGTCATCTGGCATGGCTACTGGCAGGGCCAGACCCGGCAAGCCACCCGCCAGGAGCGGCCCGCCTGTGACGACGCGTTGCGGGCCAGCCTGCGCGAGCAGGCGACGGCGGCGCTGCGGGCCGGACCACAGCGCTGATGGCGCCTAGCACTACAGTTGCGATTTCCGATAATGAGCTGCTTGAGCGGCGGCTTGGTGGGCGCGTCTCCAGAGTGACCACGCGATGAGGTGCGCGGGTTGGATGCGTCGTCTGGCGAGCCGCGTTGCTATGCGGCGGATTTCC
>CAMTUX010000022.1:0-42600 GCA_947084995.1 uncultured Roseococcus sp.
CCAGGAAATCCGCCGCATAGCAACGCGGCTCGCCAGACGACGCATCCAACCCGCGCACCTCATCGCGTGGTCACTCTGGAGACGCGCCCACCAAGCCGCCGCTCAAGCAGCTCATTATCGGAAATCGCAACTGTAGTGTTAGGCGTCGAAGCCCACGAAGCGCACGAAATTCGCGTTCGGCTCGCGGTCGGCGGTGACGCCGTTGGCGGGGAAATCCTCCTGCGGGTAGCCCAGTGCGATGCAGGTCATGATCACCTGGTCCTCGGGGATCCCGGCCTCCTCGCGCATGATCTCCGAGCGCATGATGCCCTGGCCATTCACCACCGTGCCCAGGCCCCGGTCCCAGGCGGCGAGGCAGATGCCGTAGCTCAGCGCGCCCAGGTCGAAATGCACGACGGCGCCGGGGTCCAGCACGCGGTCATAGGTCAGCACGAGGGAGACCGGCGCGTCGAATTGCCGGAAGCCGCGCATCACCCAATCCTGCCGCATCGGCTTGTCATCGCGCGCGATGCCCATGGCACCGAACAGCTTCACCGCGATGGCGAGCTGGCGGGCGCGGTGCACGCCCTCATATTCGCCATGGCTGATGATGTCGCGATTGGCCTTCGCGCCGCCCGCCATCGTCTCCATGTTGCGTTGGCGCACGCGTTCCAGTGGGGCGCCGGCCAGCACATGGACGTGCCAGGGCTGCGTGTTCATCGAGGAGGGGGCGCGTTTCGCCACCTCGATGATCTGCTCGATCAGCGCGCGCGGCACCAGGTCGGGCTTGTAGCCGCGCACGCTGCGCCGCGTGCGGGAGAGGGTCTCGAAATCCACGCTGCTATGCCGCGCGCTGCCGGCCAAAGACGCGGCCGCAGAACTCCGGATAGGTCTCCAGCATCTCGTCGCAGACGGCGCCGCGCAGAAGGGCGATTTCCGCCTGGGTTGGCGCCGGGGTTTCGCCCACATCCTCCGCCACGTCGAAGTCAAAGCCGGTCATCGCGCGGATGCTCTCCAGTGTCTCGCCCGCATGGATGGAGGCGAGCGAGAAGCGGCCCTTGTCAGGGTGGAAATGGAAGATGCAGCGGCCCGTCACCAGCGCCTGGGCATGGCCGCGCCGGAACACGCCCGGCTCCGAGATGCCAGGGGCAGAGATATGCGCCACGCGGTCCACCAGCACGCGCGGGCTGTGCTCCTCGCGAAACAGGATGGTGCGGCCGGCCATGAAATACATGAAGGCCGAGCCGAAGCTGCCGGGGAAGCGCACCTCCATCCCCGGCCAGTCACCCGTGCCGATCAGGTTGAGATTGGCCTGGCCGTCAATCTGCCCGCCACCCAGGAAGAACAGATCCACCCGGCCCTGGCCCGTCAGGTCGAACAATTCGCGCGAGCCATCGGTGAAGGGATTGCCGGTGCGCTTGTGCAGCAATGAGAGCCGCAGCGGCGTGCCCTGCTTCACGCAAAGCCAGCAGGCGGCGGCCGGAATGGGCGAGGCCGCGCCGACGGCGATATGCGCCGTGGGCACCGCGCGGATCAGCCGCGCGATGGAGACGGCCAGGAGTTCTTCGGTGCGACAGGTCATTCCGCGGCCACCGCCTGCTGGCCATACACGTGCCGGGCGCACCATTCGGCGAAGCCCGCCTCGGTCTTGGCGGCGCGGGCGTAGTCGAGGACGTATTCCGTGTCGAAGCCATATTCATCCAGCAGCGCCGCCGGCTGCGCGCCGCGCTGGGCGATGGCCACGCCCGAGATATAGGTGGCGTTGATGGCGCCGGGGCAGAGGCGCTCATCCTCCAGGAAATTGCCCTCCACCACGCGCTCCACCGTCACCAAAGCGCGCTTGCTGGCATGGGCGACGGTCGCGCATTCGCGGCGGCGGCCAACCCAGACATTGCCCACGCTATCGGCCATCACCGCGTGGAAGATCGCCACATCAGGGTTCAGGGCGGGCAGCAGGGTGATCTTTTCCCCTGTTCCAAACGGGCTTTCCACCACTTTCCAGTCAGGGCGATTGGCCAGGATGTCGCTGCCGATCAACCCGCGCAGCGGCATGAAGGGCACGCCCTTCTCGGTGGCTTGCAGCATGGTGTGGATGGCGGGGCAGGTGGCGTCCAGGATGCGAAGCTGGCCGGCCTTGAGCGCCGCCGAGAAGCGCGGCGCGAAGCCTGCCTCGCCCAGCGTCACGGCGGAGGTCTGCACCTCCTCGACGCAGCCTGCGCCGATCAGCATGTCGGTCGCGAAGCCTGAGATGGGCACGCCGACCAGCCGCAGCCGCCTGGCGCCACGCCGGATCAGCGCCTTGGCCAGCGCGACGGAGGGGAGGGAGTTGTCGGGTGGCAGCGCGATCATCGCCCCATCGGGGATGCTCGCGGCCATCGCGTCCAGGCTCATTGGGGGCATGATCGTTCCTTCCTCGGATCAGGTTACAGCGGAACCCCGGCGGGAGGCGAGGGGGGTGGCTGCGCCGCATCCCCTGGCAGGCGCGCTTCACGCCGATCGTGGAAATCGGCTGGCGGATCGCCCTGGCGCATGTGTTCGGGGTGCTGGGCCTGGAGGAGATCGTGGCCTTCACCATTCCGGCCAATGCGCCGTCCTGGCGGCTCATGGAAAAGCTCGGCATGGTGGCGGAAGGCTATTTCGCCCATCCCAACCTGCCCGAGGGCCATGCGATGCGCCGCCACCTGCTGTATCGGCTGCGGCGGTAGGCGCCATATATTTACGCCGCACCCGCGTAACCTTTACCCTGTCGCCCTCGTAGCAGAGAGCAGATGCCGGGCTGGTTGGCCCGGTGGCCTTCGGGCCCGACATGGTGCCGGGTGGGCAAGGATGAGGGTGCTCGTGTCACGATGCAGATGCCGCAATTCGCGCTCGCGCCTGCTGGTCTTCTCCCCGTGAGCGAGGCCGAGGATCGCCTGGCGCGTGATGCGCGCTGGTCCGGACTGATGGCCGCGGCCCAACAAGGCGATGGCCGGGCCTATGACACGCTTCTGCGCGAATGCCTGCCCTTGCTGCGCGCCATCTGCCGCCGCCGCCTGGCCATGGCAGCCGAGGTGGAGGATGCGGTGCAGGACACGCTGCTCACTCTGCACCGCGTCCGCGCCACCTATGATCCCGCGCGCCCCTTCCGCCCCTGGATCGCCGCCATCGCCGAGCGCCGCGCGCTGGACCGAGGCCGCGGCGTGGCGCGCGGCCTCGCCCGCCATACGGGGCTGGAGGCGGCGGATCATCTCGGCGTGGAGGGCGATGCCGAGGGGCGGCTGATCTCGGCCGATCTGCGCGCGGCTGTGGGCGAATTGCCGACCTCGCAGCGCACCGCCTTGCAACTCACCAAGATCGAGGCGCTCTCGCTGGCGGAGGCGAGCGCGCGTTCCGGCATGTCCATGGGGGCGCTGAGGGTCGCCACCCATCGCGCCATCCTCACATTGCGCCGCAAATTCGGCATGGAGCCATGAAGATGCGGACCGAGGATCTGATCCGGCAATTGAGCGCGGGGCTGAAGCCGGTGCGGCGCCTGCCCTCACCCCTGGCCATGCTGGGGCTGTGGTGCCTGTTCTGCGCGGGCGTGATCGGCGCGGCGCTGCTGATCACGGGCCTGCGGGCCGATTTCGCGGCCTGGTTGCAGGATGGCTTTGACCTCTATCACCTCATGTCGGCGGCGCTGGTGGCGCTGACGGCGGGCTATGCCGCCTTCCAGCTTGCCTTGCCTGATCGCGACCAGCGCTGGGCGCTGCTGCCGGTGCCGGCGGTGGTGGGTTGGCTGGTCACTATGGGCTGGGGTTGCCTGGAGGATATCGCGCGGCTGGGGCCGGAGGCGATGAATCTGTCGGTCAGCTATCCCTGCCTGAACTTCATCATCGGGCTGGGCGTGCCCATGACGGCGGCCATCATTTATCTGACGCGCCATGCCGTGCTGCTGCGGCCCATGCCGGTGGCGGCGCTGGGCGGACTTTCGGCGGCGGCCTTCGCCAGCCTGGGGCTGACGCTGGTGCATGAATTGAACGCGGCGGTGATGGTGCTGGTCTGGCACGGGATCGCCGTGCTGGTCGTCACCTGCATCGGCGCCCTGGCCGGGCCCATGCTGATGCAGCGGACGGCGCTGTGATGCGCTTGGCAGAGGCGCGCTTCCACCCCATTTCCTGACAGCAATCCGGAGAGCGGCATGACCGAGACGACCATGCCGCCCGGCCGGCGGCCGAAGCTGCGCCATGGCGTGCTGCACACGGATATCTGCGTCATCGGTGCGGGTTCCGCCGGCCTCTCCCTGGCGGCTGGCGCCGTGCAGATGGGCGCTTCCGTCGTGCTGATCGAAAAGCACCGCATGGGGGGCGATTGCCTGAACACCGGCTGCGTGCCCTCCAAGGCGCTGCTGGCCGCCGCCCATGCCGCGCAATCGGCGCGCAATGCGGCGCGTTTCGGGGTGTACCTGCCCGAGCCGGTGGTGGATTTTGCCCGCGTCCACGCGCATGTACACGGCGTCATCGCCGCCATCGCCCCGCATGACAGCGTGGAGCGCTTCGAGGGCCTGGGCTGCACCGTCATCCGCGCCGCAGCCCGCTTCACCGGCCCGCGTGGGGTGGAGGCCGGCGGCCAACGCATCCGCGCCCGCCGCTTCGTCATCGCCACCGGCTCCTCCCCCGCGCCGCCGCCTGTGCCGGGCCTGGCCGAGACGCCGCATTTCACCAATGAGAGCATCTTCGAACTGACCGAGCGGCCCGGCCACCTGCTGGTGCTGGGCGGCGGGCCGATCGGCATCGAGATGGCGCAGGCCTTCCGTGGCCTGGGCGCACAAGTGACGGTGATCGAGCGCGCCGCCATCCTGCCGCGTGACGAGCCGGAGGCGGTGGAGGTGCTGCGCGCCATCATGCGGGCCGAGGGGATCACGCTGCTGGAGGGCGCGCAGGTGGCCCGCATCGCCCCTGGCGTGGAGGTGTCCCTGGCCGATGGAACCATCATCACCGGCACGCATCTGCTGGTCGCTGCCGGGCGCAAGCCCAACATGGATGGCCTGGATCTTCCCCTGGCGGGGGTTGCGACCACGCCGCGCGGCATTACGGTGGATGCGCGGCTGCGGAGCAGCAACCGGCGTATCTTCGCCGCCGGCGACGTGGCGGGCGGGCCGCAATTCACCCATGTGGCCGGCTATCACGCGGGCGTGCTGATACGGAACATCCTGTTCGGCCTGCCGGCCAAGGTGGATTACGCGACCCTCCCCTGGGTCACCTACAGCGACCCGGAACTGGCGCATGTGGGCCTGACGGAGAGCGAGGCGCGGCTGGCCAATCATCCCGTGCAGGTGCTGACGCAGCCGCTCTGCGGTAATGACCGCGCCCAGGCGGAGCGCCGCACTGAGGGCCTGGCAAAGATCATCCTCGGCGGTGGCGGGCGCATCCTGGGCGCCACGATCCTGGCGCCGCGCGCGGGCGAGATGATCGGGTTATGGGGCCTGGCCATCCAGTCGCGCCTGAAGATCGGCGCGGTGGCGCAGATGATGGCGCCCTATCCCACCATGTCGGAAATCTCCAAGCGCGCGGCGGGCGGATTCTATACGCCCAGCCTGTTCTCGGTACGGACGCGGCGCATTGTGGGCTGGTTGCAGAGGTTGCTGCCATGAAGCTGTTGCGCGACCGCCGGCTTTGGCTGGCGCTGGGGGTCGTGGCGCTCATCCTGGCCTTGCGTGCCGCGGGCCTCGGCTCGCTGCTTTCGCTCGACACGCTGGCGCAGCACCGCGAGGCGCTGGGCGGCTTCGTCGAGCGCAACTTCCTGTTGGCGGCTGGCGCCTTCATGCTGGTCTATGCGGCGGCCGTGGCGCTCTCGGTGCCGGGGGCGATCATCCTGACCCTGGCGGGCGGGTTTCTGTTCGGCGCGGTCTTCGGCACGCTGCTGGCCGTGCTGGGCGCCACCATCGGCGGCACGCTGGTGTTCCTGTTTGCCCGCAGCATCTTCGGCGAGAATGCGCTGGACCGCTTCGGCGCGCCCGCGCAGCGCCTGGCCGAGGGCATTCGCCGCAATGCCGGCTCCTACCTGCTGGTGCTGCGCCTGGTGCCGCTGTTCCCGTTCTTCCTGGTGAACCTGGTTCCCGCCTTCGTCGGCGTGCGGCTGCCGGTCTATGTGCTGACCACCTTCTTCGGAATCATGCCCGGCACCTTCGTCTTCAGCCTGAGCGGGGCGGGGCTCGGCTCCATCCTGGATGCGGGCGGCACGCTCGATCTGAGATCAGTGCTGAGCCCGCAAATCCTGGGCGCCCTGCTGGGGCTGGCCACGCTGTCCCTCGCGGCTATTCCTTTGAAGAAAAGGCTTGCCGCGAAATGATGGCCCGCCGTTCCTTGGCCCTGATGGTCCCTGCCTTCCTGATCCGGCCAGCCCATGCCGCCGGGCCAGGGCTGGATGCGCTGCTGGGCCGCTACGCCAGCACGCCGGCCGATGGCGTGACGCGCGTGGATTACGCCCGCTGGAAAGCGACCGCCGCCGACCTGGCCGCGCTCGATGCCTGGATCACCCTGGCCGCCACGCGCCAGCCCTCGGCCATGGCGCGCAACGAGGCCTTCGCCTTCTGGGCCAATCTCTATAACGCGCTGACGCTCAAGGTGGTGCTGGATCGCTATCCGGTGCGCTCCATCAAGGATATCCGCTCGACCGGGGTGGGGCTGGACCCGCGGCAATTCCTCGGCCCCTGGCGCACGCGCCTTGTCACCATCGAGGGGAGCCGCATGTCCCTGGACGACATCGAGCACGGCACGATGCGCCCGACCTTCCGCGACCCACGCGTGCATTACGCGGTGAATTGCGCCTCCATCGGCTGCCCGAACCTGCCCCTGCGCGCCTGGCGGGCGGCAAGCCTGGAGGCCGATCTCGATGCCGCCGCGCGGGACTTCGTGAATCACCCGCGCGGCGTCGCCCTGCTGGAGGGGGGCGGGCTTCGCGTCTCGTCCATCTACAAATGGTTCCGCGAGGATTTCGGCGGCGATGATGCCGGCGTGATCGCCCATCTGCGCCGCCATGCCGGCCCGCCCCTGGCGGCGGGGCTGCAAAACGTCACCCGCGTGGCGGAAGACGCCTATGACTGGGCGCTCAATGACACCAGCCCGGCCCCCCGCACCTGAATCTGGAGCTTCGCCTTGTCCATCCGCAGCCATGCCGCCCCGCCGCTCAATCCCGCTAAATTCCAGGACCCGCTGCTGACGCTCAAGGGCGAACGCCGGGCCACGGTCGGCCTCGCGGCGCTGGAGACGCTGTGGTTCAACACCGGCACGCTATGCAACATCACCTGCGCCAATTGCTACATCGAGAGCAGCCCACGCAATGACGCGCTGGTCTATCTCTCGGCAGCCGAGGTGCGGAAATATCTGGATGAGGCGCTCGATTTCCCGGTGACGGAAGTGGGTTTTACCGGCGGCGAGCCCTTCATGAACCCGAACCTCGTGCCGATGCTGGAGGATGTCCTCTCACGCGGGCTGCGTGCCCTGGTGCTGACCAACGCGATGCAGCCCATGCGCCGCTACGCCACGGCGCTGCTGGCCCTGCGGGACCGGCGCGGCACGGCTGGCCTGACGCTGCGCGTCAGCCTGGATCACCATGACGCCGCCATCCATGACCTGGAGCGCGGCCCGAACAGCTTCGCGCGCACGCTGGAGGGCCTGGTCTGGCTGGCACGGGAGGGCTTCACCATCCATGTCGCCGGCCGCGCCGGCTTCGACGCGGGGGAGGAGGCCGGCATGCGCGCCGGCTATGCGCGCCTCTTTGCCGAATGGGACCTGCCGGTGGATGCGGCGGACCCGGTGGCGCTGATGCTCTTCCCCGAGATGGATGCGGGGCGGGACGTGCCGGAAATCACCGAGGCCTGCTGGGGCATCCTGGACAAATCGCCTGAGAGCATGATGTGCGCTTCCTCGCGCATGGTGGTGAAGCGCAAGGGGGCCGAGCGCCCCGCCGTGCTGGCCTGCACGCTGCTGGCTTATGACGAGCGCTTCGAACTGGGCGCCACACTGGCCGAGGCCAGCCGACCCGTGGCGCTGAACCACCCGCATTGCGCCACCTTCTGCGTGCTGGGCGGGGCGGCTTGCAGCCGATGACCACGCGGCGCAGCTGAGGCGCAATTTCCGCACCGTCAAACCAAGGAGATCACGCATGATCCATCGCCGCTCCCTGCTGGCCGCACCCCTGCTGGTGCCTGGCCTTGCCATCGCGCAAAGCCGCGCGCCGATCCGCTTCGCCGTCGGCCCCTTCCAGCCCACGGCAGGGGATACGCGCCGCGCCTTCGAGCCCTTCTTCGCCCATCTGGCCGGCGCGCTGGGCCGACCCTACGAACTCACCGTCACCACCGATTGGGCCGGCATCGCGGTGGCGCTGGGCAGCGGGCAGGTGGATGTGGCCTGGATGGGCCCCTGGGGCTATGTGCTGGCGCGCGACCGCGCGCGGGCCGAACCTCTGGCGACGGTGCTCTACCAGGGCCAGCCCACCTATCACGCCATCATCCTGGCGCGTGCCGGCCTGACGATCGCGCGCTTCCCCGAGGATGCGCGGGGGATGTCCATCTCCTTCGCGGATGCGGGCTCCACCAGCGGCTGGCTCATTCCGCATCACTGGTTCGCGACGCAGGGCCTCGATCCGCGCAGCTTCTTCCGCTACCGCGACGGGGCGAGCCATGCGGCGAATGTGATCTCGGTGACGTCCGGCCAGGTGGACCTCGCCACGGATTTCGACCGAAACTTCGCCGCCATGCTGGCATCGGGCCGGGTGCGGGCGGATCAGGCGCAGATCGTCTGGCGCAGCGCGCCCTTGCCCAATGACGCGCTGGCCGTGCGGCATGACCTGGACGCCACCACCAAATCCGCCATCGCGGCGGCGGCCACGGCCATCACGCCCGAGCAGGCGCTGCGCGTCATGCCCGCCAACTACACCGGCTGGGTGCCCGCGACGCCCGAGACATACGCCATGATCGAGGCCGCTGGCCGCGCCCTGGGGCGGCTGCGGAATTCGTGAGCCTGGCCCGTATCGCCTTCTGGACCGGCTTCGCCGCGCTGATGGCGGCCTCGCTCTGGGTGGTGGCGCCTGATCCCGCGCGCCTCGCCTCGGGCCTGCCGCGGCTGATGGGATGGCTGGCCGGCGCCTGGCCGCCGGATTTCTCGGGCGGCGCCGACATCGCGCGCCGCGCGGCCGAGACGGTGGGCATCGCCACACTCGGCACGGTGGCGGCGGGGCTGATCGGCTTGCCGCTGGCACTGATGGCGACGCGGCAGGTGACGCCCTCGGCGGTGCTGTACCATCCGCTACGCAGCGTGTTGGATGCGCTGCGGGGGGTGGATGGCTTCGTCTTCGCGCTGTTATTCGTGGCAGCGGTCGGGTTGGGGCCGTTTGCCGGCATGCTGGGCGTGGCGCTGCATTCGGCGGGCTCACTGGCCAAGCTCTGGTCGGAGGCGATGGAGAATGCCGATCCTCGCCCCTCCGAGGCCATTCGCGCGGTGGGCGGCAGTCGGCTGCATGTGGCGCTCTGCGCGCTGCTGCCGCAGACCCTGCCGCAGAATCTCGGCGGGCTGCTTTATGTGTGGGAGGCGAATATCCGTGCCTCCACCGTGCTCGGCCTGGTGGGCGCGGGCGGCTTGGGGCAGGAGCTGAAGAACGCCGTGGACTTGCTGGATTTCAACCGCGTGCTGGCCATCCTCATCGTCATCATCGCGCTTACCCTGACCGCCGACCGGATCAGCGGCGCCTTGCGGAGAAGCCTTGCATGATCCCCCTGCTGCGCCTGGATGCGCCGATGCTCGTCTTCGGCGGCCCCTATTCCAACCTCCAGGCGACGGAGGCCGTGCTGGCCGAGGCGGCGCGGCGCGGCATCGCGGGCGATCACATCCTCTGCACCGGCGATGTGGTGGCCTATGGCGCCGATGCGGCCGCCTGCTGCGACCGGATGATGGCCAGCGGCGCCAGCGTGCTGATGGGCAATTGCGAGGAGAACCTCGCCGCCGAAGCGCCCGATTGCGGCTGCGGCTTCGAGGCGGAGACGAGCTGCGACCTGCTCTCGCGCGCCTGGTATGCCCATGCGAACCGCCAGGTCAGCCCGCGTCACCGCGCCTGGATGGGCGGCCTGCCGCGCCGGCTCCACCTGGAACTGCCCGACCAAAGGCGCCTGGCTGTGCTGCATGGCGGCGCCAGCGAGATCAGCCGCTTCCTTTTCGCCTCCACGCCCGAGCCGCTGCTGCTGGAGGAACTGGCCGAGACCGCCTGCCAGGGTGTCATCGCCGGGCATTGCGGCATTCCCTTCGCGCGGCGGGTGAATGGCGCGGGGCTTTGGCTGAATGCGGGCGCCATCGGCATGCCGGCCAATGATGGCACGCCGCGCTGCTGGTTCACGCTGCTGACGCCTGCGCGGGAAGGGCTCACCGTGGAAATCCTGCCGCTGGAGTATGACCACGCGGCGGCGGCGGCCTCCATGCGCGCGGCCGGCCTGCCGGAGGGCTATGCGGCCGGGCTGGAGGCTGGGCTCTGGCCCTCCTGCGATGTGCTGCCGAGTGTGGAACTCGCGGCGCGCGGGCGGGCGCTGGGGCCCATGCGGATGGCCTGGTAACGGGCCAGGCTTCAAGCGCCGCGCGGGGCATGCTCAGCCCGGCATCGCGCCCGATCCAGCCTTGGCCGCGGCACCCCTGGGAAGCAGCGCGCGGCGGGCGATCACGCGATGGCTCCATCTGGGGCTCCATCTGGGGCTCCATCTGGGGCTCCATCGGGGAAGCATTCGGCGGCCAGCGCGTCGAATTCCTGGGCGAAGGCGCCCTCCAGGTGGCGGCGCGCGGGTTCGGGCAGGAAGCACCCGCGGATGCCGTTCAGCATGAAGCCGCGCAGATCGCCCAGGCCGAAGCCGAAATCCTCCACCATCATCCGCCAGCAGCGGGTGGGCGTGACGTGGTGCAGCGGCGGGTCATCGGTGTTGGGGTGGATCAGCAGCCCGGCCTCCGGCATGCGGGCGATGGGGTGGCCCTGGGGCCAGTGCTCCAGCGTGCGGAGGTAGTAGGAGTTGGTCGGCACCACTGTGAACAGGATGCCGCGCTCGGCGCAGCGCGCGGTGAGCGCGGGGTCTTCCAGGATGGTGTAGCCGTGGTCAATCCGGTCCACCTCCAGCAGGTCAATGGCGGTGGCGATGTTGCGCGGGTGGCAGCCGAATTCGCCGGCATGGGCGGTCAGCTTGAAGCCCGCCTGCTTGGCGATGCGCCAGGCGCGCCAGAAGATCTCCGGCGGGCGGTCCGTCTCGCGGTAGTCTATGCCCATGCCGATGATGGCATCGCGCCGATGCGCCACCATCCAATCCGCCAACTCCGTCGCGGCCTCGGGCGGGGCCTCGCGGTCAATGGCGGGGATGAGCAGGGCTGAGACGCCGAAATCGGCGGCGGCATCGGCGAAGCCCGCCAGGATGGCGTCCGCGCCCTTGGCGTAGCTGAACAGATGCGCCGTGCCGGCCGGGTTCCAGAAGATTTCCGAATGCCGCACGCCATGGGAAGCGGCATCCTGCAAATGCTCATAGGCGATGCGGTGCAGGTCGCGCGCATCGCGCAGGATGCGGCTCTCCAGCGCGCGCAGGATGTGCAGCACGCCCTTGGGCCTGGCGTCACGGGCATACAGCGCCTCGCTCTCGGCCGCGCTGATGCCGGCGCGGGCGGCCATTTCGGTGAAGCTCTCCTGCCGGACGGCGCCCAGCAGGTGCACATGCAGATCCACCTTGGGCATGGCGTGGCAGAAGGTTTCGAGCATGTCGGTCATGGTGCCATTCTGGCACGCTGGATGGGAGATGACAGGCCCTGCGCCACATGCGACGAAGCGGGCCATGGAAAAGCCCGCCAATCCTCGTTTCTCCTCCGGCCCCTGCGCCAAGCGGCCCGGTTTCTCGCTCGATGCGCTGGAATCTGCGCTGCTCGGCCGCAGCCATCGCGCTGTGGACTCAAAGGCCAAGCTCGCCGAGGTCATTACCCGCTCCAAGGCCATTCTCGGCATGCCGGCGGATTACCGCCTTGGCATCGTCCCCGCCTCGGATACCGGCGCGGTCGAGATGGCGCTGTGGAGCCTGCTCGGGCCGCGTGGCGTGGATGTGCTGGCCTGGGAGAGCTTTTCCGCCGAATGGGCGCATGACATCCAGGCCGAATTGAAGCTGCCCGATCTCCGCCTGCTGCGCGCCGATTACGGCAGGCTGCCCGACCTCGCGGCGGTGGACCCGGCGCGGGACTGCGTCTTCGTCTGGAACGGCACCACCAGCGGCGTGCGCCTGACCTCGGGCGACTGGATCAGCGATGCGCGGGAGGGGCTGACCATCTGCGACGCGACCTCCGCCGCCTTCGCCATGGAATTGCCCTGGCCCAAGCTCGATGTCGTCACCTGGTCCTGGCAGAAGGTGCTGGGGGGGGAGGCCGCACATGGCATGCTGGCGCTCTCGCCGCGCGCCGTCGCCCGGCTGGAATCCCACAAGCCGGCCTGGCCGCTGCCCAAGATTTTCCGGCTGACCAAGGGCGGGAAACTCATCGAGGGCATCTTCAAGGGTGACACCATCAACACTCCCTCCATGCTCTGCGTCGAGGATGCGCTGGATGGGCTGCGCTGGGCCGAAGGCCTGGGCGGGTTGCGCGGGCTGATCGCGCGCACGGAAGGCAACCTGGCCACCATCGCGGGCTGGGTGGAGCGCAGCGACTGGGCGCGTTTCCTGGCTGAAGAACGCGCCACGCGCTCCTGCACCAGTGTCTGCCTGAGGATCGTGGCGCCCTGGTTCGTGGCGTTGGATGCGGGGCAGCAGGCGCGGGCCGCGGCGAGGCTCTCGGCCATATTGGAGGCCGAGGGCGTGGCGCTCGATGCCGCCAGCTACCGCGATGCGCCGCCGGGCCTGCGGCTGTGGTGCGGTGCCACGGTGGAGCAATCCGACGTGGCGACGCTGCTGCCCTGGCTGGATCAGGCCTTCGCGCGCGTCGCCGCCGAATTCGCCGCCGAATTCGCCGCCTGAGTCGCCAGCCGCAAGGCACTCCGGCCGGCCCAGGGAGAGGCGGGCTCCAGCGCGGCCGTATCCAGCAGCGCATCCGCCATGGCGCGGATGCTGGCATGGCGGCGCGTGGTCACATGCTCGCCGATGTTGCGCAGCAGCCGGTGCCAGCGCCGCGTGATGGGCGCGGCCGAGGCGAAATAGGCGAGGCTGGTCTGCTCTTGCCGCATCTGCGCGATCAGCGCCGCCGCGTGCCCGCGCGTCGCCCCGTCGGGTGCCACATCGCCAGGGCGGCTCTTGCGAAAGACGATGGAGGTATGGCTCAGTTTCTCGCCCTCGCGCGGGGTGAAGCCCGATTGCCAGGCGGCGGCGATCAGCGTCTCGGGCGTGAAGTTCCAGATATGTGCGGTGTGGAACACATTGCTGATCCGCTTGCGGATGCCGGCGAGATTCGGCACCTCGATGAAAAGCAGCCCCTCCGGCGCCAGCGCCAGATGGATGCGCGCCATCGCGGCAAAGGGGTCGGTCAGGTGCTCCATGACGTGGTTCATCGTGACCAGGTGAAGCGCTTCGCGGGGGAAATCGGGCGAGTCCCAGCCGCCGACGCCGATATCCACGCCATATTCGCGGCGCGCGAAGGCGGCATAGCCCCAATTCGGCTCCAGCCCGCTGGCGGCGAATCCGGCCTCGGCCATGACGAAGGTGAATTCGCCGGAGGATGCGCCCAGATCGAGCACGCGGGCGCCACTGGGCAGCAGCGGCGCCAGGCGTCGCGCGCGCGCCATGGCGCCGCGCAAGGCGCGCAGGGCGTGCTTGGGCTTCGGCGCGAAATCGCCCTTGTATTCCAACCGGTAGCGCGTGGCGTAGAATTCCGCGACTTCGGCCTCATCGGGCAGCGTCGCATGGCTCACCAGTCCGCAGCCCTCGCAAATCGCGGTGGCCAGTTCCACGCCGCCCCGCCCGCGATCCGCCACCACCCGGCGCGTCGCGGTGCTGCAAAGGGGGCACGGGTTTGCCGTGATGTCCGCACCGATCTTCATGTGCATCTCCGTTGCTGGTGCCCGGCCTATCGGGGGTGCGCCCTGGCTGGCTGACGGGCGCTGTCAGCGAAATGCCAGCCGGGCAGAATGGGAGGGCGGTAGCATGCGGCTGTTGTTGGTGGAAGATGAGGCCGGAATCGCGCTCGCCCATGCCGGCTTCGCCGCCGAGCACATGGCCGATGGCGCAAGCGCCTGGGAGCGCGGCGGGACCGAGCCTTTCACCGCCGCCATCCTCGACCTCAACCTGCCGGCGATTGACGGGCTTTCCCTGCTGCGGCGCTGGCGGGCGGAGGGGGTGGGATTTCCCATCCTGGTGCTCTCGGCGCGCTCCACCTGGTCCGTCCGGGTGGAGGCGATTGACGCGGACGCCGATGATTATCTGGTGAAGCCCTTCGCCATGAAGGAATTGCTGGCCCGGCTGGCGCGCCATCCTGCGGCGAGGTGCGGGCCTGGCGGGCAATGTGCTATCCGCCGGCGGCCTGGCGCTCGACACGCGCGCCCGGCGGCTGAGGCGGGCGGGCGAGGCGGTGGAACTCACGCCGCATGGCCTACCTGCTGCACCATGCGCGCCGCGCCGTGCATGCTCGACAAAGCTGGACAACCCCGATGCCAAAGCCCGCTGCGCCCGCCGCAAGCAGACCGTCGAACCTGTCTTCGGCATCATCAAGGCCGCCATCGGCTCCAACCGCTTCAACCTCCGCGGCCTCGCCAACGTCGCCAGAAAGTGGACGATGATCGCGCTGGCCTGCAACTTGCCGCAGGCTGCACCGCCCGCGCCAGCCCTGACCTCAACAGCACCGCAAACGCCATTCCGACAGCCTGCTAGACCATGATGCGTTCGCTTGCGCTCACTTTCATGGTCTCGCCACTGCTGAGAGCGGGATTCAACATTTTCGGCGATTCCGCCTCAACGCATCCCGCTCTAGACCATGATGCGTTCGCTTGCGCTCACTTTCATGGTCTCGCCACTGCTGAGAGCGGGATTCAACGTTTTCGGCGATTCCGCCTCAACGCATCCCGCTCTAGCTGCGCCTTGAAAGCGCGTTCAGCAGCACCAGCAGCAGCACCGCCCCCAGGGTCGAGATGATGAGGCTCGGCAGGAAGCCCGCATAGCCGAAGCCCGCCAGACCCGCGACGAAGCCGCCCAGAACGGCGCCCACCAGCCCCACCATGAGGTTGGTGAGCAACCCATGCCGGCGCCCCATGATTCGCTCCGCCAACCAGCCGGCCAGCAGGCCGATGATGATCGCCCCCAGAATTCCAACGCCGCTCATCGCAATATCCTTGGTTGTGGGGTTGTCCGCCGCGCCAGGCGAAGCGCCAGGCCCAGCGCCAGCAGGGTGGCTGCCAGCACCAGCCTGTAATCCCTGGGCTTTTCATGGTGCGTGCCGCCGATCGCGCCATCGAGTCTGACCAGGCCCTCGGCTGTCAGCGTCACGGGCGTCTGGGTTGCCGGTTCCTTGCCGCTCCAGGCGCGGGTGAATTCCGCGCCGAGCAGGAAAATGACGGCCGAATAATACAGCCAGAGCAGCACCACGGCGAGCGAGCCGGCTACGCCGAAGCCCTCCGAGACGCCCGAGCGGCCGATATAGAAGCCGAAGGCACTCTTGCCGAGCGTGAACAGGAAGGCGGTGGCGATGGCGCCGATGATCACATCGCGCCATTGCAGCCGGCGGTCGGGCAGGATCTTGAAGACGGCGGCAAACAGGCAGGAAATCAGGAGAAAGGAGAGCGTGAAATTTGCCGCGCCCAGCAGCCATGCCGCCTCCTGCCGCCCCGATGTCAGCCAATCCCCCAGCGCGGTGATGGCCGCGCTGGCGATGAGCGAGGCGAGCAGCAGGAAGCCCGTGGTGCCCACCAGCCCCACGCTCAGCGCCCGCGCCCGCAGGTAGGCCGCGATCATGCCGCCTTTGGACGCAGGCAGAGGCGCCTCGGTCTTCCAGATGGCATTGAGCGCGCCTTGCAAGGCGGCGAAGGCCCCCGAGGCGGTGATCACCAGCGTGACGATGCCGATGCCGAGCGCCCAGCCGCCCTGCACCTGGCCGAGCGCACCCTGGGCCATGTCATGCACGGTGGTCCCGGCCTCACGGCCCAGCAGGCCACGGAGTTGTGCTGCCAGCGCCTCGTGCAACTGCGCCTCGCCGAAGATGACGCCGGCGATGCCCGAGGCCAGGAAGATCAGCGGCCCGAGGGAAAAAAGTGTGAAATAGGCAATGGCGGCGGCGCGCGTCAGCGCATCATCATCCACAAACCCCTGGAACGTGTCCCGTCCCAACCGCCAAGCCCAGCGCAATGTTCATCCTTTCCGCGATGCCTGCCACAACGCGGGCCGGCGGAGAAGGTTGCGCCGGACATCAATGCAGGCGTGGCGCCTTGAGGTGCCGGGCGCGGTCCGTGCTGGTGATGGCGAGGTCGAGCTGCCGCGCCCCGCGGGCCAGGGTGAGGCGCACCTCCGCCCCCGCCGGGCCAGCCGCACGCACCGCCGTCCAGAGCGAGGCCAGGTCATTCACCTTGCGGCCATCCACGGCCACGATCCGGTCGCGCGGCTTCACGCCGGCACGCTCGGCCGGGCCACCCTTGGCGAGGGAGCCGACACCCACCTCCTCGTCATCCTCGGTGGCGTAGAGGCCGAGCCAGGGGCGGGCGGGGCGGCCGGAATGGCCGGTGCGGCGCAGCGTCTCCAGGATGGGCAGCAACTCGCCGATCGGCACCACCATGTTGAGGTCAAGCCGCTTGCCGCCCTTCTGCCCCTGCTGAAGGATAAGCGAGCCGATGCCGGCCAGCCGCCCAGCCGCGTCGAACAGCCCGGCGCCGCCCCAATGCGGGTGGGCGGGGGCGGTGAAGATCGCGTTGTCCAGCAGGTATTCCCAATAGCCCGCGAAGGGCTGGCGGGCGGCGACGGTGCAGGCCAGCGCGTGGCTCAATCCGCCGGAAGCTGCCAGCACGCCCGGCGCGCCATGGCGCATGCCCTCGGAATCACCAAGCTCGGCCACCTTCTGGCCGGGGATGCGGCCCAGCATCTGCACCAGGCCGAAGCCCGTCTCGAAATCCATGGCCAGCGGCGTGGCTTCCACCACGCGCCCATCAATATTGGTGATCCAGATGCTCTCCGCCTCGGTGATGAGGTAGCCGATGGTGAGCACCAGCCCACCCGCATCAATCACCACGCCCGAGCCCTCGCGCTCCACGCCCAGGGCGGCGGCGGAGGTGGCATCGGGCGGCACCAGGGCCTTGATCGCGACGACCGTGGCGAGGCGCGATTCGAGGTCGAAGGCGAACTCCGTGGGGTCGGGCTGGAAGGCTTCGGGGACTTCCCATTCGTCGTCATCATGATCGTCAGGCATGGCGGGGGTCCTTGTCATTCGCCCTTATATCAAGCCCTACGCCAGGAGCGAGTGGGCCATCTCAAAGCAGCAACGAACAGTCTCGGCGCGGATCATTGCCCGGTCACCGGGAAAGATCCGGCTTTGGGTGATGATGGCGCCACCGCGCCGCCCCGCGCCCATCCAGACCAGCCCGACCGGCTTCGTAAGTGTGCCGCCGCCAGGTCCCGCCACGCCCGTGCAGGCCAGCGCCATGTCGGTGCCGGCGGCGCGCAGCGCGCCCTCCACCATGCGGCGGGCCACCTCCTCGCTCACGGCGCCGTGGCGAGTGATGAGGGCAGGATCCACGCCCAGCATCGCGGTCTTGGCGGTATTGGAATAGGTGACGAAGCCCGCCTCGACACTGGCCGAGGAGCCGGGGATGGCGGTGAGTGCGGCGGCGATCAGCCCACCCGTGCAGCTCTCCGCGGTCGCGATGGTCAGGCCCCTGGCTTGCAGGGCGAGGAGCAGGCGGGCCGCTTCCTCCAGCGTGGTCTCAGGCAGCATCAGCCAAGCCCCATGAATGCGAGAAGAACCAGAACCAGCCCCGCCATGGCACCGGCGATGAAGTCATCGGCCATCACGCCGAAGGCGCCCTTCTGGCGATCCGCCCAGCCGACCGGGCCGGGCTTGGTGATGTCGAAGATTCGGAACAGCGCGAAGGCGAGTGCCACGCCCAGCCAGCCCATGCCCAGCGCCAGGGCCATGCTCAGCGCCAGGGATTGCCCCGCCGCCTCATCCACCACCACCCAGCCGGGGTCGGCGTTGGTTTCTGGCAGGCGGGTCAGCGCCCAATAGCCCAGGGCCGTGAAGCCCAGCGCCGCCAGCGCCGAAACCCAGGCCGGCAGCAGGGCAAGCGGCAGCACGGCGAGCGAGCCCCAGGTGCCGGGCGCCGGCCTGAGGAAGCCGATGCCGCCGAGCGAGGCAATCGCCCTCAACGCGTCCAGGCCGCCATCGGGTGATCCAGCGCGGCGGCGCGCGGATCCCTGGCCCGGTAGATGGCCACGTTCTCCGTGACGCGCTGCACATAGTTGCGCGTCTCGGCGAAGGGGATCATCTCGATCCAGTCCAGCATGCGAATTGGCCCCTGGCGCGGATCGCCATAGGTGGAGAGCCATTCATCCACGCGCCCGGCGCCGGCATTATACGCCGCAAAGGCGAAGGGCATCACGCCGCCATAGCGGTCCAGCCGCTCCTGGATATAGGCCGAACCCAGGCGGCTGTTATGGACGGGGTCGCTCGTCAGCCAGCCCGGCTGGTGCGGGATGTTCAGCCGCCGCGCCACGGATTGCGCGGTGGCGGGCAGCAATTGCATCACACCGCGCGCATTGGCCGAGGAGACGACATCCACCTCGAAATTGCTCTCCTGCCGGCTGATGGCGAAGACCACGGCGGGTTCGGCGCTGTTCTCGGGGGCGGGGAAAGGTGCGGGCCAGCCATCCTCGACCAGCATCGCGCCATGCACCCCGGCGCGGCGCGCCACCCAGACCGCCTTGTCCGGCCGACCCATGGCGGTGGCGAGGCGGGCCACGAGAAGGCGCTCGGCATTGGAGGGGGCGGTGTCCTCCAGGCGCAGCAGGAAGGGGCGCCCGCGCCGCGCCTCGCCCAACTCCGTCAGCGTCAGGAGCAGGCGCGGCAATTCGCGGTTCATGAAGGCGCGCGCCTCGGCCTCGGTCGGGCGGGGGACGGCGATATTGTTGATGCGGGCCGAGATCTGCGCGCCATTCTCCCCCAGTGCGAGTGCGCCCATCTGGCCGTAGAAGGTGACGGGGAAGCTGGCGGCGCGTTCGAAATGGGCGCGGGCGCGGGCGGCATTCGGCTCGGCGCGGCCCTGCCAATAGGCGGCGCGGGCCTGGGTGATGGCGCTGCGGCTGCCCTCGGCCAGGCGCTGGAAATGCGGCATGGCGCGGTCTGGCTCATTGAGCAGGCGCAGGGCGATGAAGCCGGCCAGGAATTCGGCCTCCTGCCGCGGTTCACCCGCCACGGTCTGGCCGTGCTGGGCGGCGACGGTATAGGCCGCCTGGGGGTTGCCCAGGCGCATCAGCTTGCGGGCCAGCACCTGGCGCTCGGTCCAGATGGCGCGCTGCGCCTCGGGCGGGAGGCCGGCCTGGGATGCGGCGCCGGCACCCCAGGCGGCGGCGGCTTCGGCATCGCGCTCGGCGCGGCGCAGCATCCGGGCGCGTTCCAGCGTGGCGCCAGCATCGCGCGCGGCGGCGGCGGGGTTGGCGTCATTGCCGCCGGAATAGCCGATGCGGAGTTCGGCCAGCGCCCGGCGTTGGGCATCCAGCAGCGGCAACAGACGCTGGCCGGCGGCGAAATCACGCCCGAAGGAGAAGCGGTTGAAGCGGCGCCAATGCTCCTCGGGAGTCAGGAATTCGCCGGCACGGGCCAGGAAGGCGGGTTCGGCCGCCGCATCGGCCGCCGTGTCCTCGGCCCAGGCGCGGCGGGCGGCGGCGCGGGCATCGGCGGTGCGGCCGGTATTCACCAGGGCCGCGACATGGCGGCTCGCGCCATCCAGGGTGCGGGCGGGGCGGGGGGTGAAGAAGCGGATGGCGAGTGCGTCATCGGGGTCATTGGCGAGGAGTTCCTCGGCCCGGCGTGCCAGGGCGTCCTGGCTGGGCCAATCGCTCGCGGATTCGATGAAGCCCACGATTTCCGCCGCACTCCCGGCGCCGCCGCGCTGCGTCAGGCGCATCCAGGTGACCATCTTGGCGATCAGCGGATCGGCGCTGGCGGCAGCGGATTGCGCCTCGCCCCAGCGTTGCGCCTGGGCGGCGGCGAGTGCCTGCCGGCCCGCCTCGCGCTGCGGTTGCGCGTGGGCGGCCTGGATGGAGAGGGTGACGGCCAGGAGGATGATTATACGGCGCATTCCCCCTTCTAGCCGGCCCGCGCGGGCCGGTCATCCGGCAAGCGCGCTTGTGGCCAAGGCGTCTCGCTCCTAATTTGCCGGCAATCCACAAGGAAGCATGCCATGTCCGCCCACACCCCGTTGCGCCTGCAGGGCTCCCTCACGGCCCTCATCACGCCCATGCGCGCCGATGGCAGCCTGGACGAGAAAGCTTTCGCGGAGTTCGTGGAGTGGCAGATCGCGGAGGGGATTGATGGGCTGGTGCCCGTCGGCACCACCGGCGAATCCCCCACGCTGTCCCATGCCGAGCACAAGCGCGTGGTGGAAATCTGCGTCGAGGTGGCGCGCGGCCGCGTGCCCGTGGTGGCCGGCGCCGGCAGCAACAGCACGGCCGAGGCGATTGATTTCGCCCAGCACGCCAAGAAGGCCGGCGCGGATGCCACGCTGGTGGTGACACCCTATTACAACAAGCCGACGCAGGAGGGCATGTTCCTGCACTTCACCGCCATCGCCGATGCCGTGGAACTGCCGCTCGTCATCTACAATATCCCGCCGCGCAGCGTGGTGGATATGACGCCCGAGACAATGGGGCGGCTGGCGCAGCACCGCAACATCATCGGCGTGAAGGATGCGACGGCCAACCTGGCCCGCCCGCTGCACCAGCGCGCGGCCTGCGGGCCTGATTTCATCCAACTCTCGGGCGAGGACCACACGGCGCTGGCCTTCAACGCGGTGGGCGGCCTGGGCTGCATTTCCGTCACGTCCAACATCGCGCCGCGCCTTTGCGCGGACATGCAGCGCGCCTGGCGCGAGGGCCGCATCTGCGATGCCATGATGATCCAGGAGCGGCTGCTGCCGGTGCATGACGCGATGTTCTGCGAGACCTCGCCGGGGCCGGTGAAATACGCGGCGAGCCTGCTGGGCAAGGCGACCGCCCTTTGCCGCCTGCCGATGGCGCCCGTGGCCGAGAGCACGCGCATGCGCGTCGATGCCGCGATGCGGGGTGCGGGGCTGCTGAATTGAGCCATCACGCCACGTTGAATCGGACGACATCATGAACGCCGCCAAGGCGCCGGTCCCTCGGAAAAAGCCCATCATCAGCATCGGCACGGCGGCGCAGAACCGCCGCGCGCGCTACGACTACAAGATCGGCCCCACCTATGAGGCCGGGCTGGTGCTCCATGGGCCGGAGGTGAAAAGCCTGCGCCTGGGCCGCGCCTCCATCGCGGAAGCCTGGGCGGGTGAGCGCGAGGGGGAGATGTTCCTCTTTGGCTGCCACATCCCGGAATACCAGGCCGGCAGCTTCATGGCGAAGTTCGACCCGGTGCGGCCCAAGAAGCTGCTGCTGCACCAGAAGCAGATCCGGGAACTGGTCGGCGCCATCACGCGCGAAGGCGCGACGCTGGTGCCGCTGGAAATCCTGTTCAACGAGAAGGGGCGCGCCAAGGTGTTGCTCGGTCTCGCGCAGGGCAAGAAGATGCATGACAAGCGCGCCGACATCGCCAAGCGCGACTGGCAGCGGGACAAGGCGCGGGTGATGCGTAACAAGGGCGGCGAGTGAGGCTGCGCCTCGCTCTGGCGGGGCTGCTGCTGCTGGGCGCCTGCGCGGCCGAGAGCGATCTCAGCGCCGATGAGGCGGGTGAGGCGCTGCACCTGCCCGCGGCGCATGTGCCGGGCGGAATCTATACGCGAATCTGCCGGCCGGCGGCGCGGGGAGAGCTCCCGCTGGTGGTGATCAACCATGGCTCGCCGGGGGATGCTTCCATCCGGCCAGCGATGCGCCCGGCCTCCTGCCGGAGCGAGGCTGTGCGCTGGTTCACCGCGCGTGGGTATCTCGTCGCGATTCCTGTCCGGCGGGGCTATGGGCAGACGCGCGGGCCCTGGGCCGAGGGCTTTGGCGGCTGCGCGCGGGCCGATTACGCCCAGGCCGGGCGCGAGACGGGGCGCGATATCCTGGCGGCGGTGCAGGCCATGCTGGCGCGGCCGGGTGTGGCGCCGCACCCGGCCGTGGTGGTCGGGCAATCGGCCGGAGGCTGGGGGGCGCTGGCGCTGGCCGCGCAGAACCCGTCCGAGGTGGGGGCCATCATCAACATGGCGGGTGGGCGCGGCGGGCGTCAGAACGACCTGCCGGACAATGTCTGCCGGGCGGAAAACCTGGTGCGCGCGGCGGCGGATTTCGGCGCGACGGCGCGCATCCCCTCGCTTTGGATCTACGCAACCAATGACAGTTTCTTCGGCCCCGATCTGGCACGGAGCATGGCGGGCGCCTGGCGGTTGAGCGGCGCGCCGGCCGTGCTACGCCAGATGCCACCCTTTGGCCGGGACGGGCATGGCCTGTTCTTCGGCGCGGGCGGCAGCGCGATCTGGGGCGCCGAGGTGGCGGCGTTCTTGCTGCCATAGCGCATCAAAACGCTCAGCGCGTCGCTGCCTCCAGGAAGCGCAGCAGCGCCGCCATATCCTCGGCATTGCCGACGCGCTGCACCGGCATGCGCGTGCCGGGCGTCACCACATCGGGGCCGCGGGTGAAGAGATCGGCCACCGTCTCGGGCGTCCAGGTGATGTCGCCGCGTGCAAGGCGTTCCGAATAGCTGTAGCCCGGCACCGAGCCCATGCGGCGGCCGAACAACTGGTGCAGATGTGGCCCCGCCATGGGGCCGGTATCGGGGCGCAGCGCGTGGCAGGCCTGGCAGGCGCGCCAGACTTCCGCGCCGTGGCGGTCGAGGCCTGCGATGGGCGCTTCTTCCGGCTCGGGCGCAAGGGGGCCGAGCGGGCGGGCATTGGCCGCGTCCCAGCGCCGCACCCGCCGATCCTGCCCCCCGGTCCAGAGCGTGCGGCCATCGGCGGCGAAAATGGCGGACCAGACGGGCAGGCCCGGCCCGTCCAGCCTGTGGCGCAGCCGGCCCGCGGGCAGCGCGTAGATCGAGACGCCGCCACCGATGGACGCGACGGCGAGGCTCCCGCCATCCGGGCTCGCGGCCAGCGCCACCACCGGGCGGGGGGCGGCATGGAGCGGGCTTGCGCTGCCATCGGGGCGGAGCAGGTGCACCGTACCATCCACCCCGGCGCTGGCCAGGCTGCCATCCGGCAGGGGCAGCAGCGCCGTCTGCGGGAAGCCGAATTCGGCCAACGTCATGGGCGTGCCATCGCCCTGCCAGCGGCGCAGCGTACCGTCCTGCCCGGTGCTGAACAGCGCCTCGCCGATGAAGGCCACGGCGTTCACATTGCCCCGGTGGCCCTGGAAGATGCGTGCCGTGCCGGCCGAAAGCTCCCACAGCCGCACCGTGCCATCCCAGGCGGCGGAGGCGATGAAGCCGGGCCGGGCGGCGAGGCCGGCAATGGGCTCCTGATGACCCTCCAGCACCAATTCTGGCGCTTCCCCGGCGCCCCAGATGGCGATTCGTGCATCCTCGCCAGCTGAGGCAAGCCGGCCATCGGGCAGGGTGACGAGGGCGTTCACGGCGCCCTGGTGCCACCGGATCACCCGCTCTGCCCGACCGGTGGCAGGGTTCCAGAGGATGATGGCCTGGTCAAACCCGGCCGAGGCCAGGCGCGGCCCCAGCACCGCCAGAGCCCGGACCGGCCCGCCATGGCCGGCCAGATCCTGCGCGGCGGCGGCGATTGGCAGGAAAGCCAGCAGGATCAGGAGGAAGCGAGCGAGCATCAGCTATTTTCACCAAAGCGACACGAGGAGCCCGGGCAGGGAAGGGGTGTGATCATGCCAAAAAGCTTGCCTTTTTCGACACAATAAATTACTAAATGGCAATCAGTCAGAAAACTCAGGAGACGTTCCATGCCGGCCCATGCTGAAAAAGACAAGCTCGCCATCTTCCTGCTTCTCCTCGGCGTGGGGCTGGCGATTGCCGCCACCTTCCTGCCCGTGATCCAGTTTGCCGGAAGCGCCGAATTGTTGAGCATGACCACCTGGGAGCTGCTGCCCTGGTTCACCAAGCTGAAATTCGTGGCGCTCGCCCTGTTGCTGACCACCGCCTTCGTGCCGCAGTTGCACAAGTGGCGCATGCTGATCGCCGCGGTCGCCGTGGTCATGGTGTTCCTGCCGGCCATCTCCTCCTTCATCTCGGCGCTTTATGCCTGGGGCACGGTGCGGGCGGATATCGTGCGCCTCTCGGGCCAGCGGGCACCCTTCGTCCATCCGGGCATCGCCAACCTCGTCCTGGTCGCGGCGGCGCTGATGGTCAGCTACGCGGTCTGGCGCATCGAGACGCTGGGCCAGCCGGCCGAGTCCGCGGGCAAGACGGCCAACGCCTGAGGCGAGCATCGCCGCCGGGCATTCGCCTTCGGGCGGGCCCGGCGGCCAGCATGCCCGATTTCCCGGCCAGCGGCTTTCGGTTAAACCCGTCAGGGAAAGATCGAGGGGCGAATCGCATGGACGGATATTTCTTCGAGGATCTGGCCCTCGGCCAGAGCGCCAGCTTCGGCAAAACCATCACCGAGGCCGATATCCTGCTCTTCGCAGGCATCTCGGGCGATACCAACCCCGTCCACATCAACGCCGAAATCGCCGCCGCCTCCATCTTCAAGGGGCGCATTGCCCATGGCATGCTCTCGGCCAGCCTGATCTCGACCGTGCTGGGCACGCGCCTGCCGGGGGCTGGGACGATCTATCTGGGCCAGAACCTGAAATTCCGCGCGCCGGTGAAGATCGGCGAGACCGTGACCGCGACGGTGACGGTGACTGCGCTTGATGCGGCGAAGAAGCGCGTCACGCTGAGCACGGTCTGCACCGTGGCCGGCAAGCCGGTGATTGATGGCGAAGCCACCGTGATGGTCCCCTCCCGCGCATGAAGCGCGTTTGCGTCTTTTGCGGTGCCCAGCCCGGCCATGATCCGATCCATGCGGAATTGGCCACGGCATTGGGCCGCGCCATCGCCGCGCGTGGCCTGGGCCTCGTCTATGGCGGCGGCAAGGTCGGGCTGATGGGCATCGTGGCCGATGCCGCTCTCCAGGCCGGTGCCGAGGTGATCGGGGTGATCCCCGAGGCGCTGATGGACCGTGAACTCGGCCATGGCGGCGTCACGGAATTGCGCGTCGTGCCCTCCATGCATGTCCGCAAGGCCATCATGAATGACCTCTCGGATGGCTTCGTGGTGCTGCCGGGCGGCATCGGCACGTTGGAGGAAGCGGTCGAGATCCAGTCCTGGGCGCAGCTTGGCATCCATGGCAAGGGACTGGTTTATTTGGATGTGGATGATTACTGGGCGCCCTTCTTCGCGCTGTTGGAGCGCATGTCGGGCGCGGGCTTCATCCGCCCGCAACATGCCGGACTGGCCTTGCGCGTCGGCACGCCCGAGGCGGCGCTCGACGCCCTCGCCAACTGGATACCACCCAGCGTGACCCGCTGGATGACGCAGACCGAGGCATGACCCGGCCCGATGGCCGTGGGGGCGCGGACTGCATCCTTCTCTCCTCGTGGCGGGATGTGGCCGCGGAAGCGCGCGGCGCGACCCTGGCGCTCGGCAATCTGGATGGTGTGCATCTGGGCCATGCGGCCGTGCTGGCCGCCGCCCATCAGGCGCGGCCTGACCTTGATCTCGGCGCGCTGAGCTTCGAGCCGCATCCGCGCGAGCATTTCCGCCCCGATGACCCGCCCTTTCGCCTCACTTTGCTGCCCGCCAAGGCGGCGGCGCTGGCGGCGTGCGGGGCGCGGCATGTGGTGGCGCTGCCCTTCGACGCCGAGCTCGCCGCCATGTCGGCCCGGGAGTTCGTGGAGCAAGTGCTGCACCAGGCATTGGGCGCGAAGCATCTGGCCTGCGGGCCGGATTTCGCCTTCGGCCACCGGCGCGGCGGCGATGTCAATTTCCTGCGCCAGGCGGCCGAGGCGCTGGGCATCGGCCTTTCCATCGTGCCGCATTTGGCCGATGCGGAGGGCACGATCAGCTCCACCCGCATCCGTCGCCTGTTGCAGGATGGCTACCCTGAGCGCGCGGCGACGCTGCTGGGCCGCAGTTTCGCCATCGCCGGGCCTGTCACGCATGGCGAGGCGCGGGGGCGGACCATCGGCTTCCCCACGGCCAATATCCCGCTGGGCCGACATCTGGAGCCGGCGCGCGGGGTCTATGCCGTGCGCGCAACCCTGCCTGATGGACGGGTGGTTCCCGGTGTGGCGAATATTGGCCGGCGGCCGACGCTGGGGGGGGATCCGATCTCGCGGCTGGAAGCGCACCTCTTTGACTTGGCCGAGGATCTCTATGGCCAGGAGTTGAGCGTGGCGCTGGTCACCCTCATCCGTGAGGAGCGGAAATTCGCCGATTTCCCGGCCCTGGCCACCCAGATCAAGGCCGATGCGGCAACCGCCAGGACGCTGCTCGGGGCCTGACGGCCTTGACCGCAGGCCCGCGGACTCCGCATATCCCAGGCCATGCGCGCGAACCGGACGCTTCCCTGGGTGAGCCCCCGAATTTTGGGCCCGGCCTTCGTCTGAAGGCCGGGACAACTCCGCGACACCCATCCCTTTCCGCGCCGAGCGCGACCGAGAACATCATGAACGACGCCCCTGAGACGCCCGCCCAGGACCAGAAGGGGTGGGATTACCGCAAGACGGTCTTCCTGCCGCAAACCGCCTTCCCGATGAAGGCCGACCTGCCCAACCGCGAGCCGAAGCTGCTGGCGAAATGGGCGGCCGCCGAAAGCTGGAAGGCGCTGCGCCGGAAGTCCAAGGGCCGCGCGCCCTTTGTGCTGCATGATGGCCCGCCCTACGCCAATGGCCCGCTGCATATCGGCCACGCGCTGAACAAGATCCTGAAGGATGTGATCAATCGCGCTGCACAGATGTCGGGCACGGATGCGAATTACATCCCCGGCTGGGACTGCCACGGCCTGCCGATCGAGTGGAAGGTCGAGGAAGAATATCGTGCGAAGAAGCTCGACAAGGATCAGGTCCCCGTCCTGGAATTCCGCGCCGAATGCCGCGCCTATGCCGCCAAGTGGCTGGCCGTGCAGTCGGAGGAGTTCCAGCGCCTGGGTGTGGCCGGCGATTGGGCCAATCGTTACGCAACCATGGACCTCGCCTCGGAATCGATCATCGTCGAGGAGATCGGCCGCTTCCTGACGAATGGTTCGCTCTATCGCGGCCTGCGCCCGGTCATGTGGAGCCCGGTCGAGAAGACGGCCCTGGCCGAGGCCGAAATCGAATACATGGACCACGTCTCGCCCACGCTGCACGCGCTGTTCCGCGTGGAGAGGGCGCGCGGCATGCCCGAACTCGTCGGCAGCGATGTGGTGATCTGGACGACGACGCCCTGGACCATCCCGGGCAATCGCGCGCTGGCCTATGGGCCGGAGATCCAATACGCGCTGATCCATGCGGATAGCGTGGCCGAGGGCGCGCTGGTGAGGCCCGGCGCTCGGCTGGTCGTGGCGTTGGCGCTGCTGCCGCAATTCTGCACCGAAGCGGGCATCGCCACGCATACCCTGGTCAAGACTTTCCCCGGCACCGCCTTCGAGGGCGCGGTCTGCGCCGCCCCGCTGCGGGGCCATGCCGGCTCCTATGCCCATGAGGCCATCATGCTGCCCGGCGACTATGTGACCGATGATGCCGGCACCGGCATCGTCCACATCGCCCCCAGCCACGGCGAGGAGGATTTCGCCCTCGCCGTGGCGCATAACCGCGCGCATCCCGAAGCGCGCATCGAAATCCCCGAATGCGTCGCCGATGACGGCACTTTCACGCATCATGCGCCGGGCTTCGAGGGCATCCACGTCTTCCGCGCGCATGAGCCGGTCTATGCGGCGATGACGGCGCTCGGCACGCTGGCCGCCAAGGGCAGGCTGACGCACAGCTACCCGCATTCCTGGCGCTCCAAGAAGCCGGTCATCTACCGCGCCACGCCGCAATGGTTCATCGCGATGGATGACGCGAACCAGATCCGGCGGAAGGCGCTGGATGCCATCGCCGCCACGCATTTCGTGCCCGATGTGGGGCGCAACCGCATCGGCTCGATGGTGGCCGGCCGTCCGGATTGGTGCATCAGCCGCCAGCGTGCCTGGGGCGTGCCCATCGCCGTCTTCGTCGAGAAGCGCACGGGCGAGGTGTTGCGCGACGCCGCCGTGATGCAGCACATCGTGGATGCCTTCCGCACCGAGGGCGCGGATGCCTGGTATCAGCCCGGCGCCGCCGCGCGCTTCCTGGGGCCGGACCGCAACCCCGCCGATTACGAGCAGGTGATGGACATCGTGGATGTCTGGTTCGAGAGCGGCTCCACCCACGCCTTCGTCCTGCCGCCGCGCGATCTGCCCTTCCCGGCGGACCTGTATCTGGAAGGCTCGGACCAGCATCGCGGCTGGTTCCAGTCCTCGCTGCTGGAATCGGTCGGCACGCGCGGCGTGGCGCCCTTCAAGGCCGTTCTCACCCATGGCTTCGTGCTGGATGAGAGTGGGCGAAAAATGTCCAAGTCGCTCGGCAATGTCACCGCGCCGCAGGAGGTGATGACCAAGTATGGCGCCGATATCCTCCGCCTCTGGGTGATGAATTCCGATACGGCCGAGGATCTCCGCATCGGCAAGAACATCCTGGAGCAGCAGGCGGAACTCTATCGCCGCCTTCGCAACACGCTGCGCTGGCTGCTCGGCAATCTCGCCGGCTTCGAGGAAAGCGAGCGCGTCCCGGTGGCCGAAATGCCGGAGCTGGAACGCTGGGTGCTGCACCGTCTGACGGAGCTTGATGCGCGCATCCGCAAGGCCGTGCGCGACCATGACTGGAACGGCGTACTGCCCGAGCTTCACGCATTCTGCGCGACGGATCTCAGCGCCTTCTACTTCGATATCCGCAAGGACAGCCTCTATTGCGACGCGAAGGATTCTCTGCGCCGCCGCTCCGCGCGCACCGTGCTGGACCGGCTGCACCGCTGCCTCTGCGCCTGGCTCGCCCCCGTGCTGGTCTTCACGGCGGAGGAAGCCTGGCTGACCCGCTTCGGCGAGGCGGCTGAGAGCATCCACCAGCAGGATTTCCCGACCCTTCCCGCCGAATGGGCGGATGAGGATCTGGCTGCCCGCTGGGTGGAAATTCGCCGCATCCGCAAGCTGGTCACCGCCAGCCTGGAAGATCACCGGCGGGATGGCATGTTCGGCTCCTCGCTCCAGGCCAGGCTCGCTTTGACCCTGCCCGAGGGGGATGGCGGGGCCAGCCTCTCGGCCGCGGAATGGGAGGAAATCCTCATCGTCTCCCAGGTCACCTCCGGGCAGGGCGAGGCCATCGCGCTCGACGTCACCCTCGCGCCGGGCGCGAAATGCGAGCGCTGCTGGCGTGTGCTGCCGGAAGTGGGCGCATCCGCAGCGCATCCGGGCCTGTGCCTGCGCTGCGAAGCCGTGGTGGCGGGCTGATGTCCTCTCCGCTCCGAACGGGCCTCATCTTCGCCACCCTGCTGCTCATCGCCGACCAGGCCAGCAAATACTGGGTCCTGGAGGTGGTGAACCTGCCCGATTGGCGGAACATTCCGCTGCTGGCCATGGGGCCGGTGGGGCTCGATCTCACCATGGTCTGGAATCGGGGTGTCACCTTCGGCCTGTTCTCGGGCGAGGGCCGCTGGAACCATTTGATTCTGTCCGCTTTGGCCCTGGTGGTGGCGGGTTTCCTGCTGCGCTGGCTGGCGCGGTCGGATACGCGGCTGGTCACTTACGCCCTGGGGGCGGTGATTGGCGGGGCCATCGGCAATGTGATCGACCGCATCCGCTTCGGCGCCGTGGTGGATTTCGTGGATGTTCACGCCTGGGGCTGGCACTGGTATGTATTCAACGTCGCGGATGCGGCGATCGTCTGTGGCGTGCTGGCCCTCGTGGCGGATGCCTTGATCCGGCCCGAAACCAAGCGCAAAGAGGCTCCATGATGAAGAATTCGGTCCCAATCCTGCTCCTGGCACCCCTGCTCCTGGCACCCCTGCTCCTGATGGGATGCGCGGATGCCGCGCGCAATTTCGGCCTGACGCGGGACGCGCCGGACGAATTCCAGGTGACGACCCGCGCGCCGCTCTCCATGCCCCCCAGCCTGGGCAGCCTGCCGACGCCGCGCCCCGGCGCCGCCCGCCCGCAGGAACGCAATGCGCGGGAACAGGCGGAAGCGGTGTTGGTGCCGGGCACGCTCTCGGCCACTCAGCGCACCGGCCAATCCTTGGGTGAGCAGGCCCTGCTCTCCGCCTCCGGCACCAATGTGCCCGCGGGCATTCGCGACCGTGTGGATGCGGAAAGCATGCGGATGGAGCGGGTGGATCGCAGCGTGGTGGATCGCGCGCTGTTCTGGCGCGAAGTGCCGCCCAGTCCCGGCGTTCCCGTGGATGCCGCCCGCGAATCCCAGCGCCTGCGCGAGAATGCGGCGCTTGGCCGCAGCCTCTCGGACGGGCAGACGCCGATCATCCAGCCGCAGCGCCGCACCTGGATGGATGCGCTGAGGTTCTGGTGAGTTGAGGCGCGGCGGCCCCCGCCGCGCTAAATTCGCTCGATTGCGCTGGCGCGAACCGACTGGCGGCCCCACATTGGCAGGATGAAGCCACTGACCCGCCGAACCGCCCTCAAGGGCGCCGCCGCCACCCTCGTCACCCCAACCCTTGCCGCACCGGCCCTGGCCCAGGGGAATGTCCAGGCCCGTCGCCCGGACCAACCACTGTTCGGCGCCCAGACCTGGACGCTGGCCAATGGGCTGCGCGTGGTCCTGGCGGAAAATCGCCGCGCCCCGGTGGCGGCGCATTACCTATATGTCTCGGCGGGTGCCGGTGAGGACCCGGCCGGCAAGTCGGGTGTCGCGCATTTCCTCGAACACATGATGTTCAAGGGCAGCCCGCATGTGCCCACCGGCGCCTTCAGCCGGACCGTCGCGCGCGAGGGCGGGCAGGACAATGCCTTCACCAGCCGCGACGTCACCGCCTATTTCCAGATCGTCGAGGCATCGCGCCTGCCGCTCATGATGCGCATGGAGGCGGACCGCCTGGCCGCCCCCCTCATCCCCGAGGCCGAGACCGAATCCGAGCGCAATGTAGTGCTGGAGGAGCGCAACCAGCGCACCGATGCCGTGCCGCGCGGCCGCTTCCGCGAGGCCTTCGACGCCGCCATGTGGGGCCCGCAGCATTGGCGCGGCCGCCCGCTGATCGGCTGGGAGAACGAAATCCGCGCCATCACCCGCCAGGACCTGGTGGATTTCCACACCGACCATTACGCGCCGGCCAATTGCACCCTGATCGTGGCCGGCGATGTGCGCGAGGCCGATCTGCGCCGCTGGGCCGAGGAATTCTACGGCGCCGTTCCCGCCCGCCCCAAGCCCGGGCGCAACCGCGCCGCACCGCTGGCCGCCGCCCCGGAGGCGCGCCTGATCACGCGCGACCCCGCCGTGCGCGAGGCGAGCTTCATGCAGTCATTTGCCGCCCCCTCCGCAACCTGGGGCGACACAACCAAGTCGGACCCGCTGGAGGTGATGGTGCATGTGCTGGGCGGAGGCCCCGGCTCGCGCCTGCATCGCGCCCTGGTCGAGGCAGGCCACGCGGTCAGCGCCAGTGCCGGCTATGATGGCGATGTGGTGGGCGTGGGCTCCCTCATGGTGGCGGTAACGCCACGCCCGGGCGTGAGCCAGGAGCGCATCGAGGTGATCGTGGCCGCGACCATCGCGCGGCTGGTGCAGGAAGGCGCCACGGAAGATGAAACCCGCCGCGCCATCCGCCAGCAGACCGCAGGCGCCTTGCTGGCGCTGGATGGGCTGGGTGCGGCCCCGCGCATGCTGGGCGGCACGCTCGCCATCGGCCTGCCGATCGAGGCGGTGGAGCAATGGCCGCAGCGCATGGCGGCGGTGACGCAGGCGCAGGTGAATGCGGCGGCGCGCGCCGTGCTCGCCACGCCCGCCATCGCGACGACGGCCTGGCTGTTGCCGGCGGCATGATGCCGCCCAATTCCCGTCGCTTCACGTCATCCTCTCTCGAAAGCCCCGCCTGATGTCAGAGACCCTTTTTGGTGTGAACCTGCCGCCGCGCCGTGGCTTTTCCGTACCCATCCAGATCGTCGAGCAGGGCGGCATCACCGCATGGCTGGTCGAGGATCATTCCGTCCCCGTCGTCTCGCTCGCCTGGGCCTGGCCGGGCGGCGCCGCGCCGGAACCAGCCGGGCGCGAGGGCCTGGCCGGCTTCGCCGCCGCCATGCTGAGCGAGGGTTCGGGCGACCTCGACAACATCGCCTTCGCCGATGCGCTGCGCGATTCCGGCATCGGCCTGTCCTTTTCCGGCAACCGGGACAGTTTCGATGGCAGCTTCCGCGCACTCTCCTCCGCGCTGCCCGATGCGGTGCGCCTCGCCCGCCTCGCCATGGCGCGACCACGGCTGGATGCGGCGGCCATCACGCGGGTGCGGGCGCGGGCGGTACTGGGCGCGCGCCAGGCGCTGGAAACCCCGGCCGGCATCGCCCGCCGCACCTTCTGGGAATCGGCCTTTCCGGGCTTCCCGGCCGGCCGGCTCTCGACGCCCGAAAGCCTGACCGCAATCACCGAGGCCGAGTTGCGGGCCTATCTGGCGGCCCAATTGCGCCAGGGCGGCGTGATGGTCGCGGCCTCGGGTGCCATCAACGCCGCCGACTTGCGCGCCCTGATGGCGGAGCTTTTCGCCGACCTGCCCGCCGGCGCGCCGCCCGCGGTGCCGGTGCTGCCCGCCCTGGCCTCCTTCGGGGTGGTGAAGCGCGAAAAGGCGGCGCCGCAATCCACGCTGGTGTTCGGCCAGGATGGCCTCCTGCCGAGCGATCCGGGCTGGGAGGGCTTCCAGGTCGCGCTCCGCATTCTGGCGGGCGGCGGCTTCACCAGCCGGCTGATGCGCACCGTGCGCGAGGAACGTGGCCTGACCTATGGCATTGGCGCAGGGCTGGACCTGCTATTCGGGCGCGGCATCGTCATTGGCAATGTGGCAACCGAGAATGCCAGGGTGG
This sequence comes from uncultured Roseococcus sp., assembly GCA_947084995.1. Classification (GTDB taxonomy): domain Bacteria; phylum Pseudomonadota; class Alphaproteobacteria; order Acetobacterales; family Acetobacteraceae; genus Roseococcus. The sequence continues at coordinate 33,076 of CAMTUX010000022.1, forward strand.
CCGAGGTCTGGGGCCTGATTCGCGCCGCCTGGGCCGAGATGGCGGCCAATGGGCCGACCTCCGAGGAGGTGGCCGATGCGGTGGCCTTCCTTGGCGGCTCGCTGCCGCTGCAATTCACCGATAGCCGGCGCACCGCCTCGCTTCTGCTGGGCCTGCGCCAGGCGGGGCGCTCGGCGGATTGGCTGGCGGGCCGGCCGGAACGCCTCGCCGCGCTGGATCGCGCCAATGTCACGGCGGTGGCGCGGCGCATCCTGCGGCCGGATGGCTTGGTCTTGGCTGTGGCAGGGCAGCCGCAAGGGCTGTAAAGACAGTGTCTTGAGCGAAGCGGATCAAGACATGACGGGTGATTCTCTGGAAGCGGCCTGGGCGAAGGTCACGGCATTGGCGGCCGCGCCCGGGGCAGGCGCTATCCGCCCGCTTTTCGCGGCCGACCCGGAGCGCTACGCGCGCTTCCATGCCCGGGGCGCCGGCCTGCTGCTGGATATCTCCAAGACCGCGATCTCGGATGGCGTGCGCGATGCCCTGCTGAACCTGGCCCGCGCCGCCGATGTGGCAGGCCAGCGCAACAACATGGTCCAGGCGGCCCTGGTCAATGCGACGGAGCGCCGCGCGGCGCTGCACATGGCGCTGCGCCAGGCCCTGCCGGGTGCCCCCACCGAATCCGCCGATGCCACCCGCACGCTGGAGGCGATGCGCGTCTTCACCGAGGCGGTGCATCGCGGCGAAATCCGTGGCGCGACCAATCAGCGCTTCGACACGGTGCTGAATATCGGCATTGGCGGCAGCGACCTCGGCCCCGTCATGGTGGGACGCGCCCTGTGGCGCGCGGGCGATCCGATGCGCCCCATCCATCTGGGCAATGTGGATGGCCATGGGTGGGAGACGGTGCTGCCGCAGCTCGATGCGCGGCGGACGCTGGTGCTGGTGGCGTCGAAGACCTTCACCACCCAGGAGACCATGGCCAATGCCCATCTGGTGAAGCGCTGGATGGAAGCGAGTGTCGGCAAGCTCGGTGCCGCCGCGCATTTCGTCGCGCTCTCCACCAACCTCAAGGCGACCGAGGCCTTCGGCATCGCGCCCGACCGCGTCTTCCCCTTCAATGACTGGGTGGGCGGGCGCTTCTCACTCTGGTCGGCGATCGGGCTTTCGCTGGCGCTCTCGCTGGGGTGGGAGCGGTTCCGCGCGCTGCTGGATGGCGCTGCGATGATGGACCGGCATTTCCTGGAAGCGCCCCTCGCCGAAAACCTGCCCGTGCTGCTGGCGCTGACCGAGGCCTGGCATGTGAACGGGCTGAACCTCAATCGCCGCGCCGTGCTGCCCTATGATGAGCGGCTGCGGCGTTTCCCCGCCCATCTCCAGCAACTGGAGATGGAAAGCCTGGGCAAGCGGGTGCATCTGGATGGCAGCCCCGTCACCCAGGCCACCGGCCCCGTGGTCTTCGGCGAGCCGGGAACCTCGGCGCAGCACAGCTTCATGCAGCTGGTGCATCAGGGGCCAAAGCCCGTGCCGGTGGATTTCATCCTCGTGGCAAAGCCCGATCACACCCATGCCGAGAATCACCGCATCCTGCTGGCCAATGGCCTGGCCCAGGCCGAAGCCCTGCTGACCGGGCGGGACGCGGCGGGTGTTGAGGCCGATATGCGCGCGGCCGGCGCCGATGCCGCGACCATTTCCCGCCTGCTGCCGCACCGCATCTTCCCCGGAGACCGGCCTTCGGTGACCATTCTGCTGCCCAGCCTGGACCCAGCCTCGCTCGGCGCGCTGATCGCGCTGTATGAGCACAAGGTCTTCGTGCTCGGCGCCTTGTGGCGGATCAACCCCTTCGACCAATGGGGCGTCGAACTCGGCAAGGTGCTGGCCGCGCCCCTGGTGCGGGAACTGGAGGAAGGCGCCACGCCGGGCGCGCATGACAGCTCCACCAAGGGCCTGCTGGCCGAGGTGCTGAAACTTCAGCGCGGCTGAGCTATCCTCGGGCGAATGGTGATTCGCCTCCTCCCCGAGACTACCGCCAACCGCATCGCCGCCGGCGAGGTGGTGGAGCGCCCGGCTGCCGTGGTGAAGGAGCTGGTGGAAAACGCGCTGGATGCCGGTGCGAAGCAGATCCGGGTGACGCTGGAGCAGGGCGGCATCGGCCGCGTGCTGGTCGAGGATGACGGCACCGGCATGGGGGCCGGGGACCTTGCTTTGGCCGTGGAGCGCCACGCCACCTCCAAGCTGCCGGAGGAAGCCATGCTGTTTGCCATCGGCACGCTGGGTTTCCGAGGCGAGGCCTTGCCTTCCATCGGCGCGGTGGCGCGGCTTTCCATCACCACGCGGCAGAGCGAGGGCGAGGCGCACCGGATCACGGTGGAGGGTGGCCGCAAATCGGCGGTGCAGCCCACCTCCGGCGCGCCGGGCACGCGGGTCGAGGTGAATGACCTGTTCTTCGCGACCCCCGCCCGCCGCAAATTCCTCCGAACCGCGCGCGGCGAGGGCGATGCCGCGATGGACAGTTTGCGCCGCCTGGCGCTGGCCTGGCCCGAAGTCGGCTTCGAGGCCACCTTGGATGGCCGCACCCAGCTCAGCCTGGCGCCCGCCACGCGTGAGGCCCGCATCCGGGACCTGCTGGGCGAGGATTTCGCCGCCGCCGCCCTGCCCATACAGGGTGGCGCGCCCGGCGTGCTGGAACTGACGGGCCTGGCCGGCGGCCCCGCCTTCACCCGCGCCACGGCGATGGAGCAGCATCTCGTCGTCAATCGCCGGCCCGTGCGGGACCCCTTGCTGCGGGCCGCCCTGCGCGTCGCCTATCGCGAGGTGATGATGCCGGGCCGGCATCCCGTGGCCGCGATCTTCCTCGAAATCCCGCCTGCCGAGGTGGATGTGAATGTCCACCCGATGAAGACGGAGCTGCGCTTCCGCGATGCCGCCGGCGTGCGCGGGGCCGTCATCTCGGCGCTGCGGCGGGCGCTGGGGCATGGGGTGGGGCAAGGGGGGGGCGTCTCGCTCGGCTATGCTGGCCCGGCGCGGCTGAGCTTCCCAACGCCCCCGCGCCCCAGCTATCCCGCCAGCGGCTTCGCCGAGGCCGCGCTGCCGCTGGCCTTTTCCACCCCCACGCCGCTGGCCGCCCCCCAGGCGCCGGTCCCGGCCGACCATCCCCTTGGCCGGGCGCTGGCGCAGGTGCTGGAAACCTACATCCTGGCAGAGGCGCCGGATGGCGCGCTCATCCTGGTGGACCAGCATGCGGCGCATGAACGCCTGACGCATGAGCGGCTTTCCGAAGAAATGCGGGCCGGCGCCGTGCGCGCCCAGCCCCTGCTGATCCCCGCCGTGGTGGAACTCCCGCGCGCCGCGCAACTGGCGGAAGCCGCGCCCGAACTGGCGAAATTGGGGCTGGAGCTGGAGGGCTTCGGCCCTGGCGCCGTCATTGTGCGCGCGCTGCCCGCCCTGCTTGGCGCGCCCGACCCCGCGCCGCTGCTGCGCGACCTGGCCGAGGAATTGGCGGAATCGGGCGAAGGCGTCGCGCTGGCCACACGGCTGGATGCCGCCATTGCGCGCCTCGCTTGCCATGGCAGCATCCGCGCCGGGCGCCGCCTCACACCGGCCGAGATGGATGCCCTGCTGCGCGCCATGGAGCGCACGCCGCGCGCCGCCACATGCAGCCATGGGCGGCCCACTTACCTGAGGCTGGGCGCCAGCGAATTCGCCAGGCTGTTTGGCCGCAGTTGAACCCCCTCCCACAGCACCTCGCACGCCGCCCCGGCGCGCAGGGTGAGCGTCAGGCCTGACAGTTCCGCCAGGGGCAGGGGGCCACGCAGCGCGGTGAGGCAGGGGATGGCCCCGCCCGGCAGAGCCAAGGCCGGCAGCCGGATTTGGCCCCAGCCGCCAGCCGCCAACCGCAGGAAAGGCCGTGCCGCGCCGCCGGCCAGCGCGATGACGCCGCCCTCGCCCAGGATGCGCGCCGTGCGCCAATGGCCCTCGGGGATCAGTTCCGGCGCGGCCTCCCAGACGCGGCAGGCGGGGAAGGCCGGGCCTTCGCCGAGGCCACCCGAGAGCCGGAAGGGTGGGCCTTCGGCATGCACCGCCAGCGCGCGCCCCGGCAGCACGGCCCAGCCGGCGCGCGGGCTTTCCAGCCGTGCGGCACCCCCTTGGGTCGTCACGACCAGGCAGGACGAAGCGGCGAGCCTTGGCAGATGCAGGCCCAGCAGGTCACCCGCCGGCAGATCGAGCGGCAGCGGCGTCTCGCCCAGCCAGAGATGGCTGTGGCCGGGGCGGCGCTGAAAGATCAGGCGCATGCGGCGGCCAGCAGCAAGGCGGTGCGGCGGATCATCGCCGCCTCGTCCCAGGCCTGCGCCACCTGTCGGGCGCGGGCCACCCGCCGTGCCGTGGCTGGGGCGTCGGCCAGGGTATCGGTGAAGATTGCGGCGATGTGGTCAGGGTCGCGCAGGATGATGCGGGCCATCTCCGCCGCCTCGGGCCAGGCTTCCAGCGCCTGGCGCGTGGCGAGGATGGGGCAGCCGGCGCGGGCGGCTTCCAGCACGGAAAGCGGGCAGCCCTCATGCTCGGAGGCGAGGAGGAAGGCATCCACGCTGGCCAGCAGCGCGGGAATATCCTCCCTTTGGCCCAGCACCGAAACGTCTGACGCCTGCTCCAGATGGGCGCGCAAGGGCCCGTCCCCCGCCAGCACGACCCGTCCGGGCGCGATGGCGGCACCGATGGCCGGCGCCAGCTGCGCGCCCTTGCGGACATCCAGCCGGCCGATCTGCGCCAGCAGGGGAATGCCCGCCGGCAGGCCGAGGCGGGCGCGGTCTGGCGCGGCCGGCATCATGGCCGGCATGCCGTTCGGGATGGCGGCGACGCGGTGGGATGGCCAGCCGAACAGCGCCTCAAGCCGCCGCGCCGAAGGCTCGGATACCGCCGCCCAATCGGCCCGTATCTGGGCCAGCGCCGCCCGCTGAAGCGGCGCCAGGACCCAATCCACCCGCACCAGATGGGCAACGGCCAGGCTTGGGATGCCCGCCGCGGTCAGCGCGGTGAGCGCGCCGAAGGCCTCCGCGGGAAGCGGGCAGCAGACCAGCGCCGCATCCGGCCGCCAGGGGCCAAGCCATGGCTGGATTGCGCGGCCTTGCCAGGCGATGGCGGCATCGGTCGGCAGATCATCCGGCGCGCGGAGGGAAGCGGGCAGGGGGCGGGCTGCCCCGAGCGCGGCCCCGGCCGCGGCCAGTACCAGCGGTTCGGCCATCACCGCGACCTCGGCCCCCATGGCCATCAGGCCGCGCGACACTTGCAGAGTCTGCGCCTCGGCGCCGCCCAGGACCGGCGAGGGGATGACGACCAGGATGCGCTCAGGCTGGCCGCGCACCAGCGCTCAGCCCTGGAGGATGAGCAGCCGCGCCTTGCCATGGCTGCGGTCATCCAGGCTCGTGAAGCGCGTCTCGGGCACTTCGTCCTTCTGGCCGAGTTCGGTGCAGATGAGCGCGCCGGGCGCGATCCAGCCCGCATGGTCAAGTGCGGCCAGCGCCGGCGCCAGCAGCCCCGCGCCATAAGGTGGGTCGAGGAAGATCAGCGTGGCGGGCTGGATCGGGCGCGGCGGCCTGGTGGCATCACCGGCAATCACTTGCGCCTCGGCCTTGCAATTGGCGATGTTGGCGCGGAGCGCGGCGAGCGCCCCGCGATCCTTCTCGATGAAGGTGGCGCGCGCCGCCCCGCGCGAGAGTGCCTCCAGCCCGAGCGCCCCGGTGCCGGCGAAGGCGTCCAGCACCACCGCGCCATCCAGCGCTTCACCTCCTGCCCAAGGGGCGTGCCAGAGCATGTCGAACAGCGCCTGGCGCGCGCGGTCGGAGGTGGGGCGCACCGTCTCGCCCTCGGGGGCGATGAGGCGCTTGTTCTTCCAGATGCCTGAGATGATTCTCATATGTTGGGGCCCTCAGACGCCGGGCGCGCGCTTGGCTTCGGAATGCTGAAGCATTCCGCCCGGCCTATTCGGCCGGGATGTGGGGAGAGTGGCGCTGATCGGAGGGGATTGTCGCTGGCGGGGCGCATCATCCACGGCCCCGCTTGGGTGCGGCGAGGCCGAGTTGCTCACGCAGCACCTTGGGGTTCACTTCATCCACCATGCCGCGCTCCAGCGTGCCGAGTTGGAAGGGGCCGTAGGAGACGCGCAGGAGGCGCGAAACCTCCAGCCCCAGATAGGACAGCACGCGGCGGATTTCGCGATTCTTGCCCTCCTGCAACGCCACGGTCAGCCAGGCATTGTCGCCCTTGCGGCTATCCACCCCGGCCTCGATCGGCGCGTAGCGCACGCCGTCAATCGTCACACCCTGGGCGAGTGCCGCCAGCGCCCGCGGGTCTAGATCGCCAAACACGCGCACGCGATACCGCCTGATCCAGGCATTGGCCGGCAATTCCAGGCGGCGCGAGAGTGCGCCGTCATTGGTCAGCAGCAGCAGGCCCTCGCTGTTCAAGTCCAGCCGGCCAACCGAGATCAGGCGCGGCAGCCCCTCGGGCAGGCGCTCGAAGACGGTGGGGCGGCCCTCCGGGTCGCGGTGGGTGGTGACGAGGCCGGCGGGCTTGTGGAAGCGAAAGAGGCGCGTGCGCTCGGGCTCATTCACCGCGCGGCCATCCACCGTCACCGTGTCGCTCGGTTGCACGAAGGTGGCGGGCTGCGTCACCAGCTTGCCGTCGAGCTTCACGCGGCCTTCGGCGATGATTTTTTCCGCGTCGCGCCGGCTGGCGACGCCAGCGCGGGCGAGCCATTTCGCGATGCGCTCGCCGCGTGCCTCATCGGCCTGCCTGCCGGGGATTTCGACTTCTTCCGGCGTGGCGTCGGGAGCTTCAGCGGGCTTGTCTGCCGCGCGGCTTCCAGCGCCGGACTTCGCCCTGCGACCATCGGATGGGGTGGCTTCGCCCATCCGATTCAGCTCTCCGGGCTTCGCCCTGCGACCATCGGATGGGGTCATCGGCAAGCCTCCACAAAAGCGCGAAGAATGAGCGGGTCCGCCGCATCCACGCTGTATTCCGGGTGCCATTGCACGCCGAGGGCGAAGCGGTGCGCCGGCGCCTCGATGCCTTCGATCAGGCCATCGGGCGCGGTGGCATTGACCATCAGGCCATCACCCACCGCCTTCACCGCCTGGTGATGGGCGGAATTTACCGCCATGCGCGTCATGCCCGTGATGCGCGCGAGCAGCGTGCCGGGCGTGATCATCACCTCATGTCCCGGCTCGGTGCGCGGGTTGGGCTGCTCATGCGCGATGTCGCTCGGATGCTCATCGGGGATATGCTGAATCAGCGTGGCGCCGAGTGCCACCGCCAGCAATTGCTGGCCGCCGCAAATCCCCAGCACCGGCTGATCCTGCGCCAGCGCGCGGCGCGTGGCGGCGAGTTCAAAATCGGTGCGGCCAGGCTTGAGCGTGACCTTCGGATGCGGCGCGCCGCCACCCCAGAGCGCGGGGTCCACGTCGAAGGCGCCGCCGGTCACCAGCAGGCCATCTACCGCGTCGAGGTATTGCTCGGCCAGATCCGGCGCATGCGGCAGAGCCACCGGCAGTCCGCCCGCCGCGATCACGGCGGAGAAATAATTTTGGCGCAGCGCATACCAGGGCAGCTTCGACCAGCCGCCTGCCGGTTCGGCATCCAGCGTCAATCCGATCACGGGGCGTCTTGTCATGCGTGGTGTGAAGCAGCGTCGGGCGGGCATAGCAAGATGTCGTTTGCGTGAAGCGCCCGGCATCGGGCAGAAACCCGCTCATGACACCCATGGAGATCGCGCTGCATGAGGCGCGCGCGGCGGCCGGGCGCGGTGAAGTGCCCATCGGCGCCGTTGTCACCGATGCGTCCGGCGCGGTGCTGGCCCGCGCCGGCAATCGCGTGGAGGAGCAGCGCGACCCGAGCGCCCATGCCGAGATGCTGGCGCTGCGTGCCGCCGCATCGCTGCGGGATGCCAAGCACCTGGCGGATGCGACGCTCTGGGTGACGCTCGAACCCTGCGCCATGTGCGCCCAGGCGGCCTCGCTGTTTCGCGTCTCGCGCGTGGTCTTCGCCGCCTATGACCCGAAGGGCGGCGGCGTGGAGCACGGCGCGCGCGTCTTCGCGCATCCGCAATGTAACCATGTGCCCGAGGTGGTGGGCGGCGTGCGCGAGAGCGAGGCGGCGGCCGAGTTGCGCGCCTTCTTCGCGGCGCGGCGCTGAAAGACTTGTGTGGCCGGCCCCCTTCGATGCAAAGGCGAAGTTGTGCTCCGGCGCCGCGGTTGGGAGCGGTCGGTTTGAAAACGCCGACGGGTCGGGTGCGCGGGTCTTTTCCACCCCTGACTGGTCGCCGGCCTTGCCGATGCCAGCAGCATTGGCGGCGTCGGGCGCTTTCCAGTGACGAAAAATCCCTCGCGCACCCTTCGCCGCCAGCATTCCGGGACGGTCTCTGAACTTCAGCCAGCGTGAATGGCGGTGTGCGGCGCTTCGCCCGCGCGCCACCAGCCGCGATACATCCCCTCGGTGCCGAAGGGCAGCGCCACCCCGCCCGCCGCATCCACCGCGATCAAGCCGCCGCGCCCGCCCGCTTGGGGCACGCGCAGCAGCGCCACTTCCGCCGCCGCTTCGGCCAGCGATTTTCCAGCCAGCCGCATGAGGGCTGCGATCTCATGCGCGGCGGCGCAGCGCATGAAGGCCTCGCCCGTGCCGGTGCAGGAGACGGCGACATTCGCATCGGCCCAGGTGCCCGCGCCCAGGATGGGGGCATCGCCGATGCGGCCGGCGCGCTTATTGGTCATGCCCCCGGTCGAGGTGGCGGCGGCCAGCGCGCCATGCCGGTCCCGCGCGACGGCGCCGATGGTGCCCATCTTCGACGGCAGGTCGTGATCCAGCGCCACGGCCTGCGCCGCGCGCGCCGCAAGCAACTGCGCGTGGCGATGCGCGGTGCGGAAATACTCGGGCGCTTCGAGCGGCAGGCCCTGGGTGGCGGCGAATTCATCGGCGGCCTGGCCCGCCAGCAGCAGATGCGGCGTGGCCCGCATCACCGCCTGCGCGGCGAGGATCGGGTTGCGGATGCGCGTGACGCCACTCACCGCGCCGGCCTGGGCCGCGCTCGTCATCAGCGCGGCGTCCATCTCGATGGTGCCGGCAGCGGTGAAGGTGCTGCCGCGCCCGGCATTGAAGAGCGGGCAATCCTCCAGGCTCATTGCGGCGGCCACCACCGCTTCCTCGGCGTTGCCCCCGGCGGCGAGGATGGCGCCGCCCGCTTGCAGCGCGGCCTCCAGCCCGGCGCGATAGGCGGATTCCTTCTCGGGGGTGAGTTCACTGCGCCGGATCGTGCCGGCGCCGCCATGAATGGCGAGGGTCCAGGTGTCGTGCATGGGCTAAGCCTAGAGCATCATCCGATCAAACGGAATCGTTTGATCGGATAAAGATGCTCGAAATTCAATGATCTAGAGCTTTTGCCGTGAGCCCTTCCGAACGGAAAAAGCTCTAGACCATGATTCGTTCGCTTGCGCTCACTTTCATGGTCTCGCCACTGCTGAGAGCGGGGTTCAACGTTTTCGGCGATTCCGCCTCAAC
>CAMTUX010000023.1:0-40471 GCA_947084995.1 uncultured Roseococcus sp.
CTTCAGAACGTCGCCGCCGAGTGGATGCTGACCGCTCTGGCCTATAACTGCCGGCGCCTGCATCGCCTGATGGCAGCATAACGGCCAACACCTACCCCATTCGCCACACCAACGATAACGCCATTCCGACAGGCTGCTAGATCATTGAATTACCAGCATCTTTATCCGATCAAACGATTCCGTTTGATCGGATGATGCTCCAAGTGCGATCCGCGCAGATCGAAGCGCGGATCACCTGACGGCGACCGCTCAGCCGAAGCCGACGCCCTCGGCCCGCAGCCGATCGGCCAGCAGGGTCTTCGGGATCTTGCCATAGGCGGATTTGGGCAGATCCGGCCAGAAGACGAAGCGGCGCGGATGCTTGTACCGCGCGAGGCTGCCTTCCAGGTGGCGCAACAGATCCTCGGCCGCCACGTCAGCGGCGAGCACCACGCAGGCCACGCCGGATTCCCCCCAGCGCGGATCGGGCAGGCCCAGCACGGCGCATTCCAGCACGGCCGGGTGGGTCAGCAGCGCCTCCTCCACTTCGCGCGGATAGATGTTGGAGCCGCCGGAGATGAACATGTCCGAAGCGCGGCCCGTGATGTGCAGGAAGCCCCGGGCATCGAGGAATCCCAGATCGCCCGTGTGGAACCAGCCATGGCGGAAGGCTTTTTCATTCGCCGCGTCATTCTGGAAATAGCCGGGGAAGACGCCGAGCCCGCGCACGCAGATTTCGCCGCGTTCGGCATGCGCGCCAGCCTCGTCCAGAATGGCGATGTCCATCCCCGTGCGCGGCGCGCCGACGCTCAGCGCGCCCGGCGCGGCATCATCGGCGCTGTGCTGGTCGGGGCGCAGCACGGTGATGCAGCCGGTGACTTCGCCCAGGCCGAAATACTGCACGAGGCATGGGCCGAGGCGTTCCATCGCGCGCTTCTGGTCCGCGCGATACATCGGCGCGCCCGCATAGATCACATGGCGCAGGCGGTGCGGCGCGGCGGCGGGGTCTGCCACCAGCATGTTCAGGATGGTGGGCACGGTGAACATGTTGGTCACGCCATGCCGCGCGATCAGTTCCCAGGCCACACCCGCATCCATCCGCTCGCCCGGCAGCAGCACGGAGCAGGCGCCGCGCGCCACCTGGCAGAGCGCATGGATGCCAGCCCCATGGCTGAGGGGGGCGACCACCAGCGAGACATCATGCTCGGTCAGGCCGGGCATCAGGTCGGCCAGGTGGTTGGTGATGATGAAGCCCATCTGCCCATGGGTCAGCACGGCGGCCTTGGGTCGGCCCGTGGTGCCGGAGGTGAAGAAGAACCAGCAGGGATCATCCCGGCCCATATCCGCCTCGTGATGCGGCGGGGGTGGCGTGGCTTCCGCCAGCAGGGTTTCGTAATCCAGCTCATCGCTCCGTGCATCGCCGAGGGCGATCACCACATGACAATCGGGTGCCGCCTCGCGCACCGCATCGGCATGGGCGGCGAAGCCGTGGTCGCGCAGCATCACCCGCGCGCCGCTGGCCTGCGCCAGATAGGCGGCCTCGGGCGGCGTCAGGCGGACATTGGTGGGCACCCAGACGGCGCCGATTTTCCAACTGGCCCAGAGGCTCTCGAACATCGCATTGCCGTTGCGCGCATGCACCAGCACGCGGTCGCCCTTGCCGATGCCTTGCGCCCGCAGCGCGGCGGCCAGGCGGTCCACCCGCGCATCGAGTTCCGCCCAGGACCAGCTTTCCTCGCGCCAGATCAGCGCGGGTGCCGCGGGCAGGCGGCGGGCCGTCTGGCTCAGCAGCCGGCCGAGATTTGTGGCCGCGATCACGCCATCACCCCCGCCCCGGCATAGCCGCCATCCACCGGCAGCGCATGGCCGGTGATGTAGGAGGAGCGTGTGGAATCCAGCAGGAACAGCGCCGCCTCCGCCACCTCCTCCACGCGGCCATAGCGCGCGGCGGGAATGCGGGAGAGCCATAGCGCGCGGGTCTGCGCGTCATGGATGGCGGCGACCATGGGCGTCTCGATCGGCGCGGGGCAGATGGCATTCACCCGGATGCCATGCGGCGCCAAATCCATCGCCATCACCTGCGCCATGTTGATGACCGCCGCCTTGGAGGCGCCATAGGCCACGCGTCCCTCAACCCCGCGCAGCCCCGAGACGGAGGCGATGAGCACGATGGCGCCGCCGCGGCCAGCCGCCAACATGGCCCGCGCGGCGGCCTGGGCGGCCAGGAAGCTGCCCGTGACATTCACATCCAGGATACGGCGGAACAATTCCGGCGGCGTATCCAGCAGCGGCGTTGCCGCCGAAATCCCGGCCGAACAGACCAGGCCCTGTAAATCCGAAAGCCCTTCGATCCAGTCGGCCACGGCGGTGGCGTCGGTCACGTCCAGCGCCGTGCAGCCTTGGGACGGCATGCGGTCGGCCAGGGAGGTGGTCCAGCCGGCGGCGCGGGCGGCGCCGCCCTCCTGGCTGCCCCCCGCATCGGCGGCGCGCAGCCGGCCTATCGCGCCGAATACAGGCTCTCCGTCGTGGGCAACCGGCCCATCCCCTTCGCGGAGGGCGCGTTCCAATGGGCGGAACTGGTCACGCAGCGTTCCAATGGCCGGATCAATGTGAAGGTCTATCCGGGCAGCCAGCTCGTCGGCGGCGACCAGACGCGCGAATTGCTGGCGGTGCGCCAGGGCATCATTGATTTCGCCGTCTTCAGCACGATCAACATCGCCCCCCAGGTGCGTGAGGCCGGCATTTTTCAGCTTCCCTTCCTGATGCCCGACCACCGCGCCTTCGACGCGCTGATCAATGGCGAAGTCGGGCGTGACCTGGTCGGCATCATGGACCGGCGCGACATCACGGCCGTCGCCTTCGGCGAGAACGGCTTCCGCGAGCTCAGCAATTCCAGGCGCGCCATCCAGGTGCCCGCCGACCTGCGCGGGTTGAAGATCCGCTTCGCCGCCGGCGCCATCTTCAACGACATCTATAACGGCCTGGGCGCCAACCCGCTCCAGATGTCCTTTGCCGACTTGCAGCCCGCACTCAGCACGGGCGCGGTGGATGGGCAGGAAAACCCGATCAACCTCTTTCTCGCATTCCGGATGGACACGCTGGCCCAGCGCCACATGACCATCTGGAACTACGTGAATGACGCGCTGATCTTCGGCCTCTCCAAATCGGTGATGGCGAGCTTCACGCCGGCCGACCAGGAATTGGTGCGCGAATGCGCGCGCGAGGCGGCGCGCAACAACATCACGCTCGCCCGCCAGGGACTCGGCATTCCCGGCACGGATAATGCCGCGCTGCTGGAACTGGCCCGCCGCAATGTGGCGGTGACGCAGCTCACGCCGGCGCAGAAGCAGGTCTTCGCCACGGCGTTGCGCCCGGTCTATGACCGCTGGGCCAACACCATCGGCGCCGACCTGGTCCGCAAGGCAGAAGCCGCCATCCGCGCCGTCTCGTGATGCGCGTCTGATGGCGGCCGATTTCGACCCGACCGCACCGCAGCCCGAGCCCAGGACGCGCATCCCGCTGACGCTGGAGCGCGTGCTGCTGGCCGCCGCGATGGGCGCCATGGCGCTGATCACGGCGGCGAATGTCGTGACGCGCTATCTGTCGAACATCTCGCTCGCCTTCACCGAGGAATATTCGGTGGCGCTGATGGTGGTGGTCGCGATGGTGGGCACCGCATTGGCGACAGCGGGCGGGCGGCATATCCGCATCGGCTTCTTCGTGGACAAGCTCGATCCCGGCCGCCGCCGCGTGGCCGAGATCATGGCGCTCGGCCTGCTCATTTTCTGCTTCGGGCTGATCCTCTGGTATGGCGGGCGCATGGTCTGGGACGAGTATGATTTCGAAGTCCTCTCGCCTGGCCTCGGCCATCCGCAATGGATCTACACCATCTGCCTGCCGGTGCTGGCGGTGCTGGTGATCGGCCGGGCGCTGGGACGAATCATCCGCCTGGCGCGGGGAGAAGACGGATGATCGGGACCGTCCTTTTTTGCATGTTCCTGATCCTGCTGCTGGGCGGCGTGCCGATTGCGGTCGCCCTTGGCCTGGCGGGCGCGCTCGCCATCGCTTTGGCGGACCAGACGCTGATGGCCATGCCGACCAACGTCTATGCCGGCATCGCGAAATATCCGCTGATTGCCATCCCCATGTTCGTGCTGGTGGGCTGCGTGTTTGACCGCACGGGGGTCGCGCTGCGGCTCGTGAAATTCGCGACCGCGCTGGTGGGGGCGGGCCGCGGCGCGCTGGCTTCCGTGGCCGTGCTGGTCGCCATGATCATCGGCGGTATTTCCGGCTCCGGTCCGGCCACTTCGGCGGCGGTGGGCCAGGTGGTGACGCGCGGCATGGTGAAGGATGGCTATCCGCGCCCCTTCATCGCCGCCACCGTGGGCGCGGCGGCCGCGACCGATATCCTGATCCCGCCCTCCATCGCCTTCATCGTCTATGCGGTGATGGTGCCCGGCGTCTCGGTGCCGGCCATCTTCATGGCGGGGATGTTCCCCGGCATCCTGGCGGGTGTGGCCATCATCGTGCCCATCCTGATCATCTCCTGGCTCAAGGATTTCGGCGGCAAGAATGCCGAGCGTGACGAGAACTCCGTATGGCAGAGCTTCAAGGAAGCGATCTGGGGCCTGATGGCGCCCGTTGTCATCCTGGGCGGCATGCGGATCGGCGCCTTCACGCCCACGGAGGCCGCGGTGATGGCGGTGTTCTACGGCCTGTTCGTCGGTTTCTTCATCTATCGCAGCATGACGATGAAGGACCTCTACGAGATGCTGGTGGAGGCGGGCGAGATCTCCGCCGTCATCCTCATCATCATCGCGCTTGCCAGCGTGTTTGCGTGGTCCACCTCGACGCTTGGCATCGTGCAGCCCATCGCGGGCTGGATCGTCGGGCTTGGCTTGGGGGAATACGGCACCATCGCGCTGCTGATGGTGGCGCTGATCTTCATCGGCATGTTCCTGGATGGGGTTTCCACCTTCCTGATCCTGCTGCCGGTGCTGATCCCCATTGCGCGCGCCTTTGAATGGGACCTCACCTGGTTCGGCGTCATCCTCACCATGAAGATCGCGATCGGGCAGTTCACCCCGCCCTTGGCGGTAAACCTGATGGTGAGTTGCCGCATCGCGGGCGTCACGATGGAGAGCACCATCCCCTGGGTCCTCTGGATGATCCTGGCGATGTTCGTGGCCCTGGCGCTGGTCGTGGTGTTTCCGGACATCGCACTCTGGCTGCCGCGCGTTACCGGGATGATGTGAGCGGGTGGGGCTTGTCGAAACGCCCCACATGCGCCCGAATGTGCCCCACAAAAATCAAGGGAGAGAATTGATGTCCGGCATGGAAGCCCTGCGCGACCCCAACAGCCTCACGCGCCTGCTGGCGCCGCGCAGCTTCGCCGTGGTGGGCGTCTCGGCCGAGCCGACAGGCTTTGGCGCCCGCACCGTGCAGAACATGCGGGATTTCGACGGCCCGGTTTGGTGCGTGAACCCGAAATATGCCGGCCAGGAACTGCATGGCCGGCCCTGCTATGCCTCCGTGGCCGATCTTCCGGGCGCCCCCGATTCGACCGTGATCGCGCTGCCGCGCCCGGGCGTCATGGATGCCGTGCAGGCCTTGGCCAAGAAGGGCGGCGGCGGCGCCGTGATCTATGCCTCGGGCTATGGCGAGACGGATTTGCCGGAACGCGCCGTGGAGGAGGAATTCCTGCGCGAAACCGCCCGCAGCCTGGGCTTCCCGCTGCTCGGCGCCAATTGCCTGGGCTTTGCCGATCACCGCCAGCGGGCCGGCGCCACCTTCATGCCGGATTATGTGAAGCTGACGGCCCCGGCGGGTGGTGTCGGCGTTGTCAGCCAGTCCGGCGCGCTGGGCTATGCGCTGATGCAGGCGGCCGAGCGCGGCTTCGCCATGTGCCACATGGCAACGGCAGGCAATGCGACGGATCTGGATGTGTGCGACCTCGCGGCCTTCCAACTCACCATTCCCGAATGCCGCAGCATCGCGCTGGTGGTGGAGGGGCTGCGCGATGCGCGGCGTCTGTTCGAACTCGGGCGCATCGCGGAGGCGATGGGCAAGACCATCGTCGTGCTGAAGCTGGGCCGTGGCGAGATCGGCGCCAAGGCGGCGGCATCGCATACCGGCTCGCTCGCCGGCAGCAGCGCCGCCTGGTCGGCCGGGTTCAAGCGGGCGGGGATGCTGGAGGTCGAGGATTTCGACGCGCTGCTGGAAACCTCGGGCTTCTTCGCCAAGGCCGGGCCGCCCAAGGGCCGCGGCGTGGGCATCGTCACGCCCTCGGGCGGTGCTGGCATCATGGCCGCCGATCACGCGGAATTCGCGGGACTCGCGCTGCCGCAGCCGGCACCCGAGACGGAGCGCGTGCTGCGCTCGGCCATTCCGGATTTCGGCAGCCCGCGCAACCCTTGCGACCTCACGGCGCAGGTGGCGACCAATCCGAAATCCTTCGAGGAATGCATGGTCGCCATGCTGAATGACGACCAATACGCCACCGTCGTCTTCCCCGTAGTTTATCACAACCCGGCCCCCACCGCGACGCCGGCCCGGATGAAGACGCTGGAGCCGATGGCCGCCGCCTCCGGCAAGCCCATCTGCATCGCCTGGATTCCCGAGAGCCTGGAAGGCGCGGGGGCCGAGGCCGCCGATGCCAGCCCCAACCTGGCGCTGTTCCGCAGCACGCGGCGAATGATGAACGCGCTGCGCCTGTGGTTCCAGCGCCATGACCCCAAGCCCGCCATCGGTGCGGTCAATGCCCAGGCCAGCGCCGCCGCCGCTGCCATCGCGCCGGGTGCGGCCACGCTGATGGAGGCCGCCGCCAAATCCGCCTTTGCCAAGGCCGGGCTGCCGGTGGTGGCCGAACATCGCGCCAAGGATGCGGCCGCCGCCGTGACCGCCGCCCAGGCGCTGGGCTTTCCCGTCGTGCTCAAGCTCGACAGCCCCGATGTGGCGCACAAGACCGAGGTCGGCGGCGTGGAACTCAACCTCGCCGATGCCGCCGCCGTCACCGCCGCCTTTGGCCGCATCATGGCCGGCGCCGCCAGGCATGCCCCCCAGGCCCGCGTGGATGGCGTGCTGGTCCAGCGGATGGAGGCGCGCGGCGTGGAACTCATCCTCGGCGCGCGGCGCGACCCGCAATTCGGCGTGATGGTGCTGGTGGGCCTCGGCGGCGTCCAGGCCGAGCTTTGGAAGGATGTGGCGCTCGACGTGGCACCCGTCTCGCCCGAGGGGGCCATGGCCATGCTGCGCTCCCTCAAGGCCTTCCCGCTGCTGGATGGCTTCCGTGGCAGCGCGCCGATGCCGCTGGCCGAGATCGCCGCCACCATCGCCCAATTCTCCGGCTTCGCGGCCGCGATGGGGGACCGGCTGGAGGAGGCCGAGATCAACCCGCTGGTCTGCCGGCCGGATGGCTGCGTGGCGGTGGACGGGCTGATGATCCTCTCGGCCTGAGGCCGCAAAGCGCGATTCCAGTGGCGCGGCATATGGTCTATGCTGCGCCGCATGAAACTCCGCCGCTGCCTCGCCTGGCTTCCCCTTGCCGCAATTTTGGCTCCGCTTTGGGCCGGCCTGCCCGCTGCCCAGGCGGCCGAGCCCGGCGCGGAGAACATGCTCGCCCATCGCGCCGCCTACCGCCTGAAGCTGGACAGCTTGCGGGATAATGCGAGCATCGCGCAGGCCGAGGGCATCATGCTGTTTGAGGTGATTGACGCCTGTGACGCCTGGGCCTCCCGCCAGCGCTTCACCCTTCTCGTGGGTGACCGCGACGGCAATGTGATCGAGACCACTTCCGATTATGCCACGCTGGAAGCGAAGGACGGCTCCTCGCTGCGCTTCTCGCTGACGCAGATGACGGGCGGCGCCATCACCTCGCGCGTCTCGGGCGAGGCGACCATCACGCCTGCGGGCGGGCGCGTCCGCTACCAGGAGCCCGCCGCGACCGAGGAGCCGCTGCCTGAAGGCACCATCCTGCCGATGATCCACACGCTCCGCAGCCTGGCCGCCGCGCGCAATGGCCAGCGCATCTTCGTGGCGCCCCTGTTCGACGGCACCTCGGCCGATGGCGCGCAGGACACGACGACGATCATCTCGGGCGGCTGGCAGCCGCCGCAGGCCAATGCGGATTTCCCGATGCTCTCGTCGCTGCACAGCGCGCGGATGCGGATTGCCTTCTTCGACCGCAATGCGGGCGGGCAGGGGGGCGGCGCCGCCACGCCGGATTATGAGGTGAGCATGCGCTATTTCGAGAACGGCGTGGCGGACGAGCTGAAGATGGATTTCGGCGAGTTCGTGGTGGATGGCCGGCTTGGCGAGTTGCAGGCCATTCCCTCGCCCTGCTGAACACTCCAGGCTGAAGCCCCGTCAGGAGGATGGGTTTCAGGCCCATGGGTTTCATCCGGGGCGTTGTCCTTCCATAGTCATGCCGTCGCAGATTCAGCAGGACGGCCAGATGCCACGTCACGCCCACCCCACCATTGCTCACTCCGTCATCGCCCTCGAAACCGGCCGCACCACCGCAATCGCCCTGGTGGAGGAAGCGCTGGCCCGCGCGGCGGAAGGGGAGGGGCCGCGCGTCTTCACCACGCTCCACGCCAAGGCCGCGCGCGACCAGGCGCGCGCCTTGGACCAGTTGCGCCAGGCCGGGCGCGCGCCCAGCCGCTTCGCCGGCATCCCCATCACCGTGAAGGACTTGTTCGACGAGACGGGCCAGGTGACGCGCGCCGGCTCCATCGCACTCGACGGCGCCAAGCCTGCGACAGCCCCGGCACCGGTGCTGGAGCGGCTGAACCGCCAGGGCTTCGTCGTCATCGGCCGGACCAACATGACGGAATTCGCCTTCTCTGGCCTGGGCGTGAACCCGCATTACGGCACGCCAAGCTCCCCCTGGGACCGCGCGACGGGGCGGCTGCCGGGCGGGTCTTCCTCGGGCGCTGGCGTGGCGGCGGCCGATGGCATGGGCTTTGGCGGGTTGGGCACGGATACCGGCGGCTCCTGCCGAATCCCGGCCGCGCTGAACGGGATTGTGGGCTTCAAGCCGACGGCGCGGCGCGTGCCCATTACGGGGGTGCTGCCGCTTTCGCCATCGCTGGATTCGGTCGGGCCGCTCGCGCGCTCGGTCGCCTGCTGCCACACGCTGGATGCGATCATCGCGGGCGCCGAGACGCCGGGCGAGATGCCGCCCGTCAACCTCTCGGGCCTGCGCTTCGGCGTGCTGACCCACATCGTCGAGGAAGGGATGGAGGGCCAGGTGGCGCGGGATTACGCGCGCAGCCTGGCCCGGCTGGAGGCCGCCGGCGTGAAGCTGGAGGACGTGACCCTGCCCGAGCTTGAGCGCATGCCGGAGATCAATGCGCGCGGCGGGCTGACCGCTTCGGAGGCCTATGCCTGGCACCGCCACCTGATCGCCAGCGACAGCGCGCGCTATGACCCGCGCATCCTCAAGCGCATCGCCCGCGGCGAGCGCATGAGTGCCGCCGAATACCTGGATGTGCTCCGCGCCCGCGCCGAGGTGATCGCCGCCATCGCCCCCCGCACCGCGCCCTATGACGCGGTGATCTGCCCGACCGTGCCGCTGGTGCCGCCCGCCATTGCCGAGGTGGAGGATGAGACGGAATATAACCGCATCAACCTGCTGCTGCTGCGCAACACCGCCATCGCGAATTTCCTGGATCGCTGCGCCATCAGCATCCCCTGCCATCTGCCGGGCGAGGCACCGGTCGGTCTCATGCTGATGGGTGAGGCGATGGGCGATGCGCGGCTGCTGGCCATCAGCGCCGCGGTGGAAGGACTGCTCGAAGCATGAGGGGCCTGGAATTCGGTTGGTACCTGCCAACCAATGGTGACACCACCAGCTATGCCGAGGGGCCAGACGTCATCCCCTCCGGCACGGCGATGTTCGATCGCGTGGTCTCGGCGGCGGAAGCGGCGGGGTTTGAATACCTGCTGGTGCCCGTGGCCATTCCCTGCTGGGAAGCCTGGGTCACCACCGCCTTCATGGCCGGGCGTTCCAGTTCCATCCGCATGCTGGTCGCGGCGCGGCCGGGCTACATCAACCCGGTGATGCTGGCCAAGATGGTCACCACCTTCGACCAGCTGACCGGCGGGCGAATCGCGGTGAACCTCATCGCCGGGCAGTCGGAATCGGAGAATGCGGCCGATGGCATCCGCTACGGCAAGGAGGATCGCTACGCCCTGATGGCCGAGGAAGTGGCCATCATGAAGGCACTCTGGACGGCCGATGCGCCGCTGAATTGGCAGGGGCGCTTCCACACACTGCGCGGCGCGCGCGTGATCCCGCCGCCGCTGCAACGCCCGCATCCGCGCTTCTACCTCGGCGGCGGCTCACGCCAGGCCTGGGAGATCTCGGCGGCGCATGCCGATGTGCACCTGTTCTGGGGCGACCGGCCGGAGACCATCGCCGCCCAGATGGCCGAGATCACCGGGCTGGCCCGGGCCGAGGGCCGCGCCGAGCGGCTTGGCTTCGGCATGCGACTGCAAATCATCTGCCGCGAGACGGAGGAGGAAGCCTGGGCCGCCGCCCATGAGCTGGTGCGCGATGTGGGCGAGGAACGAAGTGCTGCGGTGCGCGCCAATATCGCCAATTCCGTGGCCAATCAGCGCGTGCAGGCGCTGCTGGCCGAGACGGGCGGGCTGATCGCGCCCAATCTCTGGGCTGGGCTGGCCAAGGCCCGGCAGGGGGCGGGCATCGCGATCGTGGGCAACCCCGTGCAATGCGCCGATGTGCTGCAACGCTTCATCGAGATCGGCTGCCACAGCTTCTGCCTCTCCGGCTATTTGCACGATGAGGAGGCGGAGCGCTTTGGCCGCCTGGTGCGGCCCATCCTGCTGGAGCGCAATCCGGGGCGGCTGCAAGCGCTGGGCTGAGAGGCTGCTGCGCCAGCCGTGAGGCTGGGCCCCTCAGGTCGTGAACTGCTCCGCGATGATGCGCTCGGACAGGCTGCGATCGGGGTCGAACAACATGGTCATGGTGATGCTGCGATCCTCGCGCACCTCTACCCGCCGGACGTCGCGCACCTCCGTGTAATCCGCCGTGGCGGAGACGGGGCGCTTATCCGGCTCCAGCACTTCGAACACCACCCGCGCGGAGGAGGGCAGCAGCGCGCCGCGCCAGCGCCTGGGCCGGAAGGCGGAAATCGGCGTGAGCGGCAAAAGCCGCGCATCCAGCGGCACGATCGGCCCATGCGCTGAAAGATTATACGCCGTGCTGCCCGCCGGCGTGGAAATCAGGATGCCGTCGCAGATGAGTTCCGGCAGGCGTTCCTTGCCATCCACCAGGATGCGAAGCTTGGCCGCCTGGCGCTGTTCGCGCAGCAGCGAGACCTCGTTGATGGCGAGCGAGGCATGGGTGCCGGTCGCCGAATGGGCGCGCATCCGCAAGGGGTGCAGATGCGCGGCCTGGGCGGCCAGCAGGCGCGCGGGCAGGCCCTCCTCGCGCCAGGAATTCATCAGGAAGCCGACGCTGCCGCGATTCATCCCGAAGATCTGCGCGTTGCGGCCGAGGAAGCGATGCTGCGTCTCCAGCATCATGCCATCGCCGCCCAGCACCACGATGAAATCCGCCTCGGCCGGCGGCACATCGCCATAGAGCGCGACGAGGCGCGTGAGCGCGGCCTGAGCCGGCTCCGCGATGGAGGCCAGGAAGGCGATCTTCATGCTGTCACGCCAGCCGCCGGTGTTCGAGCACTGGCATGTCCCGCCGCACCTTGGCCGTCACCGCCTGGTCCACCCGCGCGGTGATCCAGCCGATGCCGTCGCTGGCCTTGGCGACCACATGGCCCCAGGGATCGGCGATGAGCGAATGGCCATAGACCTGGCGGGTGGTGCCGCGCTCCTCATAGCTGCCCCAGGAAGCGGCGGCGACGATCCAGCATTGCGTCTCGATGGCCCGGGCGCGCAGCAGCGCCTCCCAATGATCCTTGCCGGTCATCAGCGTGAAGTTGGAGGGCACGAAGATCACCTCCGCCCCCAGCCGGCGCAGCGCGAGATATTGCTCGGGGAAGCGCATGTCGTAGCAGATGGTGCAGCCGAATTTCACGCCCCTGGCCTCGAAGGTCACGAGCTTGTCGCCCGCGCCATAGAGCGCGCTTTCGCGATAGCCTGTGCCATCGGGGCCGGTGATGTCAAAGAGGTGGATCTTGCGATAGCGCGCGATCTCCGCGCCGCTCGGGTCGAACACCAATGTCGTGTTGAAGAATTTCCCGGCGCCCTGCCCGATGTCCCCTGTTTCGATGATCGAGCCGCCATGGACATGAATGCCAGCCCCCTTCGCGATGCCGCGCAGGAATTCATAAGCGGCCCCGCCCGTGCCGCCGGGTTCGGGCAGTATTTCCGCCGCCGCCGCCCGCGCCTCGCGCCCGCCGCCCAGGTTGGTCCAGGTCTCGGGCAGGGTGATCATCTCCGGGTGGTCGGCTTGCAGCGCCGCTTCGATCAGGCGGCGCGCCTGATCGAGATTGGCCGCCTTGTCGCTGGTCTGGTTCATCTGGATGGCGGAAATTCGCATGGTGGGGCCTATCTCGTCACCGGCGGTATGCGCCGTTCGTCCAGCGGCACGCCACGGGTGACCCCCCAGCGCGCCAGTTGCGTGTCCAGCATTTCGCTCCGCTCGCCCGAGGGGCGTTGCGAGACGAGACGCACGCGGCCAGTGGTGAGGATCGCGACCTCCATGATTCCATCACGCGGGCGGATGGAGAGAAGGGCCTCCTGCTCGCCCACCGCATCATGGCGCGCGCCGCGCAGCACCAGGGCCGTGCCGTCAAAGGCGATGGGCGCCACCAATTGCAGATTGCCCATCAGCAGGCGCAGGCCGGGTTCTCCCAGCAAGGCCGAGAGGGTGCGGCGCACAGCCGGGTCATTCAGCAGGATGGGCGTGTTGGTGGTGCCGATCTGCGCCGAGAGGTGCCCCAGCACGCCCTGCTTGTGATCCACCGGCTGGGCCAGGCCTGCCACGGGAAGCAGCAGCGCCGCGGCCAGGGCGCGCCGGCCCAGGCTCAAGGCCGGCGCGGCCAGGAGATGCGGGGCTCCGCCCGGCTGGTCGGCGTGGGCGGGGCGTAGGGCTCGGGGATGGTCGGCGTCGCTTCCCAGGTGTCGCGCCGGGTATCCGGCTGGCGCGCCGTCACCATCCGCAGTTCGGCGCGCAAGTCATCGAGCTGGGCCTCGATCGAATCGAGCCGCCCCTTGAGGCCAAACACCGAGAAGGGCATCACCAGCAGGCATAGCGCCAGCAGCAGCAGCACCAGCAGCGCCAGCAGCCCGGTCCATTCCGGCAGGCCCGGCAGCGTCAGGCGGGTGACGAGGTCGTTCAGCATCAGCCGCCCGTGACGCTCATGTGGCGCGAGACGGCCGGGGCCGCCTTGCGGCGGTCAATGATGAAGTCATGGCCCTTGGGCTTGCGGGTGATGGCTTCGGCGATGGCGGCGCGCAGCCCTTCCTCGCCCAGCTCGGGGTCACGCAGGGGGGCGCGGAGGTCGGCCGCATCCTCCTGGCCGAGGCACATGTAGAGCGTGCCCGTGCAGGTCAGGCGCACGCGGTTGCAGCTTTCGCAGAAATTATGCGTCATCGGCGTGATGAAGCCCAGGCGCGTGCCGGTCTCCGCCACGTCGTAATAGCGCGCCGGGCCGCCGGTGCTGTGGCTGCTCTCCTTCAGCGTCCAGTTCTGCTTGAGGCGCGCGCGCACCAGGCTGAGCGGCAGGAACTGGTCCGTCCGGTCCTCGTTGATTTCGCCGAGCGGCATCGTCTCGATCAGGCAGAGGTCGAAGCCATGCTCGCCGCACCAGCCCAGCATGCGGTCGAATTCATGCTCGTTCAGGCCCTTGAGGGCGACGGCGTTGATCTTCACATGCAGGCCGGCGGCCTTGGCAGCGAAGATGCCGTCCAGCACCTTGTCCAATTCGCCCCAGCGCGTCGCGGCCTTGAAGGCGCCAGGGTCCAGCGTGTCGATGGAGACATTGATGCGGCGAATGCCCGCGCGCGCCAGCTCGTCGGCGTATTTCGTGAGCTGGGTGCCGTTGGTGGTGAGCGTCAGCTCATCCAGCCCGGAACCGATGCGGGAGCCGAGGCCGCGCACCAGCGACATGACATTCTTGCGCACCAGCGGCTCCCCCCCGGTGAGCCGGAGCTTGCGGACGCCAAGCTCGATGAAGGTGCCGCAAAGTCGTTCCAGCTCCTCCAGCGTCAGCACTTCCGATTTGGGGAGGAAGGTCATGTCCTCCGCCATGCAATAGACGCAGCGAAGGTCGCAGCGATCCGTCACGGAAACGCGGAGGTAGCTGATATGACGCCCGAAAGGGTCAATCATGATAATGAATGGTCCCGGCGGTTGTTGCTTCACCGCATTTGGGGCGGATCAACCCGCTGTTGCAAGGGTGCCCCGCGCGCCTGGCGCCTTGGCCATCCAGTTGAGCACGCTGGCGGTCAGCCCGACCACGATCATCACCGGCCAGAAGGCGGCGTAGCTGCCGGTCCAGGCCATCAGCACGGCGCCCGAGCCAGCGCCCAGGAAGCCGCCGATCTGGTGGCTGAAGAAGCACACGCCATAGAGCGCGCCGAGGTCGCCCACGCCGAAGCGGCGCGCAATGGCGGCGGAAGTCAGCGGCACGGTGCCGAGCCAGACGAAGCCCATGACTGCGGCAAAGAGAATCGTGCCCCATTCGCTGGGTGGCGCGATGGCGAAGGCGGCGATGGCCACTGTGCGCGCCAGATAAATCCAGCCCAGCCCCGTTTCCGGCTTGATGCGAGTGGAAAGCCAGCCGCAGAACCAGGAGCCGGGGATGTTGAACAGACCGATCATCATCATGACCATCATGCCCAGGGCCGCGGGCTGGCCGCAGAGCGCGATATGCGAGGGCAGATGCGTGGTCAGGAAGGCCAACTGGAAGCCGCAGGCGAAGAAGCCGCCGGTCAGCAGCGCGAAATCACGATCCGCCAGGGACCGCCGGGCGAGGCCGGGCAGGCCCATCAGTCCGGCTGCCGGGGCGCCGGTGCGCGGTGCCGGGCGCCATTCGATGTTGCGGGCGATGGGAATGATCAGCACGGCCGAAATCGCGAGCATTGCCAATGCGCCGGCCGCGCCGAAGCCGCCAATGGCCGAGAAGGTGATGGGCACCATCGCCGCCTGGCCCAGGCTGCCGCCAGCGCTGGCGATGCCGATATACTCGCCACGCTTCTCGGGCGGCGCGAGGCGGCCAATGGCGGCCAAGGCCAGCCCCGTGCCCGCGCAGGCGACGCCAAGCCCCGAGAAGAAGCCAATGCCGATCATGATGGTGAGGTTGGAGGGCATCAGTGCCGGCAGCCCGCAGCCGATCAGGTAGAAAACCCCGCCAAAAGCCATGACGCGGCCCGAGCCATGTTTGTCGGCCATGGAGCCGGAGATCGGCTGCGCCAGCCCCCAGGTCAGGTTGTGCAGGGCCACGGCGAGGCCAAAGGCCCAGGGCGCGATTTCATGCTCGGCGGCCAGGGGCAGCAGCAGCAGGCCAAAGGTCTGGCGGATGCCCATGGCGAGGCTGGAGGTCGCCGCCGCCGCGATGATGGCAACCCACAGGATGCTGCGGGCGGAAGACGTGGCGGAGGACATGGCGAAATCAGACCGGAGCGGCCCGCGCCGCGCAAGCGAGGCTTGCGCCGGGTCCGTCATGTCTCGCACGCATGGAGGTCGGGTGAGCCCGTCGGGGGCTCACCCTCAGGCGCGGCAGCAGCCTTAAGCGGCGTGCTGCGTGGCGGCCTGGTCATTCGCGGCCAGCGGCGTGGCGGCGGCGGCGCCGGCGCGGATATTGCCCCGCGTCAGCCCGATATCGGCCAGTTCGCGGTCGCTCAGGATGCGAAGCTGCTCGATCGTCTCGCGGCGCTCGCGGATGGCGGTGAGGACGGCGCGGAGGCCGTGGAAGAAGCCCTTGATGCGGGCAGCCACCGCGGCATCGCGCATCTGGCGCGCCTCGACGAGGATGGTCTCGATGCGCTCGGCCTCGGCGTTGCGCTGGCTCCCATGAAGGGAGGCTTGGGGCATCAGCAGCGCGGCTTCGGCTGGGGTGATGCGGTTCATGATCTTATGGTCCTGTTGTGAAGGGCGGCAGTGCCGCCCGGATGGGCATGATCTAAGGGATTGCGGCTGTGACAGGTTGTGCCAAGCTTATGCTCCAGACATGCGATTAATGCATGACATATTGTGGACACATGAATTTATGACGGAACTGTGAAAATGCTAACCCGTGCCGAGCGCCTCACCGCCCTCCGCCAGGCCCTCGCCACCAGCGGCGTGGATGGCTTCCTGATCCCTCGCTCGGATGAGCATCTGGGCGAATATGTGCCGCCCTCCGGCGAGCGCCTGGCCTGGCTCACCGGCTTCACCGGCAGCGCCGGCCTCGCCATCGCGCTCCAGGACCGCGCCGCCATCTTCACCGATGGCCGCTACACCACCCAGGTGGTGGCCGAGACGGATGGCGCCCTGTGGGAGCGCCGCCACCTCACCGAGCAGCCGCCCGAGGCCTGGCTGCGCGAACACGCGGCGGGGCTGAAGCTCGGCTATGATCCCCTGCTGCACAGCGAGGCCTTCCTGAAGCGCTTCCGCGGCGTGGACCTCGTGCCGCTCTCGCCCAATCCGGTGGATGGCATCTGGCAGGATCGGCCCGCACCTCCCACCGCCGCGGTGCTGCCGCATGGCCTCGACCTCGCGGGGGAGGGCGCCGAGGCAAAGCGCGAGGCCGTGGCCGCCGCATTGCGGCAATCGGACGAGCAGGCGGTGCTGCTGGCGGATGCCCATTCCGTCGCCTGGCTGCTCAATCTGCGCGGCGGGGATTTGGCGCATACACCCATGCCGCTGGCCTTCGCGCTGGTGCGCGATGATGCCTCGGTGCGGATGTTCCTGCATGCGCCGGAGCGCGTGCCCGAAGCCACCCGCGCCCATCTGGGCAACCGCGTCGCCATCGAGCCGCGCGGCAACCTCCCGCGTGCCCTGGCCGAATTGGCGGGCAAGGCGGTTCGGGTGGACCCGGACGCGACCCCCATCGGCTTCGCCGCCATCCTGCGCGAGGCCGGCGCCCATGTGATGGCCGGCGAGGACCCGACGCGCCTGCCGCGCGCCGCCAAGAACACGACCGAGCAGCAGGGCGCCCGCAATGCCCATCGCCGCGATGCCGTGGCCGTGGCGAATTTCCTCGCCTGGTTCGCGGCGGAAGCGCCGAAGGGCGGCCTCACCGAGCTTTCCGCCGCCGCGCATCTGCTGGATTTGCGCCGCCTGGTGCCGGGCTTCGTGGCCGAGAGCTTCCCCGCCATCTCGGGCGCGGGCGAGAATGGCGCCATCGTCCATTACCGCGTGACCGAGGCCACCAACCGGCCCATCCACGCCAATGAATGCTACCTGATTGACAGCGGCGGCCAGTATCCGGACGGCACGACCGACATCACCCGCACCCTCTGGAGCGGGCCTGGCCCGGCGCCGCAAGGTCTGCGTGCGCGCTACACGGCGGTGTTGCGCGGGCATATCGCGCTGGGCACGCTGCGCTTTCCGGCGGGCGTCGCCGGGCCGCATCTGGATGCCATTGCGCGCCGGCCGCTCTGGGATGCGGGCCTGGATTATGACCACGGCACCGGGCATGGGGTTGGCAG
The DNA here is from genome assembly GCA_947084995.1 of uncultured Roseococcus sp. Lineage (GTDB taxonomy): Bacteria > Pseudomonadota > Alphaproteobacteria > Acetobacterales > Acetobacteraceae > Roseococcus. The sequence continues at coordinate 17,599 of CAMTUX010000023.1, forward strand.
CTTCCTCTCAGTGCATGAGGGGCCGGTGGCCTTCAGCCGTGCTGCCAAGCCGGTGCCGATCCAGCCGGGCATGATCCTCTCCAATGAGCCGGGCTATTACCTTCCCGGCCATTACGGCATCCGCATCGAGAACCTGCTGCTGGCGCGCGAAGCCCCGGCCCAGCCGGACCAGGCCAAGCCCTTCCTGGAATTCGAGACGCTGACCCTGGCGGCCTATAGCCGCGCCCTGCTGGCCCCCGCCCTGCTGACGCCGGCCGAGCGGGATTGGGTGAATGCCTATCAGGCGCGCGTCCTGGCCGAGATCGGGCCGTTGCTGGATGCCCCGGTGCGGGACTGGATGGCGGCGGAATGCGCGCCCCTGTGACGCCTCAGCGATAGGGCACGGCGGCGACGGCGTTGTAGGGCGAGCCGTCAATCAGCCGCGTGCTCCAGGCGACATAGACCAGCATGCGCTGCGCCTCGTCCACGAAGCGATGCACGCGGGTTTCCTTGAAGAAGAAGCTGGTCGAGGCCTCCCAGACGCGCTCGCCGCGTTCGCCGCGCCGGAGTTCGGGCGTGATGGTGACGGGGCCGGTCGCCATGCAGGAGAGGGCGAAGCGTGACGGATCCTCCGCCACGCCCACCATGCCGGCGAGGCCGCCCGTGCGCGCCTGGCTGACATAGAGCTTTTTCCGTTCGGAAAGGCTCACGGCAAAAGCTCTAGATCATTGAATTACGGGCATCTTTATCCGATCAAACGATTCCGTTTGATCGGATGATGCTCTGGCAGGCCACGCCCGGCACCTCTGGGTCGGTGAAGCGCTCCACCACCACGCGATGGCTGCGGGTCAGGCCGAGATTGGTGATGGCGGTGTTCACATGGCCGATCTCGGTGGTGTCATCGGCAAGGGCGTTGGCGGGGAGGAGGAGGGCGAGCAGGCTCAGGACATGGCGCATGGCATGTAAACGCGCGTTGCTGGCGCGCGTTGTTCAGGCCAGGCCGGCCATGTCCCGGAACTCGGCCTCGGTCAGCACGCGCAGGCCCAATTCCGCCGCCCTGGCCGCCTTCGAGCCGGCATCGGCGCCGACCACAACGAAATCGGTCTTCTTCGAGACGGATTTCGTGACCTTGGCGCCCATCGCCTCCGCCCGCGCCTCCGCCTCCTGGCGGGAGAGGGTTTCCAGCGTGCCGGTGAAGACCAACGCCTTGCCGGCAAAGGGATTGCCCTCCGCCGCGATCACCGCAGCATCCTCGGGCGTCACCTCGCCCAGCAGCGCGTCGAGGGCTTCGAGGTTGTGCGGTTCGGCGAAGAATTCCACGAGTTCGGTGGCGATGGCCGGGCCGATGCCCTGGATGCTGCCCAGTTCCTCACGCGCCTCGCTGCCGATGATGCGCGCCGCCGCCATGCACTCGCGCAGCGTGGCGATGGAATGGTAATGCCGCGCCAGCAGCTTCGCGTTCTGCTCGCCGATGCGGCGGATGCCCAGCGCGAACAGGAAGCGCTCCAGCGGCGGGTTGCGCCGCGCCTCGATGGCCTCGAACAGCTTGCGGGTGGAGAGCTTGCCCCAGCCTTCCAGTGCTTCAAGCCGCGCCGCGTGGGTGTGCAGCCGGAAGATATCGGCCGGTCCATGCAGCAGGCCCATGGCGTGCAGCGTCTCGATCCGCTCCTCGCCCATGCCCTCGATGTCGAGGCAGCGGCGGCTGACGAAATGCCGCAGGCGCTCCACGGTTTGCGCGGGGCAGATCAGGCCACCGGTGCAGCGGCGCACCACGTCATCATTCTCGCGCACGGCATGGCTGCCGCAGGCGGGGCAGGTGGTGGGGAAGGCGTAAGGGGGCGCGCGGCCTTCGCGGCCGGCATCCAGCACCGCGACCACCTGGGGGATGACATCGCCCGCGCGTTGCAGCGTGACGGTATCGCCCTCGCGGATATCCTTCCGCGCGATCTCATCCTCATTGTGCAGCGTGGCGTGGGTGACGGTGACGCCGCCGACAAAGACCGGCTCCATCACCGCGCGCGGCGTCAGCGCGCCGGTGCGGCCCACCTGGATCTCGATGCGGAGTAGCCTGGTCCGCGCCTGCTCGGCCGGGAATTTCCAGGCAATGGCCCAGCGCGGCGCGCGGCCGACAAAGCCCAGCCGGGCCTGCCAATCCAGCCGGTCCAGCTTGTACACCACGCCGTCAATCTCATAGGCCAGCGCGGCGCGGCCGCTGGCCATGCGCTTCTGGAAGGCGGCGGGGGTCTCGGTCAGCGGGTCTGCCGCGCCATCGCTCACCGGCGTTGAGAGCGGGTTCACGCGGAAGCCCCAGCGCCGCAGCGTCTCCAGCCAGGCGTGATGCCTGGTGGCCGGTGCCTCGCTCGCCTCGCCCATCGCATAGGCCCCCATGGCGTAAGCAAAAAATTTCAGCGGGCGTTGCGCGGTGATGCTGGCATCCAACTGGCGCAGCGAGCCCGCCGCCGCATTGCGCGGATTGACCGGGATGGTGACGGCGGGGCCGAGTTTTTGCCCGAGCGCCTTGCGGGCTTCGCGTTCGGCCAGCACCGCTTCCTGGGCGGCGCGGAAGGCTTCGAAATCGGCGCGGTCGAGAAAAACCTCGCCGCGGATTTCGATGAGTGCAGGATGGGGGCTGGGCAGGCTGCGCGGGATATCGGCCATGGTGCGGAGATTGGCGGTGATGTCCTCGCCCTCCGCGCCATCGCCGCGCGTGGCCCCCTTCACCAGCCGGCCATTTTCGTAGAGCAGGTTGACGCTCAGCCCATCAATCTTCGGCTCTGCGATGAAATCGAGCGGTTGCCCCTCCGGCAGGCTGAGAAACCGGCGGATGCGGGCGGCAAACTCGGAAAAATCCTCCTCGGCGAAGGCATTATCCAGGCTGAGCATGGGCGCCAAATGGCGGGATTTCGCGAAGCCCTCCGTGGCCCGGCCCGAGACCTTCTGCGTCGGGCTTTCGGGTTGCAGCAGGGCAGGGTGCTCGGCCTCCAGCGCGCGCAGGCGCTGCATCAGGGCGTCATATTCGGCGTCGCTGATGCTGGGCGCGTCCTGCTCGTAATAGAGCCGGTCATGCTCGGTGATCTGGGCGATGAGGCGCGCGATCTCGGCTTTGGCGCTCTCGCTCATGGCTGGGCCAACTCCGCGAAGGCGCCGCCTTCGATCAGGAGGCTCTGCGTCCGCGCCTCGGTGGCGCCGATGCCGCGATGGAAGGCGAGCGCCAGCGCATCGCCATCACCGGCATCCCACCAGAGGAATTCGCCGCCATCCTCGGCCGCCGCGCGGGCCAGGGCCGCCACCAGGGCACGACCCAACCCCTGCCGCCGCGCCTCGGGCGCCACATAGAGATCGCCCATGACGAAGCCCCAGCGGCTGGCCCCGCTATCGTAACAGGGGTGGCCGGAGACGAAGCCCCGGAGCATGCCCGCTTTCTCGGCCACCAGCACCACCACGCGGGCATCGCCGATCAGGTCCCGCGTCACGCCCTGGGCGGTGATGCGCTCGGGGTGCAGGCCCGGCCCGGTGTTGAGGGCGCGAAGCAGGGCGGCGAGCGCGCCGGCGTCCTGCCCCTCGGCGCGCCGGATCACGGGTGCGCTTTCCACGCTTGGGATCACGCGATGCCGTCCAGCAGGCTCGCCGCCGCCGCCCGCGCCGCCTCGGTGACGACCTCGCCCGCCAGCATGCGCGCGATTTCCTCGCGCCGCGCCAGCGCATCCAGCGGCGTGACGCGCGTCTCGGCCTTGGTGCCGCGCACGGCCTTGGCCACTTGCAGATGCTGCGCCCCGCGCGCCGCCACCTGCGGCGAATGCGTCACCACCAGCACTTGCAGGCGCTCGGCCACGCGGGAAAGCCGCTCACCCACGGCGGCGGCGGTCGCGCCGCCAATCCCGGCATCCACCTCGTCGAACACCAGCGTCGGCACGGGCGAGCCGCGCGCCAGCACCACCTTCAGCGCCAGCATCAGGCGCGAGAGTTCACCGCCCGAGGCGATCTTCACCAATTGGCCGGGCGTTTGCCCCGGATTGGTCGAGACCAGCAGCGTCACCCGGTCCATCCCATCGGCGCTCCAGGCATTCTCGTCGCGCGGCGCGACCTCGATGACGACGCGGGCGCGGTCCAGCTTGAGTGGCGGCAATTCGGCGGCCAGAGCCTTTTCCAGCCTGGTGGCGGAGGCGCGGCGGGCGGCGGTCAGCGCCTCGCCCGCCTGGACGTAATCGGCGCGGGCGGCCTTGCGGGCGGCTTGGAGGGCGGCGACCCGCCCGGTGCCGGCATCCAGCGCGGAGAGCCGCTCCCGCAACATGTCCAGATGCGTGGAGAGTTCCACCACCGCCACGCCATGCTTGCGCGCGGCGGAGCGCAGCCCGTAGAGGCGATCTTCCAGCACTTCCAGCCGGCGCGGATCGGGCAGGGCGTCCACGGCCAGGCGTTCCAGCAGCCGCTCTGCCTCGGCCAGCGCATCCTGCGCGGCGGTGAGGGCGGCGAGTGCCGGCTGGGCGGATTCATTTGGCGGCGGCAGGCGTTCCAGGGCACGCGCCGCGCTGCGTAGCGCATTGCCGGGATGGGCGGAGCGCCGGTCCCGCGGCTGGATTTCGGCCAATGCGCTGGCAATCGCCTCGTTGCGCCGCTCGGCCTGTTGCAGCCCCTGGCGTTCCTGGGCGAGGCGTTCTTCCTCGCCCTCCTCGGGTGCCAGGGTGCTGAGTTCCTCCACCGCGTGGCGCAGCCATTCCTCATCGCGCAGGGCGGCAGCGACGGCGGCCTCGGCCTCGGCCAGGGCGGCCTCGGTGGCCCGCCAGCCGCGGAAGGCGGTGGCGACGCGCCCGCGGGCCGCATCATGCGCGCCGAAGGCATCGAGCAGCGCGGCATGGGTCGCGGGGTCGGCCAGGCCCACCTGGTCATGCTGGCCCTGCACCTCGACCAGGGTCGCGGCCAGGCGCTTGAGCAGCGCCACCCCCACCGGTTGGTCATTCACGAAAGCGCGGGAGCGGCCATCGGCTTGCAGCACGCGGCGCAGCACCAGCGTGTCCTCGCCCTCCATTCCTTGCTCGGTGAGCAGCGCGAAGGCCGGATGCCCCTCGGGCGGCTGGAAGACGGCGGCGACGCTGGCCTGGACCTGGCCGGAGCGGACCAGCCCGGCCTCGGCCCGCATGCCGAGTGCGAGGCCCAGCGAATCGAGCAGGATGGATTTGCCTGCCCCCGTCTCGCCCGTCAGCACCGAGAGGCCCGGTCCGAAATTCAGGTCGAGCCGCTCGATCAGCACGACATCGCGGATGGAGAGGGAGGCGAGCATGCGCCCGCCGCTAGAATACGCTGTTCCAGGCCCGCCGGAACATGCCCGGCCGGTCCTGCGGCGCCCTTTGGGCGCCGGGTGTCAGCAGGGCGTAGCTGTCCTGGTACCACGCATTGCCGGGGAAGTTGTGTCCGAGCACGGAAGCCGAGCGCGCCGCCTCGTCACGCAGGCCGAGCGAGAGATACAGCTCGGTCAGGCGGTGCAGTGCCTCGGGGACGTGGTTGGTGGTCTGGTAATCTTCCACCACGCGGCGGAAGCGGCCGATGGCGGCACCGTACAGGCCCTGGCGCTGGTAGAAGCGGCCGATATTCATCTCCCGTCCCGCCAGATGGTCCCGCGCGAGGTCCATCTTGAGCCGCGCATCGCGCGCATAGGCCGTGTTGGGGAAGCGGTTGGCCACATCCTGCAAGGCGCTCAAGGCGGTTTCCGTGCCGCGCTGGTCGCGCTGGCTGTCGGCGATCTGCTCATAAAAGGCGAGGCTGCGGAGATAATAGGCATAGGCGATGTCGCGATGCGCCGGGTGCAACTGGATGAAGCGGTCCAGCGTGCCGATGGCCTCGGTGTAGCGATTTCGCATGTATTCGCCATAGGCGGACATGATCTTCGCGTTGGTGGCCCAGGTGGAAAAGGGGTGCTCGCGCTCCAGCACCTCAAAGAGTTCGACGGCCTGCGGGTAGCGCCGGGCCTGCAGCGCCTCGATGCCGGCCGCGTAGAGCGATTCCGGCGAGCGATCCACCAGCCCCCCGCCCGCGGCGGAGCCGCGGGACAGGGCGGAGGACGAGCCATCCCATTGGGTGACGCCGCATCCCGCGAGGGGCAGCGCGAAGGCCAGGAACATGACGGCACGATTCATTGGGCGCATGGGCGATTTAGGCTCCGATCGGGCGGCTCTATACCATGGGAGCCGGCGATCCGCACAAGGGGGCGGATCGCGCCGCGATTGCTGCGGGGCCGCGTCATGGCCTCAGGCGGCGATCAGCTTCTCCTGGCGGCGCCCGGCCAAGCCCTGCTCACCCGCGAAACGCCAGTTGCGGCTCTCGCCCAGCAGGGCGCGCAGCAACTGGTTGTTCAGCGCATGGCCCGAGCGGTGCCCGGTGAAGCGGCCAATCAGCGGCGCGCCGGCCAAAGCGAGGTCGCCCACCACATCCAGCAGCTTGTGGCGCACGAATTCATCCGGACGGCGCAGGCCGCCGGGGTTGAGGATCATCGGGCCGTCCACCACCACCGCATTGGCGAGGCTGCCGCCCTGGGCGAGGCCGGCGGCACGCAGGCGGGCCACATCCTCGGCGAGGGTGAAGGTGCGGGCATCGGCCAGTTCGCGGCGGAAGCTCTCGACCGAGATGCGAAGCGAGAGGCTTTGCTGGCCGATCGCCGTCTCGCCGAAATCAATGCTCAGCGAGGCGTCGAAGGCGGGCTCGGGGTTGGGGGCGATTTCCGCCCAGGCGCCGTGGCTGTCCTCGACGCGGATGCTTCGCAGAACCTCGATCGCGCGGCGGCTGGCGTAATGCTCCACCGTGCCGGCGCAATCAATCAGGAAAAGGAAAGGCGCGGCGGAACCGTCGAGGATGGGCACCTCGGGGCCGTCCAGTTCCACGCGCGCATCGTCAATGCCGGCAGCGGCCAGCGCTGCCATCACATGCTCGATAGTGCCGATGCGGGCCTCACGGTTGCCCGGCAGGCCGATCTGCGTGCAAAGGCGGGTTTCCACCACCAGGTCATGCTGCGCCGGAATATCCAGGCCGAGATCGCTGCGGTGGAACACGATGCCCGAGCCGAGCGGGGCCGGCTTCAGGGTGAGCGCAATGGGCCGGCCCGAATGCAGGCCGACGCCGCGGCAGCCGATGCTGCTCGCCAGGCGGCGACGCGTCAGCCCAGCGCCATAGGCACCGGTTCGCGGAGCTTGAGGGCCGTAGCCATGCGTCAATGGAATGAATCCATCCATGTATTGAAAGCCCCCGGTTAATCGGCCGGATGCATCCCCCGCACCTCGTCCGAGGCTGCAATGTGACAGGAGAGGCACGAGGCTGCCAGTCAAGGGTTGTTTCTCAATATTTCGTCGCAACCATATGTTTTTGCACATTTTTGTTCTTGTTTTTTACGCCAAAAATTCGCCTCATTCGTTCGGGGCCGTATCAAGCTGCCGCAGGGCAGCATAAATCCATGCCCCTCCTCCATCGCGCGGGAGTGGTGCGCGGCAAGGGGGCGCAGCCGGGCGCGGCAAGGGGGGCGCAGCCGGGGCAGCCAAAAAGAAAAAGCCTTTCTTTGGCCAGCATCCGGGGCCACAACTCGGCCATGAATCGTCGCTCACTGCTCCTCATTCCTCCCTTGCTCGCCGCGCCGCCCGCCCGGGCGCAAGCGCAGGCACCCTCCCGGCCGCTCAATGATGACGACCGCGCCGCTCTTGCGCGGATCGAGGCCTATTTCAACGGCATGACCACGCTGCGCGCGCGCTTCCTGCAGATCGCCCAGGGGGGCGGCTCGGCCGAGGGCACCGCCTGGATCTGGCGGCCCGGCCGCATGCGCTTCGAATATGACCCGCCCGAGCCCACGCTGCTGATCGCAGCCGATGGCCAGTTCTTCCATTACGACCGGCAATTGCGGCAGCCCACCATCGTGCCGCTTTCCTCCACCCCGCTCAGCGTGCTGTTGCGTAACCCGCTGCGCCTGGGAGGCGACATCACCGTGGCCGCCTTCGAGCGGGCCGGCGGCTTGCTGCGCGTGACCCTGCATCGCACCGGCCAGGCGGCCGAGGGGCAGATCCAGCTTGTCCTGGAGGAGCAGCCCATGATGCTGCGCCAATGGGTGGTGCTGGACCCCCAGGGCCGCAGCACGCGCGTCACGCTCTCGCAGATCCAGAAGGGCGAGCGCTTCGATCCCTTCCTTTTTGCCTTCAACGACCCCCGCTTCCGCGAGGAACTTGAGCAGGGGCGATGAAATTTCGACGGAAATCTTGTTTTGTTGCCTTGAATCCGCCGCATCGAATTGGTGTGTTCCAGTCATGAGACCGATCATTGGCATCTCCTGCTGCGTGAAAGCCTTCGGGATTTTCAACACGCCGAACCACGCGGCCTCCGACAGCTATGTGCGTGTCGTGCTCGGCCCGGTGGGGGGCGTGCCCGTCCTGCTGCCCGCGGCGGGTGAGGCGCTGGTGCCCCAGATCCTGCCGCGCCTGGATGGCCTGATCCTGACCGGCAGCCGCAGCAATGTCTGGCCCGGCCATTATGACGGCCCCGACCATGCCGAGGGCACGCCCGAGGACCTGCAGCGCGATGCCACCACCCTGCCGCTGATCCGCGCAGCCATCTCCCAGGGCGTGCCGCTGCTGGCGATCTGCCGGGGCATGCAGGAGTTGAACGTGGCGCTCGGCGGCTCGCTCGACCAGCGCATCCAGGACCTGCCGGGCCGGATGGACCATTCCACCCCCTCGGACCAGCCCATTCCGCTGGTCCGCACCGGCAAGGCGCACGCCATCCGCCTGGCGCCGGAGAGTCTGCTGCATGAATTGGCCGGCGCCACGGAAATGCCGGTAAATTCTCTGCACAATCAGGGTGTTCAGCGGCTCGCTCCGCGTCTGGAGGCCACGGGATGGGCGGCGGATGGCACGGTGGAGGCGGTTCAGGTGCGCCAGGCGCCAGGCTTTGCCTGGGGCGTGCAATGGCACCCGGAATATGACTGGGAGCGGGATGCCTTCAGCCGCCGCATCTTCGAGGCCTTCGGCGGTGCCTGCGCCGCTCGTGCCGCCCAGTCCCGGCCGCGCGAGCGCTTGGCGCGTGAGGCGGCCGAATAGGCTGGCCGGCAAGGAGAATCGGCGGGAATTAGAGTCGATTGCGCTTGGCTTTCAGCGCGTGGCGGGCTAATAATCTCGGGCTGGCGGTGGTTCATCCGCTGGTGGACGTCCCGATTTCCCCCAATCGGCTCGCCCGACCTTTCCGATCGGAAGCATGAACAGTATGGGCGCCCGGCCACCCCCCTGGTCGGGCGCTTTTCTGTTTCGGGGCGAGGCCGCCTCCCGAGGGCGGCATGGCGCGGGTTTGCCGGACGGCAAAGCTGGTCTAGACGAGAGGGCATTGCCGCAAGGAGCGCCCCGTGCCCGATTACGTCATCCAGCCCCCCGCCATTTCCGCCGTCCCCATCAAGGGCAGCAGCGCCATGTTCCCGGTACGCCGCATCTTTTGCGTTGGCCGCAACTACGCCGAGCACGCGATCGAAATGGGCAGCGACCCGACGCGCGAGCCCCCCTTCTACTTCACCAAGCCCGCCGATGCGCTGGTGACCGGCGGCGCGGACATGCCCTATCCGAGCGTCACCAAATCCCTGCATCATGAGATGGAGCTTGTCGTCGCCATCGGCACGGGCGGCAGGAACATTGCGATCGGCGATGCGCTGAAGCATGTCTGGGGCTATTGCGCCGGCCTGGACATGACACGCCGCGACATCCAGAACGAGGCCAAGAAGACCGGCCGTCCCTGGGACATGGGCAAGGGTTTCGACCTCTCCGCCCCCATGGGCGAGCTCATTCCCGCCGCCGGCTTCGACCCCTCCCGCGGCAAGATCGAGCTGAAGGTGAATGGCAAGGTTACCCAGACCTCCGACTTGTCGAAGCTCATCTGGTCCGTGCCGGAAGTGATCGCCAATCTGTCCGAGCTGGTGGAACTCGCCCCGGGCGACCTCATCATGACCGGCACGCCCGAGGGGGTGGCCGCCGTGGTGCGCGGCGATGTGCTGGAAGGCTTCGTGGAAGGCGTGGGCGAGATCCGGACGAAGATCGTCTGAGGCTCCATCCAATGCCGGGCGAGGGGGCACAAGCATGACGCAGCGCGCGACGTGGCTTCTGGCGGGCGCCTTCCTGCTTGTCCTGCCGGGGCTCGATCCGGCGGGGATTTCCCCCGCCGGGGCGCAGGAACCTGCCGGTCTGGTGCTGGTCCAGGGGGGTGACGCGGCGGCGCGCGAGGCTGAACGGGCGTGGCGCGAATTGCAGCGCCAGCAGCGCATTATGGAATGCCAGAACCGCGTCCTGGCCCAGCAATCCCGCTACGCATCCCCGGCGGAATTCCTGCGCGCGCGGGAGGCCTGCGCCGCCGCGCGCTGAGCCGGGGCTTCAGCCCAGCACGGCCGCAAGCGCGGAGGGCTCCAGCGCCGCCAGCACGGGGTGCGGCCCGAAGCGCGCGCCGGCCGCCGTCTCCAGCACATGCAGGGCGGCGGTGACCAGCGGCATCGGGGTTTCGCAGTTCCGGCCCAGGGCCTCCAGGAAAGCGAGGCCCATCCCGGTTTCCGCCAGGGCGCCCGCCTGCGGGGGCAGGCCCCCCTGTTCCGTCACCAGCGTCGCGATTCCCGGCAGGCCGTCGCGGCCAAGAGCCTGCCCCACCGCATCCCGCTCGGCCGCCAGGGCCAGCAATAGCCTGCCCACGCCATGGGCCACCCCCGCGGGCGCCAGGATGCGCGCCGCCTGCATGATCGCCCAGGGCTCGGCCAGCCCGGCGGCCAGCGTGTCGGCCATGGGTTCGACCGGCAGGCCGAACAGGTCCTGCGTGAGATCGACCAGCGCCGGCCTGGCCTCGCCGGGGATGGCGCCAAGCCAGAGGCGCGGGCGGATGGCCGTGATCTCCACCACCCCTTCGGCATCCCGGCCGGCGAGCAGGGGCGGCACCGGCAGCGCGCCCATCCGCGCGGCCAGGCCACGCGCGGCCATCCATTGATGCAGCAGGGCAGGAGCGAGGCCGGCCGCGGGCGCGAAGAGGATATCGGCCGTGCCGACCAGGGCGCTGGCCAGGCGCTGGAGGATGGATGGCAGGGCATGCGCCGGCAAGGCGATGAGGATCACCTCGGCCCGCTCCGTGGCGCGCCAGAGATCAGCCGCGACATGAATGCGCCAGCGCCCTTCCAGCACGCCGCGCGTGGCCAGTTCATGCCCCAGATGCCGCGTCCCGCCGCCACGCGGGGACCAGAGCGTGACATGGTGGCCGCGCCAGGACATCAGCCCCGCCATCGCGCTCCCCGCCGGCCCCGCGCCGAGAACGGCGACCCTCATGCCCTTTACTCTCCCACAAACCCCATCGGCGACAAAATGCGCTGGCCTGGGGGCGTGCCGCAACCTATGTCACACAGGTTTCGCGGCGTGGTCATTGCCCTGTCGCGAGGTGCACGATAGCGAGCGGACATGAAACCAGAAGCGCAGACCAAGGCCGCCGCATCCGTCGCGGCGGAAGCCAGGCCCAAGGCGCGACGCATGAAGCGGGGCCGGCCCCAGCGCTTCCGGCCCCGCATGCCTGGCCCGCTGTGGAATGACGTGCTGGGGGAGCGCCTGGCGGGCGGCCGGCTGCGGGCCTTCCGCCGCATCTTCACCGCCATCCTGTTCACGCTGTTCTGCATTCCCGTCCAGGCGGTGCTGATCCAACTGCCGGGGGCGGCCAAGAACAGCTTCGCGCGCTTCTACCACCGCAGCCTGTGCTGGCTGATCGGCCTTGAGTTGCGCGTCATCGGCACGCCCTGCGGCGGGCCGCGCACCCTCTATGTCTCCAACCACTCCTCCTGGCTGGATATCCTGGTCCTGGGCGCGACCCTGGATGCCCGCTTCGTCTCCAAGGCGGAGGTGGCTTCCTGGCCCTTGATCGGCTGGGTGGCGAAGCTTGGCCGCTCGGTCTTCGTCAGCCGCAGCCGGGGCCGCACGGGCGGCGAGGTGCAGGATCTGCGCTCCCGCATCGAGGCGGGGGACAGCATCATCCTCTTCCCCGAGGGGACGACGAGCGATGGCGCGCGGGTGTTGCCCTTCCGTTCCTCCTTCCTCTCGGTGGCCGATGCGGCGGCGCAGATCCAGCCGCTGGCGCTGGTCTATGACCGGCTGGGCGGCCTGCCGGTGGGCCGGCGGGACCGGCCGCTTTTCGCCTGGTATGGCGATATGGAGACGGGCAGCCATGCCTGGAAGCTGCTGCGCCGCACCGGCACGCGCGTGACCGTGGTGCTGGATGAGAGCTTCGCCCCCGATGCCCTGCCCGACCGCAAGGCGCTGGCCGCCCGGCTTTCGCGCTCCATCACCGAGACGGCGGCCACGCTGCGCCAAAACCGGGATGTGAACCGGAATTGAATCCGCTTGACCAATACGGCGCCGGTTTGACAGCCTCGCCTTGATGAATTGTACGCCCCTCTTGCCGGCCCGCCGGTCGGAACTGGGCCGCTCTCCTTGACCGCGCGGCTCAAGCTCCGCATCTGCTCATGCTGGATCGCTCCGGGCCCATGCCTGTGGGCGGGCAGCGAGGACCCGGCATGACAGCAGTTCCCCCCCCGCCTTCGGGCAAGAAGCGTCTTTTCCTGCGTAGCTGGGGTTGCCAGATGAATGTCTATGACAGCGCCCGCATGGCGGATGTGCTGGCCCCCCTTGGCTATGCGCCGGTGGATGCGCCCGAGGGGGCGGACATGATCATCCTCAACACCTGCCATATCCGCGAGAAGGCGACGGACAAGCTGTTTTCCGAACTCGGCCGCCTGCGCCTGCTCAAGGAGGCGCGCCAGGCCCAGGGCGCCGAGATGGTGCTGGCCGTGGCCGGCTGCGTGGCCCAGGCCGAAGGGGCCGAGATCGCCGCCCGCGCGCCCTATGTGGATATCGTCCTCGGCCCCCAGAGCTACCACAAGCTGCCAGAGATGGTGGCCCGCGCCGGGCGCACCGGCCGCGCCGTGGTGGAAACCGAATTCCCCGTCGAGGAGAAATTCGATTTCCTGCCGGAAGCCAGCGCGCCGCAGGGCCTCACCGCCTTCCTCACCATCCAGGAGGGCTGCGACAAATTCTGCTCCTTCTGCGTCGTCCCCTATACGCGCGGCGCCGAATACAGCCGCGCGGTCAAGGCCGTGCTGGCCGAGGCGCGCAAGCTGGTGGGGCAGGGCACGCGGGAGATCACGCTGCTCGGGCAGAATGTGAACGCCTATCACGGCGCGGGCCCCGATGGCGCCGAATGGGGCCTGGCCCCATTGCTGCGGGCGCTGGCGGAGATTCCTGGCCTGGAGCGGCTGCGCTACACCACCTCCCATCCGCGCGACATGGACGCGGCGCTGATCGCGGCGCACCGGGACATTCCAGCGGTCATGCCCTTCCTGCATCTGCCCGTGCAGTCGGGCAGCGACCGCATGTTGGAAGCCATGAATCGCGGCCATACGGCCCAGGCCTATGTCGAACTGGTGGAGCGGCTGCGCGAAGCCCGCCCCGACCTGGCGCTCAGCACCGACATCATCGTGGGCCATCCCGGCGAGACCGAGGCGGATCATGAGGCCAGCATGTCGCTGATCCGCCGCATCGGCTTCGCCCAGGCCTTCTCCTTCAAATACTCGCCCCGTCCCGGCACGCCGGCCGCCGGCGCGCCGCACCGCGTGGATGAAGCGACGAAGGATCGCCGGCTGCAGGAAGTCCAGGCCCTGCTGCGCGACCAGCAGGCCGCGTTCAATGCCAGCCTCACGGGCCAGACTGTGCCGGTGCTCATCACCGGGCCGGGCCGCCATCCGGGACAATTGGCGGGGCGCACGCCCTGGCTGCAACCGGTGCATCTGCCCGGAGCTTTATCCTTGATCGGCGAGACGGTGCCGGTGTTCATCGCGTCCGGAAACCCCAACTCCCTGGCTGGGGAATTGGCCCAACAGGAGAAGACAGCCGCTTGAGCAACACCCTCGCCCTTCGCAATCGTTCGCCTTCCCCTCCTTCCTCCGAGAGCCGCAGCGTCACACTGCAATTCGAGGACAACGCCCTGCTCCCCCTTCTCTATGGCGAGCATGACAGGCACCTGGCGCGGATCGAGCAGCGATGCGGCGTGCGATTGGCCAGCCGCGGCAACCGCCTGACCATCACCGGCAATACCGAACGCACCGGCATGGCCGAACAGGTGCTGCGTGGGCTGTGGCGCGGCATCGAGCGCGGCCAGGCGCCCGGCGCATCGGAGGTGGAGGCCGCGATCCGCATGGCCGAGGGCGAGATGGAGCAGGATCCGCGCCTGCCACTCCAGGACATCCCGCAGATTCGCACGCGGCGCGGCGCCATCGCGCCCCGCACCCCGGCGCAATCCGCCTATATGGAAACGCTCGCCAAGCATGAGATGGTGTTTGGCGTGGGCCCCGCCGGCACCGGCAAGACCTATCTGGCGGTGGCGCAGGGCGTGGCCCTCCTCCTGGCCGGCCGGGTGGACCGTATCGTGCTCAGCCGCCCCGCCGTCGAGGCGGGCGAGCGCCTGGGCTTCCTGCCGGGCGACATGAAGGAGAAGGTGGACCCCTATCTGCGCCCCCTCTACGACGCCCTGCATGACATGCTGCCGGCCGAGCAGGTGACGCGGCGCCTGGCCGCGGGGGAGATCGAGATCGCGCCGCTTGCCTTCATGCGCGGCCGCACCCTGGCCCATTGTTTTGCAATTCTGGACGAGGCGCAGAACACCACCCCCGCCCAGATGAAGATGTTCCTGACCCGCATGGGCGAGGGGACGCGCATGGCCATTACCGGCGATCCGACCCAGGTGGACTTGCCGCATGGGCAGAAATCCGGCTTGGTGGAGGCGATTTCCATCTTGCGGGATGTGCCGGGAATTGGTTTCACGCATTTCGACGAGCGGGATGTGGTAAGACACCCCCTCGTAGGCCGGATCGTGACGGCCTATGGTCAAAAGGAGGGCGCGCGGCCCGCATCGCCAACAGGGCGGGGCCGCGTTGCCGGGAAGGAGTTGGATGTCACCGGGAAGTAGTCTGCCCGGCGGGGGGTATTCCACCGTCGGGCTTGCCGATGTCGAGATCGTCTTCGGCGCACCCGGTTGGCGCGGAGCCGTGCCCGCCGTGGAAGCCCTGGCCCGTCGCGCCGTGGAAGCGACCCTGGCCGACCAGGGCGAGAATGGCCACCTGACCGTCCTGCTCACGGATGACGCCGAGATCCGGCGCCTCAATGGCGGGTTTCGCGGCAAGGAGAAGGCGACCAACATCCTCTCCTTCCCGGCACCCTATGGCAGCCTGACGCTGGGCGACCTCGCTCTCTCATTGGGCGTGGTCCGGCGCGAGGCGGTTTCGGAAGCGCGGCCCATGCGGGCGCATTTCGCCCATCTCATCGTGCATGGCACGCTGCACCTGCTGGGGCATGACCATCTGGCCGCCGGGGAGGCGATGCTGATGGAGCGCGCCGAGACGCGCATCCTGCACCGGCTGGGCGTCGCCAATCCCTGGCGCACCAGGTGGGCCGCCTGATGCCCTCCGAATCCACTGCCCGCCCGCCCATGATCCGCCGCCTTCGCGAGCTTTTCTCCAAGCGCGAGGAAAGCCTGCGCGACCGGGTCGAGGAACTGATCGAGGCGCCCGACGCCCTGGCGAGGGATGGCCGCACGCTCGACCCGCATGAGCGCTCGCTGCTCTCCAACGTCCTCAAGCTGCGCGGCGCCACGGCCTATGACGTGATGCTGCCGCGCGCCGACATCATCGCCCTCCCGGCCGATCTCACCCTGGATCAGGCGGTGGCCGCCATCCAGCGCGAGGGGCATAGCCGCTATCCGGTCTATCAGAACCAGCTCGATGACGTGCTGGGCATGGTCCATATCAAGGACATCATCGCCGCTGTCGGCCGTCAGGCGCCATTCAGCCTGCGCGGCATCCTCCGCAAGCCGCTGCTGGTGGTGCCGAGCGTGCCCGTGCTCGACCTGCTGCTGCGGATGCGCGAGGCGCGGATGCACATGGCGCTGGTGGTGGATGAATATGGCGGGATTGATGGGCTGATCACCATCGAGGATCTGGTCGAGACCATCGTGGGCGACATCGCCGACGAGCATGACGAGATTGACGCCCCCCAGATCACCGAGCGCGGCGAGGGCGTGCTGGAACTCGATGCCCGCACCGAGATCGAGACCTTCGAGGCGCGGATGGGCCCGGTGCTCACCGATGAGGAGCGTCAGGCCGATATTGATACGGTGGGCGGCCTGGTGCTGACCATGGCGGGCCGTGTGCCGGCGCGCGGCGAAATCTTCTCGCACAGTTCGGGCCTGGAGTTCCGCGTGCTGGATGCCGATGCGCGCCGCATCAGGCGCCTGCGCGTCCGACGCCCGGTGGTGGGCGGCAAGGCCGCCGCCGAGTAACCCACCGCCAAGGCAGCCCCCTTGCCCCGCCTGCGGGGCAGGGGCGAGGCTTCCCGAGTCTGGATCCCCCATGCCCCAATTCCTGACCTCCCGCCCCTGGCTCCTGGCCTTCCTGCTGGGCGGGCTCTCGGTGCTGGCCTTGCCGCCCATCCATTTCGTGCCGGTGCTTCTGGTGACGATTCCGGGCTTCCTGTGGCTGATCGGGCGGGCGCCGGGCTGGCGGCGGGCGGCCTGGTGGGGGTTCGGCTTCGGCTTCGGGCATCACCTGGCCGGTTTGTACTGGATCACCCATTCGCTCTTCACCGATATCGGGCGCTGGTGGTGGCTGGTGCCGGTGGCCGCGCCGGGAATCGCCCTGCCCATGGCGCTGTTTAGCCTGCTGCCGGCCCTGGTGGCCTGGCGGCTTGTGCCGGGATGGCCACGCGTGCTGGGCTTCGCCGCCGCCTGGGTCGCGGCCGAAATGCTGCGTGGCGTGCTGTTCACGGGCTTTCCCTGGAACCTGCTGGGCACGGTCTGGGCCTTCCACCCACTGCCCTTGCAGCCGGCCAGCGTGATCGGCGTGCATGGATTGTCGCTGCTGACGGTGCTGCTGGCGGCGCTGCCCGTGCTGCGCAGCCGCCGCGCGGCGCTGGGCGGCGTGGCGGTCCTGGCGGTCTGGATGGGCTTTGGCGCCTGGCGGCTGGCCCAGCCCTTGCCGCCGGATCACGAGATCCGCCTCGTGCTCGTGCAGGGCAATGTGGCGCAGGACACGAAATGGGACCCGGCGCGCCGCATGCCGATCTTCCAGCGTTATCTCGACCTTTCGGCCGAGGGCGCGCGGGCCGCGGCGGCGTCCCATCCGGGCCAGCCCATCCTGGTGATCTGGCCCGAGACGGCGAGCCCCTTCCTGCTGGCCCAGGATGCCGAGGCGATGCGGCTGGCCGGCGCCGCGCTGCCTCATAATGGCCTGCTGCTGGCGGGCACCGTTCGGGGCGAATGGGGCAGCGATGGCCGCTTGCAGGCGCTGTTCAACAGCCTGGTGGCGCTGGACCCCACGGGCCAGGCGGTGGGGTTGTTCGACAAGGCGCATCTGGTGCCCTTTGGCGAATACATGCCGCTGGGCGGCATCCTGCCCATTCGCATGGTGACGGGGGGCGTGGATTTCTCGGCCGGGCCGGGGCCCGAGGTGTTGCGCCTGCCGCGTGGCCTGCCCTCACCCGGGCCGCTGATCTGCTACGAGGTGATCTTTCCGGGGCGGGTGGTGGGTGAGGAGCGCCCGGCCTGGCTGTTGAACATCACCAATGACGCCTGGTTCGGCACTTCCACCGGCCCCTACCAGCACCTGGCGGCAGCGCGGCTGCGGGCGGTGGAGGAGGGGTTGCCGATGGTGCGCGCGGCCCAGACGGGCGTGTCGGCCGTGTTCGATGCAACCGGGCGAGAGCGCGCCAGCTTGGGCCTGGGGGCATCGGGGCAGGTTTCGGCGGCGCTGCCAGCGCCTCTTGCACCCACCATCTTCGCGCGGGCCGGGCTTTGGATACCGCTGGGTTTTGTCTTGTTTTTCGGGGCTTTATCGGCTCCCTGGCGGCGCTGCCCGATGGATGGGACGCCGTAGCTTTTTTGGTGATGAATTTTAAATACTGAGAAAGTATAAAAATATTGACGTTTTCTTGTCCGGCCGCTAAACGCAACCAGCAGGCTACGTTGTAAGGGGTGTTGCAATCAGATGTCCCGATGGCCGCATACGCAAGGATTGCGGGAAAGCTCGGGCAGCCGTGCTGGATTTTCGACAAAAGTCAGGCGGCAGCACAATGAGCGTCAGGCAGGGGCGTAATTTGAGATGAGAGAAGCGATGGCGAGTGGCGAAGCGACCGAGAAGGTCGAGAAGGAACACCGTCCGAGCCCGATCGACGTGCATGTTGGATCGCGTGTCCGTCTGCGTCGCACTCTCCTCGGCATGAGTCAGGAGCGCCTGGGCGAAGCCCTGGGGCTGACCTTTCAGCAGATCCAGAAGTATGAGCGCGGCGTGAACCGGATCGGCGCTTCGCGCCTGTTCGATCTCTCGCGCGTGCTCGACGTGCCGATCAGCTTCTTCTTTGACGATCTGCCCAGTTCGGTGGGGGGCAGCCAGAGCTTCGCCAGCCGCGTCGCCGGCTTCGCCGAGGCGCAAGAAGGCTTCGGCGATGACACGCTGCATCGCCGCGAGACGTTGGAACTGGTGCGCGCCTATTATCGCATCTCGGATCCCTCGGTCCGCAAGCGCGTCTTTGACCTCATCAAGGCCATGACGCCAACCGATTGATACCGGCAGCGCCGCGCATGCCGCCTTGCCGGGCGTTAGCGCGTGGCTTGTGCAGGATATCGCCGTCTCTCGCCCCGGATGCGGCAGAAGCGCCGTGTTCGGCCCCTTTGCCCCGCCTGATCGCGGTGCCGGGCCAGCAGATCGCCATCGAGAATCGCGGGGGGCGGCGGCGGCAACATCGCGGCTGAACTGGTTGCGCCTGCGGTGCCATCGGCCCCGCGGCGCGCAGCGCCTCGCTGCCCGATCTGCCCAACATGGCCGGGGTCGGGCTTGCCGGCTTCGAGCTGTCCAACTGGAATGCCTGACAATTTCCCATTGGCGTCGCCCCTGGCCTTACGCATCGCATGGTGGCCGCGCTCAGGCCCCTGCTGGCCGATCCTGAGCTGCGTACCGAATTCGCCCGGCGCGGGAGGGAAACCATCCAGGCAAGCGGCCAGGCCGAACTCGCCGCCAGCATCCGCGCCGAGACGCTGCGCTGGGCGCCCAGGGTGCGCCCAGCGGCACGAGCCCCGATGGCTGAGCCTCCCTGAGGCTCAGTGCCGACTGAAGCCGATCAGCACCAGCCGATCCTCGCCCAGATCCAGCCAGGCGGTGTAGCTGCCGCCACTGGGCCGGCCCGGTGTATCGCCTGGCCGCCCGATCCGTCCGGTGGCGCGCAGCGGCCGGATTTCCAGGTTGTAGCCAGGGGCCAGCGTTTCGCCGGCACCGAGCCTTGCCTCCGCCTCGTGCCGCCAGAGTCGCGCATTGAGATTGACCCAATAGCCCATGGGTTCGCGCCGCAGCCAGATTTCATCCAGCGGGGCCTCAGTGCCGGGGATGGGCGAGACCGGCAGCCGCAGCAGCATCCCCCGTGGCGAGGAGAGTTGTTCCGGGCGTTGCGGCTCGCCATAGCCCGGCTCGGTCCAGGCGACGACCTCGCCGCGTTGCTTGACCACCATCATCCGCAAGGTCATGTCCCCCACGCCGGCGCGGGGTGCCTGGTAGATGCGGCGCTGGCTCTCCCAGGCCATGCCGCCGCTGAGTTCGCCGCGGCGCAGCACCTCGCAACCGAGCAGGCGCGTTGCGTCGCGCAGGGCCGGCGTGGGGGTGCAATCGGCGGCCTGCGCGATGGCCGAGAAGCCAAAAATAAGGGTCAGGACAAGGTAATGCACATGCGTATCGTCCTCTGAGACGCGGGCGGATGCAAGATTCCTGACGCTCTTTCACGGCGGCGGCCAATCGCGCTATGGCTCGGGCAGGAGATTCATCGTGAACGCCATCACCGACGCCACCGCGCAACTGCTCGACACCGCCGCCCGCGCCGCACGCGCGGCGACGAGCGAATTGGCCCGCGCCGGCAGCGCGCCGAAGGATGCGGCGCTGCGCCATGCCGCCGCCGCCATTCGCGCGCAGGCGCCGGCCATCCAGGCCGCCAATGAGGCGGACCTGGCCGCGGCACCCGGCCTCTCGCCCGCTTTTCGTGACCGGCTGACGCTGACGCCCGCCCGCATCGCCGCGATGGCACAGGGGCTGGAGGAGGTGGCCGCCCTGCCGGACCCCGTGGGCCGCGTGCTGGCCGAATGGACCCGGCCCAACGGATTGCGCTTCCAGCGCGTGGCGCAGCCGCTCGGCGTCATCGGCATGATCTTTGAAAGCCGGCCCAATGTGACGGCCGATGCGGGGGCGCTTTGCCTCAAGGCGGGCTCGGCCGTGTTGTTGCGTGGCGGCAGCGAGAGCGCGCATTCCGCCCGCGCCATCGCCGATTGCCTGCGAACGGGCCTGCGCGAGGCCGGGCTGCCGGAGGCGGCCATCCAGCTCGCCCCCACGCAGGACCGCGCCTTCGTGGGCGCCATGCTGCGTGCGGCGGGGCTGATTGACCTGATCATCCCGCGCGGCGGCAAGGGCCTGGTCACCCGCGTGATGGAGGAGGCGCGCGTTCCCGTCCTCGCCCATGCCGAGGGGCTTTGCCACACCTACATCCACGCGGCAGCCAAGCATGACATGGCGCGCGCCGTCCTGCTCGACGCCAAGCTGCGCCGCACCGGCGTCTGCGGCGCGACCGAGACGCTGCTGATTGACGCCGCCATCGCGCCCGCTTTGCTGCCCCTGCTGGTGGCGGATCTGGCCGCGAAGGGCTGCCGCTTCCACGCCGATGCCCGCGCCCAGGCCATCTGCCCCGGCCTGGACGCCGCGACCGACGCCGATTTCGCCACCGAATGGCTGGATGCGGTGCTGAACATCGCCGTGGTGGATGGGGTGGAGAGCGCGCTCTCCCATATTCGCCGTTTCGGCAGCGAGCACACGGAAGCCATCCTCACCGAGGATGCCGCCGCCGCCGAGGCCTTCCTGGCCGGGATTGATTCCTCCGTCGGCCTCTGGAACGCCTCCACGCAATTCTGCGATGGCGGGGAATTCGGCTTCGGCGCGGAAATCGGCATCGCCACGGGGCGGCTGCATGCGCGCGGGCCGGTCGGCCTCGAACAGCTTTGCACCTTCCGCTATCGGGTGACGGGGACGGGGCAAATCCGCGGCTAAGCTTCCGCTTCCCTCGCGCGTGGGAATGGCTAATCTCGGGGCAACCCAGGGAGATATCCAGATGCGCCGCCTGCTCCTCGCCGCCGCCGCGACCCTTGCACTCGCGCAACCCGCCCTCGCCGCCTGTCCGGGTGACGAGGCGGTGGATGCACTCTCCCGCGCGCTGCTGAGCAACACGCCGGCCCAGCCGCTGGCGGGGATGACGAGCCTGGCCGATGGCCAATGCGCGCAGGATAAGCTGGTCGCCATCATGGTGCGGCAATGGGGCCTGCCCGTCGGATACAAGGTGGGGCTGACCAATCCCGCCGCGCAGGCTCGCTTTGGCGTGGCCCATCCCGTCACCGGCACCATCTATGAGAGCACGGTCCGCCTGCGCTCCGGCGCCGAGGTTCCGGCCCGCTTCGGCTCGGTGCCGAGCGTGGAGGCCGATCTGATTGTGCGGGTGCGGGATGAGGCCATCAACCAGGCGCGCACGCATCTGGACGTGCTGCGGAACATTGATCTCATCATCCCCTTCATCGAGCTGCCGGACCTGGTGCTGGCTTCGGGGATGGATGGGCCGAACCTGCTGGCGATCAATGTCGGCGCGCGGCTGGGCGTGGTGGGGGAGGGGATCCCCGTGCAGGTGACCGAGGAATTCGCGGCGCGCCTGGCCAGCATGACGGTGACGCTCGCCAGCGATCAGCGCGAATTGGCCCGCGCGCCGGGCACGGCCCTGCTGGGGCATCCGCTGAACGTGATCCCCTGGCTGGCGCAGGACCTCGCCTCGCGCGGGGAGCGGCTGCGGGCGGGGCAGATGATCTCGCTGGGCGGCTTCTCGCCCGCGCTGCCGGCCGAGGCGGGGCGGACCTATACCGTAACCTATGAGGGGCTGCTGGCCGCACCCGTCGCGGTGAGCGTGCGGACGCGTTGAGAGAGGCTCCGGGGCGGTTCGGCGATGGTCGGCGCCAGCGCATTGGCATCCTGGGCGGCAGCTTCAACCCGGCCCATGCGGGCCATGCCCATGTGGCGCTGGCGGCCTTGCGGGCGCTGCGGCTGGACCGGGTGTGGCTGATGGTCTCGCCCGGCAATCCGCTCAAGCCGGCGCGCGGCATGGCGCCCTTCGCGGTGCGGCTGGCCAGTGCGCGGGCCGTGGCGCGGGATGCGCGGATCATCGCCACCGATATCGAGCAGCGCCTGGGCTCGCGCTTCACGCATCGCACGCTGGGGCTGTTGCGGCGGCGCTTCCCGTGGGCGCGCTTCGTGCTGATCCTGGGGGCGGATAATCTGACGCAATTGCCGCGCTGG
The DNA here is from genome assembly GCA_947084995.1 of uncultured Roseococcus sp. GTDB lineage: Bacteria > Pseudomonadota > Alphaproteobacteria > Acetobacterales > Acetobacteraceae > Roseococcus. The sequence goes on from CAMTUX010000023.1 coordinate 40,010, forward strand.
CGGCGCTGGCGGGAGATGGCCCGGCGAACGCCCCTGGCGGTCCTGCCCAGGCCGGGCTACAGCCGGGCTGCATTGCACGGCCAGGCGGCGGCGGTGCTGGCCCATCGGCGCCGACGCGCGGCCGCCCTGCAAGCTTCGCGCTGGACGGGCGGGGCACCCTGGTGCTTTGTACCTGCTGCCGAACGCGCGATTTCTGCCACGGCCATCCGGGCGGCCTCGGCGCAAGCCAGCGACGCCCACCGGACTGACGACCAGATGAACTGATGAAGTGAGAGACGAGCGCATGGCGCGGACACCTGACGAGACCAAGAAGCCGGCCCGCAAGCCCGCAGCCCCCCGCGTCGAGGCGCCAAGCCGGCCCCGCGCCGGAGCCAAGCCGCGCGATGCCGAAGCGCCAGCGCCGCGTGGCCGCGCTGCCGCCGCTCCGCGTTCGGAAGCGCCAAGCCGCAGCCGCGCCAAGCC
>CAMTUX010000024.1:0-47333 GCA_947084995.1 uncultured Roseococcus sp.
GAGATGGGCCGGCATGGCGGAATACGATCTGGCCCCCGCGCCATGCTCGGCCCGCCAACAAGGAGATGGGCCGGCATGGCGGAATACGATCTGGCCCCCGCGCCATGCTCGGCCCGCCAACAAGGAGATGGGCCGGCATGACGGAATACGATCTGGTGGTGCGGGGCGGCGAGGTGGCGACGGGCTTTGGCACCACGCGCTGCGATATCGGCGTGAAGGCGGGGCGCATCGTGGCCCTGGCCGAGCAATTGCCCCCCGGTGGCGCCAGCGTCGAGGCCGGGGGGCTGCTGGTGCTGCCCGGCGGCGTGGACAGCCATTGCCACATCGAGGAGCCCTCGCCCTCCGGCGTGAATGAGGAGAGCTTCGCAAGCGCCAGCCGCGCCGCCTTCGCCGGCGGCACCACATCGGTCGTCTGCTTCGTGCCGCAATGGAAGGGCGGCGGCGTGCTGGAGCGCTTCGCCGACAGCTCGGCCCGCGCGGCGAAGGGCATGGTGGACTACGCCTTCCACCAGATCATCAGCGACGCGACGGAGGAGGTGCTGGAGCGCGAAATCCCGCAACTGGTGGCGCGCGGCGTGCGCAGCCTCAAGGTGTTCCTCACCTATGAGCCGCTGCATGTCAGCGACGCCGATTTCCTCAAGGTGCTGGTCACGGCGCGCAAGCATGGCTGCCTCGTCACCGTGCATTGCGAGAACTACGCGGCCATCAACTGGCGCACCGAGGCGCTGCTGAAGGCCGGCCTGACCGCGCCCAAATACCACGCCTGGTCCCGCCCGCCCGTGGTGGAGCGCGAGGCCACGCACCGCGCCATCGCGCTGGCCGAACTGGTGGACCAGCCGATCCAGGTCTTCCATGTCAGCTGCGCGGAAGCCGCCGAGGAAATCGCCCGCGCCCAAAGGCGCGGCGTGAAGGTCTGGGGCGAGACCTGCCCGCAATACATCGCGCTGACCGCGGAGCAGATGGAGCAGCCCGGCTTCGAGGGCGCGAAATTCATGTGCAGCCCGGCCCCGCGTGACACGACGGAGCATGCCCGCATCTGGGACCTGATCCGGCGCGGCGTGCTGGATGTCGTCTCCTCCGACCATTGCGCCTTCAGTTTCGCGGGCGACAAGGGCAAGGGGCAGAATGGCCGCGATGCAAGCTTTCGCGACATTCCGAACGGCATTCCCGGCCTGACGGCGCGACTGCCCATCCTGTTCAGCGAGGGCGTCTCCAAGGGGCGCATCAGCCTGGATGAATTCGTGCGACTGACCGCGACCAACCCCGCGCGGCTGATGGGCCTGGCGCCGCGCAAGGGCAGCATCGCCATCGGCGCCGATGCGGATCTCGCGCTCTGGGATCCGAAGGCCAAGCGCATCATCACCAACGCGCTGATGCAGCACGCCATTGACTACACGCCCTATGAGGGCATGGAGGTGACGGGCTGGCCCGTCATGACCATCCGCCGGGGCGAGGTGGTGATGCGCGACGGCGTGGTGCAGGCCGAGCCCGGCACGTCGCGGTATTTGCCGCGCGGACCCTATGACATGGTGAAGCCGCGCGGTGTGCTGGCGAACGGGTTTGATGCCGCCCCGCCCCTGGGGGCGTGAGGCCCGCCGCTACACCAGCCCCGCCAGCCGTCCCGGCAATTCCGCCAGCCGCTCCGCCTCCGCATTGGCGAAGGCGAGCCTGAGATGCCGCTCCTGTCCCGGCCCGAAGAAGGGGCCGGGCAGGGTCATCAGGCCCTGCTCGGCGGCGAGGTGCTCGGCCGCCGCCATCGCATCCGGCGCGCCTTCGGGCAGGCGCAGATAGGCGAAATAGCTGCCCATCGCGTCAATCCAGTCGCTGTTCAGCGCGGCGCGGCAGGCGCTTGCGCGGGCCTGCATGATCTTGCGGTTATCCGAGCGCCAGTCGCGCAGCGCCGGGATCGCCCAGGCCAGCACCCGCTGCGCGGCCCGTGCCGGGCAGATCTGCAAGGTGTCCAGCGCTTTGGCCAGTTGGTGCTGGAAGGCCTCGCCCGCGATGACGGCGCCAAGCCTGTGGCCCGGAATGCAATAGGCCTTGGAGAAGCTGTAGAGGTGCACCAGCACATCGCCCCAATCGGGGGCGCTGAAGACGCGGTGCGGCACGGCATTGGGCAGGAAGTCGCGATAGGTCTCGTCCAGCACCAGCCAGATGCCGCGGCTCCGCGCGAGTTCCGCGAAGCCCGCGATCACCTCTGCCGGATAGACCGCGCCGGTCGGATTGTTCGGGCTGACCAGCAGGATGGCGCGCGTGCGCGCATCCGTCAGCGTGGCGGCCAAGGCCACATCCGGCACGAAGCCTTGCGCGGCGTTGCAGGGCAGGGGGCGGGCCTGCACCCCCGCCATGCATAGCGCCATCTCGTGGTTGAAATACCAGGGCGTGGGGACCAGCACATTGTCGCCTGGCGCCGCGATCACCTTCATCGCCATGGCGAAGGCCAGATTGCAGCCGGCGGTGATGGCGACATGCTCGGGCGCGATGGATGCGCCATAGAAGCCGCTGGCATCCTCGGCCAGGGCCGCGCGCAGCGCCTCATCCCCCGCGATGGGGCCATAGCTGGCGGCTGCACGACTGGCCGCCGCCTCGCCCAGCCGGGCCAGCAATTCGGGATGCGGCGGATAGCCGGGCACCGCCTGCGTCAGGTCGAGCGCCGGGCCGCGCTGGCCCTGGTAGCGGGCGGCCCAGGCGCGGGCAGCGGGAATGGCGGGCTCGGCCGTGGCGAGGATTTGGGGGGAGAAGCGCATCAAGGGTCCTCGATCAGCGGGCGGCCGGTTTCATGTCGCCAATGATGCCACAGCAACCGCGCCGCCAGCGAACGCGCGGGGGACCACGCCTCGGCCATGCGCGCCAGGGCCTTGGGTGCCGGGCGCGCCTCCAGCGCAAAGAGATGCCGTGCCGAATTGGCCAGCGCGATATCGCCCGAGGGGAAGATGTCGCGCCGGCTTTCAGCGAAGATCAGATGCACCTCGGCCGTCCAGGGGCCCAGGCCCTTCACGCCGCTCAGTATCGCGATCGCCGCCGCATCGGGCAGCGTCGCCAGCCGCTCGAAAACCAGCGTGCCATCCAGGCAGGCGGTGGCGAGGCTGCGCGCATGCGCGGCCTTGGGGCGCGAGAGGCCCGCCACGCCGCATAATGTCGCGTCATCCATCGCCAGCAGCCCTTCGGGTGTCAGCGCGCCCGGCAGGGCGGAAAGCCGCCGCCAGATGGCGCCCGCCGCCTGGTTGCTGATCTGCTGGCCGCAAATGGCCCACAATATGCCGGGAAAGCCGCGCGGCCGGCTGCGCCAGGGCAGCGGTCCGGCGCGTCCCTCGATGCCGGCGAAACGCGGCTCGGCGGCGCAGAGTGCCGCCACATCACAGGGCAGCGCGCCACCGGGGGCGGGAGATGGGGAGGATGCCACGAAGATCAGTCTAGCCCTGGCGCGTCATTCCGTCATCGCCGCGCGGCTTGACACCCGGAAATCCCCTTGGCACCACCTGGATGCCTCGCCTGACACGACAAAATCACCCTGGGATCCGTTGCATGGCCTCCCCCTCTCGATATCTCGCCATGCTTCTCGCGCTCCTCGTGGCGATGGGTTCGGCGCAGGCGCAGATCGAGGAGCGCGGCCCGCGTTCCGATGGTCCGGCCGAATCCACGCTGCGCCGCGTGCTGCCCGATGGCGGCGATCCCTTGGGTCTGGTGAGCCGCCTTTCGCTGAGCGGCATCGAGTTCCGGCTCTCCTACATCACGGATGCGCTGGGCAATCTTCGCGGTGGCCAGCGGCGGGGCTGGGTCAACCAGGGCCTGTTCGAACCCTCGATCGAGGTGGATTTCGAGAAGCTCGCCGGGCTGCGTGGCCTGCGCGGCTATGCGAACGCCTTCTTCATCCACAACACCGGCCGCATCCGCCGCGACTATGTGGGGGGCGTAAACACCATCGCGGCCATCGAGGCCATGCCCCGCATTCGCCTCTCCGAATTATGGCTGGAGCAGCGCTTCGCGGGCGGCGTGGTGCGATTGCGGGCGGGGCAGCTCGCCGCCGATGTGGAGTTTTTCTATTCCGATCTCTCGGTGATGTTCCTGCAAAGCGACTTCCCCACGATCAGCGCGCTGAACCTGCCCGGCGGCGGGCCGGCCTTTCCCCTCGCGACGCCCGGCATTTTCCTCCAGATCGAGCCGAATGACCGCTTCAACTTCCGTGCGGCGCTGTTCAACGGGCAGGTCGCGCCGCCGGGCCCGGGCAGCGAGCAGGTCCGCAACCGCTACAGCACCAATTTCCGCGTGAGGGATCCCGGCCTGATCTTCGCGGAGGCACGGCTGCAAGCCAATCAGGCGGCTGATGCCAGTGGCCTCGCGCGGATCCTGCGCCTGGGCGGCTGGGCGCATCTGGGTCACTTCGATCACACCTCCCGCGCCGCCGATGGCATGCTGCTGGCCGATCCCGCCAGCTCGGCCGTGCCGCTGCGACGGCGCGGCAATGCCGGCCTCTATGCCGTGCTGGATCAGCAGCTCTGGCGGCCCGAGGGCGGCGATGCGCTGTCCGGCGTGTCGGTGTTTGGTCGCGTCTCGGTGGCGCCATCCGATCGCAGCCTGATCGGCTTCTACGCGGATGCCGGCGTGGTGTTCGCCAATGTGATGCCCGGCCGGCCGAAGGATCGCTTCGGGTTCAGCATCATCCATGCGCGCTATGCGGAGGGCCTGCGCCGGTTTGACGCTGATGCGATTCGTCTGAACCCCGACGCGCCCCCACGGCGCAGCTCGGAGACAAACCTGGAAGTGACCTACCTCGCCGAGATCATGCCCGGCTTCGACCTGCAACCCGTGGTCACGCATATCTGGAACCCGAGCGAGGCTCCGGGTCGCAACGCGTTGGTCGTCGGCCTGCGTGGCCGCATCCTCTATTGAGGCCTCGCCATCCAGCCGGTTTGACGCGCACGCCGCATCGCCCGAGACTGCGCCGAATCCCAGGAGGAAAACATGGTCACGCGCCCCTATACCCAAGCCGATCTCGATGCGCTTTGCGCCTGGGACACGCCCACCATCTGCAATGCCCTCGAACTCGTCGTGCCCGCGCGTCGCGGATACGGCTTCACCGTCCGCACCTTCGATTGCGCGCACCCTTCCATGGCGCCGATCTGCGGGCCGGCGCGCGTCGGCACCATCCGCGCGCAATTCCCCTCGGGCCGCACCAAGGAGCAGGACCGCGCCTCACGCATTGGCTGGTATGAATACGTCGCCAATTGCGACATGCCGAGCGTCGTCGTGCTGCAGGACCTGGATGACGTGCCAGGTACCGGCGCCTTCTGGGGCGAGGTGAACACCAATGTCCACAAGGGCCTCAAGTCCCTGGGCTGCGTCACCAATGGCTCGATCCGCGATCTCGACATGGTGGCGCCTGGCTTCCAACTGCTGGGCATCATCAATCCGAGCCATGCCTATGTGCATGTGGTGGATTGGGGCCGCCCGGTCACCGTGCATGGCATGCAGGTGGGGCATGACGAGGTGGTGCATGCCGACCGCCACGGCGCCGTTACCATCCCGGCCGGTGCCGTAAAGGCGCTGCCCGCCGCGATTGACCTGCTGAGCCGCAAGGAAGCCGTCATCCTGGAGATGGCCAAGCGCTCCGATTTCGACATCGGCAAGCTGCGCGAGGCGCTGTCCAAATCCGACGATATACACTGAGCATAACGCCCTCCGCCGCTGCGTCCGGATTCGGGGGGCTGGGTTCCGAGTGGTGGCGTGGCGGCTTTGCTTTCGCTCATCGCTCCTGGAGGGTGCGAATGCCGTTCGTGGATGATGGTCCCGCACCTCGCTTCGAGGCGGGCTGGTATCGCTGGGATGAGCCGCTGGTGGCCGTGAAGCCGCAATGGGTGGATGGCTACCGGCATCTCAACATGGGCTACTACCTCGTCGCCTATGACCTCCAGACGGACCGTCTCTGGCCGCATCTGGGCCTGGGCACGCCGCTGAAGCAGGGCGGCCTGGGCAGTTTCGCCGCCGAGGCCTGGCTCGACTACCAGCGCGAAATGACCGAGGCGATGCCGATCGGCGCGGAAAGCTCCGTGCTGGCCAGCGATGACAAGCGCCTGCTGGTGAAGCACCGCATGTTCCACTTCACCGAGGGCTGGACCGCCTCCGAGCACGAGGTGCTGTATCTCTGCGTGGACCTGAAGATGCGCCGCGTCACGCCCTGGCCGGAATCCGTGCGCGACATCCTCGCCAGCCGCGCGACGGGCGAGCCTGCCCGGCGCCTGGCCCTGAAGCGCCGCGGGGCTTAGAGCGGGATGCATTGAGGCGGAATCGCTGAAAACGTTGAATCCCGCTCTCAGCAGTGGCGAGACCATGAAAGTGAGCGCAAGCGAACGCATCATGGTCTAGCCCAGAAGCTCCCGATAGAGCGCGACCAGCCTTTCCGCCTCCGTCGGCCAGCCCCAGGCGCCGCGCGCCGCCAGCCAGCCGGCCTGGCCCAGGGCCGCGCGCCTGTTGGCATCGGTCAGTTCGGCCACGGCGCCCGCGATGCTGGCCGGGTCCGTCACATCCACCAGCAGGCCGCAACCGCTGCCCTCCACGATGCCCGCCACGCCGGTCGCGAAGCGCGGCGCGATGACGGGCAGGCCGAGCGCCATGCCGTCGAACAGCTTGTGCGGCAAAGCCAGGCGATGATTTTCCTCGCCGGGCTGGAACAGGATCAGGTTGATATCCGCCTCCGCCGCCGCGCGGGCCAGCGCCTCCCCTGCCGGCATCCAGCCGCAAATCCCGATGCGCTGCGTGAGGCCTCGCGCCTGAGTCGCTACCCGGAAAGCGGTCTCGCTGCCATCGGTGAAGCGGCCGATGATCAGAAGGCGGGTGTCCGCTGGGCACAGCGCCATGGCGTCCAGCAGCACCGGCCAGCCGCGCGCGATGCCGATGGCCCCCAGATGCAGCAGCGTCACCGGCCCGGGCCGATGCGCGCGCCGGGGCAGCCCTTCGGGCAGCAGCGCATGGTTCCGCACCGCGACCAGGCGCCGCGCGCCGGGAAAATCCTGCGCCAGCCCGTCCTTCGCCAGCACCACCGCATCGGCCACGCGCCCCAGGCCGCGCATCACCAGGCGGATCGCCCCGCGCGCCGCCGGACGCAGCCAGGCGGGCAGCCGGCCATCCAGCCGCGAGGGGTAATGCTCATGCACATCCAGCACGAGCTTCGCCTTCACGCGCCAGCAGGCCAGCAGCGCCACCAGCCAGGCATCCGGCTCGGAGGCGTGGATCACGCGGGGCCGCAGCGCCACGGCGCGCGCATAAAGCTGCGGCCAGCGGCGCCAGCGGGAGGCGCCCGGAACCGTCTCCACCGCCACAGGCCCGATGACGCGACCGGGGGCGGGGCTGAGATGCGTGACCGCCCAGCCGGCCGCGGCCAGGCTCTCGCCCTCCTTGCGGACCACGCGCATGTCGTCGCTCGGATGCGCGGCGGAGAGCAGCAGGATCATGCCTGCAAAGCGCCCTCCACGGCGCCGACGAAGCGCGCGGCGAGCAGGCGGCGGTCATGCCTCCGCTCGGCCAGGCGGCGGGCATCGCGGCCCATGATCTCCCGCCGCGCGGGCTCGTTCGCCATGCGGGTGAGGGCGGCTGCCAAAGTGGCGGCATCGGCATGGGTTTCGCCGCAGCCGCCCGCCTCCAGCAGTCGTGCCGCCTCGCCCGGCACGTTGGAGAGCACGGGCCGTCCGGCGGCGAGGTAGTCCATCAGCTTGTTCGGCGCCGTCCATTCCGCGAATTCCGCGATGGGCGCGAGGCAGAGCAGGCCGAGCTGGCTGCCCGCCAGCAGCCCGGCCAGTTCCACCTTCGGCATGGGGTCGAGGAAGGTCACGTTGCGAAGCTGCCGCGCCGCCGAAATCAGCGCTGGCTTCTCGCCGCCCTCGCCGACCAGCAGCAGGCGCACCCGCCGTTCACCTGCCGCTTGCAGCAGCGTGGCGGCCTCCAGCAGATGGTGCAGGCCATTGGCGCGGCCATGCGCGCCGGCATAGACGGCGAGCATCTCGCCGCTGCCCGCCGCATCCGGCCGCCAGGGCGCGATATGCGGGCCGAAGATATCGAGGTCGCAGCCCTGGCCGATGATGTGCATCCGCCCCTCCGGCGTGCCGCGCGCCAGGGCCGTGGCACCCATGCCCTCGGTCAGCGCTACCACCGCGCTGGCCTGGCGGCAGGCGGCGCGGGCCAGATGCTCCATGCCGCGCAGCAACAGGGGGCGGCGCAGCCCCATGGCGACGGGCAATTCCGGCCAGGGGTCGCGGATCTCGAACAGGAAGGGCGTGCCGCGAATCCGCCGGGCCAGCAGCGCGGGCAGCGCCACGCTCAGCGGCGTGGTGCTGGCGATGACCAGGTCCCAGCCGGGCCGCAGCGCGAGCGTGGTGGCGCGGTTGGCATAGCGCAGAAAGGCGGCGATCCGCGCGGCCTCGCCCATCGCATTGCCGCAGGGGATGGCGAATTCCACCACGTCGAAGCCGGCAACCTGCCCTGTCCGCCGGCCCCGCGCGAAGGGGGCGGCAAGGCCGGTGACGGCGCCCTGCCACTGCCCGCAAGCCAGCGTCACCGCATGGCCGGCCTGGACGAGGGCGCGGGCCTGGGCGTGGCTGCGCGTCGCGGTGGCGCCGGCGGGGGTGGAGAAATGCTGATGGAGGTAGAGGATCCGCGCCAAGCTCTCGCGTCACCGCTGGTGCATGGCGCGGATGATCGCGATGACGCGGGATTGGTCGGAGGCACTCATCCCGCTGCCCGAGGGCAGGCAAAGCCCCTGTTCGAACAGCCCGGCTGCTACCGTGCCGCCCACCACGGGGGCATCGCGGAAGGTGGGCTGAAGGTGCAGGGGCTTCCACACCGGGCGGCTCTCGATGCCCTGTTCGGCCAGGGCGCGGCGCAGCGCCTCGCGATCCATGCCGAAGGCGCGCGGTTCCACCAGTATCGCCGTCAACCAGCGGGAGGAATGCGCCCAGGCCGGTTCCGGCATGAAGCTGATGCCGGGAAGCTGGCCCAGCGCCTTGCGGTAGCGTGTGAAGATCGCGCGGCGCGTGGTGACGCGCTCGGCCAGGCTCGGCAGTTGCGCGCGGCCGACCGCGGCCAGGAGCGAGCTCATGGCGTAGTTGAAGCCGGTCGTCTCGTGCTGGTAATGCGGCGCCGGCTCCTTCGCCTGGCTGGCCAGGGCGCGGGCGCGGCCGATCAGTCCCGTATCCGCCGAGAGCAGGGCGCCGCCGCCGCCCGCGGTGACGATCTTGTTGCCGTTGAAGCTCAGCACCACCAGCTTCGCGCCATGCCCGGCCGGCTGGCCATATTGGCTGGCGCCGAGCGAACAGGCGCTGTCGGACAGAATCGGCACGCCCCAGGCGTCGCAGGCCTCGCGGATGGCGGGCATGTTGGCGGGCTGGCCGTAGAGATCGGCAGGGACGACGCAGCGCGGCAACCGCCCGCGCCGGGCGGCGGCGGCCAATTCCTCCCGCAGCAGATGCGGGTCGAGCGTCCAGGAGGCGGTGTCCACATCGAGGAAGCGCGGGATGGCGCCCATCTGCACGGCCGGGGCCACGCTGGCCACGAAGGTCAGGCTTGGCGCCCAGACTTCATCCCCGGGTTGCACGCCCAGCACGCGGAATCCCAAATGCAGCGACGCCGTGCCGGAGCTGGTGGCAAGGGCATGGGGTTGGCGGCAGACGCTGGCCAACTCCGCCTCGAAGGCCGCGAGATCAGGGCCGGCGGGCGCCAGCCAGCCGGATTCCAGGGAGAGGCGGAGCATATCCAGCTCACCCCCCGCGAGGTGGGGCGGTGAGAGATGGAGGGGCGTGGCGAGCCGGCCGGGATCGGGCGGAAAAGCCCTGGCAGGAGCGGTGGATGAAGCCAGTTGGATGGGAGCCAAGCGGTTAACCTTTGGTTAACGAATGGCGCGATTAAAGCGAGCGAATTGAGTTTAATGCAAGCAGGGCGTGCAATCTATGTGCAAAATATTAGTCACGTCATATATTTTGCATTCCTGAAAATTATATGCTGCCGAAGTCTCGCTGAAATTATCTCGCCCTAAGCAATGAAGGTGAAACGAATCCAGGGCTTTTGCCGCTCGCAAGGGCGCACGGCAAAAGCCCTGGGTCACCGATTCGCGAGGATTTTTATCCGATCAAACGCTGTCATTTGATCGGATGATGCGCCAAACGCGCCTCGGCCAGAGGCCTCTCAGGCCGTGCCGACCGTCTGGTTGCGGCGATTTTGCCACAGTTGCACGAAGTCGATCGGGTTCAGCATCACCGGCGGGAATCCGCCCTCACGCGTCACATCGGCCAGGATGTTGCGGGCGAAGGGGAAGAGCAGGCGCGGGCATTCCACCAGCAGCACCGGCTCCAGGTGCTCCTGCGGGACATTGAGCGTGAAGATGCCGCAATAGGTCAGTTCGGCGATGAAGCAGGGCGTCTCGCCCACCTTCGCATCGGCGCGGATCATCAGCGACACCTCGAAGACATTCTCGCCTTCCTGGATGGGGCGGGCCTGCACATCCAGCGCCAGATCCACGCGCGGCTGCTCACGCAGGGTCGCGAAGATTTCCGGCGCGCCGGGCACTTCGAAGGAGAGGTCCTTGGTGAACTGGATGTTCAGGACGATCGGCATCGGCTCCTGGCCGGAACTGCCATTTGCGGGGGGATTGGGCTGGTCGGACATGGGATCGCCTTCGGTCTGTGCGGATGCGCGCCGCTACCACGGGCCGCGCGGTGCCGCCAGACTTGCATGCGCCCCCCCATGCCCCCCTGGTCTTTGCGGCGGCGCATCAAGCGCCTATCTCTTGGCGCATGCCCCTCTCCGCCCCCGCCCCCCGCAAGCTCGAACACCTGCGCGACATCCAGTTGCGCGGCTATGTGCGGGAGGACGGCCTGGTGGATATCGAGGCGCATCTGACCGACACCAAGACCTATGGCTTCCCCTCCGAGCATCGCGGCCAGGTGGGGCCCGGCGATCCGATCCATGGCATGTGGATCCGCATGACCATCAATGAGGACATGCTGATCATCGCCTGCGAGGCCGCGTCCGACCACACGCCCTTCGCCGTCTGCACGGGCGCCACGCCGGCCTTCGCCAAGCTGGCGGGGCTGTCCATCGGGCCGGGCTTCAATCGCGCGGTGAATGAGCGCGTGGGCGGCGTGCTGGGCTGCACCCATCTGCGCGAGGTGCTGGCGCAGATGGGCACCGTCGCCTTCCAGACCATGTGGCCGCTGCGTAACCGCCGGCAGGCGGCGCAGCGCAAGGCCGAGGCCTCGGGCGCGCCGCGCAGGCGCCCCGCCCTGCTCGGCACCTGCCACGCCTATGCGCCGGAGAGTCCCGTCATCCGCAAGAAATGGCCCGAATGGAGCGACCTCGCGCAGAAGACGGAAGAAACGCCGATCTGAGGCGCTCAATGCGCCTTGGCGGGCTCCGCCTTGCCCAGGCCCAGCATGGCCTTCAGCCGCTCCCGCGTGGATTGGAACACGACATAGAGCATCGGGATCATGAAGATGCCGATGATCGAGGCCGCGAGCATCCCGCCAAACACCGGCAGGCCCACCGCCTGGCGTGAGAGGGCGGCGGCACCCGTTGCCGTGATGAGCGGCACCAGGCCCAGGATGAAGGCGAAGCTCGTCATCATCACCGCGCGGAACCGCATCTTGGAGCCGAGGATCGCGGCCTCCTGGATGGGCAGGCCCTTCTCGCGCTGCTCCTTCGCGAATTCGATGATCAGGATGCCGTTCTTGGCCGCCAGCGCGATCAGCACGACCAGGCCGATCTGCGCGTAGACATTCAGCGGCAGCCCCGCGATGACCAGCGCCCCGAAGGAGCCAAGCCCGCCGACCGCAACCGAGAGCAGCACGGGCACGGGGATCGTCCAGCTCTCATACAGCGCCACCAGGAACAGGTAGGCAAAGAGCAGCGCGAGAGCGATCAGCGCGCCCGTCTGCCCCGCGGCCTGCTTCTCCTGATAGGCCGTGCCGGTCCAGTCGAAGCCGTAGCCCGAGGGCAGCACGCGGGCCGAGATCTCCTCCATCGCCTTCATCGCATCGCCCGAGGAAACGCCGGGGCGGCCCTGGCCGTTCAGCGTCACGCTGCGAGTGTTGTTGTAGCGCTGGATGGTTTGCGGCCCGAGCACCACGCGCACATCGGCAAAGGCGCGCAGCGGCACCATCTGCCCGCGCGAATTGCGGACCTGCAGGCGCCAGATATCCGGCAGGTCATCGCGATCCGCCGCCTCGGCCTGGATATTCACCTGCCAGGTGCGGCCGAACAGGTTGAAGTCATTCACATAGAAGCCGCCAAGCGAGGCCTGTAACGTCGTGAAGATGTCGCTGATCCGCACCCCCAGCGCCTGCGCCTTGTCACGATCCACATCGAGGTAGAGCGAGGGCGTGGTGGGCGAGAAGGTGGAAAACACGCCGACCAGCCGCGGATCCTGGTTGGCCGCGACCATCATGCCCACCATGGCGCCGCCCAACTGCACCGGGTCCCGCCCCTCGAAATCCTGCAACTGGTATTCGAAGCCGCCGCCGGTGCCCAGGCCCAGGATGGGCGGCACGTTGAAGGCGAAGACATTGGCCACCCGGAAGCCCGCGCCAAAGCCGAAGATGGAGCGGATGCCGGTGAAGACGCTGTCCTCCACCGTCTTGCGATCCTCGAAGGGCTTCATCCGCGCCACCAGGAAGGCCGAGTTGGACTGCGCGCCGCCATCAATGAAGGAGAAGCCGATGATGGCCAGGATGTTCTCGATGGCCGGGTTCTGGCGCAGGAAGGCCTCGACCTCGATCGCCGCCTCACGCGTGCGGGCCACGGAGGAGCCTTGCGGCAGCTGGATCTGCACGAAGAAGGCGCCCTGGTCCTCATTCGGCAGGAAGCCCTGCGGCGTGCGGCTGGCCAGCGAGAAGATGCCAAAGCCGAAGGCCGCCGTGAGAATGATGGAGAGGAAGGCGAAGCGCACCAGCCGCCCCACGATCCAGGCATAGCCGTCGCGCACCTTGTCAATCGCGCGCAGCACATACTTGATGGGGCCGCGCTTCGTGCCCTCATGCCGCAGCACCATCGCGCAGAGCGCCGGCGAAAGCGTCAGCGCATTGATCGCCGAGATGACCATGGCGACGCTGATCGTCACAGCGAATTGCTTGAACAGCACGCCCGAGACGCCGGGGATCAGGCCGATCGGCACAAAGACCGAAAGCAGCACCAGCGTGATGGCGATGATCGGCGCCGTGATCTCGCCCATCGCCTTGTTGGTGGCCTCGGCAGGCGTGAGGTCGGGTTCCTCCTCCATCACGCGCTCGACATTCTCGACGACGACGATGGCGTCATCCACCACGATGCCGATGGCCAGCACCATCGCGAGCAGCGAGATGGTGTTGGCCGAATAGCCGATCGCGTAGAGCACCGCGAAGGTGCCGATCAGGCTGACCGGCACGGCGATGGTCGGGATGATGGTGGCGCGCAGCGAGCCCAGGAACAGATAGACGACGATGACGACCAGCAGGAAGGCTTCGATCAGCGTCTTGATCACCTCATACATCGTGTCCGTCACGAAGCTGGAGGTGTCGTAGATGACGGTGCTCTTCATGCCCTCGGGGAAGCGCTCGCTCATCGTGGCCAGGGTCCGGGTGACGAGCTGCGCCACCTGCAGCGCATTGGCGCCGGGCGAGAGATAGATGCCCATGGTGATGCTGGCCTGCCCGTTCAGCCGGGCTTCCACATCCATGTTGGCCGCCCCCAGTTCCACCCGCGCCACGTCGCGCACGCGCAGCATCGAGCCGTCGGGATTGGCGCGGATGACGATGCCGCCGAATTCCTCGGGCGTGATCAGGCGGCCCTGGGTCTGGATGTTGAACTGGAATTGCTGGTCATCGCCAATCGGCCGCGCGCCGATCCGCCCCGCCGCCGCCTGGATGTTCTGCGCCTGGATGGCGCCGACGATCTCGGAGGGCGAGACGTTGAGGCTGTTCAGCCGGTCCACCTCGAACCAGACTCGCATGGAGTAGTCCTGCGCGCCGAACATCTGCACATCGCCCACGCCGGGCAGGCGCCGCAGCGTGTCCAGCATGTTGATGGCGACGTAATTCGAGAGGAATAGCGGCGCATGCTCGGGATTGGTCGAGGAGACGCCGACGAATTGCAGCACGGCCGAGGATTGCTTGCGGACCGTCACGCCGCTGCGCTGCACCTCGGGCGGCAGCCGCGCCAGGATGCCCTGCACGCGGTTGTTCACATTCACCGTGTTGATGTCGGGATTGGTGCCGAGCGCGAAGGTGACGGCCAGCGTGTAGCTGCCATCGCTGCCGGAGTTGGAGCGCATGTAGAGCATGCGTTCCGCGCCATTCACCGCGCTCTCGATGGGCTGCGCCACCGTCGCTTCCACCACCGCGGCCGAGGCGCCGGGGTAGCGCGCCGTGACCTGCACCACCGGCGGCACGATGTCCGGGAACTGGGCGACGGGGATGTTGAACATGGACAGCGCGCCGGCCAGCGTCAGCACGATGGAGATGACGATGGCGAAGCGCGGCCGGCGAACGAAGATGGCGGAGAACATGCGCGATCAGCCCGGCCGGCCAGCGGCGGCGCCACCCGGCCTCGCGCCCGCCGGGGCCGCATTGACCGGCTGGCCCGGACGGACGCGCTGGATGCCCTCGGTGACCACGCGGTCCCCCGGCTCCACGCCGGCCTCGATCACGGCGGTCTCGGCCGTGCTGCGGCCCAGCGTGATGTTGCGCCGCTGCGCGAGGTTCTGGGCATCCACCACGAAGACGAAGAAGCCCCCCTGGTCCTGCGCCACGGCCGAGCGCGGAATGGTGACGGCCAGCACCGGCTCGGCACCTTCCAGCAGGACGGTCACGAATTGCCCGTCCACCAATTGCCGCGCGCCGATGTCATTATGCTGCATGCCGGCGCGGATCGGGTTGGGGATGCTCGCGCGGATCAGGATGGAATCCGTGTCCCGGCCGATCTGCGTATCAATGAAGTCAATCCGGCCGGGCAGCGGATAGATGGTGCCATCCGTCTGGCGGATGCGCACGACGACGGCGCCGGCCCCGCCGCGCCCCTCATAGCGCGCGCGCAATTCCAGCGAGGTGCGCTGCGCGATGGTGAAGGCGACGCGCATCGGGTCCTGGCTGACGATGGTGGCCAGCGCCTCGCTCGCGGGGGTGATGATATTGCCCGGCGTGAAGGTGGACCGCCCGATGGCCCCGGCGAAGGGCGCATAGATGTTGGTGTAGGCGAGGTTGATCTCCGCCACGCGCAAGGCGGCCCGGGCGCCCAGCAGCGTGGCCGAGGAGGTGCGCTCCTGCGCCTGGGCGTTGTCGAGCGCCACCTGCGTGCCGGCGCCCGTGCTCCGCAATTCGCGCGCGCGGGCGAGCGCGGTGCGGGCATTGGTCAACTGCGCCTCAGCCGAGGCGACGTTTGCCTTCGCCTGGTCGAGCTGCGCCTCGAAGGGCGCGCGTTCCATCCGAAAGAGCAGCGTGCCCTCCTCCACCTCGGTGCCTTCCCGGAAGAGGCGCTCCTCCAGGAAGCCGGTGATGCGGGCGCGCAGTTCGACGCGGTTGATGGCCTCGACGCGGCCGATGAACTCGCTGCTTTCGGTGACGGGTTGCCGGCGGGCTTCCACCACGCCCACGGCGGGCGGTGGTCCGCCCGGGCCCATCTGCGCGAGGGCGGGCGCCCCCGCGACACTGGCGAGCAGGAAAAGAGACGCGATCGGTAGACGCATGGAATGAAGTCCTGGAGCAAAGCGTCTGCCATCTACGCCAAAACCCTACCCTTGGGTCAACTCACAATACCGCAATGCGGCATGGCGCTGGCCCTGCGGCCAAGCCCTGGCTGTTGCCGGGGCTGGCCGGCCGCTCAATGTAACAAAATGGATCGGCCCGCACATATATCCAATCGCGCCGACCTCCGGGCGGCGGCGGTCCCTGGCGCCCGCGCCAGGGACCATCCCCACTCCTGAAAGCCCTCCTCTACCGGAAGACTCTGGCTGCAAGGGCTGCCTGGAACAGGATCTGCATCAGGTCGGTCGCCATTTGGAAATAGCGCGGGTCAAGGCGCGGTAGCGCGATCAGCTCATCGCCTGGCCGCGGGGCTTCACGCGGATCCAGGATCACCTCGCCGGAGGCGCGGCGGATCATCAGGTTGCGCGTGTCGCCACGCGCGGTCAGGCCGCCCGCTTCGCGGAGCAACTCGTTCACGGTGATGCCTGGCCGCCAGACAATGGCGCGAGCCATGCCGACTTCGCCGGTCACGAAGACCGTCTCGCGCCGCTCGGGGATCACGATGACGTCGTTATCCTCAAGACGGATGCTGTTGCAGCGCCCGTCGCTGAAGACAACGACCCGACCCTCGGGCACGGTGCGTCGCGCCCGCTGGAGATAGGTCGAGATCTGCTGCGCCTCTGCGGTGCGGATCGCGGCCACGCCCTGGGTGGGGGAGGTAGCGAGGAACAGCGCGCGCTCCAGGCGGTCCGAGGCCTCGGCCAGGGCGCGGGCCTGCTGGGCGGCCACGCTGGCGCGCAGGATGAAGACGCTGCTGGTATCGGCCAGCAGCGGGTCCACCTCGATGTAGTCGAGCGCGTTGCAGAGTTGGGCGTCGCGATCCATCACCAGCACCGAGGGGCCGATGCGGCTGCCCTCCACAGTGACGCGGACGGTCTGCGTCGGGCGGTCGGTGATGAAGGTGACAACATCCTGGTCACCCAGGCGCTGGCCCTGCAACTCGGTCAGGGTGGTGTAGCGCGAGAAGGGGCGGCCATCGCGCGTGCCCTGGATGATGGCGTTGGTGGCGCTGGGCAGCGGGCGGGCATATTCGATCAATTCCCGCCCGGTCATGATCTGGCCCGGCACCTCGAAGAGGAAGTTGTTGCGGACGCCGCCCGTGGCGCCGACCAGGGCGCGCTGGCGACCGACGACGATGGTATCGCCCTCCTGCAGGCGCAGCGCGGGCAGGCGCCCATCCAGCAGGAAGCGGTAGAGGTCCAGATTGGCCGCCTGGCGGCCGCCGCGCAGAATCGAGATCTCGCGGAAGCTGCCGCGCGAGGGGTCCACGCCGCCGGCGCGAACCAGGAAGTCAAGCACCGAATCCGCCGCGCTGCCGGCGAAACGCCCTGGCGTGCGGACGAATCCCGTGACGAAGACGCCGATCCGCTGGGCGGAAAGGACAGTCGCATAGACCTGTACCTGCTGGGTGTAGAGGCGCCGGACCTCGGCCTCCACGCGCGCCTGGATATCGCCGGAGCGGGTTCCGGCCAGCGGGATGGGGCCGATATTGGGCAGGAAGAAATTGCCGGCCGGATCAATGACGCCGCTCTGCTCGGCCTCCACGGCGCCCCAGACACGGACGGCCACGCGGTCCCCAGGCGTGAGGATGTAGTTGGGGTTCGGCGCCTCGGAGGAGGCGGATGCGCCTTGGGTGAAGAGCGATGCGCCAAACACCGCGCTGGGGCGCCCGGCGGCACGGCTCAACTCGCCGAGGGGAAGCGCCGCCTGCGCGCCGGCCTCGGCTTCGGTGGTGGTGCCCAGGCGGTTTGTGCCGGGATCACCGGGCGCGCCCGGCATGGCGCCGATGTTCGCCAGGCTCTGCGGCACCCGGTTGCCGAACAGGCCCTGCGCCTGCACCTGCCCCGTGCAGAGCAGGCCCACGAGCAGGGCAAGGGGGCGGAAAATGTCAGCGCGCATGTTCTCTCATTCCGGTCAGGATCAGCCACGCCATTCCGTAGAGGACGGAGAGGCTGAGGAAGACATAGAGGCTCGCCCAATAGGGCAGGGGAAACAGGGAGCGTTCCGCCAGGTTGGGATCAACCACCCGCGAGAGGAAGATGGATTGCCGGGTTGCTTCGGAATTTGCGCGGTCCAGCACGATCACCCTGCCCTCCACTTGGGCCTGCGCCAGGGCGACTTCCGCGTTGAGGCGGGCGAAGGTCTCGATCTGCTCGGTCACGCCCGTGGACGCGGCGGCGATCCGGCTGCGCTCGGCCGCCACTTGCGCCTCCATGCCCCGGATGCGGTTCTCCAGGTTGATGATCTGCGGGCTGCCCGGGCGGGCAAAGCCCTGCAGGGTCTGCAATTCGCTGCGGGCGCGGGCGATGTCGCTTTGCAAGCCGCTGATGGTGCTGACCGCCGCCGTGGCCGTGGCGGTGGGGTCCACTTCGCGCTCCTGCTGGCGGAACATGGTGAGCGCCACGCGGGCATTGGTAAGGCGCGCCTCGGCCCGCAGCAACTCCGCGCGCGCCACCCGCAGCGCCTCCTCGCGGATCTTGTTGTTCATCTCGTTGACCAACCCCTCGCTGAGTTCGAGCAGGATGTTGGACAAGGCGAGGCTGTCCGAGGGCCGGAACGTCCAGACGCGCAGATCGGAGATGCCGGTGGTCGGGTCCACGGTCACCGTCACCTGCCATCGGTAGAACCAGCGCAGCCTTTCGGCGGTTGGGTTGGGCCACCACAGGCGGAACAGCGGATCCGCTTCCGGCCGGCGGAAAATCTCTACCAGATCAGTCCTTTGGCGCGCCTTGCGGACCGCGTCATGCGACAGCAGGAAGTCCCGTACACTGGCGATATTGTCGGGCGATGGCAAAAAGCCGGCCGCGCCGAGCATGTCAGCGCCAGCGCCGCCGGCCGCCGGCATGCGCGGCATCTGGGCCCGGACGGTGAAGCGTGATTCGCTGACGTATTGCGGGGCCGCGACAAAGAACAGATAGAGCGCGGCAATCAGGCTCGGCAGGATCACCCACATGGTGAAGGGGCGCTCTGCCATCCAGCCGCGCCAGCCCTCGCTCGCGGACATGCCGCCGACCGGCGCCAATGGTCGCCCGGCAAACCGGTCAGGCAAGGTGCTGCTGCCACGCACCGCAGGCGTCCTGGCTGGTGCCTCCCGCAAGGATTTCTCCCGCCTGCCGGCGCCACTCATGCGATCGGGCGCCGAGCTTGCCGGAAGCGGACCCGCCGCAGGGCGAAACACGCTCGCGCCAGCCTTAGAGTTGCTCGTATTCGGCGAAAGCCTGGTCCAGATCTTCATGGAATATCAGCCTCCCTTCGTGGAGGATCGCGGCGTGGGAACACAGGGTACGCACCGTATTCGTCTGGTGTGAAACAAGAATCAAGGCGCTGCGGCCGCGGCGTGCGAGCAGGGCCTGACGGCAACGCTCGGCGAAGCGGGCATCGCCCGCGGCGATCACTTCGTCAATCAGATAGCAGTCGAAATCCACCGCCATGGACAACGCGAAGATGAGGCGCGCCTTCATGCCATCGGAGTAGGTCTTGACCGGTTTGCGGAACTCCTCGCCGATTTCTGAGAATTCCTGGACGAAGCCTTCCATCCATCCCACGGGCCGATCATAGAGCCTGGCGATGAACCGAGTATTATCGGCCCCGGTCAATGCGCCATGCACGGCCGCATCATAGCCCATCGGCCAGGAGATGCTCATTTTGCGGCGCACCTTGCCGCTGGTCGGCTGTTCGACGCCGGCGAGGATTCGCATCAGCGTGCTCTTGCCTGCGCCGTTGCGCCCCAGGATGCCCACGGCATCGCCCGGCAGGAAGGTCGCGTCAATGCCCGACAGCACTTCGCGCGTGATGCCGTTCTTGGTGAAGCTCTTGCAGACGCCTTCGAGTTGCAACACGGCGCGCCTCAATGTTCCATGTGGGGCTTGGCGACCTTGAGCGCGCACAGTCCGATGAAATTGACCGCGGCGATCCAGATCAGCATGTAGGACATGTCATAGGTGTAGGGCACCCGGGTGCCGAATTGTCCTTCCCGCGTGAATTCCATGATATGCATGATCGGCGACAGGAGAACGACCTCCTGAAAGGAGCCCGGCAGCCACCACACCATGTAGAACATCCCCGAAAAGGGGATGCTCAGATAGGTGAAGGGATGCACGATCTTGTCCACGATGCCCGGGTTCAACGCCGTGGCCGCGAGGAAAATCAGCCCCGTCCCATGGGCCAGCAACATCATCAGCACGACCCCGAGCACGATCTGCAGCGGGTCACTCGGCCAGTCACCGAGGGCGAGGCCGATGAGCACCAGGAAGATGCTGATGCAAATGGCGACGGCTGCGCCATCCAGCACGCTGCGCGCCCACATCACCGACTCGACCGTCACGCGGGAGTGATAAAGCAGCTGGAAATTGGCCGCGATTCCATGCGGCGAGCGGCTGACCAGGGTGCGGAACAGGTAGAATAGGATATAGCCGATGAGAAAGAAGCTGAACTTGTTCAGATTCCCCGGCATGGCGGCGCTGCCTTGCATGGCCCATTGCCACAGGGCCACCCCCACCCCCAGCAGCGCCGGCTCCATAAAGAGCCAGACATAGCCGAGATTCTCGCGGCCGAAGCGGGTGTGCAACTCGCGAATCATGAGCGCGGCCATGACCCGCATGCGGGCACGGAACACCTGAAGCAGGCTGGGTTCCTGGCGTTCGATCCGCATGCAGGCGCTACCTGGAACTGCCGCGCAGCAAGGGTTGCGAGGAGACGAAATTGCCCGATGCGTCACGGCAGGCCACGGCTGTACGCTCGCTATTGCCGGCCCCCAGCAGGATTTCGCGGCACTCCCGCCCGCTGGCGGCATTGTAGGAGCGGGCCAGGCGTGCGCGTTCCCCGTTCACCATCTCCACGCTTCCCGGGGTGGCGGTGGCGGCGAAAATCGCCAAGGGGTCCGCGGCGCGCGGAATGGCGCTGACGAGAGGAGCGACCTGGGCGGAGGCTCCGCTGGAAAGGTCGGGCATTTGCAGGCCACAGCCGGGGAAAAGGCCAAGGCAGAGAAAGCCAATCATCCATCTGGTGTGCGGCAAAGGCGACAGACCTTTCTTCATTGCGCGAGGCTGCCCTCTGAATACGGCGAGGGGGTTTTCCGCGGGCGGTGCCGGGATGGCACTGTCCCTGGATGCTCCGCCTCATGGATCTGCGCCGCTATATACGCCGAGCGCCACCGTTTGACACCGCAAAAAATTTTCCTTGTCAAATCAGTCACTCATGGCTGCCGTGACGCCAGGAGCTTGATGCCTATGCCTGCCGCAGCCGGCGCGTGATAGCCCGCGCGGCGCTCGGGCGGGGTCGGCCAGCGGCCCGTCACGCGTTCCAGCAGGAGTTCCGCATCGGGTCGTGACCCCGCCGCCATGGCGCAATCCAGGAATAGCTGCTCCAGCACATCCTGCTGTGCGTGGCTGCCTCCCAGCTCATGCATGCCGCCGAGCGCCGGGCGCATCACGGCCACCGCCGCCGCGTGTTGCCCGCGCGCGCGCAGGAGCAGCGCCTCGCAGCAGGGCAGCGCCGCCTCGCGCACGATACGCGGGTTCTCGCCGGCATTGGCCTGCGCGTAATCGCGCAGGGCGGCCAGCATCCGCTCCGCCGCTTCGAAGCGGTGGGTGGCGCAAAGCGCCATCATCCAGTGCGGCAGCGTGAAGGCGGAGAGGCAATCGCCGATCCGCGCTTCGGCCTTTTCGGCCAGTTCCTCCCAGCGTGCGCCGATATCCACCCCCTGGCGTTCCAGGCGGAACAGCATGGAGGCCGCATTCTGGCAATCAATGTAGAGATCGGGCTGCATCTGCGTCACCGGGCTCTCCAGATTGCGGAAGCCGGTGTCGTAGAGGCGCAGCACCTCATCATGCTCGCCGCGCTCCAGATGGAACATGGCCTGGTGCCAGGAGATGTGGTGCATCAGGTTGTTGCCGCCCTCGAAATGCGGGCTGAGGCCGGTGATCCAGGCGATGCCCTCGGCCCGGCGGCCCTGCATCTCCAGCACATGCGCCACCGCATGCGCGGCCCAGAGATCGGCGGGGTCCCGTCTGATGGCCTCGCGCCCCGCATGCTCGGCGAGGAGCAGGTTTCCCGCCTCCTCATTGGCGAAGGCGCGGCAGGCGAGGATGGAGCCATAGCCCGGCACATCGCCATTCCAATGCGGCATGATGCCTTCCACCGCGCTCCACATGGCCGGTGCGCGGCCCATCCAGAAGGCGGCGAAATGGTGGAAGCGGAAGGCCAGGATGTCGCGCGGATGCTCGGCGATGATGCGCTCCCAGATGGCGATGGCGCGGTCCTGCCCGCCATCGGCCCAGGCATCGAGCGCTGCCAGGTGCATCAGCTCCCGCCCATTGCCGCCGAGCTTGCGGGCCTGGTCGAGCGCCGCCTTGGCTGCGGGCAGATGCGCGGCCTTGTAGGCCAGCATGGCGAAGCCCGCCTTCATCATCACGGGTAGCGGCGCTTGCGGGTCGAGTTGCAGCGTGGCCTCCAGGCGCAGCGGCGTGTCCAGGCGGTATTTGAGAAAGCCTTCCACCATGTGGTCGAAGGCGCGGGCCGCCTCGTCGGAGGCGAAGCTCGCGCGGTTGCCCTGGGCGTCATGTGCCATGTTCAAATTCCCCATTCGGCCAAGAGAGCGTCGGTATCCTCGCCCAGCGCGGGGGCGGGCGCGTCCCAGGCGCCGAGGCCCGGAATGGCCGGGAAAGGCAGGACACCCAGTTCCGGCTGGTGCAGCAAGGGGGCCGCCGCCGTCGCCACCACATGCGGATCGGCCAGGTATTCGAGCGGCGAGTTCACCCGGTCACACAGCAGCCGCGCGGCCTGGAGCAGCGCGACCCATTCGGCGGCGGGCTTTTTCAGAAAGGTCTCGCGCAGGATTTCGAGCAGCGCCGGCTTGTTGGCGAAGCGCGTGCGGAAATCGGCGAAGCGCGGCTCCTCCAGCAGATGCGGCAGCCCCATCACGCGGCAGAGCGTCACCCACTCCTCCTCCCGCACCAGGGCGAACATCACATAGGCACCATCCTGCGCCGGATAGCTGCCGGCCGGCACGTTGAGCTCCCCCGGCATGCGGCCCAGCAGCCCCGATTCCGCGATGGGCAGCACGATGAGCGAGGCCGCCGCCTGCATCAGCGAGACATCCAGGTGCCGGCGCCTGCCCCGCCGCCCCGCCGCGCGGTCCTGCGCCTGTTCGGCCAGCGCCGCCTGGCATGCGGCGAAGGCCGAGACGCCGGTGAAGACATCCACCACGGTCGTTCCCACCTTGTGCGGCACGCCATCCGCGCCCGGATTGATCGCCACCAGACCGGAAAAAGCCTGCGCCACGCCATCCGTGCAGGGTCGCTCGGCATAGGGACCGGATTGGCCGAAGCCCGAGATGGAGACGCAGACCGCATCCGGCTTGGCGGATTCGGGCCCGAGGCCGATGCGCGCCGCCACGCCGGGGCGGAAGGCCTCGATCAGCACATCGGCCCGCGCCGCGAGCCTGGCCGCCCGCGCCCGCCCCTCCCCGGTGGTGAGGTCCAGCATCACGCCGCGCTTGCCGCGATTGAAGGCGGTGGACATGACGCTGTGGGTGCCGGCCCGCGTCGTCAGCCCGCGCGACCAATCGCCCTTGGGGGGTTCCAGCTTGATGACGGTCGCGCCGGATTGCGCCAGCAGCATGCCGCAATAGGGCCCGGCGATGCCCTGCGCCGCGTCCAGCACGATGAGTCCTTCATAGGGCCTGGACATGGTTTTTCTCCGGTTTGCGCCTATCATCCCCCAAAACCAGAGACTGAAAAGGGAGAGCGCATGATCACCACGAGACGGGCCGTTCCGGCCGTGCCGATGCTGGCCACCCCGGCTTTGGTTCACCCGGCTTTGGCACAAGAGCGCCCGGTGCGCTTCATCGTGCCCTTCCCCCCCCCGGCGGCCCGACCGACCTGGTGGGGCGCGTCGCGGCCTCGCCCGAGGCGCAGGCGCGCTTCCTGGCCATGGGGGGCGGAACCCATCGCCAGCACGCCGGAAGCCTTTTCGCGCTTCGTCCGCGCGGAATTCGAACGGTTTGGGCAACTCATTCGTGATGCGGATATCAAGGGGGAATGATGCGCGCTTTGGTCTGTGAATCCTGGCGCGATTTCGACGCGCTGGAGCTGAAGGATATCCCAGCCCCGCCGATGCGGCCGGGCGCCGTGCGGATCAAGGTGGCGGCGGTGGGGGTTTCCTTCGCCGCGCAGTTGGTCGTGGCCGGCAAATACCAGCGCAAGCCGCCCCTGCCCTTCGCGCCGGGGACCGAGGTGGCGGGCACCGTGCTGGAAGGCCCGCTGCCGCCCGGCACGCGCGTCTTTGCCGCCCTCGACTGGGGCGGTTTCGCCGAGGAGGCGGTGGTGGATGCCATCCATGTGGTGCCCATCCCCGAGGGCCTGCCGCTGGAGCCCGCCGTGGCCTTCCCGATCAGCTACCCCACCGCCGCCTCGGCCCTGATCTGGCGGGGGCGGGTGCAGCCGGGCGACTGGGTGCTGGTGCATGGCGCGGCGGGCGGCGTGGGCCTGGCGGGCGTGGAAATCCTCAAGGCGCTGGGGGCGCGCGTGATCGCGCGGGCGGGTGCCGCCAAGCACCCCATGCTGCATGCGCGCGGCGCCGACGCAGTGCTGGACAGCGCCTTGCCCTTCCGGCCTGCGGTGCGCGCCGTGACGGGGGGCGCCGGCGTGGCCTGCGTGCTGGATACGCTGGGCGGCGACGTCTTCGATGAATCGCTGCGCTGCCTGGCCGATGGCGGCACGCTGGTCACGGTGGGCTATGCCGCCGGGCGTATCCCGAGCGTGCCGGCCAATATCCTGCTGCTGAAGAACATCGCCGTCGCCGGCCTCAACTGGGGCACTTATCTCGGCTGGTCACCTGGCGATGGGCGGCAGGGGCATGCGCCGCGTGTGCGGGCGCTGTGGGATCAGCTCATGGCCTGGTGGGCGGAGGGCAAGCTGCGGCCGGAAGTGCACGCGGCCTATCCCCTCGCGCAGTTCCGCGAGGCGATGGCCGAGGTGCGGGAACGCCGGGCCGTGGGGCGCGTGGTGCTGCGCCCCTGAGCGGGCGCCGCCCTACAAGCGCACGCCTGAGGTCGAGAAGCGATCTTCCACCGATTCCTGCACCCGCGTATCCAGCACATAGGCAGCGACGACGGAGAGCATGGTAGCGGCGATGATGCCGGTGATGACGGATTTCATGTTCTTATCTCCCGGAACAGTCTTCCTGTGCGTTACGGCGAAACGCCCCGGTTGAGCAAGAGCCTCTTGGCCTCATCCAGTTCCTCGGGCGTATTGGCGTTGAAGAAGGGGTCATGCGGCGCGCTGAGCCATTCGGCATGGGCCACGCCGTGGCGGGCGGTCCAGCGGTCAATCTTGCGCTCGCCTTGCGTGATGGCCTCGCGCAGGTCGGGGGCCAGTTCCCGCGGCCAGAGGGCGATGGGCGGGTGGGTGAACCCGCCCGAGGCGGCGCAGGCCATGGGGGTTCCGGCCGCCTCTCGCGCCGCATGCAGCCGCTCGACCAGATCCCCCGGCAGGAAGGGCGAATCGCCTGGAACCGTCACCACCCAGGGCAGGGGGGAGGCCTCCAGCGCCGCCAGGATTCCGGCCAGGGGGCCAGGATTGTCGGGCAGGGGATCGGGCAGGACGGGCAGGCCATAGGGGGCGAAGCGCGCCGCGTCGCCATTGGCGTTGATCGCCAGCGCCGCGCATTGCGGGCCGATCCGGGCGATGACGTGGTCCAGCATGGGGCGCCCGGCCAGCAGGCGCAGCGGCTTGTCGCCGCCACCCATGCGCCGGGCCAGGCCGCCCGCCAGGATAACGCCGAAGGTGGCGGGGGGCGGCGTCAATCGCAGGGGCTCAGGCATCGGCGGAGTTCTTTCGCCAATGCTTCGCGCTCTCCTCCTCGACATAGCGGGGGTCGGCGTCGAAGACCATGCGGCCCTCGCCCGCCAGTACGGTGAAGCGCTTGCCCTTGCAGCGGCCGATGAGCGTGAGGTTGGCCTCGCGCGCCAATTCCACCCCCCAGGCGGTGAAGCCCGAGCGCGAGAGCAGGATGGGGATGCCCATCCGCACCGTCTTGATCACCATCTCCGAGGTGAGGCGCCCGGTGGTATAAAAAATCTTGTCGGCCCCGGAAACGCCTGCGGAAAACATCCAACCGGCGATCTTGTCCACCGCGTTGTGGCGGCCGACATCCTCCATGTAGCACAGCGGCTGGTCGGCCAGGGCCAGGGCGCAGCCATGGATCGCGCCCGCCTCCAGATAGAGCGAGGGGATGGTGTTGATCCGGTGCAGCAGGCGATAGAGGTCGCTGGTGTGGAGCCTGACATCGGCGGAAAGCCTCACTGACGCGAAGCCCTCCATCAGGTCGCCAAAGGCGGTGCCCTGGGCGCAGCCGGAGGTCAGCGTCTTCTTCTTCAGCTTCTCCTCGAAATCCGTCCGCCCCTCGGTGCGGATGACGACCACGCCGAGATCCTCGTCGTAATCAATGCCGGTCAGCCGGTCCTGGGCGCGCAGCATGCCCTGGTTCAGCAGGTAGCCCACCGCCAGGTCCTCTGGCCGGTCGAGGATGGTCATCATGGTGACGATCTCCTGCCCGTTCAGGTAGAGCGTGAGCGGACGCTCCATCGTCACGCTGGTCTCGACCGGCGCGCCATTCTGATCGAGGCCGGTGACGCGGCGCGTCAGGCGGGGATCGGCGGGGTCCGGGCGGATCTGGAGGTCTGGGGTGTCCATGACCCAGGATATGGCGCTTCAGCCGCGTACCGCGAAGGGGCGCAGGAAAAACACCGTGCCGAAGCCAAAGGCGCCGTTGAGCAGCACCGCCCGTATCACGGCCGGCTCGTTCCCGCTGTTCAGGATGGGCAGGCCGATCAGGCCGGGCAGGGCGGTGGTCTCCGCCGCCGTGATGGCGATGCCGCCGAAGACCAGGCCGAGCGGGAGGTCGAAATTCCCGATGCGGCTCACGCGCACCAGGGTCGCGATGATGACGCCCCAGAGGGCGCCCCAGAGTCCCTGCAAGGCCAGCAGGGGCACGCCATGCGGCGGCATGGGCCGGAAATCGAAGGCCATCGGGAAGCGGCCAACGGCATCCGCCAGCATGGGCAGCTTGTCCGCATGGTGGTGCAGCACGTGCAGCGAGCCTTGGTGGAAGGCCATCATGGCGAGCGCGCCCACGATGGGGCCGATGAGCCAGATCTTGCTGCCAGTGGATTTCGACACCGCGCCCTCCCCCGTCTTGCCCGGAAGCCATCTGTGGCCCAGGCTGCCCGCAAGGTCCAGCCCTTGGGAGAATTCGCGTGAACGGTGCCGAAAGCCTTGTGCATAGTCTGTTGAAAAGCGGTGTGGAGGTGTGCTTCTCCAACCCCGGCACCAGCGAGATGCATTTCGTCGCGGCGCTGGATCGCATCCCCGGCATGCGCTGCGTGCTCGGCCTGCAGGAGAATGTCGTCACCGGCGCGGCCGATGGCTATTGGCGCATGACGGGCAAGCCGGCCGTGACGCTGCTGCATTGCGGCCCGGGCCTGGCGAATGGCCTCTCCAACCTGCACAATGCCCGGCGCGCGCGCTCGGGCATCGTCAATTGCGTGGGCGACCAGGCGACCTATCACCGCCCCTATGACGCGCCCCTGACCGCCGATACCGAAGGCTTCGCGCGCGGTGTTTCGCAATGGGTCCGCACCAGCAGCAGGGCCAAGGAAGTGGGTGCCGATGCGGCGACCGCCGTGCAGGCCGCCCGCACCTCGCCCGGGCAGATCGCCACGATGATCCTGCCCTCCGACACCTGCTGGGATGAGGGCGGCGTGGTGGCCGAGGCGCTGCCCGTGCCCGGCGTGCCCCAGGCCGAGACGCATGCCATCCGCAATGCGGCGCGCGTCCTGCGCGACAAGAAGAACGTGCTGGTCCTGCTGGGCGGCACCATGGGCACGAGCGAGGGCGCCCAGATCCAGGCCAACCGTATCGCGCAGGCCACCGGCGCGCATCTTCTCGCCGAGACCTCCAACGCCAGGTTCCAGCGCGGCCGCGGCCGCCTCCAACTGGAGCGCGTGCCCTACCCGGCGGACCAGGCGCTCGCGCGTCTGAAGGACTACGAGCACATCATCCTGGTGGGTTCCAAGGCGCCGGTCGGCTTCTTCGCCTATCCGAACATGCCCTCCAAGCACTACCCTGAGGGGGCCTCCATCACCGTGCTGACGCGGCCCGAGCAGGATGCCGAATCCGCCCTGCGCGCCCTGGCCGAGGAAATCAGCGCGCCCCAGTCGGCCATGCCCGACCCCGGCCCCCGCCCCCAGGCCGAACGCGGCGCGCCCACGCCCGAGGGGCTGGCCCGCACCGTGGCCGCGATGATGCCCGAAGGCGCCATCATCATCGACGAGGCGGTGAGCTATGGCCGCGGCTTCTTCCCGCACACCCACGCGGCGCCGGCGCATGACTGGCTGCAGATCACGGGCGGGGCCATCGGCTGCGGCGTGCCGCTGGCGACGGGCGCCGCGATCGGCGGGGCTGGCCGGCGCGTCATCGCGCTCCAGGCCGATGGCTCGGCCATGTACACCGTGCAGGGCCTCTGGACCCAGGCGCGCGAGAAGCTGCCGGTGACGACGATCATCCTCTCCAACCGGAAATACCAGATCCTGATCGGCGAGTACCAGAATGTCGGCGCCAATCCGGGGCCGACGGCGATGAACATGCTGGACCTCGGCAACCCCGATATCGGCTGGGTGAAGCTGGCGGAATCCATGGGCGTGGAGGCCGCACAGGCCACCACGCTGGATCAGGTGGCGGACCTCATGGCGCAGAGCTTTTCGCGCAGCGGGCCGTTCCTGATCGAATTGGTGATCTGAGCGAGGTCAGCCGTTATCGGCGTCCAGCGCATAGCCCGCTGAACGCACGGTGCGGATGAGGTCCGCCTCGCCTTCCTCGTTGATGGCCTTGCGGAGCCGGCGGATATGCACATCCACCGTCCGCAATTCCACATGGATGTCGCGGCCCCAGACGGCGTCCAGCAATTGCTCCCGCGTGAAGACCCGGCGCGGGTGGGAGAGGAAGAATTCCAGCAGCCGGTATTCCGTGGGCCCCAGATGCAGCGCGCGGCCATTGCGGGTGACGCGGTGCGCGTCCTGGTCCATGGCAAGGTCCAGGTAACTGATGCTGCCCTTCGCCGGGACGTTGGAGGAGCGGCGCAGCAACGCGCGGATGCGGGCCATCAGCGCTTCCACCGCGAAGGGCTTGGAGATGTAGTCATCGGCGCCGGTATCCAGGGCGCGCACCGCATCCTGGTCCTCGGTGCGGGCGGTGACCATGATCACCGGCAGGTCCCGCGTGGCGGGGCGGCGGCGGATCTGGCGGCACACCTCGATGCCGGACATGGCGGGCAGCATCCAGTCCAGCAGCACCAAATCGGGCTTGGCCTCCGCGATGCGGATCAGCGCTTCCTGCCCGTCGGTCGCCTCCTCGACGATGAAGCCCTGTCGCTCCAGATTGTAGCGCAGCAGGGCGAGCAGCGCGGCCTCATCCTCGACGACGAGGATGGTGGGCTTGACGCCCCCGTTGAAGCCTTCGGGCATCGGGCGCACTCCTCTAGCTGGGCGGGTTGACCACGGCCGAGGATGAGATGTCCGCCTTGGGGCGATCCTCGGTCAGTGGGGTGCCGAGCACGGCGAAATGCACGCGCTCGGCGATGTTGGTCGCATGGTCGCCGATGCGCTCCATGTTCTTCGCGATGAAGAGCAGATGAGTGGCGGCGGTGATGTTGCGCGGATCTTCCATCATGAAGGTCAGCATTTCGCGGAAGATGCCGTTGTAGATGCCGTCAATCGGCGCATCATTCGCCCAGACCTCGTCGGCCTTGGCGTGGTCATCCCCGACCAGCGCGTCAATCGCGCCCTTGAGGTTTTCCTGCACCAGCTCCGCCATGCGCTCGAAGCCGTTCAGGCTGCCGAGGATCGGCTGCTCGGAGACGACGATGGCCCGCTTCGCTCCGTTGCGCGCGTAGTCGCCGATGCGCTCCAGGTCCTGGCTGATCTTCATGCAGGCGATGATGAGCCGTAAATCCTGCGCCATGGGCTGGCGCAGGGCCAGCAGGCGCACGCAGAACTGCTCCACCTCGCGCTCCATGTCGTCCAGCAGCTTGTCGCGCGTGACGACCTCCGAGGCGAGCCTGGTATCGCGGCGGATCAGCGCATCGGCGGCATCCGCCACCTGGCGTTCCGCGAGGCCGCCCATGCGCGCGATCATCTCGCGCAGGCGCTTGAGGTCTTCCTCGTAGGATTTGACGATATGCGAGGCGGAGACATTGGACATGGACATTCTCCTGGAATCTATGAAGGAAATCGGATTCGCGAAGGCATACGCCTCGCGAACCGATGCCGCGGACATGCCGCTATCTGGGCAAGGCGCATTCCTTCACGAAGCCTCAGCCGAACCGGCCGGTGATGTATTCCTGGGTCTTTCGCAGCTTCGGCGCCGTGAACATGTCGGCTGCCGGCGCCACCTCGATGAGTTCGCCCAGGTAGAAGAAGGCGACCTGGTCGGCGCAGCGGGCGGCCTGCTGCATGTTGTGGGTGACGATGGCGATGGTGAAGTCGCGCTTCAACTCGTCAATCAGCTCCTCGATTTTCAGCGTCGAGATCGGATCGAGTGCCGATGTCGGCTCGTCGAACAGGATCACCTCGGGCCGCACGGCGATGGTGCGCGCGATGCAAAGCCGCTGCTGCTGCCCGCCCGAGAGGCTCATGGCATTGGCCTGGAGCCGGTCCTTCACCTCGCCCCAGATGGCGGCGCGGCTGAGTGCCCATTCCACGCGCTGGTCCATCTCGCTCTTGGAGAGCTTCTCATGCAGGCGCACGCCGAAGGCGATGTTCTCATAGATGGTCATCGGGAAGGGCGTGGGCTTCTGGAACACCATGCCGACCTTGGAGCGCAGCTCGTTGATGTCCACGGAAGGGTCGATCAGGTTGACGCCATCCATCAGCACCGCGCCCTCGGCGCGCTGGCCGGGATAGAGGCTGTACATGCGGTTCATCACGCGCAGCAGGGTGGATTTGCCGCAGCCGGAAGGGCCGATCAGGCCGGTCACCTGGCGGTTGGGAAAGTCCAGGTTGATGCCCTTCAGCGCCTTGGGCAGCGCCGCGCCATAGAAGAAATCGAGGTTGCGGATGCTGATGCGGATATCCGTGTTCAGCACCGCGTCGGAGCGCACCTGCATGCCGCCGAAGCTGCCAGTCGCTGCGGCTTGGGGCGCGATATCGCCCTGGGTTTCGGAGTTCATGGCCATGTCCTTGCTCAGATTCGCTTGCGCAGCAGCGTGCGCGCGATGATGTTCACCAGGAGAACGCCGGTCGTGATCATCAGCGCGCCCGCCCAGGCGATCTGAATGAGGTCGGGGAAGCCCGAATTGGCCTGCTGGTAGATGGTGACCGGCAGGCTCGCCATGGCCTTGCTCATATCCCAGGTGACCACGTTGTTGCCGAAGCTGGTCAGCAGCAGCGGTGCCGTCTCACCCGCGATGCGGGCGAAGGCGAGGAGGATGCCGGTCACCATGCCGGACAACGCCGCGCGATAGGCGACGAGCGTGATCATCTTCCATTTGGGCGCGCCCAGGGCCACCACCGCCTCACGCAGGGTGTTGGGGATCAGCGTCAGCATATCCTCCGTGGTGCGGACCACCACGGGGATGACGATGATCGAAAGCGCGAGGCCGCCGGCGATGCCCGAGAAGCCGCCCATCGGCAGCACGACAAGCTGGTAGATGAACAGGCCCACCAGGATGGACGGCGCCGAGAGCAGCACATCCGAGACGAAGCGCACCGCATTGCCCAGCGCCGTCTGCCGCGCATATTCCGAGAGGTAGGTGCCCACCAGGATGCCGATGGGCGTGCCCACCGCCACGCCCATGCCGGCCTGCACGAAGCTGCCCAGGATGGCATGCAGCAAGCCGCCCTTCTCGGCATCCGGTTCGCCATAGGTGGTGGGCCGGAAATCGGTGATGAAGACGGTGAGGTCAATCGCCGGTGCCCCCCGCCAGATCAGCGTGACGAGGATGGAGGCCAGGAAGAAGACGCCGATGGCGGTGGCGATCAGGCAGAACAGCCGCACCGCCTGGTCAACCAGGTGACGGCGGCGGCCGCGGGCGCGGCGGGCGCTCTCGTCGCGTGGCCGCATGGCGATGGCGTGGAGATCGGTCGTGGCGCTCATGGCATCAGCCTTTCAGCCGCGGGCGCAGTAAATATCGCGACGAGGCCAGCACGATGAAGGAGATGAGGAACAGCAGGAAGCCCAGCGCGAACAGCGAGGATTGCTGCAAGCCGCCGGCCAGGCTTTCCGGGAATTCCATGGCGATGACCGAGGCGATGGTGGTGGTCGGGTCAAAGAAGGAGGTGGCGATGCGGTTGGCGTTGCCGATGACGAAGGTCACCGCCATCGTCTCGCCCAGGGCGCGGCCCAGGCCCAGCATGATGCCGCCCACGACCGAGATGCGCGTGTAGGGAATCACCACGCCGCCCATCACCTCCCAGCGGGTGGCACCCAGGCCATAGGCGCTTTCCTTGTAGACCGGCGGCACCTGCTCGAACACGTCGCGCATCGTCGCGGCGATGAAGGGCAGGATCATGATGGCCAGCACGAGGGAGGCGGCGAAGATCGAGGTTCCGGCGAAGTTGGTGCTCTGGAACAGGAAGCCCACCAGCGGCAAGGTGCCCAGCGCATCGCCGAAGGGCAGCTGGATGTTGCGCTGAATGAAGGGGACCAGCACGAACAGCCCCCACATGCCGAAGATGATGGAGGGCACCGCGGCCAGCAGTTCGATCGCCGTGCCCATTGGGCGGCGGAGCCAGGGCGGCGCCAGCTCGGTCAGGAAGAAGGCGATGCCGAAGGCGACCGGCACGGCGAGGATGATGGCGAGGATGGAAGACATCACCGTGCCGACAATGGCGACGGCGCCGCCGAATTGCTCGCGCCCCTCCACCGGGTCCCAGCGCGTGCTGGTCAGGAAGTCGAGCCCGAATTGGCGGAAGGCGGGCAGGCCACCGATGAACAGGGTGACGATGATGCCACCCAGCAGCAGCAGGACGAAGACTCCCGCGCCGCGGCACAACCATTCGAAGACGATGTCACCGAATGAGCCGGAACTCCGGCGCGCCGGGGCGATAGCCGATGACTTCACGTGCAGAACCCTTGGCAACGAAAGATCGCCGGCCGGGCGATGGCCTGGCCGGCGAAGGAGAACTCAGGCGGCGGAACCAGTCCAGACCGCCGCGCCGGAGGGGTCGCGCACCTGCCGCGCCCAGGCGGCGCGGATCATGTCATGCGCCACACTCGGCAGGGCGATGTATTCCAGGCGCCGGGCCATGTCACCGCCATTGCGGAAGGCCCAGTCAAAAAAGCGCATCGTGTTGCGGCTGGCGGCCACCTTGTCGGCCGGCGGGTCCGTCGGCAGCAGGATGTAGGTCGGGCTGGTGATCGGCCAGGCGGCGGGGTCGGCCAGGTCAATCGTATCGGCCGCGAAGTTCGGCACGGTCCAGTCGGCGGCGGCGGCGGCGGCGAGGAAGGCCGGCATTTCGGGGGCCAGGAAGCGGCCGCTCTTGTTGCGGATCTGCGTCGTCGTCATGCGGTTCACGACGGCATAGGCGTTCTCGATATAGCCGATGGCGCCGGGCGTATTGCGGATGATGTTGGACACGCCCTCATTGCCACGCGCGCCATTGCCGGCGGGCCAACTGATCGCCGTGCCGGCGCCCGGGCCGGTGCGCCAGGCCTCGGACACGCGCGAGAGATAGGTGGTGAACACCCAGGTCGTGCCCGAGCCATCGGCGCGGTAGCAGGGCGAGACGGGCAGGTTGGGCAGGCGGATGTCGCGGTTCATTTCCACCAGGCGCGGGTCGTTCCAGCGCGCCACGCGGCCCATGAAGATCTCCACGATGATCTCGGGCGTCAGGCGAAGCGCATTATCGGCCACGCCGGGCAGGTTGGCGCTGAGCACGACCGAGCCGAGGACCGAGGGAAACTGCATCAGGCGGCGCTCGGTGAGCTGGGCGGTGCTGAGCGGCGCGTCGGTGGCGCCGAAATCCACGGTGCGGGCCGTGATCTGGTTGATGCCGCCGCCCGAGCCGATGGACTGGTAGTTCAGGGCGATGCCCAACTGCTCACGAACGGCCTGGGCCCAGCGCTCATAGAGCGGGCGGGGGAAGGTGGCGCCGGCGCCGGTGATCGTTGCGGATTGCGCGAAGCCCGTGCTGGGCAGCATGGGCAGGGCGGCGGACAAGGCAAGAAGTGAGCGTCGATTCACCGTAACTCTCCATCATGATGGAAGCGGCCAAATTTGACCGTCTTCCCGGTGGGGAGGCGATAGGCGTGCGCGAAGACGCTGGTGTTGCAGATTTGTGAAGCTTCGGTGACATAGACCTTTCATTCATCTTGTCGATGATTGCGCCGCTTTTTCCTCGGCGTGGGGCAGCGCGCTCATCAAATGCGGCGGCACCCGCGCCGTCGGATTGCGGCGCAGCGCCCGCATGGCGGCGGCGTCCCCGCTTTGCACGACCGCCGCGGCCACCCCTGCCGAGAGGTTGAGCCGCCGTGCCACGGCCTGGCGCGCCTCCGGCTCTGGCGGGCGGCGCACCAGATCCAGCAGATCCGCCTCGGTCAGCACGCGGGAGAGGCGGATCAGGGGCTCGCTCACGCCGGGTTCGGGGTCCCGGGCCAGGGCCAGCACGAGGTCATGCGGGGCATCGGGCAGGTCGGCCAGGGTATCGGCCACGGCGTGGCGCACCTGGGGGGAGGTGTCGCGCGC
The DNA here is from genome assembly GCA_947084995.1 of uncultured Roseococcus sp. Lineage (GTDB taxonomy): Bacteria > Pseudomonadota > Alphaproteobacteria > Acetobacterales > Acetobacteraceae > Roseococcus. The sequence continues at coordinate 34,497 of CAMTUX010000024.1, forward strand.
CAGGCCGCGCAGCCGGGCCCAGCCCATGCCGGCCATCTCCGCCGCATGGGTCGCCAGCTTCCGGGCGATCCGCGCGCGGATTTCCGCCACCGGGTCCCGCGCCAGAACGGCATCGGCCAGGGAGGGCGCGTGCCAATTGGCCGCGACGGCGAGGCGCACCGGCGCGGCCTCATCCCCGGCCAGCAGCAGCAGGCATTGGCCCCGCGCCTGGGCACTGGCGGCCAGGGCCATGCGCTGGTGCAGGGGGCCGGCCGAGGTGGCGTTGAGCAGGGCACTGTCCATGCGGCGCAAGATGGCAGGCCGGGATTGCGAAGAAGTGAACGCATCGCCCGTTGCGAGGCAGCGCAAGCCGGGCGTAGGCTTGCCCCATGGAAATGCCCGAACCCGCCCCCGCCCAGCATGACCTCGGCGGCAATCCCCGCTTCCGCTGCACGCCCGTCGAGCCTGACGCCGATGCGCCGCCGGATGATTTCGGCAAGCGGGTGGATGCGCTGCGCGTGGTGCTGCGCGAGAAAGGCCTGCTCACCACCGATGAGCAGCGCCTGAACATCGAAAGCCTGCCCGAGGCGGAGTATTTCGGCCTCACCTATTACGAGAAGTGGCTGCGGGCGATTGCCGCCGTCATGCTCGCCAAGGGCGCCGTCACCTGGGAGGATCTGCAATGAGCGTCGGCGGGCACGCTGCGGGGAGGGGCGTGGGTGAGATCGCCACGGCCCGCTTCCAGGCGGGGCAGAAGGTGCGGGTGAAGGATGCCCGGCCCGAGCGCGTGGCGCGGCTGCACCTGCGTACGCCGCATTATGTGCGCGGGCGGATGGGCGTGGTGGAGCGGGCGCTCGGCACCTTCCCCAACCCCGAGGACATCGCCTTCAACCGCCCGGCTGAGCCGCGCGTGCTCTATCACGTCCTGTTCGACCAGCCGCCGGTCTGGAATGAGGGCGAGCCGGGGGATACCCTGCTGATCGAGCTGTTTGAACACTGGCTGGAGGAAGCCTAGTCATGGCCACCGATTCAGACCTCCGCGCGCTTCGCACCCTCCAGTCATCGGAGGCCTGAGATGGCCGGCTACGATCCCCGCCCCGAAAGCGTCGCCCTCCTCGAAAAGCTCGTCGCCGCGCTGAAGCTGCGCGGCATCGTGACCGAGGAGGAGATCGCGCTCCGCAAGACCATCGCCGAGCGCGCGAATCCCGAGATCGGCGCCCGCATGGTCGCTCGCGCCTGGACCGACCCGGAATGGCGCGCCTTCCTGCTGCGCGACGGCACGGCGGCCGCCGAGGCCATGGGCGTCTCGATGCGCGGCAACCCGCCCTTGGGCGTGCTGGAGGATACGGCGAGCGTGCATCACCTCGTCGTCTGCACGCTATGCTCCTGCTATCCGCGCGCCATCATCGGCTATCCGCCGCATTGGTATAAATCGGCCGCCTATCGTAGCCGCGCCGTGCGCGAGCCGCGCGCGGTGCTGGCCGAATTCGGCACGGTGCTGCCAGCCGGCATCCAGGTGCGCGTCGTGGACAGCACGGCGGATTTCCGCTGGATGGTGCTGCCGCTGCGCCCAGAAGGCACCGAGGGCTGGACCGAGGAGCAACTCACCGCGCTCGTCTCGCGTGACCACCTGGTGGGCGTCTCCCTCCCCAGCGCCGCGCATAAGGTTTCGCGCGCGGCGTGACGCTCCAGCCGGAGGCCGACGGGCTTGCCGAACCACGCCGGAGCCGGGCCGCCGCCTGCATAGCGGCCGGGATTTCGCTGACCGTGCTCGATGCGGCGATGGTCAATATCGCGCTGCCTTCTGCGGCGCGGGATCTCGGGCTGATGCCGGCGGAAGCGGTCTGGGTGGTGAATGCCTATCAGATCACCGTGGTCGGCACGCTGATCCCCTTTGCCGCGCTGGGTGAGATCGCGGGCTTCAAGCGCATCTGGAATGCCGGGCTGGCGCTGTTCCTGCTGGCGGCGCTGTGTTCCGCCATGGCGCCGAATTTCGAGACGCTGCTGGCCGCGCGCATCGCCCAGGGGCTTGGAGGTGCGGCGGTGATGAGCCTGATGTCGGGCCTGGTGCGCCACACCTATCCGAGCGCGCAACTGGGCCGCGCCATCGGCTTCAACGCCATGGTGGTGGCGCTCTGCTCGGCCACCGGGCCTTCCGTGGGCGCCGCCGTGCTGGCCCTGGCCGATTGGCCTGCCGTGTTCCTCGTGCATCTGCCGGTGGGGCTGGCCGCGCTGATCTTTGGCGCGCGCGTGCTGCCCGATGTGGCGCCGCAGCCGCGCGCCTTCGACCTCGGTGCCGCGGCGATGAATGTCGCGGCCTTCGGGCTGGTGTTCCTCGGGCTGGACCTGATGCTGCATTGGCCGGTGCCGGGGGTGGTGGCGCTGGTGGCCGGCATCGCCGTGGCGGCGGCGCTGATCCGGCGCGAGATGTCGCGCTCCGTTCCGCTGCTGCCGCTGGACCTGCTGCGAATCCGTACGGTGCGGCTGGCGATCGGCGCCTCGGTCTGCATGTTCTCGGCGCATATGGTGATGGTGATTTCCATGCCCTTCCACCTCTCGGCGGCGGGGTTTTCGCCGGTGCAGATCGGACTGATCATCACGCCCTATCCCATCGCCGTGGGGCTGTTGGCGCCCCTTGCCGGGCGTTTCGCCGACCGCACCTCCTCGGCCCTGCCGGTGGCGGCGGGCGGGGGCGTGCTGGCGCTGGCGCTGATCCTGTTGGGCAGCTTGCCGGCCACCGCCACGGCCTGGGTCTGCGGCGCGCTGCTGCTGGCGGGGGTGGGCTTTGGCTGCTTTCAGGCGCCGAATAACCGCGCGATTCTCTCCACGGCGCCGCGCCACCGGGCCGGCAGCGCGGGCGGAATGCAGGCGACGGCGCGGGTGCTCGGGCAAAGCCTGGGCGCGACCACGGCGGCGGCGTGCTTCACGCTGGCCGGGCCGTGGATGGGGTTTTATTGCGGTGCCGTTCTCGCGGTGGTGGCGGGGCTGCTGAGCCTCGCCCGGCGCTGATCAGGCCGGAGCCAGGCGGGATTGCCGGGTGGCGAGGCCGCCCTGCTCCAGGATGAAATCGGCGATCTCGGTCACGCCCTTGTCAATCTTGAGGTTGCTGAAGATGAAGGGCCGCGCTCCGCGCATCCGCCGCGCATCGCGATCCATCACGGAAAGATCGGCCCCTACAAGCGGCGCCAGGTCAATCTTGTTGATCACCAGCATGTCCGAGCGCGTGATGCCGGGGCCGCCCTTGCGGGGAATTTTGTCCCCGGCCGAGACGTCAATCACATAGATGGTCAAATCCGCCAGTTCCGGGCTGAAGGTCGCGGCCAGGTTGTCGCCGCCGCTCTCGATGAACAGCACTTCCAGTTGCGGGAAGCGCGCGGCCATCTCATCCACGGCGGCGAGGTTGATCGAGGCATCCTCGCGGATCGCGGTATGCGGGCAGCCGCCGGTCTCCACGCCCATGATGCGGTCGGCGTCGAGTGCCCCGGCGCGGGTCAGGAATTCCGCGTCTTCCTTGGTGTAGATGTCGTTGGTGATCGCGGCGACGTCATGTGTCTGGCGCAGCAGGCGGCAGAGGCGTTCGACCAGGGCCGTCTTGCCGGAGCCGACAGGGCCGCCGACGCCGACGCGGAAGGGTCCATGCCCCGTCCGATGACCGGAGGGCTCTTGCCCGGAGGTCTGAATCGGCGGGGCGGAAACATCACTCATGATCGGAAAAGCCTTGTGTATTGGGTTTCGTGGCGCATGGAGAGCATGTCGAGCAGGGGCGAGGCCGTGCCCAACTCATCCAGCGTGGCGACCATCGCCGCATTCGCGCATTCGGTGATGACGGGCAGCAGGGCCGCCGTCGCGATCTGGCCATCGGTCTGGCCGAGCGGGATGAGACGTACGCCCGCACTCACCAGATTGGCGCAGAAGCCTTGCAGGAAGGCGAATAGCGCGGCGCGCGCCGGAATGCCCGCCATGCCCGCCGCCGCGCCAAAGGCCACCGCATGCGAGAGGCGGCCGCGATGCCGCGCGGCGAAGGCGGCATAGCGCGCATCGGGCCAGCAGCGGGCCGTCACGCTGGCGAAGCTGCCGCCCTGCTGCATGGCTTCCAGCGCCGTCTCGGCCGTGCCGCGCCAGGCGGCGGCGAGTTCGGCGATCTCATCCAGCGTTGCGTCATCCTCCGCCCCATGCGCCTGCGCGAACAGCACCGCATCCACGCGCCCCGCGCCCTGGCGCAGAACGCTGGCGATATAGGCCACCAGCTCAGCCTGCTTTTTCAGCCGGCCTTCTTCCACCGCCATCTCGATGCCGTGGCTGTAGCTGAACCCACCCACCGGATAGGCGGGCGAGGTCCAGGCCATCAGCCGGAACAGGTCACAATCCTGCAAGGCGGTCGGCTCAGTGGTCGTGGTGATGGTCATGGCCGTGGCCATGATGATGATGCTGGTGGGTGGAGCGGTTATGCTCGCCATAGGCGCCGCCCTCGGGGTTGAAGGGCGCGCGCAGCTTCTGGATATGCGCGCCCAGGCCGCGCAGCATCTCCTCGATCACGTGATCCTCGCGGATCAGGATGCGGTTCTCCTGCAATTCGGCCGGCAGATGCCGGTTGCCCAGATGCCAGGCCAGGCGGATCATCTCGGCCGCGTTATGCGCGCGGATTTCCACCAGCGGTTCCTCGGCGGCGCGGACCAGGATGACGCGGCCATCATCCAGCACCAGGCCATCGCCCTCGCGCAGCACCTGCGCCTCCGCGAGGTCGAGCACGAAGGGAATGCCGCCGGCCGTCTCGTAGCGTTTCCGGCGGCGGAAGCGGTCGTCGAAATCGAGCATCACCTCGGCATCGGCGGTGAAGCTGCCGGGGGCGATGACGCGGGTGGCGCGGGGGAGGATGTCGTGCATGGGGGGCCTCAGAACAGGAAATAGCGCTGCGCCATGGGCAGCACCTTCGCGGGCTCGCAGATCAGCAATTCGCCATCGGCGCGCACCTCATAGGTCTCGGGATCCACTTCCATGACCGGCGTCGTGTCATTGAGGATCATGCTCTTCTTGGAGATACCGCCGCGCGTGTTGTGCACCGCCAGCATCGGGCGCGTCAGGCCAAGCTGGCCGCCCAGCCCGCCATCCATCGCCGCCTGGGAGGTGAAGATCACGCTGGTCAGGAGCGAGGCGCGGCCGAAGGCGCCGAACATCGGGCGGTAATGCACCGGCTGCGGCGTGGGGATGGAGGCATTGGGGTCGCCCATCGGCGCCATGGCGATCATGCCGCATTTCAGCACCATCTCGGGCTTCACGCCGAAAAAGGCCGGGTTCCACAGCACGAGGTCAGCGAGCTTGCCCACCGCGACGCTGCCCACATGCGCGGAAATCCCCTGCGCGATGGCCGGGTTGATGGTGTATTTGGCGATGTAGCGGCGGGCGCGGAGATTGTCGTTCTGCCCCGTCTCGCCCGGCAGCGCGCCACGTTGCACCTTCATCTTGTGGGCGGTCTGCCAGGTGCGGATGATGACCTCGCCCACGCGGCCCATGGCCTGGCTGTCGCTGCTCATCATGCTGATGGCGCCGAGGTCGTGCAGGATATCCTCGGCCGCGATCGTCTCGCGCCGGATGCGGGATTCCGCGAAGGCCACATCCTCGGCGATGCGCGGGTCGAGGTGATGGCAGACCATGAGCATGTCGAGATGCTCATCCACCGTGTTCACCGTGTAGGGCATGGTGGGGTTGGTGCTGCTGGGCAGCACATTCGTCTCGCCCAGCAGCTTGAGGATGTCCGGCGCATGGCCGCCGCCCGCGCCCTCGACGTGGAAGGCGTGGATGGTGCGGCCCTGGAAGGCGGCGATGGTGTCGGCGACGAAGCCGCTTTCGTTCAGCGTGTCGGTGTGGATGGCCACCTGCACGTCGAAACGGTCCGCCACGTCCAGGCAATTGCGGATGGCGGCCGGCGTGGTGCCCCAATCCTCATGCAGCTTCATGCCGGCGGCGCCCGCGCGGATCATTTCCTCCAGCGCCTCCGGCCGGGCGGCATTGCCCTTGCCGAGAAAGCCGAGATTCATCGGGAAGCTCTCGGCCGCCTGGATCATGCGCGCCAAATGCCAGGGGCCGGGCGTGCAGGTGGTGGCCAGCGTGCCATGCGCGGGTCCGGTGCCGCCGCCGAACATGGTGGTGATGCCCGATGCCAGCGCCTCCTCGATCTGCTGCGGGCAGATGAAATGGATATGCGCGTCAATCCCGCCGGCGGTCAGGATTTTCCCTTCGCCCGCGATGATCTCGGTGCCCGGCCCGATGATGATGTCCACGCCCGGCTGCGTGTCCGGATTGCCCGCCTTGCCGATGGCGTGGATGCGCCCATCGCGCAGCGCGACATCGGCCTTCACCACACCCCAATGGTCGAGGATCAGCGCGTTGGTGATGACGGTATCCGCCGCGCCATTGGCGCGCGTGACCTGGGATTGCCCCATGCCGTCACGGATGACCTTGCCGCCGCCGAACTTCACCTCCTCGCCATAGGTGGTGAGGTCGCGCTCCACCTCGATGAAGATCTCGGTATCGGCCAGGCGCACGCGGTCCCCCACGGTGGGGCCATACATGCCGGCATAGGCGTTGCGGGAGAGGCGGGCCATCAGACGCGTCCTGCCGACTGAGGGCGAAGCCCGAAGGCGATGGGCAGGCCGCGCGGCAAAGCCGGTCCTGCCGACTGAGGGCGAAGCCCGAAGGCGATGGGCAGGCCGCGCATCAGAGTTTCCCCTCGATATCGCCGCGAAATCCATGCACCACGCGCGCGCCGCGCAGCGGGACCAGTCGCACCTTGCGCGACTGTCCAGGTTCGAAGCGCACCGCCGTGCCCGCCGCGATGTCGAGCCTTTGCCCGCGCGCCGCCGCGCGGTCGAATTCCAACGCGGGGTTGGTTTCGGAGAAGTGGTAATGGCTGCCCACCTGGATGGGCCGGTCGCCTGTATTGGCCACTTCCAGCTCGGTCACGGCCTGGCCGGCGTTCAACTCGATCTCGCCCGCGGCGCAGATCACTTCACCTGGGATCATGGCCGGAGCCTCCTTCCGGTCCGATCCTGGAGCACCTCTTTGGCGCGGAAAGTGAATCGGCCCAGCATCAGCGAATCGGGTTGTGGACGGTGACGAGCTTGGTGCCGTCCGGGAAGGTCGCTTCCACCTGGATGTCGTGGATCATGTCGGCGATGCCCTCCATCACCTGCGCGCGGGAAATCACCTCGCCCCCCGCCGCCATGAGTTCGGCCACGCTGCGGCCGTCACGCGCGCCTTCGACGACGAAATCGGTGATCAGCGCAATGGCCTCCGGGTGGTTCAGCTTCACGCCGCGCTCCAGCCTCCGGCGCGCGACCTGGGCGGCCATGGCGATGAGCAGCTTGTCTTTTTCGCGAGGGGTGAGTTGCATTGCAGCATCATGGAGCGGGTTGGCTCAGCACGTCCACAGTCTTGGAAGCTGCGGCGGCAGGCCAAGCGCCGCCGCGCGCAACGCCGGGATGGCCGCCGCCATGGCGCCCCGCACCGCGCCCGCCGTGCCCATGAAGCGCAGCAGCAGCAATCCCGGCCGCAGCAGCGAGGCCGCGCCGCCGGTCAATTCCCGTGCGAGGTCGCGATGCATCCCCGCATCCTCGGCCCGCAGCAGGATCATGCCGAGGCAATCCGCGCCATCCATGCCGAAGGGCGCATCCCGTGCGGCGGCGTCCAGCTTCATCGCATCGGCCCAGACCAGGCGCTCCCCATCATGCAGGCGCCAGGCATCATGCAGCGCGCCCTGTCGCCAGATCTCGCCGCGCGCGATGCGGCCCAGCACCACAGCCTCGGCGGCGAGCAGCGTGCCACCTGGCGCCACGCGTGCCTCCATGCGGCGGGAGAGGCGCGCGCCGTCGAACAGGATCGCCTCCTGCGGCAGGAATTCCAGCACCGCGCCTTCCGCCACCACCAGGCGCGTCGCGATGTGGGATGTGTCGCCCAGGCTGCGGTAGATTTTCTCGGCCGCCGGCGTGGTGACCTGGGCGCGGGCGCCGGGGCGCAGGGTGATCTCGGCCGTGATGGAATCGCCACCCGCCAGCCCGCCGGCCACATTGACCAGCGCCGCCTCCAGCGCCGCCCCCGGCTCTGGTGTCGGAAACAGAATCCGCAGGGGCGAGGCCTGGGCGAGGCGCATAATCCCGTGCGCGCCCACTTCCAGCGAAGCGGCACCGATGGCGCGTTGATGTCGAATCATGCGGGAACAAGCTTGGCCGCCAAGCCGGGCGCATGGCAAGCTTCCTGGCATGGAACTTTATGTCACGCTCGGCGCGCAACGATACCGGATCCAACGCCCCTGGGGCGCCGTGCCGGATGGCGCCGGCCGCGTCAGCGATGTGGCGACCGATGCCGAGGGCCGCATCTTCGTCCTGCTCCGCGCCGACCCCTATGTGGACCCGGCCATTCCCGCAATCATCGTGCTGGACGCGCAGGGCAGGCGCCTCGACGCCTGGGGCGAATCCGTGGCGGATGGGCACATGCTCGGCGTGGCGCCCGATGGGACCGTGCATGTCGTGGATCGCGACGCGCATGAGATCATCCGCTTCGATGTGGATGGCGAGCGGCTGGGCTCACTCGGCAGCCGCCACCGCCCCGGCGCGCCCTTCAACAGCCCCTGCGACATTTGTTTCGCGCCCGACGGCACCGCCTTTGTGGGCGATGGCTATGCGGCCTCACGCATTCATCGTTTTGCGCCCGATGGCACGCCCGCTGGCGGCTGGGGCGAAGCTGGCCGCGGCGCGGGCCAGTTCTGCACGCCGCATGCGGTCTGGATGAACAATGCTGGCGAACTCGCCGTCGCGGATCGCGACAATAGCCGCGTGCAAATCTTCTCGCCTTCGGGCGAATTCCTGCTGGAAATCAGCGATGTGCATAAGCCCATGGATATCGGCTCGGACGCCGATGGGAATTGGTGGGTGACGGACCAGGTGCCGCGCCTCTCGGTCTTCTCGCGCTCCGGCGCGCTGGTGGGGCGGGCGCGGGCGGTGCTGAATGGCGCGCATGGCATCGCGCTGCACCCGGATGGAAGCGTGTTGCTGGCCGAGATCAACCCCTCGCGCCTGACGCGGCTGATGCCGGCCTAGCCGGGGGTGAATTGCATCCCGCTCACCTGCCCTGCGCCCGGAGCGGTTTTCTTGCGCCTTGCATGGGGTTAAACCTCGGCCCTCAACCTGGGAGAGTTGTGTGATGCGGGTGGGCGTGATCGGTGCCACAGGCGCGGTCGGCAAGGAATTGGTGGCGGTGCTGGCCAAGCGGCACTTCCCCGTGACGGAGCTGCGGCTCTTCGCGTCCTCGCGCTCGGCCGGCACCAAACAGACAACCCCCTGGGGCGATGTCACCATCGAGGCCTATAGCCCGGATGGCGCCGCCAATCTCGACCTCGCGCTGCTGGCCGTCTCCGGTGATTTCGCCAAGGCCCATGCGCGCGCGCTGGCCGCCCAGGGCGTGGCGGTGGTGGACAACTCCTCCGCGCTGCGGCTGGAAGATGACGTGCCTCTGGTGGTGCCCGAGGTGAACGGGGCCGCGATTGGCAGCCACCGCCTCATCGCCAATCCGAACTGCACCACGGCCATCCTGGTCGTCGCGTTGGAGCCGCTGCGCCAGGCCTTTGGCCTGAAGCGCGTCATCGTATCGACCTATCAGGCGGCCTCGGGCGCCGGGGCCGAGGGCATGGCCGAGCTGGAGCGCGAAACCCGCCGCGTGCTGGTGGAGGGCGAGCCCGCCCGGCATGAGTTCTTCGCCCATCCGCTGGCCTTCAACGTCATCCCGCACATTGATAGCTTCCAGCCCAATGGCTACACGCGTGAGGAGATGAAGGTCGCCTGGGAGAGCCGGAAGATCATGGGCATGCCTGATCTTCCCATCTCCTGCACCGCCGTCCGAATCCCGACCTATCGCGTCCATGCCGAGGCCGTGACCATCGAGACCGAGCGCCCCGTCACGGCACAGGCCGCGCGCGAAGTGCTCTCCCGTGCGGCCGGTGTGCGCGTGGTGGATGATCCCGCCGCCCAGCTCTATCCGATGCCGATCACGGCCACCGGGCAGGATGACGTGGAAGCGGGGCGCATCCGGGCCAATCCGGTCTTTGGGGATTGCGGGCTGGATTTCTTCCTCTGCGGCGATCAGCTGCTCAAGGGTGCGGCGCTGAACGCGGTGCAGATCGCGGAGAAGATGAAGCGCTGAAGCGGGCGGCTCCGGCCGCCCGCTTCAGCTGCTGGCGCCCGAGAGTTCGGCCACCAGGAAGTCGCGGAACACCGAGACGCGCTTGGAAGCCCGCATTTCCTCGGGATAGACGAAATAGGCGTTGATCTTGGGCGCCTTCAGCTCGGGCAGGACGGTCAGCAGGCCCTCCAGCTCGGGGCCCATATAATCGGGCATCGCGGCCAGCCCCATGCCGGATTGCACGGCGCGCAGCATGCCGGTCAGGCTGTTCACCTCCAGCGTGCCGCGTCGTGCCTGGCCCGGCTTGCGGCCGATTTCGGCCAGCCAGTTGATCTCCTCCACGGGCGGGCGATAATCGCCCCAGATGATCAGGCGATGCGCGTCCAACTCCTCCGGGCGCTGCGGAATGCCGTGGCGCTTGAGGTAGTCCGGGCTGCCGACGATGCGCCAGCCGAAGCTCGCCACATGGCGCTGGATCAAATCGGGCTGGCGCGGCGGGTGCATGCGGATGGCCACATCCGCCTCGCGCATCGCGAGGTCCAGATCGGCATCATCCAGGATCACGGAGACGTTGATCTCGGGATACATTTCCAGGAAGCGGTGCAGTCGCGGCGCCAGCCAGGAGCCGCCAAAGCCCGTCGTCGTCGTGATCTTGAGGCGCCCGGCCGGGCGTTCCCGCCCCTCGGTCAGCAGCGCCTCGGTCATGGCGAGCTTGGCGAAGACCTCGCGCACGGTGCGGTTCAGCGTCTCGCCCGATTCCGTGAGGATCAGGCCGCGCGCATGCCGGTGGAAGAGCGGCACGGAAAGCGCATCCTCCAGCGCCTGGATCTGGCGCGAGACGGCGGATTGGCTGAGCGCCAGCGTCTCACCCGCATGGGTGAAGGAGCCGGCCTCGGCCACGGCGTGGAAGACGCGCAGCTTGTCCCAATCGAGCGGCATCACGCGGCAGCCTTGCTATGGGCCGCTTCCTGCGCGGCCAGGAACTTCTCGGCATCCAGCGCGGCCATGCAGCCGGTGCCGGCGGCCGTCACCGCCTGGCGATAGACCTTGTCGGCCACATCGCCCGCGGCGAAGACGCCCTCGACGCTGGTGCGCGTGCCACCCGGCGTGACCATCAGATAGCCTCCTTCATCCATCGCGATTTGCCCGCGGAACAGGCTGGTCGCGGGGTCATGGCCGATCGCCACGAAGATGCCGTCCACCAGCAATTCCTGGCGCTCCCCGGTGCGGGCATGGCGAAGGGTCAGGCCGCGCGCGACGGGGCGTGCGGCCTGCGTGCCCAGCATTTCCTCGGTCACCATGTCCCAGAGCACCGTCACATTCTCCCTGGCGAAAAGCCGTTCCTGCAGGATGCGCTCGGCGCGCAGGCTGTCGCGTCGGTGGATGAGCGTGACATGGCGGGCGAGGTTGGCGAGGTAGAGCGCCTCCTCCACCGCCGAATTGCCGCCGCCGATCACCGCGACATCCTTGCCCCGGAAGAAGAACCCGTCGCAGGTGGCGCAGGCTGAGACGCCAAAGCCGGACAGCGCCTGCTCACCCGGAATGCCCAGCCAGCGCGCCTGGGCGCCGGTGGCGATCACCACCGATTCGGCCAGGTAGATGTCACCGCTGTCGCATTCGGCGCGGAAGGGCCGGTGGGAGAAATTCACCTTGGTGACCAGGTCGTATTTCAGCTCGGTGCCGACATGCTCGGCCTGGGCGCGCATCTGCTCCATCAGCCAGGGGCCTTGGACGGCCTCGGCGAATCCGGGATAGTTTTCGACATCGGTGGTGATGGTGAGCTGGCCGCCCGGCTGCATGCCGGTGACGAGAATCGGCTTCAGCCCGGCGCGGGACGCATAGATCGCGGCCGTGTAGCCGGCGGGGCCGGCGCCGATGATCAGGAGACGGGTGGGGATTGCAGCGGGCACGGGCGATTCCGAGTTTGTCTTGTGTGGAGCGCATATCTGACCATCTTGGCATGCGGGACAAGACTCCCGCTTGCATATCGCAGCATCCGCAAGGATATTACGCGTCATGGCACCAATTGGCAACGAAACAACACGCGGAAGCATGACAGAACTCGACGCCATTGACCTTCGGATCCTGGCCGAGCTCCAATCCGATGGTCGCATCACGAATGTGGAACTGGCCAGCCGGGTCGGCCTCTCCGCGCCGCCCTGTCTGCGCCGGGTGCGCCGCCTGGAGGAGGCGGGCGTGCTGCGCGGCTACCACGCCGATGTGGAGCCCTCGGCGCTCGGCTTCGAGGTGACGTTCTTCGCCATTGTCGGGCTGGAGAGCCAGAAGCAGGTCATCCTCGACGCCTTCGAGGCCGAGGTGATCGGCTGGGCCGAGGTGCGTGAGTGCCACATGATCCGCGGCGGCGGGGATTTCCTGCTGCGACTCGTGGCGCGCGACACGGCGCATGAGAACGCGCTGACCGCGCGGCTGACCAGCGCGCAGAATGTGCTGCGGGTGCAGACGCTGCAAACCATCCGCACCGCGAAGAACGCCGCGGGCGTGCCGTTCTGAGTTCCGGGGGTGTGGCCAGCGCCAAGCCTAGACCATGATGCGTTCGCTTGCGCTCACTTTCATGGTCTCGCCACTGCTGAGAGCGGGATTCAACGTTTTCGGCGATTCCGCCTCAACGCATCCCGCTCTAGAGCATCATCCGATCAAACGGAATCGTTTGATCGGATAAAGATGCTC
>CAMTUX010000025.1:0-51883 GCA_947084995.1 uncultured Roseococcus sp.
CCGCGGCGGCGGCGGCGGCAAGGGCGGGGCGGGCAGCGCCTGCGGCATGGGGGGCGCGGGTGGTGGTGGCGGCGGCGGCAAGGGCAGCGCCTGCTGGATGGGCGGCAGCGCCGGCTGCGAGGGCAAGGGCGGTGCAGCCGGTGGCGGCGGAACCGGGGCCTGGTTGGGGGGGGAGGGCGGCTGCGGCGCGGCCTCCACCCCCTCCACCGGCTCGGCCATGGCCTGCTCGGCCTGCCCGCCCTCGAAGACGATGTCGAAGCTGGGCGGGGGCAGCCGGTCCGGCGCATGCGGCTCCGGCCAGAACAGGATCAGCGCGGCGATCAGCAGATGCGCCGCGATGGAGACGATCCAGAAGGCGGGAAAGCCCAATCCGGCGCGCTTGGGTTCGGAAGGCCGCCAGCGGGTGCGGGAGGGCGCGGGGCGCCAGCTGGGCGGCTGGGGTTCGCGCCGCAACGCCAAGCGCCGCCGCGCGCCGGAGGGCGGGCGGGCGCGCAGGCGGGGGGGGGCTGAATTCGCGCGTATCACGCAAGGCGACCGAACATCCTGTCGGCTTAACGCAATCTCCCCGTGTCGGGAAACGCTGGCGCGTGACAAAACACCCCCATCTGAGCTTCACCCTGCCTGGAGCGCCCCATGTCCCTCCTCCGCCGTCCCCTTCTCACGGCCCTCCTTGCTGCGCCCGCCCTCGCTCGGGCGCAGCCCGCAGCCGAGCTGGAGCGCAGCGGGCGGGGTGACTTCCGCTGGCGCGTCCTCGCCAGCGGGTTGGAAAACCCCTGGGGCGGAGGCTTCCTGCCCGATGGCCGCCTGCTGCTGAGCGAAAGGGCGGGCCGGGCGCGGCTGATGGCGCCGGATGGCAGCCTCTCCCCCCCGCTGCCCGGCCTGCCCGAGGTGGTCGCCGAGGGCCAGGGCGGCTTGCTCGACATCCAACCCGCCCCGGATTTCGCCACAAGCGCCGAGGTCTTCTTCGCCTCAGCCGCGCTTGTCCAGGCCGGCTCCGCCAACACGCTTGTCCAGGGCGGCTCCGCCAATACGCTTGTCCAGGGCGGCTCCGCCGCCGCGGGGGAAAGCGGCGTGCTGACCCGCCTCTCCCGCGCCCGGCTCACGCCGGGCGGCTTCGAGGCGGTGCGCCCGGTGCTGGACGCGACGCCCGCCCAGGCGCGGGGCCGGCTGCATTATGGCGGCCGCATCGCCTTCTCGCCCGATGGCGCGCACATCTTCCTCACGACGGGCGAGCGCAACAACACCCGCGAGCGGGCGCAGAAGCTGAACGACCTGGCCGGCAAGGTGATCCGCCTGACGCGCCAGGGTGAAATCCCGCGTGACAACCCCTTCTTCGGCCGGGACGGGCTGCGCGGCGAAATCTTCAGCTACGGCCATCGCAACCCCCAGGGCATCGCCTTCAACCCGGCCACGGGCAGCCTGATGGTCGCGGAATTCGGCCCGCGTGGCGGCGATGAACTGAACCTCATCCTGCCGGGCCGGAATTTCGGCTGGCCGGATGTCTCGCATGGCCGGGAATATTCCGGGCGGCAGATCGCGGGCGGCCGCAGCGCGGCACCGGGCGTGACCGATCCGCTGCGCCATTGGGTGCCCTCGGTCAGCCCCTCGGGCATCAACTTCGCGCCAGGCCACGCGCAGCCTCTCTGGCGCGGTGCGCTCTACATCGCGTGCCTGAATACGCCGGGACTGCTGCGGCTCCAGATGGAAGGCGATGCCGTGGTAGCCGAGGAGCGCCTGCTCTGGGGCCGCGCGCGGATGCGCCAGGTGCTCTTTGCCCCCGATGGCGGCTTGCTGCTGCTGACCGATGAATCCCGCGGGCGGGTGCTGCGGCTGGACGCCGCGTAGCGGCGGTCATGCGCCATCCGGGCAGGCGATGCCGGAATCCTCGGCCATGCTGCGCCCGACTCCAGGGGGGCATGGCGGCATCGGTGATCGTGCCGGGCGCGGGGATGGTTGGGGGGCCGGTCGCGCTGCCTCCGCAACGCCGCGGGCGGGAGATGACGCCGCTGGACCGCCAGGACCCGGGCGAGGGCGCATCCTTCCGCAATGGCGGGCTGATCCGGCGCGAGGCCGTCCACCCGCACCCCTTCCCGCGCCGCATCGCCGGCAATCAGGCGATGGATGTGCATTGCCACCCCCGTCCAACTGGAGCGTGCCGAGCCGGTGGCGCGCGAATTGCTGCCCCTGGACGGGCGCGCGCCCCTGCACGCCGGACATGCTGCCCATCATCGGGCCGCTGCCTGGCCAGAAGGGCGCCTGGTGCGCCTTCGGCCACGCGCATCAAGGGGCTGACGCCCGGCCCCACCACGGGCCGGCTGCTCGCCGAGACGATGTGCGGCGGGGCGCCTTTCCCGGACCCTGCGCCCCATCCTGCGGAGCGCTTCTGATCGCGGCGCCTCAGCAGGGGCGGTAGCGGTCCATCCAATCCACATCGAAGCAGAGGATGAATTCATCGCGCCGGTCGGGCCGCATCAGGGCGCGGCGGAGCGCCGCATCCATGGCGACATCATCCAGCAGCGGCATTGGCTCATTCGCAGCCCCGAAGGCAATGAGGTGCGGGAAGATGGCATGGCATTCGGCCAGCAGGCTGCGCGGGCTTGGCCCCGGCTGGAGAAGAAGCCGCGCCAGGTCGAAACTGACGATGGTGATGGTGTTGTGTTCCCGCAGGAGGGCGGCATTTTCGAGGGCGAGGGCCAGCGCCGCCGGCTCGTTCAGGCGAAGCAGGTCAAGCCGGCGCAGCTCCTCCCGCGCCATCATCGGCGCGATGTCGCCCATGTCGAATTCGCGCCTGCTCGCGGCGGCCAGTCCATTCAACGACAAATTCTCATGGAGGGTTTTGAACTTCCGGCGCGAAGCTTCATGCGCGAGCAGCAGCGCGTGCCGCGGGGCGCCGAATGCCAGGCCGAGCGTCTCGATGCCGATGCCGGCGCCGCTCTCCACCAGGACGCGTCCCTCGCCGCCATCCGTCCAGGCGGCCTGGAGAAGTGCCGCGTAGCGCGGGGCAAAGCCGGGGGCCGCGGCGATTTCCGGATCACCAGGTTCCCCCCGCAAGGTTGCCGAACCGCCGGGAAAATTCAGGAGGCGGGTGTCGGAATTGGCCTCCGGCGACAAGCGGGCCTGGATGGAGGGGCTCAGCAGGAAGGCCTGCCGCATCGCGCGCAGGCTGTCATGCCGCTGGCGGAAGGCGTCCACCGCCTCGGGCGCGGGCGATTCGCCGTCCCGCAGGGAGAGCAGCGTGACCACAGCCTCAGCCGTGATGTCGCCCTGGAGCCAATCGCCGGTATCCGGGAAGCCGGCAGTCGCGAGGGCGGCCATTTCCGGGCTGGAGAGAATGCCCTCGCGCAGTTCGGAAATGCGGCCGGCGCTGCACCAGTTCTCGATGACCGCGTCATTCTCCGGCTCACGGCCGAGCAGAAGGCGATAGGCCCAACGGACCGTGCCGGGGGTCAAACTCTCATGGGAGCCGCTCAAGCCTGAGGCTCCTTCGTCGCTGGTGGAATCGCGAAGGAGGTCATCTCCCTGTGGGCTCCGTGTCGGTGTGGTGGTCAGGTCTTTGATGTCGCCATTCCGAGGCCAAGTCTATGTCACGGGGCTGGGGTTGCCTGCCTTTGCCGTCACATCCGGTGGGCAATGCCGTTATGCTCCATGAGCAGCTTCATGCGATCATAGCGCAGGGCGAAGGTCTTGTTGAAATCCTCAAAGGAGACCTCGCGCAGGAGCTTGCCCATATCGCTGGGCAGGTCACCCTCGATGGTCAGCGAAGGCACCGAGAGGGCATCGGCCAACTCCGTGCTGCGGCTGTCATACTTGACGAGAAGGCCGGGCACGCCGTTGGCCAATGCCGGCAGGACCCCGTGGACGCGGTAACCAAATGCGAAGTCCTGCTGCTTGATGAATGCGTCATAATCCTCCACGCGCAGGAAGAAGAACATTTTCTCGCGATAGAGTTTCTCCATCCGCGCGGCTGTTTCCGCCGTCCACCAGCCTTGTGCCATGAATAACTGGGATGCACGCTCTATTGCCGCTTCATTCTTGAAGTAAAAGGCTTTTTCTTCCACCTCGCCGTGAGTCGTGATGGTGGTATCAAAGACTGCGGCGATGTTCAGCATTAGTTCACGCTGGATCCGAAGATATTCGCGCGGGCTTGATGAATAATCGCCGCCGACCTCACGCCGGACGGAGAAGGCCACCTTTTCGATGTTGCTGGGGGATGCGATTTGCAAATCACGCTTGCGTGCACGAAAGAGCGAAGGGCAGCCCACGATGTCCACGTTCTTGATGCCGTTCGAGTAGAGAAGCTCCGCCGTGAAGCTTCCACGCACACCCACAGCGCGGCTTCGCTCGGAAACGATCTGCCAGAAACGGAGGTTGTCTCCGGTCAGGGCGTAATCCTGGCGCGACGGCGCTTGGCCACCCACGCCCAAGGCATAGACGGGAAGCTGGACCTTCTCCAGAACCTCGATCGCCCTTTCCCAATTCATATGGTTGTGAATGAAATTGGATGCACGGACAATAATATAGTCGAAGGTACGGTAGAATTCTATATCTTCTGGCGAAGGATTAATAATATTCATGCCAAAAATTTCTGAGTAATCGAGAATTTTAAGAGTGGAATCATAGACTATCATATCGCCGATATTGAAATAATCATTCTCGATTTTTTCGGGTGGAAAATTATACCATTGCACGCTGTCATGACTATAAACACGACCCGCCGGTGAAATAACAAGTACGCGACTAAGGGGCCTATTCATCAAAACCGTCTCCGACGAAATAAAATATCATGAAAGCGACCGATTTTCCTGGCATGAATCGTTCATGAATCAAATGGCCAATTCTGAAGCCGGTAAAGCGTCCGATGTGGCCTGATCCAAACTGACGATCCTTTGCGTTTGTATAAAATAATAATCGTGCAGAAGAAATAAAAAATCGAATTTCTGCCGCCCGGCGGGGTCATCATCCTGAAACGGCTTTCAAGCTTCCATGGAGGCACAATAAGGCATCGCGAGATGCCCCCCGAACTGCCCTGATCACGCGGCGGGCTCGTTCCCGCGCCTATAGCTGCGGCCCAGCCCGGCCAGGAAATCGTCGCGGCTGATCACATCCGCAATGGATGCTGAAATTTGCGCCCGCATGGCCGGCTTGGCGGCACGCAGCAATGTTTGCATCAACTCCGTCACATTGCCACGGCGAAAATGCAAACCGTCTCGGCCGGCAGTCACTTTTTCCGCCATGCCCCCGATATCGGAGACGATCAGCGGGGTGCCCGCGCGGCGCGCCTCCTGGATCACCACGGGTGAATTCTCCCACCAGATGGATGGTACCACCACCCAGCCCACCGATTGCATCAGCGGCAGCACATCGGACGGCTCATATCGGCCAGCCAGGGTTACCGCCGGGCCCAGCTTCTCCATGACCGGAGCGAGATCCGGGAAAAGGCCAAGGATATTGGCCAGATCCGCGCCGAAGATCGTCAATATCGGCGCGTTGGCGCCGTTCCGTGACGATTTGGGCAGCAAGGCCATGGCGCGCAGCAGGACGTCCAGGCCCTTGAAGGCGGTTGGCTGGCCAAAAAACGCGAATTTGTGGGAGTTCGTGCCGCTCGGCTTGGGCCGTGGCACGGCCAGGGTGTCGTCGCCCAGGTAATTCTCCAGCACCGAGCCCTCGCCGGTGATCCCCCAGGCTTCGTAGCGCGACCTCAGGAACTCGGAGCAGTAGATCCGGTGGTCGAGGCGTTGGAGCCCGTTCAGCAGATAGGCTTTGCGCAGGGTAAGCCGGGCGATTGTCTCGGATGGAAAGCAGGACAGGCAGCGCAGGGGCGATTCCGTGCGGCACAGCTCGCGGCCCTGCGTCTTGATCATCTGGCCGTGATTCAGGCAGATGGCCAGCATCTCATGCAGCGTCATGACAAAGCGCGCATCCGGCCGCGCCTCCATCAGGTCGGCGATGAGATCGAAGCCGAACCGCCAGTAATGATGGAAATGGTACACACCCACCTTGAGCTCCGCGAGGAAGCGGACCAGGGCGCGCCGCTGATACGCATCCTGCCAGGAGAGGCGATCCTCCGTCATCTGGTCGAAGGAGGAGAGGTATTCGCCCTCGGCGTAAGGGGTGATGATCGGGAATTGCTGCTGCCCCGCCCCGCCCGAGCCAGCGAAAACATCCGCCGCGGCGACGAAAACCGAATCCCAGCCGGCGGCCCGCATGGTCTGGTGTTGCCGATAGGCTGCGATCTCTCCGCCACCCTTGGAAAAATCGGGATGGGCATGGGACAGGATGCAGACGGAAGGCCTGACCGGGAGGGAGCTGCTCATGCCGCCACCCACCCCCCATCTGGTCTCGGCGGGGGAAGATAGCGCCATATCGCTTCGAGATGCTCATTCACCCATTCCGCTCCGAGCGAATTTCTCCAGTGGATGGAGATCGGGAGCCAGGGCCGGTCCATCATGCTGGCATGGCGGGCGAAACTCTCCCCCAGCGAGGCCGTTGGCCCCGCCAGGCTGTGCAACAACAGCAGCCGTCGCATTCCGCCGCCGCGGCTGTTTCGCAGCAAGCGGGCAAGGTCGCCCTGGATCGAGGCCGCGGCCAGGCTCGGGATATCCAGGGCGATGATGTTGTCGGCCCCGACCGCTTCCGCCCGGCTCAATATCGCGCCCGGGTGAGACGCGATCATGGCGGGAACCCTGCCGCGCCGCGTGAAAATCTGCTCGGCGACCTCGGCCGCTGGTCCCAGCAGCATGATCGCCGAAGCGCTGGCTTCCAGTTCCGGCGCGAGAAGATGCAGCAGGCGCGTCGCCCATGCATCATCAACGCCGACCAGCGCCAATTCGGCGCGTTCCGGCGCCGCCCGCCGGTCGGCGACCCTCTCCTGGTCGGCCTGCAGCAGGGCCTGGGCAAGTGTGGTCCGCTTCTCAATCGCTTCCCGCAGCAGGGTTTGCCCGCCCCTCTGGTTCGCCGTGGCCGCGCCCAACATGTCCAGGAAGCCCGGCACGGTCTCCGGCTCCGGCTGGCAGCGCAGCCAGACGCGTTCCGAATCGAAGGTGACCTGCACGACGAGGTCCAAGCCACGCAGGCGGGGTACATCCGCCCAATCCATGCGGGCATAGAAGGCGCTGGCACCGGGAACATGGCGCGTCACCACGTCATGCAGCGGCAGCAGGGCCGTGTGATCCGGGCCGCCATCATCGCTGTGAAGACTGGCGATGGCGAGAACCTCAACCCCGACCGTCCCGCGGGACCGGCCGATGAAGCGCAGATCGAGCGCGACTTCACCCGCCGGAGAGGTCGCGGCGGCCGCATGCGTCACGATGGAGATGTTCTCGCCCTGGCCCTGGAGCAGTGGAAGCAGCGCCATCCACTCGGCGAAGGCGCCGAATGGTCGGTATTGGTAGTGCAGCAAGGGCAGGATATCGGGCCGCTCCATGCATGCCCGCATCATTGCGAAGTTGACGCCCCAGTCGCGCTGTGCGGTGGCTCGCAAGAGATCGGCCAGGGCGGGATCAGCGAGGTCCGCCTCCCCCGAGGCATCTCCCGCCGTGATGCGAAGCACCAGGCCACGCGCCGCATGGGGCGCCACCACGACGAGCGAGAAGCCAGCCACCACCTCTGCGCCGGGATCCTGCGGCGTCACGTCGAGTCTGGGATGACGGGAAATATACTCCACCCGACCGACCCGGCCATCGGGCGCGGCGAAGCTGATTTCGACGGGCAGGCCGCGCGGGGTCATGTGCCAGCCGAACACGATGTATCGCCCCTCGCCAATGGCGGCCATGCAGTCAACGCCGAGTTGAAAGCTTTCGCCAAACGAACTGAACATCAGGAGCCTTTCCTCAAAGACGGCGCTTCTTGCCCCAATGCGTCCAAGATGAACTCAATTTCCATAGGCTTCGGCGTTCCTCGCATCATCACCTTGCCGGTGGAAGCGGCAAGCCGGAAAGGTCGAATTTCCGCGTGAGTCTTGGCCCTCACGCTTGAGGGCGCGATGCCCAGCCAATCAGCGGATGGCCGAGCTTTGGCGCGCAAGCCCCCAGGAAGCCTCGTCGTGATGGATGCCGCGCCGCTGGCACCGCCATAGCGATGGCGCGTCACGCCACGGGCAGGGTTCTCTCGCCCTCGCCCAAGGCGCGCTGCATGGTCACCACATCCACCCATTGGCCGAATTTCAGGCCCACCGCCCTCATCGTCCCCACCTGCCGGAAGCCGAGCGAGGAATGCAGACCGATGGAGCCAACATTCTCGCTGTCGCCGATCACGGCGATCATCTGGCGGAAGCCGCGCGCCGTGGCGTGTTCGATCAGCGCCTGCACCAGGGCCTTGCCCACGCCCATGCCGCGCACATCGTCGCGCACATAGATGCTGTCCTCGGCAGTGAAGCGATAGGCGCTGCGGTCACGGATCTGGGCGTAATACCCGTAGCCCAGGATCACGCCCTCATGCTCCGCCGCCAGCCAGGCGCATCCCGCGCCCTGGACCTTGCCCATGCGGGCACCGATCTCGGCCTCATCCGGCGGCGTTTCCTCGAAGGTTCCCGTCCCCGTCAGCACATGATGCGCGTAGATGCCTGTGATGGCAGGAAGATCCCCCGCCACGGCGTCGCGAATGATCATGCGAGGCCAAGCTCGGCCGAGAGGCGCGTGGCGAGAGCGAGCAGCGCGCGATCCCGCCCTGGGGCGGCGGCGATGGAGAGGCCCACCGGCGCGCCATCCACCCGGCCCGCCGGAATGCTGATCTCGCAGAGTCCGGCCAGGCCGGAAATCGCCGTCACGCCCATGCTGCGCTCGCGCACCGCATTCTGTTCGGCCGGCGATGCGGTGAGCCGCGGCGCCGGGGAGGGTGAGGTCGGGAAGGCGAAGACAGCGCCGCCCGCCAGCAGCGAACGCACGCGCACCGCGAAGCGCTTGCGATAGGCGCGGCCAGCGGCGGCCTTGGCCGGGTCCATGTCGCGCGCGGCGTCGAAGCGTTCCTTCACGCCGGGGCCGAAGGCGGGCTGCGTGGCGGTGACCCAACTGCCCAGCGTCGCCCAGGCTTCCTGCGCCTGGACGCAGCGGAAATTCTCGTAAGCCTCGGCCAGGATCCCGATGGGGCCTTCCACCCGCAGCGCCGGCCCGGTGCCGAGCAGGCGTTCCAGGGCTTCCAGCGCGGGCAGCAGCGCATTGGCCGTGGCCGGGTCCGCATTCGTCCAGACGCCTTGCGGCTTGAGTAGCGGTGCGAGGTGCGTGGCGTTGGGCAGAGCGTCCTCAGGCAAAAGCACATCGCCCACCGCCTGCAGCACGCGGGCCGATTGCGCGAACCAGCCGCAGGTGTCGAAGCTTGGCCCCAGGGCGCAGGCACCCGCCAGGCTCACCGCGCCCCAACTCGGCCTGATGCCGAACACGCCGCAATAGCTGGCGGGAATGCGAACGCTGCCGCCAGTATCCGAACCCAGCGCGAAATCCGCCAGCCCCGCACCGACCGCCGCCGCCGAACCGCAGGAGGAACCACCCGGAAAGCGATCGGGCGCTTTGGGGTTGATCGGCGTGCCATGCCAGATATTTTCGCCGGTCAGCCCGTAGGCGAGCTCGACCGTCTTGGTCTTGCCAATCAATTCGCCGCCCGCCTCCAGCAGGGCCATGATGGCGGGCGCGGTGGCGGCGGCCACCGGATGCGTCCGTGCCCAGTCGGGATTGCCGTAGCTGGTGGCCGCGCCGGCCACGTCGAACAGATCCTTCACCGCGAAGCGCATGCCGTCCAGCACGCCCGAGCCGATTGGCGCATGTGTCACCCGCTCGCCCGGGATGAAGGCCTGCACATCGTCAGGGAGATGCATGATCTTGACCTTAAGGAAGCAGGCCCTGATCCTAAATCGGCAGCCGGGGCGCGCAAGCCCGCCCCGGCGAGGTTCCATCAGGCATCAGCGCGCGCGCAGCAATTCCGGCACGCGCAGCAGGATCAACTCATTGTCATCGGCGCGCGAGAGGTGCCGGCCGGCCGAGAAGGGCAGGTTGTTGTCATTGCCGACGATGATGTGGTCCGCATCCACCATCGCGACATTCTCGATGGTGAAGAAGGGGAAGTTGAAGGTGGTGTCGGTCGCGCCGGCCGCGCGGTCGCCACGCTGGCGCGCCAGGCGCTCGGGATCCTGGATGGCCATCAGGTCAATATGGCCGATCTTGCGGATGAAGCCCTCGGCGTCCACGGCGGCCATGTCCACCAGGTAGATGCGCTTCAGGCGCGCGGGCATGGCAAAGCAGGGTGCCGCATGGGTGCTCTCGACGCCCTGGGCGCAGGCGCGGCCGGGGTCGCCCTCGCCATTGTCGCGCTCGATGACCAGGGCGCGGCGCTCATCAATCATGTTGAAATCGCCGATGGCGGTCGCACCCGGCTCCAGGCGGTAGCGGAGGTTGCGGCCGGTCCAGGCCATGCGCGCCACGTCGAATTCCAGCACGCGGAGGAATGGTCCCTCGGGGTTGTTGGTGCCGGGGGCAAAGAGCGGCTGTTCCATCATCGCCCAGATGGTGCGGCCATCCGGCGTCAGCGCCATGCCTTCATAGCCGCCCGAGCGGCGGACGCGATGCGGCACGCCGGCGGTGGGGTTGGCGGGGATCAGGTTGGCGTGGTGGTCCGGCGTGCGCAGCACCTCGCCATCCATGGTGGTCTCGACCACGCGCAGCAGGCGGCCCTGGGCGTCGAAATGCAGCAGATAGGGGCCGAATTCCTCGCCGATCATCATCGTGCCATCGGGCAGCGGCTGGATGCTTTCCACGTCGAAATCGGCGCCGGTCAGATAGCGCGTGGTGGTTGCCTCGTTCTGGATGGGGAAGCGGGTCACGCGGTTGGGGTCGGAGAGGAAGATGGTGCGCTCGACCGCCACGGCGCCGCTTTGCCAATTCGGACGCACGCGATGGATCATCAGCAGCGCGTCGGGGCTGTTGCGGCGGTTGCCGAAGCCGTTATCCCCCGTCACCCAGTAGCTGCCATCGCCCATCGGCTTGATGCCGGAAAAACCCTGGAGCGGCTGGCCCGGGAAGGGCATGGCAAGGCCGGTGGCGCGCGGGCCATAGCCCGGCAGGCTCACGCCCGGAATGCTGCCCACCACCTCATTGCGGGCATTGCCGGCGCCGGTGAAACGGCCGGACATGCGAAAATACTCGGGCGCATCGGCGGGCGGGGCCACGAAGGTCGCGGCCGGCAGGATGGCATGGCCAGCGAGGCGCGCCTCGAAGCGGGTATCGGCGGCGGCCGGCAGCCCCAGGCTGATGGCGGCGGCGGTGGCGAGCAAAAGGCGGCGCATGGGTCTTCCCTCCGAAATGGAGGGCGTCGCCTAGCAGCCGCCCGTGACAGGGCCGCGACGGATTTGTTGCGACCGGGTCAAACCAGCCGGCCGCGATCCAGGCCGGGCTGTCGCTATGGCGTGGCGGTGAGCGAGGCCTTGGGCCGGCCCGCCTGGTCCCAGTTGGAATCATCCAGCCAGGCCTGGATGGCGGCGGCGCGGGCGGGCCATTCCTCGGCCAGGATGGAGTACCAGGCGGTATCCCGCCTGCGGCCTTTCACCGTCATCACGTCTCGCAGCGTCCCCTCATGGGTGAAGCCGAGGCGCGCGGCGGCGCGGCGGGAGGGGGCGTTGAGCGCGTTGCATTTCCAGGTGAGGCGGCGATAGCCGAGATCCTCCATGGCGTGGCGCATCAGCAGGAACATCGCCTCGGTCGCCGCACGGGTGCGCTGCATGCGCGGCGAGAACCAGATGTTCCCGATTTCGATATGCGCGTTGACCGGCTGGATCTCCATCAGCGTCAGCCAGCCATCCACCGTGCCGCTGCGATGCGGCCGGATCGCCCAGGCAATGGGGTCATGGGTGGTGGAAAACCCGCCGATGAAGGCGCCCAATGCCGCCTCGCCGGCGAAGGGGCCATAGGCCAGATAGGCCCAGCCCGCCTCGGAGGTGTCGCTTTGCGCGGCCTGCCAGAGGTCGGGGACGTGGCGGATGTGCAGCACCTCCAAATCCACGCTGCGGCCCTTGTGGGGGATGCGCGCCGGCAGGGGGCGGGGCGTGGTGTCCACGCGCGGGCCGACCGGGGGGCTGGTTGCGAGGTCATGCGGGGGGATGAAATCTGCCATGCGGCATCATTCCCCGCTTGCGCCGCGCTGTCACGGGTCGCAAAACGCGGGGCATGGACACGAACACCCAACCCATCCTCACCGCGCCGCCGGGCTTCTTCGCCGAAGAAGTAACCTGGGTGCATCACTGGACCGAGAGCCTGTTCAGCTTCAAATGCACGCGTGACGCCACTTTGCGCTTCACCTCCGGCCAATTCGCGATGATCGGGCTGATGGTGGATGGCAAGCCGCTGACCCGCGCCTATTCCATGGTGAGCCCCGCCTGGGAGGACCACCTGGAGTTCCTCTCCATCAAGGTGCAGAACGGCCCGCTCACCTCGCGCCTGCAGCACATCAAGGTGGGTGAGCGCGTGCTGATCGGCCGCAAGCCGGTGGGCACGCTGATCACGGACAACCTGCTGCCCGGCCGCAACCTCTGGTTCCTGGCCACCGGCACCGGCCTCGCCCCCTTCATGTCCCTGATGCGCGACCCCGAGCTGTATGACCGCTACGAGCGCGTGATCGTCGCGCATACGGTGCGCGAGGTGAAGGAACTGGCCTATCGGGACTACATCACCGGCGAATTGCGGAACCACGAATTGCTGGGCGAGATGGTGCAGGAAAAGCTCATCTACCTGCCCGCCGTGACGCGTGAGCCCTTCCCGGTGCAAGGCCGCATCACCACGCGGCTGGAGACCGGCGAGGCCGAACAGCAGGCCGGCGTTGCCAAGCTGGACCCCGAATTCGACCGCGTGATGATCTGCGGCAGCGAGGCGATGAACGCCGATTGCAAGACGCTGCTGGAAGCGCGTGGCTTCATCGAGGGCACGAACAGCAAGCCCGGCAGCTACGTCGTCGAGAAGGCCTTCGTGACGAAGTAATTCCCGAGGAACCGCTTCACGCCGGGCGGTGGCGCTGCCTCAAGGGGCGCCCGGCTGGGGATGGCTGGACAGGCGAGCCGGCGCGCGCAACGCTCGCCGCGGAAACGACGCAACCAAAGCCCGGCCGGACCACGCCGGACGCATCGCGACCGACCTGCCAATCAGTGCCGCATCTTCGCGGCGCGAAGCCGCCACTCGGCGTCCGAGGGAAGAAACACACATGTTCGTCGAAGAACGCATCTACACCATGCATCCCGGCAAGATCGGGGACTACATCAAGGCCTATGCAGCCGAGGGCCTGGCCATCCAGAAGCCCATCCTGGGGCGCCTCGTCGGCTATTACTCCACCGAATTCGGCCCGCTGAACCAGGTGATCCACATGTGGGCCTATGAGACCCTGGCCGAGCGCGCCGAACGCCGCACCAAGCTCTTCGCCAACCAGGATTGGCTCAACTATCTCGCCAAGGTGCGGCCCTTCATCGCCACCCAGGAGAGCAAGCTGCTGGTGCCCGCGCCCTTCATGCAGGTGAAGTGGCAGGATTGAGCGCCAGGCCGGGCTGCGTCGCCTGGCTCGAAGCCTTCCAGGCGACGGATGACGGCTATGCCGGGTTCTTTGCCGGCATAGGCCTGCTGGACACCCGGAACCGGCCGAATGGCGTGGTCCGGCTGCGCTACAGCCCCGGCTGAAGGCAGGCCCTCGCCTATCGGCTGAGCATGTAGTCCGGCAGCCAGGTCACGATCGCCGGGAAGACGGTGATCAGCACCACCGTCACCACCAGCATTGCGAAGAATGGCAGGGCGGCCCAGGCGATTTCGGTCTGTTCCTTGCCCGTCATCGTCTGCATCACGAACAGGTTGAACCCCAGCGGCGGCGATATCTCCGCGATCTCAACCAGCAGGATGATGAAGATGCCGAACCACACCAGGTCAAAGCCCGCATGCTGCACCATCGGCACCACGACCGAGGTGGTGAGTACGATCATGGAAATGCCATCCAGCGCCGTGCCCAGGATCAGATAGACCACGGTGAGGATGGCGATGATGACATAGGGCCCCAGCTCGGCGGCGGCGACGGCGGCGGCCAGCGCTGCGGGAATGCCGGTCAGTGCCATCGCCTTGGTCAGGAAGGCGGCACCGGCCAGGATGAACAGGATCATGCAGGAGAGGCGCGTGGCGCCGGCCAGGCTGTCCACGAAGCTGCGCCACGTCAGGCAGCGGGTCACGGCGGCGAGGAAGAGGCTGCCCAGCACGCCGAAGGCCGCGGCCTCGGTCGCTGTCGCCCAGCCCAGGAACATGCTTCCCATCACGCTGATGATCAGCAGGGCGCAGGGAATGAGCTGCGCCGATTGCCGCAGCTTCGCGACGAAGCTCATGCGCGGTTCGGCGGGCGGCTGCTTGGATGGGTTCAGAATGGCCCAACCCACGATATACAAGCTGAACAACCCCATCACCATGGCGCCTGGAATCACCCCCGCGATGAAGATGCGCACGATCGAGACTTCGGCCGCCACCGCATAAACTACCATGATGATGGAAGGCGGAATGAGGATGCCCAGCGTGCCCGCCGTGGCCAGGCTACCAATCGCTACACCCTCATCATAGCCGCGCCGTTTCAGCTCCGGCAGGGCGATCTTGCTGACCGTGGCGCAGGTGGCCGCCGAGGAGCCGCTGACGCTGCCAAAGATGCCACAGGCCAGGATGTTCACATGCAAAAGCCGCCCCGGCAGGCGCCGCACCCAGGGGGCGAGGCCGTTGAACAACTCCTCCGAGAGCCTGGTGCGGAACAGGATCTCGCCCATCCAGATGAACATGGGCAGGGCGGCGAGCGTCCAGGAGCCCGTACTCTCCCAATAGGCCGAGGCGAGGAACAGCCCAGGCGTGGGGTTCACCAGCGACATGGCCACATAGCCCGTGCCGGCCAGCGCGAGCGCGATCCAGATGCCGCTGCCCAGCAGCAGGCAGAGCAGCACCAGCAGAAGCAGCGCGATGTGAAGCAATTCCATGGTCAGACTTCCGCCGAAAAATCGCCGCGCGCCGCCCGATCTTCGGCGGCACGGACATAGCTGGGCTTTTGGCCACGCAGCACGATCATGAATTCATCCAGGATGGCGATGAGCAGAATGCCCGAGCCTGCCGGAATGGCGAGCTTGGGGATCCAGAGCGGGAAGGGCACGCTGCCCTGCGCCACCTCCTCGATCTCCAGCGAGAACAGGGTATCCAGGAAGGTCCAGTAGACGATGTAGCCGACCAGCAGCGCCGCCAGAGACAGCACCGCCATCTCGATCCAGCGGCGAGAGCCCGGCCCGGCCTTGTCAATGAACAGGCCGACGCGGATCAACTCGCCCCGCTTGAAGGTATAGGCCAGCGCGAAGAAGGTGGTGGCGACGCAGAGATAGGCGGTGAAATCATCCGCGCCGGGTAATTGGATATTGGCCTGGCGCAGGAAGACCTGCGCCATCATCACCGCGAAGATCCCGAACAGTGAAAGCGCGGCCAACCCCGCGCTGACGAGATAGAGCCCATCCAGGGCGCGGCGGACCACGCCCCTCAAGCCCCGGGGCCGCGCATGCGGGTGGGCGCCATCGGCGGGTGGCTTGGGGGCAGGGTCATGAGCAGGATGCCTTCCGGC
This sequence comes from uncultured Roseococcus sp., assembly GCA_947084995.1. Taxonomy (GTDB): domain Bacteria; phylum Pseudomonadota; class Alphaproteobacteria; order Acetobacterales; family Acetobacteraceae; genus Roseococcus. Next base: position 15,583 of record CAMTUX010000025.1, read on the forward strand.
GGAATGTCACGCGATGTTCGGCCAGGCGGCCGGGCCGAGGGCAACCCGCGGCAGGGATGCACGCGGGTCGCGCAGACCGGGCATGGATTTGGGCAGCGCCTATGCGGGCGCCGCCCAAGAACCTCAGCCGCGATAGGCGGCGATGGCGCGGGCGCCATCCTCGCCCGCGCGTGCCACCCATTCGCGGGTCATTTCCTGGCCGATCCGATCCAGCGCTTCGAGCAGCGCGGGCGAGGGCCGGGCCACCGTCATGCCGCGCTGCGCCAGCGTCGCCTCGCTCTGGGCGATGGCTTCCTCGGCGAGGCGCCAGCCGGCATTCTCGGCCGCGGCCGCCGCGGTGCGGATCGCCGCCTGGTCGGCCGCGGAAAGCGCCTCGAAGGCACGGCGATTCACGAAGACGGCGTTGCGCGTGTGGGTGAAGCCGACAGGCGTGTAGATGCGGCTGAAATCCCAGGCGCTGCTGTCCACGCCGGTGGCCGCACTCGTCACCATGGCGTTTACCACGCCGGTGGCGAAGGCCTGCGGCACTTCGGCCGCCTGGATCAAGGCGGGGTTCGCGCCGATCAGCGTGGCGAAGCGGTTGGTCATCACGTTGAAGGTACGGAAGCGGGTGCCGCGCAGCGCTTCGAGCGTATCCACCGGGGTGTTCGTGTAGAAGCCAGAACTCGGCCAGGCGACGGCATAAAGCAGCGAGAGGCCCTGGCGCTGGAAGCGCGCCTCGATGAAGGGGCGCGTCACTTCATTCAGGCGGCGCGCCTGGGTGATGGTCGGTGCCAGCATGGGCACGCCGTCAATCTCGAAGAAGGGATCCTCATTGCCATAGGCGCTGAGCAGGATTTCGCCCAACTGCACCTGGCCCTGCTGCACGCCACGCTTGATCTGCGCCATGGGCAGGAGCGAGGCGTTGGAATGCATCTGCACCTGCAAGCGCCCGCTGGTCGCGGTCTGGATGGCTTCGATGAAGGCACGGTTGTTGCGGGTGTGGAAATTGCCGTCCGGATAGGGCGTCGCCATCTGCCAGCGGGTCTGGGCCTGGGCGGAGGATGGCGCGAGGCCCGGCAGCAGGGGGGCGGCGGCGCCGGCGGCCAGCAGGGTACGGCGGGTCACGTTCATGGGGCGGACATCTCCGGAGTGTGTGCTTCTTGTGCGATCATCGGCCGGGCAACGCATTTGGCGCAAGCCCGGTATTCCTCAAATTCGGACCTCGTGCCAGCGCCTGGCCCCCGGCGCGCGCAGAAAATGGTTCGCCAAGCCGGAACCGCCCTTCTCAATCGCCCCGCAGCGCCGCCCCGGCCGCCAATGGCGCCAGTGGCGCCGCCAAGGCGAGGATCGCGGCCTCCAGCAGCAAATAGGGCCGCGCCTCCAGCCCATTGGCCGCAGCCTCGATGGCGGCCGCGCCGAAGATCACCGCCGGGATGGAGAGCGGCAGCACCAGCAGCGGCAGCAGCACGCCCCCCCGCCGCGCCCCCAGGGTGAGCGCCGCCCCGGCCGCCCCGAACACGGAAAGGATTGCCGAGGCCAGCCCCAGCGCCAGCATGGCGGCGGGCCAGGCCTTGGTCGGCAGGTTCAGCAGGGCGGCGGCCAGCGGCGTGGCCAGCACGAGAGGAATGCCCGTGGTGATCCAGTGCCCCAGCGCCTTGGCCGCCGCGATGCCAGCGGGATGCAGGCCGGAGAGCAGGAGCTGGTCCAGCGAGCCATCCTCCGCCTCGGCGCCGAACAGCCGGTCGAGCGGCAGCAGCGCGGCAAGCAGGGCGGCGGCGAGCAGCACGCCCGGCGCCAGCCGTGCCAGCAAGTCGGGCGAGGGGCCGACGCCGAAGGGGAACATCGCCGCGACCAGCACGAAGAACATGACGGCTGAAAGCGTATCGGCCGGGTGGCGGATGGCGAGGCGCAATTCACGCAGGAGCAGGGCGATCACAACCGCAACTCCCGCGCATCCGGCAGGGGCAGCGGCAGATGCGTCGCCGCCAGCACCATGCCCCCCGCCGCCCGATGCGCCGCGAAAAGCGGCGCGAGGCGCTGGACCGAGGCCGCATCCAGGCCCACCGAGGGTTCGTCCAGCAGCCAGAGCCGCACGGGTGCCAGTGCCAGCCGCGCCAGGGCCAGCCGCCGCTTCTGGCCGGAGGAGAGGAGGCGGGCGGGCAACTCGGCCAGGGCGGTCAGGTCCAGCGCGGCCAGCGCCGGCTCCACCTCGCCCCCCCAGAGCCGGGCGAAGAAGGCCAGGTTCTCCCGCGCGGTCAGCGCCGGCTTCAGCGCATCCTGGTGGCCGATGTAGCGCAGGCCAGCGCCATGCGCCGCCGGATCGGCCAGGCAATCCGCATCGTCCCAGGTCAGGGAACCTTCCGCGGCAGGGATCAGGCCGGCAATGAGCCGCAGGAGCGAGGATTTCCCCGCGCCATTCGCGCCGGTCAGGAGCAGGGCCTCACCCTTGGAAACCTCGAAGGACAAGCCGGCGAAAACCAGTCGTTCCGACCGCCAACAGGCCAGATCACGCGCTTGCAGCAGGGCGGCCTCCATGGACCAATCAACAGCGCCATGCTTAAACGCGCGGCGCAAGTGTGAGGAAGAAAAGCATGAACGGGACCGACACCCTCAAGACGGCGCGCCAGCTTACAGTGGATGGCAAGACCTACCATTATTTCAGCCTGCCGGAAGCAGCCAAGCAGATCGGTGATCTGTCCCGCCTGCCCTTCTCCCTGAAGGTGCTGCTGGAGAACGTGCTGCGCTTCGAAAACGGCCGCAGCTACACCGTGAATGACGCCCGCGCCATCGCCGAATGGGTGAAGGAAGGCCATTCCGAGAAGGAAGTCCCCTTCAAGCCCGCCCGCATCCTGCTGCAGGATTTCACCGGCGTTCCCGCCGTAGTGGACCTCGCCGCCATGCGCGACGCCCTGCTCAGCCTGGGCGGCGATCCGCGCAAGGTGAACCCGCTGGTCCCCGTGGACCTGGTGATTGACCACTCGGTGATGGTGGATGTCTCGGGCAGCGCCTCCGCGCTCCAGAAGAACGTGGATATCGAGTTCGAGCGCAATGGCGAGCGCTATGAGTTCCTGCGTTGGGGCCAGGAAGCCTTCGACAATTTCCGCGTCGTTCCCCCCGGCACCGGCATCTGCCACCAGGTGAACCTTGAATATCTGGGCCAGGTGGTCTGGACCGCGACCCATGGGGCCGAGACTTACGTCTATCCCGATAGCTGCTATGGCACCGACAGCCACACGACGATGATCAACGGCCTGGGCGTGCTCGGCTGGGGCGTGGGCGGCATCGAGGCGGAAGCCGCCATGCTCGGCCAGCCCATCGCCATGCTCATCCCCGACGTGATCGGCTTCAAGCTCTCCGGCAAGCTGCGCGAGGGCGTGACGGCGACCGACATGGTGCTGACCGTGACCCAGATGCTCCGCAAGAAGGGCGTCGTCGGCAAGTTCGTCGAGTTCTTCGGCCCCGGCCTCGCCCATATGCCGCTGGCCGACCGCGCGACCATCGCGAACATGGCCCCGGAATATGGCGCGACCTGCGGCTTCTTCCCGGTGGATGAGATGACGCTGGGCTACCTCACGCTCTCGGGCCGTGACGAGCATCGCATCAACCTGGTGCGCGAATACTGCAAGGCGCAGGGCATGTTCCGCGACGAGAACACGCCGGAGCCCGTCTTCTCCGACACGCTGGAACTGGACCTCGCCTCGGTGGAGCCCTCGATGGCCGGTCCGAAGCGCCCGCAGGACCGCGTGGCGCTGGGTTCGGTCGGCACCTCCTTCGCCAGGGAGCTGGCATCGGGCGCCATGGGCGTTCCGGGCGACGAGGCGAATAAGCGCGTTGTCGTCGAGGAGGCGAATTTCGACCTCGGCCATGGCGATGTCGTGATCGCGGCCATCACCTCCTGCACCAACACCTCCAATCCCTATGTCATGGTCGCGGCCGGTCTCGTTGCCCGCAAGGCGCGGGCGCTGGGCCTGCGGCCGAAGCCCTGGGTGAAGACCTCGCTGGCCCCTGGCTCGCAGGTCGTCACGGATTACCTGGATGGCGCCAATTTGACGGCGGATCTGGATGCCATCGGCTTCCAGACGGTGGGCTATGGCTGCACCACCTGCATCGGCAATTCCGGCCCGCTGTCGGAACCGATGGTGGAAGCCATCGAGCAGAACAAGCTGGTGGTGGCCGGCGTGCTCTCAGGCAACCGCAACTTCGAGGGCCGGGTGCATGCCAATGTGCGCGCCAACTACCTCGCCTCACCGCCGCTGGTGGTGGCCTATGCGCTGGCCGGCACGGTGAAGATCGACATGTCGAAGGACCCGATCGGCGTCGGCGCCGATGGCAAGCCGGTCATGCTGCTCGACATCTGGCCCTCCCAGGAGGAGGTCAACCACGTCGTGCATGAGGTGCTGACACGGAAGATGTTCATGTCGCGCTACTCGGACGTGTTCAAGGGGCCGGCTCAGTGGCAGGCGATCAAGGTGGATGCCGACAGCGACACCTATCGCTGGAATGGCGGCTCCACCTACGTCCAGAACCCGCCCTATTTCGAGGGCATGACGATGGATGTGAAGCCGCTGGCCTCCATCCACGGCGCGCGCGTCCTGGGCCTGCTGGGTGACAGCATCACGACCGACCACATCTCGCCCGCCGGCAATATCCGCAAGTCCAGCCCGGCCGGCGAATACCTGCTGGAACACCAGGTTCGCCCGCTCGACTTCAACTCCTATGGCGCGCGGCGCGGCAACCATCAGGTGATGATGCGCGGCACCTTCGCCAATATCCGCATCAAGAACGAGATGGTGCCCGGCATCGAGGGCGGCATCAGCAAGCACTACCCCTCGGGTGATGTCGCGCCGATCTATGACGTGGCGATGCGATACAAGGCGGAGGGCGTGCCGCTGGTGGTGTTCGGCGGCAAGGAATACGGCACCGGCTCCTCGCGCGACTGGGCGGCCAAGGGCACCTTCCTGCTGGGTGTGAAGGCCGTGATCGCCGAGAGCTTCGAGCGCATCCACCGCTCCAACCTGGTGGGCATGGGCGTGCTGCCGCTGGTCTTCAAGGAAGGCGAGAGCCGCACCACGCTCTCGCTGCGTGGCGACGAGACGGTGGAGATCCTCGGCATCGAGAACCTCAAGCCGCGCATGATGCTGGAGATGGTGATCACCCGCGCCGATGGCCATGTGATGCGGACCGAGGTGATGTGCCGCGTGGATACGGCCGATGAGGTCGAGTACTACCGCAATGGCGGCATCCTGCACTACGTGCTGCGGGAAATGGCCAAGGCCGCCTGATGGCGTCATCCGCTCAAACGGAATCGTTTGATCGGATAAAGATGCTCGCAATTCAATGATTTAGAGCTTTTTCCGTGAACCCTTCCGAACGGAAAATGCTCTAGTCTCTGGCCGCGCTTTCATCCGCGCGGATCGCGGTCTGGCAGGCGGGCGGTGAGTGCCGCCCGCCCCTCGCTTCAGCGCGATGCGACTTCCATGCGCGGCAGCACGAAGCCATGCGCGGCAAACACCGTGTTCCCATAGTCATTGATGCGCGGATACCAGACCCGCACCTGCGACCAGTCATTGCCGGGCGAGACATCCATCACCGGCTGGTCCTGCGCGATGCGGCCTCGCGCCGCGCCACTCGCCCAATTCGCGTGGTCCACCCTGATTTCCCGTGCCGACACCACGCGTGATACCACCGCCACATGGCCCGTCGGCAGGCGTGAGGTGCGCGCCAGGACGATGACGCCGCCCGGCGAAGGCCGCCTTGCGCGGGTGTAGCGCCCGGCCGCCGCCGCCCACCATTGCCAGGCATCGCCGCGCAACTCGATGCCCGAGCGCGCCCGCGCATAGGGCACGCAGGAGAGCTGCATGTCAGGGCCAAGGCCGGGCACGCCCCGCGATCCTGGTGCGCGCGAGGTGCCGCAGCCGGCCAGCGCGGAGAGCGCCAGCAACCCCAGCCACCGCCGCCGGCTGGCCTGGAAAACGCTCGTCACGTGGAAGTCCCCCAAAGCCGCCTCCCCCGAGGCAGCATTGTGAAACTAACGCATATTTTGCGGCGAAAAAAGCGTGATCATTCCACGGGCTGGAAATCCAGCGCCAGGGGGCCGATTCCGGGGCCGATCCATTGCTCGGCATAGCCCACAGCACCCGTCTCCCTGTCCGCCCAGAAGCGATTCACCACGGCCGGGAAGCCGGGCACGCGGCAGCGCTCCTCCACCAGGATGTAGCCATCCTCCGTCTCGGCCGCGCGCAGGCGGCAGTCAAAGGCGATGCCGAAGCGCATGCCGGCGGGATCGCGCGAGGCGCCGGAGATATCCACCAATCTGCGTGTCTCGGCCGAGCGGCCCAGCAGGGCGCGCGGGTCAGAAAGCGGGTCCGCGCCGTCGAATCGCGTGGCCATCACCATCTGCGGCAGCCCGGCCGTGCCGACCACGCGCGGCCCATCCGTCGCCACCACCACGCCGCCCGGTGCGCGCCACATGCGGCGCGTGCCCTGCTGCTGGATCAGCACGGCCGTCGCGCGGCGGCGGCCGAGAGCCAGGCGCAGGGTATCGGGGCTTTCCTCCAGCTCGGGGCTTTCCGCCTCGGCGATGGCCAGGCGGTCGGGCTCGGTGCTCGGCAGGAAGCCGGCCACGGGCGAATTGGTGCCGCAGCCGGCCAGGGTGAGGAGCATCATCGGGAAAATCACGCGCATTGCGGGATGATGCGAACGCGCCAGGGTTGTGTCGAGGGGTTTCGTGCGATCTGGAGGCTGGACGCCCCGCCGCAAAAGCCGCAGAGAAATGCGCCATGTCACCCCTGCACACTGCCCGACGCATCGTCGTGAAGATCGGCTCCGCCCTGCTGGTGGAGCAGGCCGAGCCGCGCCGCGCCTGGCTGGACTCCGTCGCCGCCGATATCGCCGCGTTCCGAGCCCGCGGGACGGAGGTGGTCGTTGTCTCATCCGGCGCGGTGGCGCTGGCGCGGGGTACGCTCGGCCTCACCCGCAAGACGCTGAAGCTTGAGGAGAAGCAGGCGGCCGCCGCCGTCGGGCAGATCAGGCTGGCGGGCGCCTGGGAGCAGGCGCTCTGCGCCCATGGGATGCGCGCCGCGCAACTCCTGCTGACGCTGGAGGATAGCGAGGATCGCCGCCGCTACCTCAATGCCCGCGCCACGCTGGCGACACTGGCGGAGTTCGGCTGCGTGCCCGTCATCAACGAGAATGACACGGTGGCGACGGCGGAAATCCGCTTCGGCGACAATGACCGCCTGGCAGCCCGCGTGGCGGAAATGATTTCCGCCGATGCGCTGCTCCTGTTCTCCGACATTGACGGCCTCTACACCGCCGATCCGCGCAAGGACCCCACCGCGCAACACCTGCCGGTGGTGGAGCGCCTGACCGACGAGATCATGGCAATGGGGGGTGAGCCACCGCCCGGCTATTCCTCGGGCGGCATGCGGACCAAGCTGATCGCCGCGCGGATCGCCACCGGCGCGGGTTGCGCCATGGCCATCGCGCTCGGCCATGCGCCGCACCCGCTGGCGCGGCTGCAAGCGGGCGAGCGCTGCACCTGGTTCCTCGCCTCGCCAGAGGGGCGCACCGCGCGCAAGCGCTGGATCAGCGGCAGCCTGCAACCCCAGGGCGCGCTTCAGGTGGATGCCGGCGCGGCGCGCGCCCTGCTGCGCGGCGGCTCGCTGCTGCCGGCCGGGGTGCGGGCCGTGTCGGGGGATTTTTCGCGCGGTGACCCGGTGCGCGTGACGGATGAGGCGGGGCGCGAATTGGCGCGCGGCCTCTCCGCCTATGACGCGGCGGATGCTGCGCGCATCGCCGGCCATCGCAGCGCCGAGATCGAGGCCATCCTCGGCTGGCGCGGGCGCGATGAACTCATCCACCGCGATGACCTGGTCCTCGCCTCCGATCGCGGCGCCGGAGACGGCAAGTGATGCGGCGCCGGCCTTCCCGGGAGAGCTCCTGATGTTCAATGCGTTCCTCATGGGTGTGGTGGAGGGCCTGACCGAGTTCCTGCCCATCTCCTCCACCGGGCACTTGATCCTGCTGGGCGAGCTGCTGGATTTCCAGGGACCGCCTGGCAAGGTCTTCGAGATTTCCATCCAGCTTGGCGCGATTCTCGCCGTCATTGTCGTTTTCTGGCGCAAGCTGCTGGGCGTGGCGCTGGGCATGTGGAAGCCGCGCACGCCGGAGCGATACTACGCGCTGAACATCGCGCTTGCTTTCCTGCCGGCGATGGTGATCGGCGCCACGCTGCACGGCACCATCACGGGCTTGCTGTTCAACCCCTGGGTGGTGAGCATCGCGCTGATCGTGGGGGGCGTGGTGATCATCGTGATCGAACGCACGATCCGCGTGCCGACCATCCGCTCCGTGCCGGAGATCGGGCCGCTCGCCGCGCTGCTCATCGGCTTCGGGCAGGCGCTGGCGATGATTCCGGGCACCTCGCGTTCGGGCGCAACGATCATCACGGCGCTGCTTTGCGGCGTGGACCGCAAGACGGCGGCAGAGTTCAGCTTCATCCTTGCCATCCCGACCATGCTGGCAGCGGCGGCCTTTTCGCTGCTGAAGGCGCGCAATGAGCTGTCGCTCGATGGGCTGGGGCAGATTGGCATCGGCTTCGTCACGGCCTTCATCGTGGCGCTGGTGACGGTGCGGGCCGTGCTCGCCGTCATTGGCCGCATCGGCTTCACGCCCTTTGGTTGGTACCGGATTGTTATTGGCATGGTGATGTTGGTCGCGCTCAGCCTTGGCTGAGCGCGCGGGTGGATGTTTGCTCAGCCTTGGCTGAGCGCGCGGGTGATCGAAATGGCGATCCTGGTGAATTGAGGCCCGTGGGCCCGGATTGTTTCTTTGAGTCATGGCCAGGGTGCCACAAAACTGTCACTCCCCAAGCGGCCCGCCTGCTTTTATGCCCGGCTGAGGGCCGAATGGGCCGCAAGCGCAGCAGGGGATTTTCGTGGACATCACATTTGAGCAGCTTCCCTCGGGCGTCACCGTCATCCTGCTGGATGGCCGGATGGACATTACGGGCGCCATGAAGATTGACGTGCAGTTCACCGCTGTCGCCGCCGCCAACCGGGCCGTGGTGGTGGATCTGGGCAAGGTGGAGTTCCTCGCCTCGATGGGCCTGCGGACGCTGGTCATGGCCGCCAAATCCATGCGCGGCAAATCCGGCCGCATGGTGCTCTATCGCCCGATCCCGTTGGTCGAGGAAGTGCTGGTCACCAGCGGGATCAGCACGCTGATCCCGCTCACGCATGAGCTGGCGGATGCGGAAGCCCGGGCCCTGGAATGACCCCGCAGGCGATCCAACTGCGCGCCGATTTCGCCGAGTTGCCGCATCTGGCCGAATGGGTGCAGGCGCGCGCCCTGGAATTCGCGATGGAGGAGCGCCAGCTCTACGCCATCCAGCTTTGCCTGGAGGAAGTGATGGCGAATCTCGTGATGCATGCAAAGCCAGGCGCTGGGCCGGAGATTGCCGTGACCGTGCGCCTGGAGGCCGAACCCCTGCGGGTGACAGTCGAGGATGACGCCCTCCCCTTCGACCCGGAGGCGATGCAGTCCCCGCCGGCGGCCACCTCGCTGGAGGAGGCGATGCCGGGCGGGCTTGGCCTGGCCCTGGTGCGGAATTACTCGCTGTGGCGGAATTATGTGCGCGAGCCGGGGCGCAACCGGCTCGTCATGGGCTTCGCCTGATCAGTTGAGCTTCTTCGCCCGCTCCGCCTCACGCAGGTAATCCTCGGTGGTTTTGGCCCGCGGACGCTCGGTGGTGGCGTAGGGGTCGAGTGCCGCATTGGTCGCGGCGCTCACCCGGCAATCCTCGCAGAGATCGAGCATGGCCAGCCGCGCCGGGTCCTGGAACATCCAATGCCCGCTGGAGGCGAGCTTGGCCTTCACCTTCTCCACGCTGGACTTCATGCCAAAGAGCTTGCCGCAGCTGGGGCATTCCGCCGGCGGTTCCTCCTTCACGACCACGGGGCGCGCGGCCTCGGGCGAGAAGTTCAGGCGCGGCTCCAGGGTGATGACCTTCTCCGGGCAGGTCACGGCGCAAAGGCCGCATTGCACGCAGGCATCCTCCAGGAAGCGCAGCTGCGGCGTGTCCGGGTTCGCGGTGAAGGCCGAACTCGGGCAGACCATGGTGCAGGCCAGGCAGAGCGTGCAGCCATCGGTGTCCACGCGCGCCAGGCCGAAGGGGGCCTTTTCCGGCATGGCGATCTGCTCGGCCTGGCTGCCGCTCGCGCCATGCAGGGCGCGGAAGGCCTGGCGCATCACCTCGCGCGGGGCGCCTTGCGGCAGGAAGTTCTCGGGCGTCCAGCCGGTGCGGAGCGGCGTCAGGCCGCGCAGGGCCTCGCCGAGGGTGAAGGGATCATCCGTCTCGATCGCGGCGGCGCGGGTGCCGATGCCCATGCCGGCCAGGGCGGCGTTGAGGTAGTCGAGATTGCGGAACACCCCCTCAGTGCCGTGGCCGCGCCGGGCGGGCATCAGCAGGCGCAGGCCAGCCGCGCCCCAGGCGAAGGCGCCGGCAAGGAGCGAGAGATCGAGCTGGCTCACCTCATTCACGCGCAACGGCAGCACGCGGGCGGGCAAGCCATCGCCATGGCGGGCCAGGGCATCGAGCAGCGCCTCGCCATGGGCATCGTCATGGATCAGCAGGATGGGGTCGCGCCCGCCGGCCTCGGTGAAGCCCAGCAGCATGGCGCGCATGCGGCGCGCCAGCGCATCGGCGGTGGGCAGCGCGTATTGGATGGCGCCTGTCGGGCAGACGGCGGCGCAGGCGCCGCAGCCGGCGCAGATCTCGTTGGAGACCGCCACCCAGTCCTTGCCTGAGGGCGTGATCGCGCCAGTCGGGCAGAGGTCGAGGCAGCGGGTGCAGCCGGTCTTCTTGTTGCGGCTATGCGCGCAAAGCCCCTGGTCGAAATTCACGAAGCGCGGCTTGTCGAAGGTGCCGACCAATTCCCCCGCAGCGGCCATGGCCCGTGCCACGGCGGCGGCATCGGCGGGGTCGGCGCGGAGATAGCCCTGGCGGGTTTCGTGAAACAGCGCGGGGCGGCCGGAGAGGTCCAGGATCACGTCGCAGCGGCTTTGCGTCCCGTTCTTGCCCTCGCCCCAGAGATAGGTGGAGCGCGAGGCGGGGGAGGCGGCGGAAGCGTCATCCACCGTCACGGTGAAATCGCCGAGGTGCCCGGTGGCGGCGCGCGCCCGGCCGCGCAGCACGGGGAATTCCACGCGGCGGGCCGGGGTCACCGGCTCCTCGCCGGTCAGCAGCACGGTGATGTCGAGCTTGTCGGAGAGGGCGCGTGCCGCCTCCAGCGCGACGGCGTCGCGTCCCAGGATGAGCGCGATACCCTGGCTGGTCATGGATACCAGTGAAATGGCGGGCAGGGGCACGGCGGCAGAGGCCAGCAGCCCGGCCATTTTCGGTCCGGCCTCGGCGCCCTCGTCGCTCCAGCCGGCATGCTCGCGGATGTTCACGAAATCCAGCGCGGCGGTGAAGCCCAACTCCTCCGCCTCCTGGGTGAAGATCGGTGCTTCCTGCGTGCAGGCGACCGTGATAGGCCGGTTTTCGCCGAGCGCCTTGAGAAAACGGTCCATCTGGCTGCGGCAGAGATGCTCCGCCGTTCGCAATTCGGCACCCCCGCCTGGGCCCTGGGCGGCGCAGCCCTTGGCCAGGGCGCGGCCATCCAGCGTCATCGTATCCTCGCAGGAGCAGACGAAGGCGATGCGCGATGCGGTCATTTGGGGGTGGCTTCCTTCCCGGCGGCGTAGCGCGGCCTTATATCGCTACCGTCATGTCAGGATAGATGGGGAGTGACCAGAGCCTTGCACACCGGCCAAAACAGCGTGGGCGATACCCTGCCGCCCCTGCCGAGCCTTTTCGCGCCCGTGATGCTGCGCGAGGGTGGCGATGCGCTGGCGCGCGCGGTGGAATTGGCGCCCGAAACCGCCCCTGGTCCTGCCAGTGGCGCCGGCACGCTGGTCTGGGTCCGCGCGCTGAACCGCGCCGAAGCGGCGGTGGTGCTGGAGCCTGATCAGCCGCTTGGCCAGGCGCTCCTGGCCTATCTCGTCGGCGCCAATGCCCTGGCCGATGCACTTTCCGCCATCGCGCCCGCTGAGCTTCCCGTCACCTGGCGCTGGCCCGGCACGCTTTGCGTGAATGGCGGCGTGGTGGGCGGCATGCGCCTCGCCTTGCCGGAGAATGCCGCCCCGGATGCCATGCCGGACTGGATGGTGGTGGGTTTCGAATTGCGCCTGGCCTGGCCCGAATCCGTCATCACGGGCGAGCATCCGGGCGAGACCTCGCTGCTGGAGGAGGGGTTTGACGAACTGACCCCCGCCGGGCTGACCGAGGCTTGGGCGCGGCACCTCATGGCCAATCTGGATGAATGGCAGGCGCGCGGCACGCGCCGTGTCGCGGAAAAATACCTGGCCCGGCTGGAGGATCTTGCCGGCGAGAAGGGCGTGAAGCGCGGCATTGACCCGAACACGGCCGCCCTGGTGCTGGACCGCGAAGGGGGGCGCGAGACATGGCCGTTGGTCTAGCTCCGATCGGCCCGGATGCGGGCCGTGGATCGGCGCGTGGAAAGTTGTTGAGGACCCTGCGCCTCGACCCGTCTGACACGCTCATCTTCCCCCTGGCCGCCGAGCCGGGTGAATGGGCCGTGCCGGGCGGCTTCCAGTTCTGGGATGACGCGCCGGCCAGCCTCGGTGGCAAGCGGCAGCAGGCGTTTCGCGGCGGCTTCCTGGGGCTTTCCAGCTTCGGCTGGTCCACCCTGGTGGAAGTGGCCGAGATCACCGCCGAGGCGCGCGCAGCCGTGCTGGAATCCCTCGCCGCGCATATCCGGGCGGCGCATGGCGCGCCCGACCTGGATGCCGCGCGCGCGGCGGCGGCCGAGGAACTCGCCTTCGCCGAATCCCTCTGCGACCAGCCGCCCGGCACTGTCTTCGCCCTGCATCGCAGCCATGACGAGGGCGGCGAAATCCGCGAGGCCTTCCGCACCCTGCATCGCCGCGAAACGCCGCACCATGATTTCGGCGCCCTGCCCGTCTTCGCCATTTCCCAGGTGGAGGAGGATGCGCCGCTGGAATCCCCCGACCTCACCGCCATGATCAAGGCCCGCATATGACCCTGCTCTCCCCTGGCGATTTCTGGGTGGCTTCCGGGCATCACCTGTGTGACCTGGATGAGGATGGCCGCCTGCGCGCCACGCCGGATCTTTGGCGCGCCTTCCTCGCCCGGCCCGAACTCCTGCCCCCCGAGGAAGCCTGCGACGCCGAGCGCGCGCTGCATGCGCGGCTGATGGAAAATCCGCTGGCCGCGCTTTCCCCCACGGGCATCGCTGATCCCGACGCGGCCGACAACTGGCAGGTCTTCCTGAATTTCCGTGACAAGGTGGCCGCCGAGGCCACGCTGGAAGCCGCCTGGCTGCGCCTGTTCCGCGGCAATGTCGCCGGCATCCCGCCGCTATTCCTGCAAATGCTGACGCATCTGGTTGCCCGCGCGGCGATGGAAGGCGAAGGCGATGCCTTCACCCTGCGCGCCGCCGAATGCCTGTTCCGCACCCAGCGCGCCGCCATCACCCAGGGCGCCACGCTGCTGGCTGATGAGGAGGTGGTGGATGCGCGCCATGCGGATGGCGATCTCGGCGCGCTGGGCCGCCTGTTGAGCGAAGCCGGCGCGCCCCCGCGCGAGGTGGAGCTGGACGTGCTGAGCGAGGCGAACGCGCCGGGCTACAAGCCGCGCTCGGACGCGCATGACATGGCACTCGACATCGCCGAATCGCGCGAGGGGCAATTCGGCATGGCCCGCGCGCTGGAACGCTTCACCCGCCACATGTTCGGCGAGACGGTGCGGATCAAGCCCGTGCCCGTGATCGAGGACCGCAACTGGACCTGGCATGTCGGCCTGGATGCGGAGGCGACGCGCATCGCCAATGCCTTGTGGGATGGCAAGAAGGTGAAGCAGGCGGAATTGGCGCGCATCCTCTGGCTCGGCGTGCTGGAATTCGAGGAGACGACGCGGGTGCTGCCGCGCGCCAAGGGCAAGCCGGTGTATCTGGCGCTGGCGATGGATGCGGCGCAGCGGGTGCGGATGAAGCCGCAGAACCTGGCCTCAGGCCTGCCACTGACGGAAGCGGAGAAGGCGGCATGACCCCATCCGATGCGGACTTCCTCGCCGAATTGACCATCCCCCTCGCCATCCTGGCCGAGCGGCGGCCGGGCGTGACCATCTGGCAGGCGCATGTCTGGCGCGCGATCGCCGTGCTGGAGGAGGCGCCGCTCGTGCCCGCCTGGACCATGCTGCGCGAGGAAAATAACCGCGAGGTCTTCTTCGCGGGCCAGGCCGAAGTCAGGCTGCACCGCACCGATACGCCCAACTACAAGGAAAACCTGGAGGCCGCCGAACCGCTGGTCTGGGTGGTGCTGCGCGAGACGCCCCAAGGGACAAATCCGGGAATGACCATCCAGGCCGTGACGGTGGACCCCGGCGAGGGCGAAATCTACACCCAAGGCCCGACCGACCTGGTGGAGGCCCTGCCCATGCCGCCCGGCCTGCGCGTGCTGCTGGCGAGCTTCGTGGCGGCGCATCACGTCGAGCGGGAGTTCCACAAGCGCAAGCGGGACCGCCAGGATCCGGATTCGCTCGGCCGCAAGGGGCGCGTCTGATGTCCGATGAAGCGGAAAGGCTGGGTTTCCTCAGCCGCTGGTCCCGCCGCAAGCGGGGCGAGGAGGTGCCGGAGCCCGAGGCGGAGCCCGCACCCGAACTCCCCGCCATGGAGATGCCGCTGGCCGAGGCGCTCCCAGTGGAAGCCTGTCCAGTGGAAGCCTGCCCGGTGGAAGCCCCGCCTGCCGAGCCGGAATTCGACGTGGCGAGCCTGCCGCCCATCGAAAGCCTGACCACCGAGAGCGATTTTTCCGTATTTCTCAAGCCCGGCGTGCCCCAGGCGCTGCGGACGGCGGCGCTTCGCAAGGCCTGGACCGCTGATCCGCTGATCCGCGACTATATGAGCCCGTTGGACTATGCCTGGGATTTCAATACGCCCGGCGGCCTGCCGCATGGCTTCAGCAACGTCCTGGCCGAGACGGGCGAGGCGTTGCGGAAACTCATCTCCCAGGCGATTGGCGAGATCGAGCCCGAGGAGGAAAAGCCCGAGGCCCTGGCGCTGGCCGATGCGCCCCCCCTGGAGGTCGCCCTGGAAGACACTGCGGACGCTGCGCTCCTGGAACTGCCCGATGCCGAGGGCCTTGCGCCCCCCAGCGATGCGCCAATCATGGAGTTTGGGCCACCTATCCGCCTCAGCGAACCACCAATCCCCGTCTTGACGCCCCCGGCCGAGGAGGCGCCCCCCCCGCCCCGGCGGCGGCATGGCGGGGCAATACCGGCCTGAACAGCGCTGTTCCGAAGGGCCGGCAGCCTTTTGACACAATGTCTTGACGGAGGTGCAATATTTCTGCACTGTCACAAGCAATGAACCGGGAAGCACAAACGGGTGGATTGGATGCCGCGATTGCGGCTGCCGGGGGCATGGATGCCTTCCAGTCAGCACTGAATGTCGCCCGCCGCACGGTGTTCCTCTGGAAGCAGCAGGGTGTCCCAGCCGAACGCGTCCCCGAGATCGAGGCCGCAACCGGCATTTCCCGCCACGCGCTGCGCCCCGATCTCTGGCCCGCCGAATCGTCGCTCGCGGCCGATCCGCTGCGGGAAGGCCGGGCCAATCTCTACGCCTTGCTGGGCCATCTGCTGAGCGATGTGCCGGACCCTGCCCTGCTCGCCCGCCTTGCGGCCCTGCCGGCGGATGACACGCCGCTGGGCCGCGCCCTGGGCGCGCTCGGCGCCGCCGCACGCCTGGCGAAGCCCGAGGCGCTGGAGCGCGAGTATCACGACCTTTTCATCGGCCTGGGGCGTGGTGAGTTGCTGCCCTTCGCCTCCTATTACCTGACCGGCTTCCTGCATGAGCGCCCCCTGGCCGAGCTGCGCTCGGACCTCAAGCGCCTGGGGATCGCCCGCTCGGCCGACATGCATCAGCCTGAGGATCACATCGCCTTCCTGTGCGAGGTGATGGCCGGGTTGCTGCGCGGTGGCGTGCCGGAGGAAGCCGATGCGCTTTTCACGCGGCATATCCGCCCCTGGGCGATGCGCTGCTTCAGCGACCTGTGCGTGGCCAAGGCGGCGGTGTTCTACCAACCCGTCGGCGAATTGGGCCGCGCGCTGATGGATGTCGAACTCGCCGCAGCCGAGCTGCCCGTTTAACCAATTTGGCCTGAATAATGTGGGAGAGGAAAATCGCCATGGCGAATGATCAGGATGCGGCCAGCAAGCGCCGTGGGTTCCTCAAGACGCTCGGTTTCGGCACCGCCGCCGCCGCCGCCGCGGTGACGCCGGTCCTGGCGCAGCGCGCCGATGCCGTGCCGTCGCGCGATGCCCGCAAGGAAAACGCGGCCGCCCGCATCGCCGCGCGCTACCAGCCCAATTCGGCCGCGGTGCAGGCCTTCTACCGCACCAATCGCTACGAACACTAAGGCCGGGAGACACACGCCATGCTCATCAAGCGCTCCGACGGGGCACGCGCCAAGCAGCGCCTCGCTTCGGCCTATCAGGGCCTTTCCGCCGGCGGCCTCGACCGCCGCTCCTTCCTGAAGCAGGCTGGCCTTGCCGGCGCCGGTGTGGCGGCGCTGGCCGGCATCGCGCCGCGCATGGCCGAAGCCTCGGGTGCCGCGACCGGCGTGCACAACCTCAGCCAGCCGATCCAGCGGGTGAAGAACATCTGCACCCATTGCTCGGTCGGCTGCACGGTCGTGGCCGAGGTGCAGAACGGCGTCTGGGTCGGGCAGGAGCCCGCCTGGGAATCGCCGATCAACCGCGGTACGCATTGCGCCAAGGGCGCCTCGGTGCGTGAGCTGGTGCATGGCGACCGCCGCATCAAGTTCCCGATGAAGCTGGTCGGCGGCCGGTGGCAGCGGATGAGCTGGGACGCGGCGATGGCCGAGATCGGCGAGAAGATGATGGACATCCGGCAGAAATCCGGCCCGGATTCGGTCTTCCTGCTGGGCAGCGCCAAGTTCTCGAATGAGGGCGCCTA
The DNA here is from genome assembly GCA_947084995.1 of uncultured Roseococcus sp. GTDB lineage: Bacteria > Pseudomonadota > Alphaproteobacteria > Acetobacterales > Acetobacteraceae > Roseococcus. Next base: position 32,625 of record CAMTUX010000025.1, read on the forward strand.
TCTCTATCGCAAGTTCGCCGCCTTCTGGGGCACGAACAGCGTGGACCACCAGGCGCGCATCTGCCACTCGACCACGGTGGCCGGCGTTGCCAACACCTGGGGCTATGGCGCGCAGACCAATTCCTACAATGATATCCGCAACTCCAAGACCATGCTCATCATGGGCGGGAACCCGGCCGAGGCGCATCCGGTCTCGCTCCAGCATCTGCTGAGCGGCAAGGAAGTGAATCGCGCGAATTTGATCGTCATTGATCCGCGCTTCACTCGCACTGCGGCGCACGCTACGGATTACGTCCGTATCCGCCCGGGCACCGATATCCCCATCATCTGGGGTATTCTGTGGCACATCTTCCAGAATGGCTGGGAGGACAAGGAGTTCATCCGCCAGCGCGTGCACGGCATGGATGATGTCCGGGCCGAAGTCGCCAAATGGACGCCGGCCGAGGTCGAGCGTGTGGCCGGCGTTCCGGGCGCGCAGCTCCGCGCGGTCGCGGAAAAATTCGCGACGCAAAAGCCCTCCACGCTGATCTGGTGCATGGGCGCCACGCAGAAGACCGTGGGTACCGCCAATGTGCGCGCCTATTCGATCCTGCTGATGGCCACCGGCAATGTCGGCAAGGAAGGGACGGGCGCCAACATCTTCCGCGGCCATTGCAACGTGCAGGGCGCTTCCGATTTCGGCCTCGATGTGGCGTCTCTGCCGGCCTATTACGGTATTGACGAGAATGCCTGGCGCCACTGGTGCCGGGCCTGGGGTGTGTCCTTCGAAAGCATGCGCGCGCGCTTCGACACGCCGCAGATGATGCACACGCCGGGCATTCCGACGACACGCTATTTCGACGCGATCCTGCTGCCCAAGGATCAGGTGCAGCAGCGCGACAACACCAAGGGCATGATCGTCTTCGGCCATGGCGGCAACACCGTCACCCGCATGCCGGAAGCGGCCAAGGGCCTGGAGGCGCTGGACCTGCTCGTGGTGGCGGACCCGCACCCGACGACCTTCGCCGTGCTGTCCAACCGCCGCGAGAACACCTACCTCCTGCCGATCGCCACGCAGTTCGAGTGCGATGGCAGCCGCACCAGCTCCAACCGCTCGGTGCAGTGGTGCTCGAAGGTGGTGGACCCCATTTTTGAAAGCCGTACCGATTACCGCGTGATCTACGACATGGCGAAGGCGCTCGACGCCGCCGCCACGCGGCGCAACATGACCTACCGCATCGCGGAGGAAATGTTCCGCCCCTACGAAATCCGGAATGGTGAGCCGACGGCGGAGAGCATCCTCGGTGAAATCAACCGCGGCGCCTGGGGCACGGGTTATTCCGGCATTTCCGCCGCGCGCCTCAAGCTGCACCAGCAGCACCAGGACAAGTTCGACCTGATCACGCTGCGCGCCGGCCCTGACGCGCCCGCCGAGATCCGTGGCGACTATTACGGCCTGCCCTGGCCCTGCTGGGGCACGCCGGAAATGCGCCACCCGGGCAGCCACATCCTCTACAACACCCATATCGCCGTGAAGGATGGCGGCGGCACCTTCCGCCCCCGCTTCGGCGTGGAGCGCAATGGCGTGACCATGCTGGCTGAGGGCAGCTGGTCCAAGGATTCGGACATCCAGGACGGCTACCCGGAATTCACGGTGGCCGTGCTGAAGCGCCTGGGCTGGTTCGACGAGCTGACCGCGGCCGAGAAGGCCAGCATCGCGCAGGTGGGCGGCGCCAACCCTGACGCCGTCTCCTGGATGACGGATCTTTCGGGTGGCATCCAGCGCGTCGCCATCGCGCATGGCTGCTCGCCCTTCGGCAACGGCAAGGCCCGCGCCAATGCGTGGAACCTGCCCGACCCGGTGCCGGTGCATCGCGAGCCGATCTACACGCCGCGCAATGACCTGATCGCCCAGTTCCCGACCCTGCCCGACCGGCGCGGCTTCCGCTTGCCGCATCTGGGCCAGTCGGTGCAGGCGCGCAGCCCGCAGCTCGCCGCGGAATTCCCCATCATCCTCACCTCCGGCCGCCTGGTCGAATATGAGGGCGGTGGCGAGGAAACCCGCTCGAACAAGTGGCTGGCCGAGTTGCAGCAGGACATGTTCGTGGAGATCAACCCGCGTGACGCCACCGCCCGCAACATCCGCGATGGCGGTTGGGTCTGGGTCTCGGGTCCCGAAAACAACAGCCGCACCCGCGTGAAGGCGCTGGTGACGGAGCGCGTGGGGCCGGGCGTCGCCTTCATGCCCTTCCACTTCGCCGGCTGGTTCCAGGGCGTGGACCAGCGCGCCAAGTATCCGCAGGGCACGGACCCCATCGTTCTCGGCGAGTCCGTCAACGTCGTGACCAGCTACGGCTATGACCCGGTGACCTTCATGCAGGAAACCAAGGTCACCATCTGCCAGATCCGCGCGGCATAAGGAGAAACAACATGGCCCGCATGAAATTCCTCTGCGACGCGGATCGCTGCATCGAGTGCAACGCCTGCGTCACCGCCTGCAAGAACGAGCATGAGGTGCCCTGGGGCATCAATCGCCGTCGCGTTGTCACCATCAATGATGGCAGGCCCGGCGAGCGCTCGATCTCGATGGCCTGCATGCATTGCACGGATGCGCCCTGCGCCGCCGTCTGCCCGACCGCGTGCTTCTACACCACGGCCGATGCCGTGGTGCTGCACGACAAGGACACCTGCATCGGCTGCGGCTATTGCTTCTACGCCTGCCCCTTCGGTGCCCCGCAATATCCGCGCGTCGGCAATTTCGGCGGCCGTGGCAAGATGGACAAGTGCACCTATTGCGCTGGCGGCCCGCAGCAGGACAACACCCGCGTGGAGTACACGCAGTACGGCAGCAACCGCCTGGCCGAGGGCAAGCTGCCGCTCTGCGCCGAGATGTGCTCCACCAAGGCCTTGCTGGCCGGCGATAGCGAGATGATCGCCACCATTTACCGTGAACGCGTGCAGCGCCGCGGCTATGGCTCGGGTGCCTGGGGCTGGCGCACGGCCTATCGCGAAAACATCACCACCTGATTGGCCTTTGGCCCCGGTGTGAGCCGGGGCCAAGTTTTTTCAAAGGGGGGTATTCCCCCCCGGAGGACGTCACATGAAACGGCTCATTCTCGCACCTTTCCTGGTGCTGCTCCTTGCCCTCTCCGCGCCCGCCTTCGCGCAAAATGCCCCGAGCCCCGGCAGCAGCCGCGGCACGGTCAATGCCGAGGAGATGGAACTCCAGCGCATGCTCCAGGGCGGCCGCGTCGAAGGGCGCACCACCATCCCCGATGCGCGCTCGGAAGTGCTGATCCAGCCGCAGGGCAAGGCCTGGCGCGACTTCCACAATGTGACGCTGGCCTGGGTTGGCGGCATCGCGGTGGGCGGCATGCTGCTCATCCTCATCGCTTTCTACCTGACGCGCGGGCGCATCATGGTTGAGGGCGGGCTGGCCGGGCGCACCATCAGCCGCTTCAACATGCTGGAGCGCGTCAATCACTGGATGGTCGCTTCCTCCTTCATCGTGCTGGGGCTGACCGGGCTGAACCTGACCTTTGGCCGGTATGTCCTGCTGCCGATCATGGGGCCCTATGCCTTCGCCGATGTCTCGCTCTGGGGCAAAATCGCGCACAACTTCGTGGCCTTCCCCTTCACGCTCGGCATCGTCGTGATGGCGCTGCTCTGGGTGAAGGACAATATCCCCAATGGCCGTGACATCGAGTGGTTCAAGATGGGCGGCGGGTTGATCGGCAAGGGCCACCCCAAGGCGGGCCGCTTCAATGGCGGCCAGAAGATGATCTTCTGGATCACCGTGCTGGGTGGCGGCATCGTAGCGGCTTCCGGCTACTTCCTGATCTTTCCCTTCTGGGGCGAGTTCGGCGTGGCCGACATGCAACTCGCGCACATCATCCACTCGGTGCTGTCGGTGCTGATGGTGGCCGCGATGATCGCGCATATCTACATCGGCTCGGTCGGCATGCAGGGCGCCTTCGATGCCATGGGTTCGGGTGAGGTGGATCTCAACTGGGCCAAGGAGCATCACCCTCTCTGGGTCGAGCAGGAGATGGCCAAGGCGCGCCAGGTCGTGTCCCCCACCGGCGTCAAGCCGGCCGAGTAAGGCTGGCACACCCCTTTGCAAGATGGAGGCTCTGGCTTACATAGCTTCCATCTTCCAGGGGATCGTCCATGCGTCACATCTTCCAGGCGGGCCTGTTCTGCCTTCTCGCGGTTCCGGCGATGGCACAGGAACGGCCCCAGTGGCGCATTGACCTCGAAGCCGGCGCGACCTTCCAGACCAAGAATGAGGTCCGCAACCCCGGCAATACCGGAACGCAGTTCAACATGAATGCCTTGCAGGGCGAGCCCACTTCGCCCCTGTTTCGCGCGTCCCTCGCCTGGGATCCGTGGGAGCGGCATGGCTTTGTGGCGACCTATCAACAGCTGCGAAGCGAAGGTACCGGCACCCTGCCGGGCGTGACGGCCTTCGCCGGCGGCAGCTTCGCGCCCGGCGTCAGCACCACCGGCAATTACCGCTTCGACACCTGGCGTGCGACCTACCGCTACACTCTGCTCCAGTCCGAAAGCTTCCGGCTGCGCGTCGGCATCACGGGCCTGATCCGGGATGCCGAGGTGCGGCTCAGCCAGAATGGCGTAACCCGCAGCGATTCCAATGTCGGTTTCGTGCCGCTGCTGCATGCCAGCTTCGACTGGCGCATCGCGCCGCGGATCAGCCTGATGGGCGATATTGACGGGCTGGCCGCCTCGCAGGGCAGCGCCTTCGATATGGGGCTGCGCGCCGGCTATGATGTGACCAATCAATGGCAGGCCACGCTGGGCTGGCGGATGCTGACGGGCGGGGTGGACAACTCCACCACCCATAATTTCGCGCGCTTCCAGAGCGTGGTCGCGGGTATCGCCTACCGGTTCTGAGGTGACGCTTGACGCCAGCCGCGCCGGGGGCTGAAACCCCGGCGATGCGCATCATCGGCCTTGCGGGATGGAGCGGCGCGGGCAAGACCACGCTGCTCACCCAACTCATTCCCGAACTGCGGCGGCGCGGGATCAGCGTCTCCACCCTCAAGCACGCGCATCACGCCTTTGACGTGGACAAGCCGGGCAAGGATTCCTGGGAGCATCGCGCAGCCGGCGCGGCCCAGGTGCTGGTTTCCTCCGCCAAGCGCTGGGCGCTGATGACCGAGCATCGCGACACGCCGGAGCCTGGCCTTGCGGAGCTGCTCACGCATTTCGCGCCGGTGGACCTCCTCATCATCGAGGGCTTCAAGCGTGAGCCGCACCCGAAGATCGAGGTTCACCGCGCCGCCAATGGCAAGCCCTGGCTGCACCCGCAGGATGCGCGGATCGGCGCGGTGGCGAGTGACGTGGCGCCCCCGTCCGGCGCGCCCGCCTGGATCGGGCTGGATGACATCGCCGGCATTGCCGATGCCGCGCTGCGCCTGGCGGTGGAGCGCCCCTAGCCATGGCGCAGCTCTCGGATGACTGCTTCGCCTTTGGTGGCCCGCTGCTGACCGTGGAGGCCGCCCAGGCGCTGATCCTGGACCGCGTGGTGCCGTTGGGTGGCGAACAGGTGGTGCCTCTCGCCCAGGGTCTGGGCCGCGTGCTGGCCCGCCCCCTGGTGGCGATGACGCCGCTGCCGCCCTTCTTCAATTCGGCGGTGGATGGCTACGCCTTCCGCCATGCCGACCTTGCGCCGCAGGGCGAGACGCGCCTGACGCTGGCCGGCCGCATCGCCGCCGGGCATTCTGGCGTGACGGTCGCGCCGGGCACCGCCGCGCGGATCTTCACCGGTGCCCCCATGCCCCAAGGTGCCGACACGGTGATGATGCAGGAGGATGCGCGCCTGGATGGTGCCGCGCTGTTGCTGCCGCCCGGCCTCAAGCGTGGTGCCAATGCCCGCCCCGCCGGCGAGGATGTGCCCCAAGGGGCCGAGGCGCTGCCCGAAGGCCGCCGCCTGCGCGCGCCCGAGATCGGCCTGGCCGCCGCGCTGGGCTATGCCAGCCTGCCGGTGCGGCCCCTGCTGCGGGTGGGCGTGTTTTCCACCGGCGATGAGCTGGCCTCGCCGGGCGGGGTCCTTGGCCCGGCCCAGACCTTTGACAGCAACCGCTTCACCCTGATGGCCATGCTGGCGCGCCTGCCCGCGCAGGTCACGGATCTCGGCATCCTGCCCGATGACGCGGCGCGCACCACGGCTGCGCTGCAAGCGGCAAGCCTGACCCAGGATCTGCTGGTCACCTCCGGTGGCGTTTCCACCGGCGAGGAGGATCACGTCCGCACCGCGATCGAGGGCGCGGGCAGGCTGGTTTTCTGGCGGCTTGCCGTGAAGCCGGGGCGGCCGGCGGCGATGGGCGTGGTCAATGGCGTGCCGATGGTGGGGCTGCCGGGCAATCCCGTGGCGGCGGTGGTCACCTTCCTGCATCTGGTGCGCCCGCTGGCGCTGCGCCTGCTCGGCGCCGCGCCCGAGGCGTTGCTTCGCATGCCCGCCACCGCCGCCTTCTCCTATCGCAAGAAACGGGGCCGCCGCGAATATGTGCGCGTCACCCTGCGCGAGACCGAGGCCGGGCTCGCCGCCGAAAGATTCCCGCGCGAGGGGGCGGGGCTGTTGACCTCGCTCACGCAATCCGACGGCTTCGCGGAACTGTCGGAGGCGGTGACGGACCTCGCCCCCGGTGACGCCATCCGCATCCTCCCCTTTGCCGCGATCTTCTGATCTAATTGCCCCCGAAAAGGGGAAACGCGATGACCGAACACGTCCTGATCGAGCGCGAGGGCGCGCTGTTTACCATCCGCCTCAACCGGCCCGAGAAGAAAAATGCGCTGACGCGCGCCATGTATCACGCCATGGGGGCCGGCCTGCGCCAGGCCGCGGCCGATGATTCGGTGCATGTGGTGCTGTTGACCGGCGGCCAGGATTTCACCGCCGGCAACGACATCGGCGATTTCGCCGCGGCCGGCGAGCGCGACCCCGAGGACCCTGGCGCCGCCTTCGACTTCCTGGAGGCGATCATCGCCTTCGGGAAGCCCGTGGTCGCCGCCGTGCGCGGCAATGCGGTGGGCATCGGCACGACCATGCTGCTGCATTGCGATGTGGTGGTGGCGAGCCAGACGGCCCGGCTGATGATGCCCTTCACGCGCCTGGCGCTCTGCCCCGAGGCGGGTTCCTCGCTGCTGATGCCAGCCCGCGTCGGCCCGGCGCGGGCCAATTGGTGGTTGCTGTCGAGCGCCGGCTTCAGCGGGGCCGAGGCGGCCGAGGCCGGCCTTGCCACCCGCGCCGTGCCGGATGATGAGGTGGGGTCCGTGGCCTGGCAGATGGCCACCAGCCTGGCCGCGCTGCCCAGCGGCTCCGTGCAGGAATCCAAGCGCCTGATTCGCGCCCCGCATGCGGCGGCCCTGGCGGAAGCCATGGCGGCCGAGCGGCTTTCCTTCGGCCAGCGCTTGCGCAGCGCCGAAGCGCAGGCTGCCTTTGCCGGCTTCCTGAAGAAGGCCGGGTAGCCCCCAGGAGCTTTTTCCGTTCGGAAGGGCTCACGGCAAAAGCTCCAGATCATTGAATCACGGGCATCATCCGATCAAACGATTCCGTTTGATCGGATGATGCCTAGGCGGGGGTGAGGCAGCCCGCCGCCAGCGCCGCGAAGGCGCGAGCGCGGTGGCTGTGGCGCGCCTTTTCCCCGGGCGTCATCTCGCCGAAGGTGCGACCCTCGCCATCGGGGATGAAGATCGGGTCATAGCCGAAGCCGAGCGTGCCGCGCGGCGGCGCCACCCAATGGCCGGTGCAACTGCCCTCGAAGGCCTCCGTATGGCCGTCGGGCCAGGCCAGCACCAGCACCGCCACGAAGGCGCAGCGGCGGCGTGCACTGGTGTCCTGGGCCGCGATGCGGGCCATGGCGGCGGCATAGTCGCGGGTGCCATCGGGGCGCATGGCCCAATCCGCCGTATAGACGCCCGGCGCGCCGCCCAGCGCCGCCACCGCCAGCCCGCTATCGTCAGCCAGCGCCGGCAGGCCGGTCGCCCGTGCCGCCGCCAGTGCCTTGATGCCGGCATTCTCGATGAAGGTGGTGCCGGTCTCCGCGGGCTCGGGCAGGTTGAGGGCGTCGGCGGAGACCAGCTCCAGGCCAAAGGGGGCAAGCAGCGCGGCGAATTCGCGCAGCTTGCCCGCATTGTGGCTGGCCAGCACCAGCCGGCCCGGAGCGAGTCTCCTCAAAGCCCGACCGCTGCTTTCTGCGCCGCGACCAGCTTCGCCACGCCATCGCGCGCCATGTCGAGCATGGCGAGGAATTGCGCTTCGGAAAATGGCGCGCCCTCGGCCGTGGCCTGCAGCTCGATGAGGTTGCCATTGCCGGAGAGCACGAAATTCGCATCCGCATCGGCCGTGCTGTCCTCGGCATAGTCGAGGTCCAGGATGGCCTCGCCGCCCGCGATGCCGCAGGAAATGGCGGCGACGTGGTCAATCAGCGGGATGCTGCTCATGATGTTGTTGCGCTTGGCGTGCTGGAAGGCCAGGTGCAGCGCCACCCAGGCGCCGGTGATGGCGGCGCAGCGCGTGCCGGCATCGGCGTTGATCACGTCGCAATCCAGCGTCACGGTCAATTCGCCCATCGCCTTGCGGTCGGTCACGGCGCGGAGCGAGCGGCCGATCAGGCGCTGGATTTCCTGGGTGCGGCCGGATTGCTTGCCGCGCGCCGCCTCGCGGTCGCCGCGCGTATGGGTGGCGCGGGGCAGCATGCCGTATTCCGCCGTGACCCAGCCCAGGCCCTGGTTGCGCATGAAGGGCGGCACCCGCGTCTCCAGGCTCGCGGCGCAAAGCACCTCGGTCTGGCCCATGCGAATCAGGCAGGAGCCTTCGGCATGCTTGGCGATGCCGGTTTCGATGGAGATGCTGCGAAGGGCGTCGGGCGCGCGGCCAGATGGACGCAAGGTTGGGCGCATTTGGGGCAATCCTCTGGGTTTCTCGGGCCGGAATAGGCAAAGCGATGCCTCCTGACCAGGGGCGGTGGCAGGGAAAGGTTGACCAATGCCCCGCGGATACCCAAGCTAAAGGAAGCGATGCACACCCCCATCAAGACACCAATTTTCGCGGTGCCGAGTATCGCCACCAGCGCCCTCGACCCACGCTCGACCGCCGTCCTGCGCGAGCTGGTGGAAGTGTATGTCGCGACTGGCGAGCCGGTGGGCAGCCGCACCCTCTCGCGCCGCCTGCCGCTGAACCTCTCCCCCGCCTCGATCCGCAATGTCATGGCCGATCTGGAGGAGGCGGGCCTGCTCTACGCGCCGCATACCAGCGCGGGGCGCCTGCCGACGCAGCAGGGGTTGCGGCTTTTCGTGGACGGATTGCTGGAATTCGGCGACCTGGGCGAGGAGGAGCGCGCCGAGATCGCCGCCCGCTGCGCCTCCCATGGCCGCTCGCTCCAGGACACGCTGGCCGAGGCGGGGCAGATGCTCTCGGGCCTGGCGGGCGCGGCCGGCCTGGTGGTGGCCCCCAAGGGCGAGGCGCCGCTGCGCCATATCGAATTCGTGCCGCTCGGCCCGGGCCGCGCCCTGGTGGTGCTGGTGCAGGGGGATGGGCGCGTCGAGAATCGCGTGATCGAAGTGCCGCCCGGCTTGCCGCCCTCGGCGCTGGTCCAGGCCGGCAACTACCTGAATGCGCGCCTCTCCGACCTGACGCTGGACGAGACGCGCGCCAATGTGACGCAGGAGATCGCGGCCAATCGCAGCGCGCTGGATGCGCTGACCACCCAGGTGGTGGAGGCCGGCATGGCGACCTGGGCGGGGGGAGGCAGCGGTTCGCTGATCCTGCGCGGCCAGGCGAGGCTGCTGGAAAACATGGAGAACCTGACCCGCGTCCATGAGATCCAGGCGCTGTTCGAGCGGTTGGAAGCGCAGGAAACCACGCTCAAGCTGCTCGAACTGGCGCAGCGGGGCGAGGGCGTGCAGATTTTCATCGGCGCGGAAAGCGGACTGTTCTCCACCGCCGGGCTTTCCGTGGTGGTGGCGCCCTTCCGCAACGCGCAGGAAAAGATCGTGGGCGCGATCGGCGTGATCGGCCCCTCGCGGATCAATTATGGGCGGGTGATTCCTGTCGTGGACTATACCGCGCGGGTCATTGGCCGGCTGCTGGGTTGATCCTGCGCCGCCCTGCCCCTACCTGACCATTCATGAGCGACTCACAGAACCCTGCCCCGGCCGAATCCGCGCCGGAAACCCCCGATTTGGACGCCGCCCCCGCCGTTCCCTCGCCGGAGGAGCGCATCGCCGCCCTGACGGCCGAGCTGGCGGAGATGAAGGATCGCTGGCTGCGCGCCGAGGCGGAAGTCCAGAATGTCCGCCATCGCGGCAAGGACGAGGCCGAGAAGGCGCGCAACTACGCCGTCCAGAAATTCGCCACCGACATGACGGAAGTGGCGGAAAACCTGCGCCGCGGCATTGATCTGCTGCCCAAGCCGACCGAGGACGAGGCCGAGATCATCGGCAAGATGCGCGGCGGCTTCGAGGGCGTGGAGCGCTTCCTGCTGCAGCGCCTGGAAGTGCATGGCGTGCAACGCAAGCCGGCGGAAGGCCAGGTCTTCGACCCCGAACTGCACCAGGCGATGAGCGAGGCCCCGGCCCCCGAAGGCGTGGAGCCCGGCACGGTGCTCCAGGCCTGGACCAGCGCCTGGACGCTGAATGGCCGCCTGCTGAAGCCGGCCATGGTGGTGGTCGCCGGAAAGAGCTGATTGCCCCGCTGATGGCTGAGGTCAGGTTTTGCCGGATATTGCCGTGCCTTATGGGGTGACGCGCCAGGACTGGCGCCGCCCGGCCAGTTGAGCGGGCCGCGGATGCGGGCCTGCGTTGCGGAAGAAATGGCGCGCGTGATTGGGGGGGGAGCGAGCCGCCCCCCCCAATCGGTTCAGATGTAGTGTTCGGCCAGCGGCTCGAAGCCGTTGAACTTCTGGCTCGCATAGGTCGTCACATAGGCGCCGGTGGCCAGCAACTCCACGCGATCACCCGCCGTCAGCGCCAAGGGCAGGCGGTAGTTGGACTTCTCGTAGAGCGTGTCCGTGCTGTCGCAGGTTGGGCCAGCGATGGTCACGGGGCCTTCGGCGGTGCCGTCATGCGGGGTCTGGAAGGCGTATTTGATGGACTCGCCCTCCGTCTCCGCCAGGCCACCGAAGCGGCCAATGTCGAGATAGACCCAGCGCACCGGGTCATTCTCGGCCTTGCGGCTGACCAGCACGACCTCGGCGGAGACCACGCCGGCATCGGCCACCAGGAAGCGCCCCGGCTCGATCACGATTTCCGGGATGGCATTGCCGAAATGCTCGACCATGGCGCCCATGATGGCGGAGCCGAAATCGTCGATCTCGGGCACTTCCGCCTTGTAGCGCACCGGATAGCCACCGCCGAGATTGACCATGCGGACCTTCACGCCGGCATCGGCCAGGTCGGTGAAGAGCATGGCCACCTTGGCGATGGCGGCCTCATAGGCGGCCGTCTTGGTCTGCTGGCTGCCGACATGGAAGGACAGGCCGAAGGCATCCAGGCCCATCTCCGTCGCGCGGATCATCAGGGCGCGCGCCATCTCGACCTCGCAGCCGAATTTGCGGCTGAGCGGCCATTCGGCGCCGTCATTGCCGACCAGGATGCGGCAATAGACGCGGCTGCCCGGGGCGGAACGCGCCAGCTTCTCCAGCTCCATCTCGCTATCGAAGGCGAACATCCGAACGCCGGCCGCATAGGCGGCGGCGATGTCACGCTCGCGCTTGATGGTGTTGCCATAGGATATGGCGTCCGGCTCGGCGCCGGCTTCCAGACACATCGAGACTTCCTGGAAGGAAGCCGCGTCGAAATAGGAGCCGAGGCCGACCAGCCGATCCAGGATCGGGGCCGCCGGGTTCGCCTTCACCGCGTAATAGATGCGCGCAAGCGGCATTGCCTGCTGCAGCCGGCCGAAATTGGCAGCGACGCGGTCCACGTCGAGCACCAGGCAGGGCGTGGCCGGCTGGTTGTCAGCAAGGTAGCGAGAGACCTTCGGGGTCATCGCACGATACTCCACAAACGAGTGGAACCAACCCCTTCAAGGGGTGGCCCCAGATTGACGAAACGGTCGAACGAACCAGCGACCAGAAAAAAACCGCAACGTGAGTCGCGGGGTTGCCAGAACGCTTGACGTCGTTGCGTAAACCTTGCGCCGCGGTGGCAAGCCTTATTGAGGGGCTCAGCTCCGTGGGCCTGGGGCCAGAGGCACGTGCGTACTGCGTCTTGTAAGTGGCGATGTAGGCTTCACTTCACAGCAATGCAAGCGAGTTCCGCGTCTCAGGCGAAGTTTTTTCGCGTGGGCCCTGGGGGAAGCCGGAAACCCCTCCGAAAGCCCCCCCGGGGGTCGCGGGAAAACGCCCGAACCTCCCCCCGTGATGCAGGAGTGTTTCCGGCGCGGATCAGCAATGCGCGGATCGCATTGAAGGCGTTTCAAAGTGTCCCGGGGTAGGAGCCGCCATCCAGCAGGATGCTTTGCCCCGTGGTGAAGCCCGCATGCACCGAGCACAGGAAGGCCGCGAAGGCGCCGAATTCCTCGACCGTGCCCAGCCGTCCGGCGGGGATGCCCGCCAGAGCCCGGCGCTCCAGCTCAGCCACATCGGCCCCGCCGCCTTTCGCCACAACGTCCCAATTGCCCCGCACCCGATCCGTGTCGAAGGGGCCGGGCAGCAGGTGGTTGATGGTCACGTTATGCGCCGTGACCCGCCGCGCCAGCGAAGCCAGCGCCCCGGTCAGCCCCGCCCGCGCCCCATTGGAGAGTTCCAGCCGGCCGATCGGCATCTTCACCGAATAGCTGGTGATGTTCAGCACCCGCCCGAAGCGCCGCGCCTGCATGGCCGGCAGCATGGCGCGGATCAGCGCGATGGGCGTCAGCATGTTGGCCTCCACCGCGCGGCGCCAATCATCCAGCTCGAATTGCGAGAATTCGCCCTGGGGCGGGCCGCCTGCATTGGTAATGAGGATATCGGGCTCCGGGCATGCGGCTATGAGCGCGGCCCGCCCGGCCTCGGTGGTCACGTCGCCCTGCACGGCGGTGACGGAAACGCCGGTTTCGGCGCGGATGGCGGCGGCGGTGGCTTCCAGCGCATCGCCGCCCCGCGCCGAGATGACGAGCGAGACGCCCTCGCGGGCCAGCGCGAAGGCGCAGCCCCGGCCAAGCCCTTTGGAGGCCGCGCAGACGAGGGCCGTGCGGCCCCTGATTCCGAGATCCATGGCCGTTTTCCCCCGATTGTTCCGGGGAAGGCTAGAGCATCATCCGATCAAACGGAATCGTTTGATCGGATAAAGATGCTCGTAATTCAATGATCTGGAGCTTTTTTCGTGAGCCCTTCCGAACGAAAAAGCTCTAGCAGCCTGTCGGATTCAGGCCGAAAAACAGCTTCAAGCGTAATGCTGTGACCCCGTTGCGCCCAAAAAAGACCGAAGATTTCCGGAGCGCAGCCAATCGCAGGCAAAAAATTACATGAAAAGTTCCAATCCGACAGGCTGCTAGGGCAGCGCCCTGGCCTTGCCCTCACCCACGCGGGCGCGGCAGCAGGCGGCGGACTTCGCTCGCCATATCCGCCAGCGCCTGTTCGGGCGTCGCCCGTTGTTCGACGACGCGTGCCTGGTTATCCACCATGGCCTGCGTCACGCGTACCGAATTGGCGCCCGGGAAGGCGTACCAGGGGATGCTGATATTGACCTGCCGCGTTGCCGCATGGAATAGTGGGTTCTGCTGGTAGAATTCGGCCAGCCAGCGCGGCTCATCAATGGCCAGCTGGTTGGTCGGCACATAGCCCGTATTGCGGACCATGAGCGTCGTGCCCTCGGCGCTGGTCGAGAAGCGCAGGAACTTCCACGCGGCTTCGCGCTTCGCGGGGTCGCGTGCCGTCAGCATGCCGGCGGCGCCGCCCGTGGGCAGGCGGCCGCGCACCGGGTCAATGACGGGCATCACTGTGGTGCGAAGCTCGAAATTACGGCCCACCTGCTGGATGGTGCCCCGCAGTGCCGCGGTGGTCCAGAAGAACATGCCAAGGCGCCCGGCGGCGAAGGCTTGCTGCGCGGCTTCGCGCGTCAGATTTGGCATGCCGCCAACCTTCACCATGCTGTCCAGCAGGCGGAGCGAAGCGAGGCCCTCGGGGCCGGCGAAGGCGATGTCGCGCTCATCCTCGCTCAACATGCGGCCGCCATGACCGAAGAGCAGGGCCGAGAACATCCAGTCATCGCCGGGCCAGCTGTAGAACATGCCCTCCGTGCCCCCGCCCAGCGCCTTGATGCGCGCAGCGAGCGCCAGCGTGCCGGGCCAGTCGGTCGGCATGGCGTCCGGGTTGCCGCCGGCGCGGCGCACGAGGTCGGCATTGAAATAGCAGATCGGGTTGGAGGCGGCGTAGGCCAGGCCCGCCTGCATCCCGCCGAAATGTGCCAGCGCCAGGATGTTGGGCGAATAGCCCATGGCGGCGGGCTCGCCCTCGGCGCGCAACAGCGGCAGCAGATCCTGCGCGATGCCGCGCTCGGCAAAGAGGCGCAGGCGGTTGAAGCCCTGGTAGGAGAGGTCGGGCATCTGGCCCGTCGCGGATTGGCGGAGGATGAGCTGCATGCCCTCCGCGTAATTCGGCGTGGTCACCCAGTTGATGCGGATGTTGGGCTCGCGGCGGGCGAATTCCGCGGCGATGGCGTCGTAGCTTTCCTTGAAGATGAAGGGCTGCGCGTAATGTACCGTGATCTCGGTCGTGCCCTGCGCCCGCAGCACGCGCGGGGTGAGGAGGGCGGCGGTGGCGGCGGCAATGCCAAGGCTGCGGCGTTCAAGCATTTGCGTGGTCTCCATGTGGTGGTGGCCTCATCCCTTGAGGCCGGTGGTGGCGATGCCCTCGACGAAGCGCCGCTGCGCGACGAGGAAGGCGAGAATCAGGGGCGCGGTCATGATCGCGCAGGCGGCCATGAGGGCGGCGAAATCATCGCCGGCTTCCTCCGTGTGGAAATGCAGCACGCCCAGCGCGGGCGTTGCGTATTCCGTGCCGGTGACGACGATGAGCGGCCAGAACAGGTCATTCCAATGGGCCACGACCGAGAAGATCGCGAAGGCCGTCGCCGCCGGCCACGCATTGGGCAGCGCCACCCGCCAGACGATGGCGCCCTCGCCCATGCCATCCAGGCGTGCGGCGTGGATGAGGTCATCGGGCAGGGAGCGGAAGAACTGCCGGAACAGGAAGATGCCAAAGACCGAGATGGTCGAGGGGATGATCAGCGCGGCATAGGTGTTCAGCATCCCGAGTGCGGCGAAGCCCGCGTAAAGCGGCAGGGCGGGCACATGCGGCGGGACCAGCAGGCCCAGCATGACGGCACCGAACACCCATTCACGCCCGGGGAAGCGCAGCTTGGCCAGCGCATATCCGGCTGGGATGGCAAAGAGCAGCTGAAAGAACAGGATCCCGCCGCAGACGATCACGCCGTTCAGCAGGTATCGCCCCACCGGCACCTGCGCGAAGACGCGGGAGTAGTTCTCGATCGCGGCGAACCGCTCGGGAATGAGCGCGAGATTGGCGCGGAAGATCTCGTCCGTCGGCTTCAGTGAGGCGGAGAGCATCCAGATATAGGGCGAGAGGATGATCAGCCCGAGGAAGCTGAGCAGCGCCAGGCGCGGGAGGTCCCGCAGGAGGGAGCGACCGTCACCCATAATGCACCCGCCGGTCCAGCACGCGGGTCTGCACCCACATGAGCGCGAGAACGATCACCAGGAAGACCAGCGTGATCGCGGCCGAATATCCCAGGCGCAGGAAGGTGAAGCCCTCGGTGTACATGGTGTAGAGCAGCACTTCGCTCGCCTTGTTCGGCCCGCCGCGCGTCAGCACGGCCACCGTGTCGAACACCCGGATGCTGCGGATCATGGTGATGGTCACGACAAACAGCGTCGTTGGTCCCAGCAAAGGCCAGGTGACGAGCCAGAATCGCGACCAGCCGGATTGCGCGCCATCCACGCAGGCGGCCTCGCGCAGTTCGCGCGGAATGGCGGTGAGGCCCGCCATGAACAGCACCATGTTGAAGCCCGCATTCTCCCAGACGCCGATGGCGGCCAGCGAGATCAGCACCGTATCGGAGGAAGAAAGCCAGGCCGGGCCGGTGATGCCGATGAGGCGCAGCAGCGTGTTCACCGGGCCGATCGTGGGATGCAGCAGATATTGCCAGGCCGCGGCCATGGCCACGGTGAGGGAGACGACCGGCAGGAAGAATACCGCGCGGAAAAAGACGCGCCCGCGCGCGCCGGCCTCGATCAGCAGCGCGAGCGCCAGGCCCAACCCCACCGAGAGCGGCGCCACCAGGCCCACATAGATGATCGTGTTGAGGAAGGAGCGACGGAAGCCGCGATCCTCCAGCAACTCCCGGAAATTCTCCAGTCCGATCCAGACCGGGACCAGCCCCAGCTCATAATCCGTGAAAGCCATGGCGATGGCGGCCAGGGTGGGCAGCAGCATCAGCAACGCGAAGGAGAGGGCGGCGGGCAGGGTGAGCAGCCAGGCGCCCAGGGCCTCGCTCCGCCTGGTGCGGCTGCGCGCGCTTGTGGTCTCAGGCACAGGCGGGCTCCCGCCGATGCGCGGCGATACGGCGGCCATCCGGGCCAAAGACCAGCGCGCGGGCCGGATCGAAGCCGAGGCGCAGCACCTCGCCGGCATGGGGCAGCGCGCCGGGGCCGGCGCGCAGGGTCACGGTGCCAGCGCCCATCCGCAGATGCACCAGTGCATGGTCGCCCAGGAATTCCGTGTGCTCGACACGCGCCTCCTGCCCCTCGGCGCCCATCACCCAATCCTCCGGCCGGATGGCGAGGGTGACGTTGCCGCGGGCGTGGCTGTGCAGCGCCGTGGCGGCGCCCGAGACGCGGACCACGCCATCCTCGCCGATTTCGGCATCGAGGAGATTGATGCGCGGGCTGCCGATGAAGCTGGCCACGCGAAGATCCACCGGCTCGCGATAGATCTCTTCGGGTGTGGCGATCTGGAGGATGTTGCCCGCCTGCATCACGGCCACCCGGTCCGCCATGGTCAGCGCCTCGGACTGGTCATGCGTGACATAGAGGGTGGCGGCCCCCACGCGGCGATGGATCTCCACGATCTCGCGCCGTGTCGTCACGCGCAGCGCGGCATCGAGGTTGGAGAGCGGTTCGTCCAGCAGGAACGCGCCGGGTTCGCGGATCACGGCGCGCGCCAGGGCCACGCGCTGCCTTTGCCCGCCTGAAAGCTGCCCGGGCTTGCGTGCCAGGAGATGCGCGAGGCCCAACGGCTCGGCGATGCCGGCCACATCGGCGGTGATGGCGGCGCGCGCCGCGCGGCTGCCAGGCAGCAAGCCGCCAAGCAAGGGCAGGCGCTGCGCGGCGGAAAGCCGGCGCATGGTCAGCGGCACCGCGATGTTCTGCGCGACGGTCAGATGCGGGTAGAGCGCATAGGACTGGAACACCATGGCGACATCGCGCTGCGCCGGGTGCAGCCCCGTCACCTCACGCCCGCCGATGCGTACCACCCCCGCATCGGCGGCCTGGATGCCGGCGATGACCCGCATGAGGGAGGTCTTGCCGCAGCCCGAAGGCCCCAGCAGCGCCACGAATTCACCCCGCGCGACCGCCAGGGAGACATCGCGCAGGATGGGCGTGCCGCCGAGGGAGAGGCGCGCGCCCTCGACCGAGAGGCCTGGAAGCCGGGTTGGATACGTCATGCGGGGGGCGTACGCGGCTCAAATGACAACCGGGTCGTGATTCGGTGAAGCTTCCATGGCACGCGTGACGCTTCGCGGGGCAGGCAGAATGGTCTAGAGGATGCGGCCCCCACCCCGGCCATGAGGATGAGCTTGACCCGCGCCGTTTCCCTCGCGGCAGGCAGTGTTGCCATTGCCCTCGTCGTCCTGGCGATGAAGCTTGTCGCCTGGTGGCTGACCGGCAGCGTGGCCTTGTTCGCCGATGCGCTGGAAAGCGTGGTGAATGTGGCCGCCGCCATCGCTGCACTGGTAGCCGTGCATTACGCGGCCCAGCCGGCCGATGCGAACCACCCCTATGGGCATGACAAGGCGGAGTATTTCTCCGCCGTGTTGGAAGGCGCGCTGATCCTGGTGGCGGCCTTCATCATCCTGCATGAATGCTGGCAGGTCTGGCACGCGCCCCGCATGCCGGAACTGAGCCTGATGGCCTTCGGCGTGGCGATGACGGCCACGGCGGTGAATGCCGTCTGGTGCCGCGTGCTGTTCAGGCAGGGCAAGCGCCTGCGCTCCCCCGCGCTGCTGGCCGATGCGCGGCATTTGCTCGCCGATGTCGTCACCTCGGTCGGCGTGCTGGTGGGCGTGGCGCTGGCGATGGCCTCTGGGCTGCTGTGGCTTGATCCGCTGCTGGCGGCGCTGACGGCGGTGAACATCGTGTTCAGTGGTGCAAGGCTGATGCGCGAAAGCGTGGGCGGGCTGATGGATGAGGCGCTCTCGCCTGAATTGCTGGCCCGCATCCGCGCGACCGTGGCCGCCGAGGCCGAAGGCGCGATCGAGGCGCATGACATCCGCTCCCGCCAGGCGGGGCGTTCCACCTTCATCGAATTCCACCTGGTGGTGCCCGGCGAGATGCGCGTGGTGGACGCGCATGTCATTTGCGACCGCGTGGAAGCGGCCCTGAAGGCCGAGTTGGGCAACGCCGTCATCACCATCCATGTGGAGCCGGACAACAAGGCGAAGCATAGCGGGGTGCTGGTTCTGTGAAGCCGGGCGGGCGCTTGGCAATGCCGGACATGGCTGCGAATTTCTCCCTCGCGGCCATTCTCTCGTTGACGCTGCATGGCGCCGCCCTGGTCACTCTGGTCCTGCTCCACCACCGCCAGCCCGCGGATGCGCCGCTGGAACGCGGTGTGGAGATCGTCTGGGACCAGGAGGCTTCCGAAGCGGTGAGCCAGGCCGATGCCCCGGTCACCCCTGGTGCGCCGCCGGAGACGCCCGCACCGCCTGAAGCCGAGGCCCCGCCACCCCCCCCGCCGCCTGCGCCGATCCCGCCGCCACCTGTCTTCGCGGCCATCCCGCCACCGCCTTCGCCCGCACCGATGACCCCCGCACCGATGACCCCCGCACCGATGACCCTGGCGCCGCTGGAGCTGCCGATGCCGGACCTGGCCGTGGCGCCGCCCCAGCTATCCCCGCCCGAGCCGCCGCGCGAAACCGAGCTGGCAGCCGCGCCACCTGCGGAGCCGCCACCCCCGGAACCGACACCGCCGGAACCCCCGCTGCCCGAGCCGCCGCGCCAGCAGGCCCAACGCCCGCGCCCCACCCCGCCGCCG
>CAMTUX010000026.1:0-25746 GCA_947084995.1 uncultured Roseococcus sp.
CAGCAGCAGCCCCGCCCCGCCGAACACCAGGACCAGGCTGGCCGCGAGGTAGGCGCGCAGGCTGCCGCCCTGCACCCGCCACGTGAGGGCGGCGGCGCCGGCCGCCAGGCCGCGCATCGCGCGGCCGTAGGCCGCGTCCGGGCCGTAGGCGTCGAGCCAGCCCTGGCCGGCCAGGCTGGGCTGGAGGCGCCGCCAGCCGAGGAACATCAGCAGGCCCAGGGCGAACGCGCTGAGCGACATCGTCAGCACCAGCACGCCACCCTTTTTCCCGGCAAGGACGATGCCGGTGGGCCGCCCCAGCATGGCCGCCGCCGCCGGATCGATGATGGTCGTGGCGACCAACTGCGGCGCCATGCCCAGCAGCAGTCCGAGCCCGCCGAGAATGAGCGGCGCGACGAGCATCGCTGCG
Organism: uncultured Roseococcus sp.; assembly: GCA_947084995.1. Classification (GTDB taxonomy): domain Bacteria; phylum Pseudomonadota; class Alphaproteobacteria; order Acetobacterales; family Acetobacteraceae; genus Roseococcus. Next base: position 410 of record CAMTUX010000026.1, read on the forward strand.
GGGGGGTCCTTCGCCATCTGTTCGGTCCGCATCGGCACGCCCATGAAGGGGCGCGCGGCGACGATGCCCGCCACCACCACCATGGCGGCGTTCACCAACAGCGCGATGCCCGGCAGCAGGCCCGGCAGGCCGACATGCACGGTGAACACCAGATCCTTGGCCAAGGCCCCGATGAAGCCCGGCGCGCCTGCCATCGACAGCCCGGCGAGCAGCGCCGCGGCGGCGGTCAGCGGCATCCGCCGGCCCAGGCCGCGCAGATGCATCGCGTCGCGCGTGCCGGCCTTCTTGTCAACGATGCCGGCGATCAGGAACAGGCTGGCCTTGTAGAGCGCGTGCACCAGCAGGAAGACGACCGCGGCGGTGGCTGCCATCGGATCGTCTATGCCGATCAGCATCACCAGCGTGCCGAGCGCGACCACCGTGGACCAGGCCAACTTGCGCTTGAGGTCGCGCTCACGCAGCGCCAGCACCGCGCCGGTCACCATGGTGGCCGCGCCCGCGCCGGTCAGCAATCCCTGCCAAAGCGCCATGTCCTGGAAGGCCGGGTTGAGTCGGGCCAGCAGATAGACGCCAAGCTTCACCATGGTGGCCGAATGGAGGTAGGCCGAGACCGGCGTCGGCGCCGCCATGGCGTTGGGCAGCCAGAAATGCAGCGGCCATTGCGCGCTTTTGGCGAAGCAGCCGACCGCGATCAGCACCACGATCCAGGACGCAGCCGGATGCGCGGCGAGCGTGGCGCCCTGCACCACGATGGCGGAAATGCGGAAGGTGCCGGCCGCATCCCCCAGCAGCAGGAAGCCCGCGAGCATCGCCAGCCCGCCAGCCACCGTGACCATCAACCCTTGCTGCGCGGCGCGCCGCGATTCCGAACGATGCGCGTCGAAGCCGATGAGCAGGAAAGAGGCGAGGCTGGTGAGTTCCCAGAACACGAAAAGCAGCAGCAGGTCGTCGGCGAGCACGGCACCAAGCATCGCCGCCATGAACAGCGTCAGCGTCGCGAGGAAGCGGTGCAGTTGCGGGTGCCCCGCGAGGTAGGACGCCGCGTAGAGGAACACGCCGGCCCCGATGCCGGTGATGAGCAGCGCCAATAGTCGCGAGAGGCCATCAAGGCGGAGGGACAGTTCGACGCCCAGCGAGGGAATCCAGGCCAGGCGGAAGCTGGCCCCGTCCGGGAGGGTCAGCACCAACAGGAATAGCGCCGCCGGCAGCATGGCGAGCCACGGCGCCGTCCGGGGCGCGCGGCGCACAGCCCAGGCGCACACGGGGACGCACATCAAGGCGACGAGAGGAATGGCGGCCAGCGCGAGCATGAGGCCTTGATCGCAGGCAAACTGCGATAGCGCAAGCATCTTTCCGTCAGCCGATGGCGGCGAGGACGCTACTTTCGCCGCCAGGTCGCGATCTCATCCCACACCGCGTCGCAAGCGGTCCTGACGAGGCCCGGCGAGACCTTGACCCCATAGCGCCACTCGAGGTGCCCGGTACCTGCATGCATGCTCGCGCCGCGCGCGGACACCGGCACGATATTCCCTCGATGCCCGCGAGGCGCCGGCGGGATTTGCCAATCAGTTGCGCGTCGAAGCCGCGCTGCCGCCCGCGCGACACCTCCGACGCGATCCGGCCGGTGCTGGTGATCATGCAGTTGAGGCCGCAGCCATTGCGACCGCCATAGGCGGCATCGAGCCAGAGATCGGGCCATTCGCCCTCGATTGGGCGGGAGAGGAAGGCATCGACCCGCTTCGTCGAGTTCGCCGCAGAGCCGGCTGACCTGGCTCCTGCTGACGCAATTCGCGCCCATCGCCCGCACCAAGTCATCCAGCGCGCTGGTCGAGACGCCGTGCATGCAAGCCTCCTGGATCACCGCCGCGAGCAGCTTCTCGGCGGTGCGCCCGGGCACGAGGAAGCACGGGAAGCGGGAGCCGCGCCGAAGCTTCGGGATACACAATTCGAAAGTACCGGCGCGCGTCTCCCGGTCCCGCTGGCGGAAGGCGTTGCGTTGAACCAGATGGTCCGGGCTGCGCCCGCCATGGGCGGCGGCGGTCACTTCGCCCACCGCCAGCTCCATCAGGCGAGGCTCCGTCCCTTTCGCCGGCAGCTCACTCTCCTGCTCGGTCATGATGGAGTTTCAGGGCACCGGGGTCGGTATTCGCGCCGCAGAGCAACACGCCCACCCGCGCCCCGGCCGGCGCCACCCAGGCACCACTGAGCAGGGCCGCCAAGGCCACCGCCCCCCCGGGCTCGGCCACCAGCCGCGCCTTCTCCCAGAGCGCGAGCTGCGCGGCCCGGATGGCATCATCGCCCACCAGCGCGCAATCCAGCCGCCCCTCGGCGCGCAGCGCGGCCACCAGCGGGAACATCAGCCCGCCGACCTGGCGCGCGCCCAGGCTATCCGCCGCCAACCCGCCCACCGGGGCCGGCACCGGCCGCCCGGCGGCGAGCGCCGCATGCAGGCCGGGGCAGCCCTCCGGCTCGACCGCGACGAGGGTCACGCCGCTATGGGCATGCCAGGCCGCGATTCCGCCCAGCAACCCGCCGCCCCCCACCGCGATCAACAGATGCGTCAGGCCCGGCGCCTGCTCCTCCCACTCCAGCGCCACGGTGCCCTGCCCGGCCAGGACCTCGGCCTGGTCATAGGCATGCACCATCAGCGCGCCGGTCCCGGCCGCGCGGGCCTCGCTCGCCAGCCGCGCCTCGTCATAGCTGGCGCCGCCCACGATGAGCCGGGCACCATGGGCGCGGATGCGCGCGCGCTTGGCCTCGGCGGCGATCTCGGGGACGAAGATCTCGGCGGCCACGCCCATGCTCTGCGCCGCCGCCGCCACCGCCGCGCCGTGATTGCCGCCCGAGGCCGCGATGACGCCAGCGGAGGGAACGCCGGCCGAGCGCATGCGGTTGAAGGCCCCGCGCGGCTTGAAACTGCCGGCCAGTTGCAACATCTCCAGCTTCATCACGCCCCAGCCGGGCAGCTCCAGCAGGGGCGTGCGCCGGATATCGCCGGCGATGCGCCGGGCGGCGGCGGTGATGTCGGAGCGGTTGGGCGGGGCGGATGCGGTCATGCCCCTGGTGAACCCCGGGAGAGACTTCCGTACAAGCCCCAATCCTGCCATAAACTACCCAACTGTAACCTGATGGGCGTCCGTAATGCTCCTGCACGGCAGTTGCGCGGCACTGGCGGGCGAAGGCGTTCTTTTCCTGGCCCCCCCGGGCGGTGGCAAGTCAGACCTGTTGCTGCGCCTTCTCGGGCAAGGCTGGGTCCTGGTAGCGGATGATCAAGTGATGCTGGAGGCTGATCAGGGCCTGTTGCGCGCGTCTCCCCCGGCTGCATTGGCCGGGCGCATGGAGGTGTTCGGGCTCGGCCTGCTGGCGGGCCTGGCCTGGACATCCGCGACACTGAGGCTCGCGGCCCGGCTGGTTCCGCAATCCGCCCTGCCCCGCCTGCCCGAGCCCGAGACCTGGTCCGCACTCGGCGCCACCCTTCCGGCTCTGCGGCTGCATGGCGCGGCTGCTTCCGCCCCCGATGTGCTGCGCCGCGCCCTCGATGTCCTGGCGGGCCGGACCGCCATGACCGCGGGCGCGTTCCGGGCATGAGCGGTGAGCCACGTCCCTTCGTGCTCGTCACCGGACTTTCGGGCGCGGGCAAGGCCTCCATCCTGCGCGTCCTGGAGGATCTGGGCTTTGAGACAGTGGACAACCCGCCGCTGGCCATCCTCGACGCGCTGGTGAATGAGGGCAACGGCCCGATCGCGGCCGGCATTGACACCCGCACCCGCGGCTTTGATCCGGCCAAGGCGCTCGCCGCCATCGCCAGGTTGCGGCAGCGGCCGGAAATCACCTCCACCGTCGTCTATGCGACGGCCGAGGAGGAGGTGCTGCTGCGCCGCTTCAGCGAGACGCGGCGCCGCCACCCGCTCGCCCCGGGCGGGCCGCTCGGCAGCCGCGTGCAGGACGGCATCTCGCGGGAGGCCGCGCTTCTGGCCCCCCTGCGCGAGGCGGCGGACCTGATCCTGGATACCTCCATCCTGCCGCTGCCCGAATTGCGCCGCGCCATCGAGGTGCGCTTCAAGCCCGAAGGCGCGCCAGGGCTGAACATCAACCTGAAATCCTTCGGCTTCCCCAAGGGCCTGCCGCGCGAGGCCGATCTCGTCTTCGACATGCGCTTCCTCGCCAACCCGCATTACGACGCGCTGCTGCGACCGATGACGGGGCGGGATGCCGCCGTGGCCGAATATGTGGCGGCCGACCCCGATTTCCCCGGCCTCTGGTCCCGCCTGGTCGGCTTCATCGAGCCGTTGCTGCCGCGTTATGTGGCTGAAGGCAAAAAATATCTCACCATTGCCATCGGGTGCACCGGCGGGCGCCATCGCTCGGTCTTCGTGGTGGAAAAACTGGCAGCCCATCTCCGGCAGCAGGGCTGGCGTGTGGATGTCGCGCATCGGGAATTGGGTCATATGCCCGATATGGTGTTACCAACCCCTGTCTCATTATCGGCACCCCCCTCCTCCCTCATGCCCAGATCTGCGAATTCGGAAACATGATCGGTCTCGTGCTCGTCACCCATGGGCGGCTCGCGCTCGAATTGCGCCATGCCATGGAGCATGTGGTGGGGCCGCAGCCGGCCGTCGCCACCGTCTGCATCGGCCCGGATGACGACATGGAGGGCCGCCGCGCGGATATCCGCGCCCGCATCGCCGATGTGGACCAGGGCGATGGCGTGGTGGTGCTGACCGACATCGCGGGTGGCACGCCCTCCAACCTCGCCTTCTCGCTGGCTGATCACAAGACGATCCAGGTGATTGCCGGGGTGAACCTGCCGCTGCTGGTGAAGCTGGCGAAGATTCGCGGCACCGAGCCCCTGGCCGAGGCGGTGGAGCACGCCGCCAAGGCCGGGCGCAAATACATCACCGCCGCGAGTGAACTGGCAATTGGCCCCGCGGCACCCCAGATTCTCCCCAAGGACGGGAATGGAAGCGCCTAATGAATGAGTGGCCCACGGAAGAAGCCGGCACGCCGCACCTCGCCTCCGCCGCCGAGACGCCACCCGCGCCGTCGGATTGCAGTTGCGAGGGTGGTGGCGGCATGGTGCTGCGCCGCACCATCAAGATCATCAACAGCCGTGGGCTGCATGCCCGCGCCGCCGCCAAGCTCGTCGCCGTGGCCGAGCGCTATTCCGCCTGCCTGAACGTCAGCCGCGCGGGGCAGAGCGTACCCGCCTGCTCCATCATGGGGCTGATGATGCTGGGCGCCGGCCAGGGCAGCGAGGTGACGCTGGATGCCGAGGGCTGGGACGCGCGCGAGGCGCTGGACGCGGTGGCCGGGCTGATAGAAGCCGGCTTCCATGAAGACTGACGCCAAGAGCGAAGCGGGCAACAAGCCCGAAGCGGCCGATGCCAAGGCCGCCCAGCGCTGCGGCAAGCCGCCGGAGCAAAGGCTGGCCGGCATCGCCGTCTCGCCCGGCATCGTCATCGGCACCATCTACGACACGACGGAAGCGCCCGCCGAAGCCCCGCGCCGGGTCATCACCGCCGATGCGGTGGAGACGGAGCGCACCAAGCTGCAGGACGCGGCCGCCCTCTCCCGCAAGCAGGTGGGCAAGCTCAAGACCCGCCTCTCCGTCCTGCCCGAAGAAGCGCAGGAGGAACTGGAGCCGCTGCTCGACGCCTATATCCTCATGCTCGGCAATTCGCGGCTGCTGCGCGGCGCGCGCAAGCGCATCGGCGAGGAATTGCTCTCGGCCGAGACCGCCGTGCAGGACGAGGCGGAGGCCATCGCCCAGGCCATCCTGGCGGCGAAGGGCGATGACAAGGCCGGGCTGAACCGCCGCGCCGGCGAGGTGCGCGAAATCGCCCGCCGCCTGACGCGCAACCTGACGGCCACGCCCTTCCGCAGCCTCAAGGGCGTGCCGGCGGGCGCCATCCTCGTTGCCGATGAACTCACTCCCGCCGATGCCGCCCTGCTGGAGCCCGGCAAGATTGCCGCCGTCGCCACCGAGGAGGGCGGGGCCGATGGGCATACCGCCATCATGCTGCGGGCACTGGGCATTCCCGCCGTGCTGGGCTGCCACGGGCTGACCGCCGCCGCGCAGCGCGGCGACATGGCCATGCTGGATGGCGGCGCGGGCATCGTCGCCCTGCATCCGGACGCCGCCACCCTCACACAGGCCAAGGCCGGCCTTGCCGCCCAGGCGAAGGAGCGCACGCGGCTGGGCAAGCTGCGTAGCCTGCCCGCCCAGACGACGGACGGCCAGTTGGTCGAGTTGCAGGCCAATCTCGAAATCCCGGCGGAATTGCCGCTGATCGCCCAGGCCGGCGCCCAGGGCATCGGCCTGCTGCGGACCGAGTTCCTGTTCATGAACCGGGACGACCTGCCCGATGAGGACGCCCAGGTGGAGGCCTATCGCGCCGTCATCGAGGCGATGGGCCAGGACCCCGTGACCATCCGCGTCCTCGACTGGGGCGGCGAGAAGGACATGGAGGCGCTGGCCGAGGGCGTGCCAGTCTCCACCGGCCCCAACCCGGCGCTCGGCCTGCGCGGGCTGCGGCTGCTGCTGAAGCGCCCCGCCCTGCTGGAGGAGCAATTCGCCGCCATCCTGCGCGTGGCGCATCTGGGCCAGCTCCGCATCCTGCTGCCCATGGTGACCGTGCCCTCCGAAGTCGCGCAGGCGCGCGAGATCTATGAGCGCGTGGCCCGCCGCCTGCGCCGCCGGGGCGAAGCCCTGCCCGAGAAACTGCCGCCGCTCGGCGCCATGATCGAGACGCCAGGCGCGGCGCTGGCCGCCGATGCCATCGCGCTGGAAGCGGATTTCTTCGCCATCGGCACGAATGACCTGACCATGTACACCCTGGCCGTGGACCGCGCCGAGATTGACGTGGCGCATCTCTATGACCCGCTGCACCCGGCCGTGCTGCGCCTCATGCAATTCGCGATCGAGGCGGCGCTGCGGCTTCGCATGCCGGTTTCCGTCTGCGGCGAAATGGCGGGCAATGCCAAGCTTGTGCCGCTTCTGCTGGGGCTCGGGCTGCGGAACCTGTCCATGAATGCCGGCTCCATCCCGCGGGTGAAGCAGGCGGTGCGCGCGCTGGACATCGACGATTGCGCCCGCTTCGCGCGGCGGGTGATGGAGCAGAGCGACCCCAAGCGCATCGCGGAGCTGGTGGAGGAATTCGCCGCCAGGCCGCACGAGAAGTAGGCGCGGTCAAACCAGTCCGCCGTTCACATGCCAGACCTGACCGGTGACGTAGCCGGCCTCGGGCGAGGCCATGAAATTCACCGCAGCCGCCACGTCATCGGGCGTGCCCAGCCGGCCCAGTGGCACGCTGCGCGTCACCGCCTCCCATTGCGCCGCCGAATAGGCCGCATGCGCGCCGGCATCCTTGCGGGTGAAGCCCGGCGCCACCGCATTCACCGTGACGCCCTGCCTCGCATATTCGATGGCGAGGCCGCGCACCAGCGCCTCCACCCCCGCCTTGGCCGCCGATGTGGCGGGGAAGATCGTGACATCATTGCGAAAGCTGTGGGCCACGAAGGAGGAGATGGCGATGAGGCGCGGATCACGCCCTTCCGCCAGCACCGGCAACGCCGCGCGGGCCAGGCGGATGAAGGCCCAGAGCACGGTGTCGAAGGTCTTGGCGAGCTGCGCGTCATCGGTTTGCAGCAGCGGCGTCTTGTCGGCGAAGCCGGCATTGGCGATGACGACATCAAGGCCGCCGAAGCGGTCAATCGCGGCCTGGACCAGGGCGGCGGGGGTTTCGGGGGCGGCGATGTCGCCCAGGATGATTTCGGCCAGGCCGCCCTTTTCGCGGATGGCCTGGGCGGTGCTTTGTGCGCCTTCGACGTTCTTGCGGGTATGGACGAGGATGGCGGTGCCCGGCACGGCCATGCGCCTGCAACAGGCGGCACCGATACCGGTCGCGGCCCCCGTCACCAGAATGATTCGATCGGCCTTGGGCATGTCCTGGCTCCTGGGGTCCGGGGCCTTTCGGCCCCGGCGCGTCCAGGGCAGCGCCCTGGCCCTACTTGATTCCGACCAGTTGCCTGATGAGCTTCCTGGCGAAAGCAGATTGCGGCCGATCGAACAGCCGCGCCAGGGACCAGTCCGCGTTTCGCATCCGCGCCCGGTGATTGCTGAATTCCCGGAACCCCGCCTCGCCATTGCGCCGCCCGAAACCCGAGGCGCCCACGCCGCCAAAGCCCAGCCCCGGCAGGGCCGCGTATTCCACCGCGCGCCCCGTCACCAGCGCGCCGGATTTCGTCCCGGCCGCGACCTGCGCTTCCTCCGCCGAGGTGGCGCCAAAGAGGTAGATCGCCAGCGGATGCGGCCTGGCGCGCACCCAGGCAAGTGCGGCGTCGAGGCTGGCGCATTCCGTCATGGCGAGGATGGGGCCGAAGATTTCCTCCTCAGCCAGTCCGCCCTCGGCCAAAGCGAGTCCAAGGGGATGCGGCCCAGGCCCCATCCAGACGATGGTGCTGCCCTGCGCGATGGCATCCAGCCGCGCCTGTTGCCGCGCATTGATCACGGCGGTGCCGGTCCGGGTCACGCCGCTCTCGCGCGCCGCGCGGGCGAATTCGGCGGCGCTGTGGCCGATGAGCAGCACGGTATCGGGTGCGATGCAGGTCTGGCCGGCATTCACCGCCTTTGCCACCAGGATGTTGCGCGCGGCCTTTTTCAGGTCAGCGCCGGGCAGCACCAGCGCGGGGCATTTGCCGCCGAGTTCCAGCGTCAGCGGCGTGAGATGCACGGCGGCGGCGGCCATGACGCGGCGCCCGGTCTCGGTGCCGCCGGTGAAGACCAGGTGATCCCAGGGCTGGGCGGCGAATTCCCGCGCCACATCGGCGCCCCCCTGCACCACCAGCGCAACGCGCGGCCCCCAGGCTTCCGCCAGGATGGTTTCGATCAGCGCGGCCACGCGTGGTGCGGCCTCGGAGGGCTTGATCACCACACGGTTGCCGGCGGCGATGGCGTCAATCGCCGGCATGAGCGCGAGTTGTACCGGGTAGTTCCAGGGCGCCATGATGCCGATGACGCCCTTGGGCACGCATTCCATCCATGCGCGGGCCGGGAAGAAGGGAAAGGGCACGGCGGCCCGTTGCGGCCGCGCCCAGCGGCGAAGCTTGCGGCGCGTGTAGCTGCACGCATCCGCGATCAGCAGCACATCGGCCAGCAGGCTGTCCTCCGGGCTGCGCGCGCCGAAATCGGCAGCGGCGGCATCGGCGATGGCCTGGGCGTGGTCGAGCACCACGCGACGCAGATCAGCCAGCAGGGCGCGGCGGCTGGCGAGGTCGGGGGCGCCCTGCTCGGCTTCCACGGCGCGGAGAGCCGTCAGGGCAGCATCAGGGGTCATTGCTGGATCTCACGCGCCGCGTCCTGGCCGGAGCGAATGGCGGCCTCGATGGTGGCGGGCAGATGCGGCCAGGTCCAATCCCCCGCCAGCGCCAGGTTGGCGAGCGGCCGGCGCGGTGGTGTCGGGATGGGGCCGGGGCGCTGGCGCGGCGTGGCCCGGCGCTCCTTGATGACGCGGCAGGGCGGCGGCGCTTCCGGCCAATCGCCCGGCACATGGAAGGCACGGACGGCGCGCAGGATTTCCGCCCAGGCGCGGGGGGCGAGTTCCGCCACATCCTGCTCGGCCTCGGCATCGCCGGCGCTGACGGTGACGGCCACGCCCTCGGGCCGGATCAGCACCCATTGGCAGAGCGCCCCGAGCAATCCCAGGAAGCGTACCTGCCCGCCGGGCGCGAAGGCGAAATGCAGGTTCACGATGGGCGCGAAGGCATCCGGCGCAGGCAGGCCCGGCAGCATCCGCTGCGCCTCCCAGGGGGGCAGCGCGAGGATGACGCGCTCGCCCTCGCCCAGCATCACGTCCTGCTCCTGGAAGGTGAGGCTGGTGGCGCGGCCCTCCTTCACCTGGATGGCGCGCAGGCGGCTGCCGGGCCGGTATTCGGCCCCGGCGGCGGCGAGCACGGCCAGGGCGGGTTCCACCAGATCCGGCCCCAACCCGCGCCGGGCCACGAAAAGCCGGGCGGCGCCCGCTGCGCCCAGGCGGCGCAGCACCTGGCCCAGGCGATGGGTGGAGGCCTCGGCGGAGGGCGTGTTCAGCGCCGCGATCACCAGCGGGTCCACGAAGCCACGCAGGAAATCGGGATGCGCGGCCATGGCCTCGGCGATGGTGCGGTCCCGGCCAAAGGGTCCAAAGGGCGGCAGCGCCATGGCCAGCATCGCCAGCACCCCCCCCCAGGAGGCACCAGCCGGGCGGCGCGCGCCATTCCACCAACCAGCCGGCGAGAGTGCCACGAGGCGGGCCGAGGAATCGGCGCAGTCATAGACCGGCAGGCCATCGGGCTCCGGCTGCACCCAGTATTGGCGCGCGCCGACGGCATCGAGGAATTGCAGCGCCGCCGTGTTGCAGCCGATCAGCGCATGGGTGCCGTTATCCGTGCCATCGGGCAGCGCGCGGGCGCGGCCACCGGCGCCAGGGGTGGCTTCGTGGAGGGTCACGGCATGGCCGCGAAGGGCAAGCGCGTGGGCGGCGGCGAGGCCAGCGAGGCCCGCGCCGATGATGTGGAAGTGAGTCAAAAGGGCCTCTTTCATCGCCCCGTCACCGCAAACACCGCCATGCGGAATTTCTCCGCCCGCGTCATGCGCGCCCGGTGACGCGCGCCAGCCCAGCCGCGCCGCAGCATGTGGTCCAGGATGCGCCGGTAGCCCCACATCATGACGCGCGCCGGGCGCAGCGCCTCGATGTCGTAGCGGCCCAATTCCGCCTCGGCCCGGAAGAAGCCGCCCACGGCGCGCCCCGCCAATTCCTTGCAGATGCCGGCAAAGGCCGGATGGCTCACGATGGAGGCGGCCGGCCCATCCGGAATGCCCGCCTTCTCCAGCGCGGAGAGCGGGATATAGACGCGCTCACGCAGGGCATCCTCATCCACGTCGCGCAGGATGTTGGTCAGCTGGAAGGTATGGCCCAGCGCCAGGCCCCAGGCCTCGGCCCGCGGTTCGCCGAAGATGCGGACGGAGATGGCGCCCACGCTGCCCGCCACGCGCCGGCAATAGAGATCGAGCGCCGCCTCATCGGGCAGGCGGAGATGGTCGGCGGCATCGGTCTCCATGCCGGCCACCATCGCCTCGCATTCCGCCAGCGGAATGTCGAAGGCCTGGCGCGCCAGCAGCAACTCGCGGGAGAGAGCGCAATCGGGCCGGGTGAGCTTCGCGCGCCAGGCGTGCAGCAGGCGGCGCTTCTCGCCCTCGGGCATGGCGCCATCGGCGATGTCATCCACCACGCGGCAGAAGCCATAGACGGCCCAAAGCGCGCGGCGGCGCTCACCCTTCAGCGTCGCCATGCCACGCGCGAAGGATGAGGCGGCGCGGCTGACGCGGCTCGCCACGATCACCGGATCGGTCGGGCCGAGGAAGGGCGCGGCCAGGAGCTCGCGGGCGAAATCCAGCTTGCCGACCGCGACCCGCCCGAGCACCGGGTCTGCCGCGCGCAGCTTCCCCAGCAGGCGCCGCGCGAGGCCGATGGTCATGGCCGACTGGATGGCCAGGCGGCGCTCGGTGCAAAGCCGCGGCAGGGCAGAGGCGCGATCCAGAAAATCCTCCACGCGGTCCAGCGCGGCATCCAGGATGGCCCGGCGATGCGGATTGGCGGGTTCGAAGAAGGCGGCCTCGCCACCCGCCAGGGCAAGCCAGGATTGCGGCAGATACACGCGGTCCAGCTTGTCGCGATCAGGCACCAGGTCCTGCAGGTGGTTCAGGATTTGCAAAGCGGTACAGAGGCCATCCGCCGCGTGTTTCGCGGCGTCCGAGGTGGTGCCATGCAGCCGTAGCAGCATGCGCCCCACGGGGTCCGCGCTGCGGCGGCAGTAATCCTCCAGATCGACCCATTCGGCGTAGCGCGCCTGCTCGGAATCCTGCCGGAAGGCGGAGAGCATGAGGCGCGCTTCATCCACGCCGACGCCCAGCGCCTGCATGCGCCCGCCTTCGGCCAGGGGCGTGGCCGGATCATCGAGCGACGCCTCCATCGCATCGAGCCGAACGAGCTTTTCGGCCGGCGCCAGATTCTCGCTGTCGGCGATGTCATCGGCCATGCGGACGAAGCGGTAGAAGGCCATGACCTTGGCCCGCACCGGCTTCGCCAGGATCAGCGAGGCGGTGGGGAAATTCTCCGTGTCATGGGTGCGGTTGGGCGCACCCGGAGCGGTCACATCATTCATGCTGTCTTTGTGGCGGGTGTCGCGTCCGCTTTCCAGCCCACCCCCGCGGGTCAGGGTGAAGTTCAGCCCTCGGCCTTCACCGCCGCATAGGCGCGGCCCTTCCAGCCGGCCTTGAGGCCGAGCGCCGAGCGCACCAGGGCCGTCCACTGGATGGCCAGCGCCACCAGCACCGTCAACGGATGCAGCGGCACGGTCCACCAGGGCTCGCCCATGCGCCAGGTGACGGCGGCGCGGAGTGCGAACATGAGAAAGATGGTCAGCACCGCCTCGCCATTGGGCAGCAGCGCCCATGGCCAGAGATGCGCGCCGGCCAGCAGCACGGTCCAGATCGGCAGGCCCACGGGCGTCGCCATGCCCTCGCGCGCATTCTTGATGAAGCCGCCCCAGGCATGGCCGAAATTCTCATACATCCGGCAGGTGGCGAGCGGCATGCCGTCCACGATCTCCGTATCATGGCCCAGGTCGCGGAAGCGGCGGGCAAGGGCAATGCCGTCATGCAGCACGCCCTTGATGGCCGTGTGGCCGCCAATCGCCTCATAGGCGCGGCGCTCGACGAGGATGAGCTGGCCGCAGGCGGCGGCAAGGCTGGCCTTGCGCTGCGCGGCGCGCCCCCCGAAGGGCAGGTAGCAGATCAGCAGGAAGTTGATGAAGGGCACGGTCAGCCCCTCGCCGATGCTGCGGATGATCTGGCGCGGCACGCCGCTCACCATGGCGATGCGGTTGGTGGCGGCATGCGCGGCCATCGCGGCGGCGGCGTGGGGGGCCAGGCGCACATCGGCGTCGATGAACAGCAGATGCGTGCCCGTCGCGGCCTCGGCCAGGCGGGCGCAGGCATGCACCTTGCCGGTCCAGCCGGGCGGCAGGCTCGGCGCCTGCACCAGCCGAAGGCGGGCATCGTGCGCCGCATAGGATTGCACGATGGCGGCCGTGGCATCCGTGCTGCCATCATCCATCACCACCACCTCGACCGCGCAGCCGGTGGAGGCCAACGCGGCATCCAGGCAGGCCGCGATATTGCCCGCCTCATTGCGGGCCGGGATCAGGATGGAGACGCATATCCCCCGGGCCGGCACGTCGCGCAACCGCGGCATGCGCCGCAGGTTGATCGCCCCGAAGATGATCGGCAGCAGGGACAGTCCCAGGGCGATATGGGCGAATTCCATCTTATCCTCGTGGTTTTCCGCCTCCGGGATCATGGCGCGGATCATGCGCCTGGCCCCGAAGCACCGCCCTCACATATTGCCACGCGCCATAAATACCACCCATGCCGGAGCGCCCATCGAGCACAATGCGGAACCTTTCCGCATCCCGACTGATCGCATCCAGCGCGAGGCGGTCCATCGTTTCGGTCATGGCGGCCCGGATAGCTTCGGTCCGCGCATCACGGTCCAGCGCCAGCAATTCGCGGGCATCCAGCGGCGCGCCAAAGGCCAGCAGCGCCTCACCGCGCTTTTCCGTCCAATGCACATATTCGAGCGCGAGCGGCACGATCACCGCATCGGGCGCGATTTCCGGCAGCCGGGTGACGCCGGGGGCGAGCGGCACCGGCCGCTCCCGCGCATCGGCGAAGCGGCCTGGCGCGTTCATCCAGAGCATGTGGCGCGGATCCTCCAGCGCCTGCTTGGCGGTTTGCAGGAAGCGCAGCGCGCCGCGCGCCGAATTCTGCTCGACGCCAAAGACGCCCAGCCGCTTCATGAAGCCGTATTTTTCCAGCGCCGCCGCATCCATGGGCGTGAAGCCCGGCCGCTCCAGGAAGAAGCGGCGCATCAGCAGCATGAACATCACTCCATCCCACCAGCCGGGATGGTTGGCGAGGATGATGGCGGGCCGCCCCTCGGGCAGCACGGGCTCCCCCCAACGGGCGACGCGCAGCGCCGAGAAATGGCCCCCAAAGGTGCGGCTGAAGGCGATGTTGAAGAACGCCATCATTCGCTCGGAACGCAGTTCCACAGGCGAAGGCGGCGTCATCATCGTCATCGGGCGTCGATGAGTTCGGACTCGCGCCGGCCAGCCAGTTCCGCCTCGGGGCTCATGCCACGGCCACCGAGATCCTGATCCAGGCTATCAGCCGCGATCCAGCCCGACATCATCACCATCGGCATGCCTGGCCCCGGATGGGCGGCGCCACCGGCGAGATACAGGCCCTTCACCTGGCGCGAGCGGTTGCCCGGCTTGAAGGCGCCCAGGAAGCTGCCGTGGCTGGCGAGGCCATAGATGGCGCCATCCAAAACACGATAGCGATTGTGGATGTCCACCGGCGTCAGGCGATGCTCGACGACGATGTTCTCCTCGATATCGTCCAGCCCCGCCGTGCGCTTCAGCTTGTCCAGGATAGTCTGGCGGTAGCCGGGGAAGATCTCGTTCCAATCGTGATGCGGCCGCAGATGCGGCGTGTGCACCAGGGCATAAAGCGCCTCGCCGCCCTCGGGCGCGCTGGTCGGGTCGGTCTCGGCCGTCGCCGCCAGATACACGGTGGGGTCCGGTGCCGGTTCGCCGCGCTTATAGATGGCGTCGAACTCCTCCTCCGCATCGCGGGAGAAGACGAAGCAGTGATGCGCGAGGTGCGGGTAGCGCTTCTTCAGGCCCATATAGAGCACGACGCCGCTGCAAGCCGGCTCGAAGCCCTTCTTGGCGTAGGCATCGCCGGTGGCACCACCGACCAACTCCTTATAGGTGCGGATCGCGTCCATATTGGAAATCACGGCATCGCAGGCAATCCGCTCGCCGGAAGCGAGCTTCACGGCGACGACGCGGCCATTCTCGATGTCAAAGCCCGTCACGTCACAGGAGGGACGCAGATCGGCGCCGAGATCGCCGGCCAGCCTGGCCAGCCCTTCGGCCACGGCGCGCGTGCCGCCCACCGGATACCAGACGCCCTCGCTGGCCTGCATGTCGCCGATCGAGGCGAGCACGGCGGGTGCGAGATACGGGTTGGAGCCGACATATTGGCAGTAATGGTCCAGCATCTGCGCCAGCCGGTCATCGGGGACATGGCCGCGGATCACCTTGGCCACGGTCTGGCCCATTCGAAGGCTCAGTACATCCTTCAACGTGTTCGGGTTGAGGTTGGCCTTCATGTTCAGCGTGTCGCCGATACCCTCGACCGACTTCCAGAAGAAGAATTTTTCGGAGACGCCGTGCAGGTGCTTCGCGACCCGCTGGAACTTGCGATAGCCATCGCCCAGGCCACGGCCCGGCGCGAACTCATCCATCGCCCTGGCCATGACGTCCACATCGGCCATCAGGTCAATGCGGGTTCCATCCTCGAAGAAGCAGCGCCATTGCGGGTCGAGCCGGATCAGCGGCATTTCCTTGGCCTGGTCGCGGCCCGCCTCGGCGAAGATGCGGCGCAGCACGCGCGGCACGGTGAGGATGGTGGGCCCCATGTCGAAGCGGAATTTCCCGGAGCCATCCGGCGCGTCGAGGAACAATTGCGCGGCCTTGCCGCCGAGCCAGGGGTTCTTGTCCAGCAGCGTGACCTTGTGGCCACGCGCGGCTGCGGTGCAGGCCGCCGCGAGCCCACCCAGGCCCGCGCCGACAATGACGACATGCGAAGTCATGCTCAAATCTCCGTGGAAGGCGCGGGCTGCGCCGTCAGCGCCAGGTCTTCCTGGATCAGGCGGGCGGTGATTCGCGCGCCCTCATAGATCACCGGCAGGCCGGAGCCGGGATGCGTGCCGCCCCCCACCAGGTAGAGGCCCTGGGTGTCGTTGAAGCGGTTGCGCGGCCGGAAGCTCAGCATCTGCATCAAGTCATGGCTGAGGTTGAAGGTGGCGCCGAAGCCCACCGAGAACTCATCGCGCCAATCCTGCGGGCTGACCATCCGCTCATACCGGATGCGGGATTCGATGTCGTGCAGCCCCAGCGTCTTCAGCCGCTGGATGGCGATGTCGCGATAGCGCGGCCCCTCCACGCTCCAATCCGCGCCGTGGCGCAGATTGGGCACGGGCACCAGCATGTAGAGCGCGGCATGGCCGGGCGGCGCCAGGCTCGGATCCGTCACGCAGGGGTTCTGGACGTAGAGGCTGGGCACATCCGGCAGCTCGCCGTTTTCGATCTGCTGGATGTTGCGCTGGTATTCCTCGGCCAGCAGCACATTGTGGTGCGCCAGATCCGGGTAGGTGCCCTCGATGCCGAGATAGAGCATGAAGGTCGAGCAGGAATAGCGCGACTTCTCGATCTTCTGATCCGACCAGGCCTTGCGGATGGAATTCGGCACAAGTTTCGGCACGCAATGCGCGAAATCGCCATTGAGCACGACAGAATCAGCGGCGACATGCCGACCGCCCACCTCCACGCCGACAGCGCGGCGGCCGGCGAAGGTGATCTTGTCCACTGGCGTGTTCAGCCGGATTTCAACGCCCAGACGCTCGGCCACGCGGGCCATGGCGTCGCTCACCGCGCCGCAGCCGCCGCGCGGGTGATAGACGCCGTATTCATATTCCAGGAAGCTCAGGATCGTGAACAGCGAGGGGCATTTGAACGGCGACATGCCCAGGTATTTGGTCTGGAAGCTGAAGGCCAGCCGCGTGCGCGGGTCCTTGAAATAGCGCTTGAGGTCCGCATCCACCTGCTTGTGCGGGCGAAGCTGCGGGATGCTCTTGAGGATATCGGCGCCGATCATGTCCGTGTTGGACAGGAAGGGTCGCTCCAGGAATGGCTTGAAGACGGCCAGCTTCTCGCGGTTTGCCGCCATGAAGCGCCGCACGCCGGGCACATCGCCCGGCGCGAATGACGCGATGTTGCGCTCCATCCGGTCCAGGTCGCCCGTGGCATCAATCGTGATGTTGGGCTTGCCCTCAAAGATCAGGCGGTATTGCGGGTCGAGGCGGATGAGATCCACCTCCTCCTCCAGCTTCGCGCCGCAGGCCTCGAAGATTTCCTTCAGGATGCGCGGATAGAGGAAGAAGGTCGGCCCCAGGTCGAACTTGTAGCCCTCGGGCGAGGTCAGGGTGCGGGTGCGGCCACCCACCACCCCGTCCTTCTCGAACAGGGTCACGCGGGCGCCGGTCGCGGCCAGTTGCATGGCGGCGGCCAAGCCCCCCGGACCGGCGCCAATGACGGTGACATGCGGGCGCGACCGGCGCGGAGACGGGGAGGAGAGAGGTGCGTTCATGCCTGCCGGATGTCTTGTGATTGGAACAAGATGCTGCGTTGCGTCATTCCTGCAAGTCCCCGCATCTTGGAAGGCCCGTCTTGGAAGGTCAGGCGCCTGGCCCTCAATTGTTGCGTTCCGGCGCTTCCTCCGGCCCGTCAGGCCGGGATGAGCGCCAAGAGTTCGGCCGCCCTGGTGACTTCGGCCGCATGGGCTTCCGCGCGGGGCAGCAGGCGGGCCAGGTAGAAGTTCGCGATTGGAGCATAGCACGCATCCAACCGCGCCGCACGGGCCAGCAGCGCGCCGCCCAGAACCCAGCCACAGGCCTCCAGATAGGCCGATGCGCTGGCAGCCACTTCCTCCGGCGCGGCGGCCAGGATCCAGCTCGTGGCGCGCTCCAGCGCATCCACGGCGGGGGCGAGGCGCGGTTCGGCGGCCCGCGCCTCGGCCAGTATGCGGCGCAGCAGCGCCCCCTGGTCGCGCGGCAGCTTGCGGGTGACGAGGTCAAGCGCCTGGATGCCGTTGGTGCCCTCATAGATCGGCGCGATGCGCGAGTCGCGCAGCACCTGGGCGGCACCGCTGCCCTCCACGAAGCCCATCCCGCCATGCACCTGCACGCCCAGATCGGCCGCCTCCACGCCGCGATCGGTGCACCACGCCTTCACGATGGGCGTCAGCAAGGCGAGCTTCGCCTCGGCCTCGGCATCGCCCTGCCTGGCGCGGTCGGCCGCGATCACCGCCTCGAAGGCCAGGAAGCGGCCGGCCAGCGTCATGGCGCGCATCTCGGCCAGCATGCGGGCCACGTCGGGGTGGCGGGCGATGGGCCGGCCGCCCTGGATGCGATCCGCCGCGTAGGCTTCGGCCAGGCGCAGCGCGCGGGCGCCGACGGCCACACCCTGGACGCCGACCTGCAGGCGGGCATTGTTCATCAGCGCGAACATCGCCGGCAGGCCGCGATGCGGCTCATGGATCAACTCCGCGACCGCACCCTCGAACAACATGGTGCAGGTGGGCGAGCCATGGATGCCCAGCTTGTGCTCGATCCCGCCGCAGCGCAGGGCGTTGGCCGTGCCATCCGGCAGGGTGGTGGGCGTGGCGAACAGGCTGATCCCGCGCGAGCCGGGTGGCGCATCCGGCAGCCGCGCCAGCACGAAATGGAGCGTGTTCGCGGCCAGGTCATTGGCGCCATAGGTGATGTAGATTTTCTGGCCATGCAGTGCGTAGCGGCCATCGCCCAGCGGCTCGGCCCGCATCCGCACCGTCGAGAGATCACTCCCCGCCTGGGGCTCGGTCAGGCACATGGTGCCGTTCCAGCGGCCGCTGACGAGTTCCGGCAGCCATTTCGCCGATTGTTCGCGGGTGCCGTATTTCTCCAGCACCTCGATCGTGCCGCAGGTCAGCAGCGGGCAGAGCGAGAAGGCCATGTCGGCGGTCGCGAGCAATTCCGACATGGCGGTCCAGAGCGCGAAGGGGAGCCCCTGCCCGCCATGCTCCTCGCCCGCCGCGACACCCTGCCAGCCGGCCTCGACCCAGGCGGCATAAGCGCCGCGATAGCCGGGCGGGCAGGTGACGGCGCCATCCGCGAAGCGCGCGCCGATGCGGTCGGCCTCCAGACGGCCGGGTTCGATCACGCCTTCGGTGAATTTGTGCATCTCCTCCAGGAGGGCGGCGATGTCGTCCTCGCCCAGGCCGCAATCGGGGAGTTGGTGCAGCTTCGTCAGGGCGAAGAAAATGTCCTGGATCTGGCTCGTGCTCATGCGGGGATCACCTCGTCGCCGGCGGCCCAGGCGGGCAGCCGCGCGGCTGTCTCAGGCTGGGCGATGGCACCAGCCAGGCGTTCGCCCAGCACCGCGCCGAATTTGAAGCCATGGCCCGAGAAGCCGGACATCACCCAGGCGCGGGGGCCAAGCGGCTCGACCACGAAGCGCTCATCGGGCTCGACATCATAGAAACAGGTGGCCGAGCCCAGCCGCGCGAAGCCCTCGATGCCGGGGATTCGCTTGCGGGCCAGCGCCAGGATGCGCTCCACCTCCACCGGGTCGGGCGTGCGGTCATCATCGGGATGGCCCAGGCGGGAGAAGCTGTGGTCGCCGATCTTCAGCGGCGTGCCGGCGACGGGCGGCACGAGGTAGAAGCCGCCCCCGGCCGCGAGGTCGAGCAGCATGGGGGCGGTCTTCCATGCCTCGGACGGCGCCTCCAGCCGCACCACCACCTGGCGCGAGGGCGTCACCCGGCGGGCGATTTCCGGCAGCAGGCGGGGGATCCAGGGGCCAGCGGCCACCACCAGCACATCGGCAGAGCGCGTGGCACCGCCTTCCAGCGTCAGAATGGCGCGGGCGGGGTCGAGGCTCGTGGCGCGCGCCACTTCGATCACGCCGCCTTGCGCCACCACATGCCGCGCCAGGGCCGCCACGATGCGCTCGGCCAGCAGCACGCCGCCGGCGGGGCAGAAGAAGGCATCGGTGATGCCCTCGCCCGAGAGATAGGGGAAGCGGGCCGCCACCTGCACCGCCGTCAGGTCTTCATGCGCCCGGCCATCGGCGCGGAGTGCCGCGCGGGTCTCACGCACCCAGTCGCCCGCTGTGTCGTCGAGGGCGAGGACGCCGGTGGGGATGTGCAGCACCTCCCCCAGATCGGCCCAGAGGCGGCCCCAGGCGGCATAGGCGTCATCCACCATCCGCATGTAGCCGCGCTGCGCGCCATAGGCGTGGCGGATCAGGCGGTGGTGATCCACCGAGGTGGCGGCCGCGTTGGGGGGTGCGGCCTGATCCAGAAGATGCACGTCAAAGCCTTGCCGCAGCAGCGCCCAGGCGGTGCTGAGGCCCATGATGCCGGCACCAAGGATGAGAGCTTTCGGGCGTTTCTTCATCCACCCATTCTGCCCGTTTCGCCGCGTCGCGGGAAGCGGTGGTTGCGGGTCGGGCCGCGGGGCACGGTGCCCGCTCAGCCAGGGGTGGCGCCCGATGCCGCCCCCAGGCGCAATTCCCGGTAGCCCCCCGCCGCGATCGCATCGCAGCGGGCGCGATAGGCGGGCGCGCTGCCGCTGTAGCGCGCGATCATGCGCGTCTGCCGGCCCTCGACATTCTTGTTCACGCCAGTGAACCAGGAATCCACATCATTGGCGAGCAGGCCGATGGAGCACTCCATCACATGTGCCATCCAGGCCTCCACCGCCTCGGGCCGCGGCTCGGCCTCGGCCAGGTGGTGTTGCTGCATGTGGGCCAGCAGCGCGCTCACCCATTCCACGTTGAATTCGATGCTGCGCGGGATGTTGCCCAGCGCCGTATGCGGCCCCAGCAGCATGAACATGTTGGGGAAGCCCTCCGCCAGCATGCCGACCAGCGTGCGCGCGCCGGCTGACCAGGCCTGCTTCAGCGCCACGCCTTCGCGGCCGCGGATATCAATGCGGTCAAAGGCGCCGGTCAGTGCGTCGAAGCCCGTGGCGTAGATGATGATGTCGAATTCGAAATCGCGCTCGCTGGTGGTCAGGCCCGTGGGCGTGATGCGCTGGATGGGTGTCGCCTTGCCGTCCACCAGCTCCACATTGGGTTGGTTATAGACCTCGTAATAGCGCGTTTCCATCGGCACCCGGCGGGTGCCGAAGCCGTGATTCTTCGGGATCAGCATTTCCGCCACGCGCGGGTCCTTCACGCGCTGCCGGATCTTGGCTGCGACGAAGTCGGAGATCTCCCGGTTGGCGGCCGGGTCGGTGTAGCTGTCCTTGAAATTACCCACCCAGATGCCGAAGCCGGGCGAGGCATAAAGCTCCTCATAGAAGGCCTCGCGCTCCGCCTTCGTCACCTCGAAGGTGCCGCGCGGATCGGCGCTGTGGAGGAAGCAGGCGAAGGTCTCGGCGCAGCGCTGGAATATCGCCGGATAATCTTCCTTGATGCGCCGCTGCTCCTCCTCCGTGATCGGGCGGTTATGCAGCGGCGCGCACCAATTGGGCGTGCGCTGGAAGACGGTGAGGTGGCCGGCCGTCTTGGCCACCTCCTGGATGGTCTGCACGCCGGTCGCGCCCGTGCCGATCACGGCGACGCGCTTGCCCGTGAAATCCACCCCCTCATGCGGCCAGCGCGCGGTGTGGAAGGAGGGGCCGCGAAAGCTCTCGATGCCCTCGATGCGCGGCAGCGTCGGCGCCGAGAGCGGGCCGATGGCGGTGATCAGGAAGCGCGCCGTCTGGCGGCTGCCATCGGCCAGGGTCAGCGTCCAGCCGCCATCGGCGTAATGCGCGGCGGTGACCTTGCTGTTGAACTGGATATCCCGCCGCAAATCGTATTTGTCGGCCACGCGGTTCAGATAGCGCAGCGTCTCCGGCTGGGGCGCGAAATGCTCGGACCAGCTCCATTCCTGGAGCAATTCTGGGTCGAAGGAGAAGCCGTAGGAATAGCTCTCGGAATCGAAGCGCGCACCGGGATAGCGGTTCCAGTACCAGGTGCCGCCCACGCCGGTCCCGGCCTCCAGCACGCGCAGCTTCATGCCCAGTTCGCGCAGTCGGATCAGTTGGTACATGCCGGACATGCCGGCGCCGATGATGATGGCGTCGAAATCGGGCATCACATGGCCTGCTTGATGAAGTCGGCGCAACGCTCGCCGATCATGATGCAGGCGGCATTGGTGTTGCCGCTGACCACCGTCGGCATGATGCTGGCATCGGCCACGCGCAGGCCCTCCACGCCGTTGACGCGCAGCTTCGTGTCCACCACGGCATTCATGTCCTCGCCCATGCGGCAGGTGCCGGTGGGGTGGTAGATGGTGCCGCTGTTGCGGCGGACGAATTCCAGCAGCGCCGCGTCATCGCGCGCGGCATTGGGCGGCGGCGCGTAGGGCTCGGCGATGAAGCGGCCCAGCGCCTTGGTCTCGGCCAGGCGATGGGCGAGCTTCACGCCCTCCACCATGCATTGCTTGTCCGTCTCGCTGGTCAAATAGCGCGCATGGATATGCGGCTTGGCCATCGCATCGGGGCTGGCGAGCAGGATCTCGCCCCGGCTTTCGGGGCGCAACTGGCAGACGCTGACGGTGAAGCCCGGGAATTTGTGCAGCCCCTCCTTCACCGTATCGGCGCTCCAGGGGATGAAGTGGAATTGCACGTCCGGCGTGGCGCTTTGCGGCAGCACGCGCGCGAACAGCCCCGAGGTGCCGGCCGCGAAGCTCAACGGGCCGCCGCGCGTCAGGGCGAATTCCACGCCCATCCTCGCCATGCCGAGCCAGGAATTCACGCGCTCATTCATCGTGACATTCTGGCTGGCGCGATACATCAGCCGCGCCTGCAAGTGATCCTGCAAATTCTGCCCGACCTGCGGGATGTCGCGCTGCACCGCGATGCCCATTTCCATCAGATGCTGCGCCGGGCCGAGGCCCGAGAGCATCATCACCTGGGGCGAATTGATGGCGCCAGCGCTCAGCACCACCTCCCGCGTCACCTTGAGCCTGCGTTCCTCGTTGCCCACGCGATAGATGACGCCGGTGACGCGCCCCTCGGCGATGACCAGGCGCTGCACCTGGGCATCGGTGATGACGCGCAGATTGGGCCGCTTGAGATGCGGCTTGAGATAGGCCGTGGCGGCCGAGCAGCGGAAGCCGTTGCGGACCGTCACCTGGTACCAGCCGGCACCTTCCTGGTCGGCGCCGTTGAAGTCGTCATTGCGCGGGAAGCCCAGCTCCAGCGCCGCATCAATGAAGGCCTGGGACAGCACGCCCTTGTCGCGCAGGTCGCTGGTGGCGAGCGGGCCGTCGCCGCCGTGGAATTCGCTGGTACCGCGCTCCTGGCTCTGGGATCGCTTGAAATAGGGCAGGCAATCCTCGAAGCCCCAGCCGGTGCAGCCCAATTGCCGCCAATGATCGTAATCCGCCGCCTGGCCGCGAATATAGATCAAGCCGTTGATCGCCGAGGAGCCACCCAGCACCCGCCCGCGCGGCCAGGGCACCGAGCGGCCATGCAATTCAGCCTCGGCCTGGGTTTCGTAATTCCAGCTCAGCGTCGGGTGATACATGGTCTTGGCGTAGCCGATGGGCACATGCAGCCACGGGTTGCTGTCGCGCGCGCCGGCTTCCAGCACCGTGACACGGATGCGCGGATCCTCGCTGAGCCGCCCGGCCAGCGCGCTGCCGGCCGAGCCGCTGCCCACCACCACCACATCCGTCTCGTCCATGCGCCAGAAGCCTCCCGTTTGGCGCGATGGTCCATGGTCGGGGCGGGATGGTCAACCGCTTGACGCGGCGGGCTGCCGGGTCTGCGATGCGGGCATGTCCCCGCTCGATGCCCTCACCCAAAGCCTCGGCCCCGGCGCCTGCCTGCGCGACGAGGCGGATATCGCCCCCTATGCCGTGGATTGGCGGGGCGTCTATCGCGGCCAGCCCGTGGCCGTGCTCCGCCCGGCCGATACCGCCCAGGTCAGCCAGGCGCTTCGCCAATGCGCCGAACTGGGGCTTTGCGTGGTGCCGGCGGGCGGCCGCACCTCGCTGGCGGGTGCCGCCGTCCCCATGGCGCAAGGCCCGGCCAGCGTGGTGCTGAGCCTGGAGCGCATGGGCCGCCTGCGCGCCGTGGATGCGCTGGACAACTCCATCACGGCCGAGGCCGGCTGCACCATCGAGGCGGTGCAGAATGCCGCAACCGCGGCGGGCCGCTTCTTCCCGCTGCATTTCGGCGCCCAGGGCTCGGCCATGGTCGGCGGCGCGCTTTCCACCAATGCGGGCGGCATCCGCACGCTGCGCTACGGCAATGCGCGGGATCTGGTGCTGGGGCTGGAGGTCGTGCTGCCGGATGGCCGCGTGCTCGATGATCTGCGCCAGGTCCGCAAGGACAATACCGGCTATGCGCTGCGGCATTTGTTCATCGGCGCGGAGGGCACGCTGGGCATCATCACGGCCGCGACCCTCAAGCTGTTCCCCCAACTCGCCAAGCGCGAGACGGCGCTGGTGGCGGTCGCCTCGCCCGAGGCCGCGCTGCGCCTGCTGGCGCGCTGCCAGGAAAGCGGCGCCGAACTCGTGGCGTTCGAACTGATCCGCAAGATCTGCATCGAGATCACGCTGAAGCACGGCACCAATATCCGCCAGCCGATGGAGCTTTCCACCGATTGGTACTGCTTGATCGAGGCCGCCAGCACCCACGCCGCCATCCCCGTGCGCGAGGCGCTGGAATCCGCCCTGATGGAAGGCATCGAGGCCGGCGAGGCCGAGGATGTGGTGCTCTGCGAGAGCGAGGCCCAGCGGCAGAACCTCTGGAACATCCGCGAGACCTTCCCGACCTGCTCGCGCATGGAAGGGCCAGGGCTTTCCACCGACACCTCGGTCCCCGTCTCGCGCATCCCCGATTTCCTGGAGCGCTCGCAAGCGCTCATCGAGGCACGCTGGCCCGAGGGGCGGATGATCGCGCTCGGCCATATGGGGGACGGCAATATCCACCTCGCCCTCCAGGCGCCAGCGGGCATGGGGCACCCGGAATGGGAGGTCCGCGCGCCGGAATTCGAAGGGCTGATCGGCGAGATCGCGGTGGAGTTGGGCGGCAGCTTCTCGGCCGAGCACGGCATCGGGCAATCCAAGCGCGCGGCCATGGCCAAGCTGAAATCCCCCGTGGCGCTGGACCTGATGCGCGCCATCAAGGCCACGCTGGACCCCGAGGGCCGGATGAATCCGGGCAAGGTGCTGCCACCCGCTTGAAGCCGCGCCCGCCCGCGCCTAAAGACGGCAACTGACGGGGCGTAGCACAGCCTGGTAGTGCGCCTGCTTTGGGAGCAGGAGGTCGGAGGTTCGAATCCTCTCGCCCCGAATTCGCCTTCGGCAAATTCGGTTTTTTGCGCCCTCAGTCGCCGGGCGCGGCCTCCGGCCGCTTGGCTCGGATCGCTGAAGCGATCCGCCGGGCCTATTCGGCCCGGATCCTGTCAGCGTTCACCCGTCTGGCCGATTGTGACGCTGGCTGGCCGTGGCGCGGCCTCCGGCCGCTTGGCTCGGATCGCTGAAGCGATCCGCCGGGCCTATTCGGCCCGGATCCTGTCAGCGTTCACCCGTCTGGCCGATTGTGACGCTGGCTGGCCGTGGC
>CAMTUX010000027.1:0-115177 GCA_947084995.1 uncultured Roseococcus sp.
AGGGCCGGTTGCTGGCCGGGGCTGCGCTGTTCGGCATCGGCTGGGGCCTGGCCGGCTTCTGTCCGGGGCCGGCGCTGGTCTCGCTCGGCACCGGCAGCACAGGCGCGGTGGTCTTCGTGGCGGCGATGCTGCTCGGCATGGTCGGCGCCACCTGGCTGTCGGGCCGCCTGCGCGCCACCCGGACGCAAACCGAAGGAGCCAAGGCATGACCTCGATCCCGCGGCTGGGCGCATCACCTCCGGCGGCGCCGATGCCATCATCGCCCATATCCGCGACCGCGGCCTCACGCTCGAATGGCTGATCGAGACGCATGTGCATGCCGACCATCTCTCGGCGGCGCCCTACATCCAGGAACGCCTCGGCGGGAAGATCGGCATCGGCGCGCGCATCACCGTCGTGCAGGAGGTGTTCGGCAAGGTGTTCAACGAGGGCACCGAATTCCGCCGTGATGCGCGCGCTCGGCGGGGAGAGCGGGGCGGTTGCCCGGCCGGGCTGACGCTGGTGGGCTCGGGCGTCTGGGCGCCGTCCAAGGTGATCTCGACCAACGCGCAATGGATGCCATCGGGCGTCGAATGGGTGCGCGAGGCGGCCGCCGAGGTCGACCCTGTCGGCAACCGCGTTCCGCTACGATTTCCTGGTGGTCGCCGGGCTTGAGCTCAACTACGGCGGCATCGAGGGGCTGAGCGAGGAACTGATCGGCCGCGAGGGAATCGGCAACATCTATGGTGGCCCCGAGGCCGCGCTGGCGACCTGGCGCGCGTCGCCAGGGCGCGGCGGCCATTCGCTGGTTTTCAGGCACTCAGCGAAGGTTGGAATGCGGGTTCCTCGTCCGCCGAGAGCGGCGATTTGCCTGCCATGGCCTGCACCCGTGAAGCGATGCCGCCAGCGAATCAGCCCGACAAGCGTTGGTCATCCCGCCTGAGATTGAATCGGCAAAGGCCTTCCGCGACGCGGGGTTGATGTGATTCAGCATTGGCGCGGGGCAGGAGGCCAGCGCCAATGGCTCGACCGCTTTCCCTGGATTTGCGCTTGCGCGTTGCCTCTGCGCTGACTGAAGGCCCGACCGTCGGAGAGACGGCGGCACGCTGAAGCATCATCCGATCAAACCGAATCGTTTGATCGGAAAAAGCTCTAGCCACTGAAGGGAACGTGCACCCATCCCTGCATCAGCACGCGCGCATTGCGGCTCATGATGGCCTTGGTGACCGTCCATTGCCCATCCACCTCAATCGCTTGTGAGCCGACACGCAACATGCCCGAAGGGTGGCCGAAGGACACGGACTCCCGCTCGCCGCCGCCGGCGGCCAAGTTTACCAGCGTGCCCGGCACGCCGGCCGCCGTCGCGATGGCGACCGAGGCGGTCCCCATCATCGCATGGTGCAGCTTGCCCATGGACATCGCGCGCACCAGCAGGTCCACATCGCCCTCACCGATCGCCTTGCCGCTGGATGAGACGTATTCACGCGGCGCCGAGACCCAGGCGAGCTTCGGCGTGTGCTGGCGCCGCGCAGCCTCCTCGACCGATTTGATCAGCCCCATTCGCAAGGCGCCATAAGCGCGGATCTTCTCCAATCGCGCCAGCGCCGCCGGATCACCGTTGATGTCGTCCTGCAACTCAGTGCCGCGATAACCGATGGCATCGGCTTCGAGGAAGATGGTGGGAATGCCAGAATTGATCATCGTCGCCTTGAAACTGCCGACCCCAGGCACCTCCAGAATGTCCACAAGCTTGCCAGTGGGGAACATCGAGCCGCCCTCCCCCTCCTCCGCCGGATCCATGAATTCCAGACGGATCTCGGCGGCCGGGAAGGTGACCCCGTCCAGCTCGAAATCACCCATCTCCTGCACGTCGCCGGCCGTCATCGGTACGTGGGCGATGATCGTCTTGCCGATATTGGCCTGCCAGATGCGAACGACGGCGATGCCATCGCGCGGCACGCGGGAGGGATCAATCAGCGCGTTGCGGATCGCGAAGGGGCCGACCGCGGCGGTCAGATTGCCGCAATTGCCGCTCCAATCCACAAACGGCTTGTCGATCGAGACCTGGCCGAACAGGTAGTCCACATCGTGATCCGCTCGGGTGCTGCGGCTGAGGATCACGCTCTTGCTCGTGCTGGAAGTGGCCGCCCCCATGCCGTCGGTCTGCTTGCCATAGGGGTCAGGGCTGCCGATCACGCGCAGGAGCAAACGGTCACGCGGCGGGCCGGGAAGCCGCGCGGCCTCGGGCAGATCGTCCAGCGCGAAGAAGACGCCCTTGCTGGTGCCGCCACGCATGTAGGTGGCGGGGATCCTGATCTGGGGTGCGTGTGCCATGCTCGCTTCCTGCATCGTGTTGGGGCGCGATGCTTCGCGCCGGTATCTGCTTGTGGTCAGCCCGCCTGCCGGGCCGGCCCCGCGGCCTCCAGGAAGTCCTGCGCGAAGCGCTGCAGCACGCCGCCCGCCTCATAGATCGAGACCTCCTCGGCGGTGTCCAGGCGGCAGGTCACCGGCAGCTCCACCATGCTGCCATCGCGGCGGTGGATCACCAGCATGAGGGTCGTGCGCGGGGTGCGCGAGCCGATCACGTCATAGGTTTCGGTGCCGTCGAGGCCCAGCGTCAGCCGGCTGGTGCCTGGCTGGAACTCCAGAGGCAGCACGCCCATGCCGATCAGGTTGGTGCGATGGATGCGCTCGAAGCCCTCGGCGACGATGGCCTCGACGCCGGCAAGCCGGACGCCCTTGGCCGCCCAGTCGCGCGAGGAGCCCTGCCCGTAATCGGCGCCCGCCACGATGATGAGTGGCTGCTTGCGCGCCATGTAGGTCTCGATGGCTTCCCACATGCGTACGACCTGGCCCTCGGGTTCGATCCGCGCCAGCGACCCCTGGCGCACGCTGCCATCCGGCTTCCGCGCCATCTCGTTGAGGAGTTGCGGATTGGCGAAGGTGGCGCGCTGGGCGGTCAGATGGTCGCCACGATGCGTCGCGTAGGAATTGAAATCCTCCTCCGGCAGGCCCATCGCCGCGAGGTACTCGCCAGCCGCGCTATCCAGCATGATGGCGTTGGAGGGCGAGAGGTGGTCCGTCGTGATGTTGTCGCCGAGAAGTGCCAATGGTCGCATGCCGCTGAGCGTGCGCTCGCCGGCCAGGGCGCCCTCCCAATAGGGCGGGCGGCGGATATAGGTGCTCGCTGCGCGCCAATCATAGAGAGGGCTGACCTTCTTGCGGGCACCCTGGTTGCCGAACATCGGCGCATAGACCTGGCGGAACTGCTCGGGCTTCACCGAGCGGGCGACCACCGCATCGATCTCCTCGTCGCTCGGCCAGACATCCCTGAGGCGGATTTCCTTGCCCTTCGCATCCACGCCCAGCACGTCGCGCTCGATGTCGAAGCGGATGGTGCCGGCGATCGCATAGGCGACGACCAGCGGCGGCGAGGCGAGGAAGGCCTGCTTCGCATAGGGGTGGATGCGGCCGTCAAAATTGCGGTTCCCGGAGAGCACCGCGGTCGCATAGAGATTGCGGTCAATGATCTCCTGCTGGATGGCCGGGTCGAGCGCGCCGGACATGCCGTTGCAGGTGGTGCAAGCGAAGGCGACCACGCCGAAGCCCAGCGCCTCCAGCTCTGTCGTCAGGCCCGCTTCATCCAGATACAGCGCCACCGTCCTGGAGCCGGGCGCGAGGGACGACTTCACCCAGGGCTTGCGCGTCAGCCCGGCGCGGTTCGCGTTGCGCGCCAACAGGCCGGCGGCGATGACGTTGCGCGGGTTGGAGGTGTTGGTGCAGCTGGTGATGGCCGCGATGATCACGGCGCCATCCGGCATCAGGTTGCCCTCCTGCGTCACGGGTCCCGCGATGCCACGCGCGGCCAGGTCCGAGACCGGCAGCCGGCGATGCGGGTTGGACGGTCCGGCCATGGTCCGCACCACGGTCGAGAGATCAAAGCGCAGCACGCGTTCATATTGTACCTTCGAGAGAGCGCCAGACCACAGGCCGGCGGTCTTCGCGTAGTTCTCCACCAGCCTGATCTGCGCTTCCTCGCGCCCCGTGAGGCGCAGGTAGTCTATGGTCTGCTGGTCGATCGAGAACATGGCGGCGGTGGCGCCGTATTCCGGGGCCATGTTGGAGATGGTGGCACGGTCGCCCAGCGTGAGGCTCGACGCCCCCTCCCCGTGGAATTCGAGCCAGGCGCCGACGACCTTCTCGCGGCGCAGGAACTCGGTCAGCGTCAGCACGATGTCGGTCGCGGTGATGCCCGGCCGGACCTTGCCGCTGAGCTCCACGCCGATAATGTCCGGCAGGCGCATCCAGGAGGCACGGCCGAGCATCACGTTCTCGGCCTCCAGCCCGCCCACGCCGATGGCGATGACGCCCAGCGCATCCACATGCGGGGTGTGGCTGTCCGTGCCGACCAGCGTATCGGGGAAAGCCACGCCATCCAACGTGTAGATGACCGGCGACATCCGCTCCAGATTGATCTGGTGCATGATGCCGTTGCCGGGGGGCACGATTTCCATATTCTCGAAGGCGTGGCGCGTCCATTCGATGAAGTGGAAGCGGTCCTCGTTGCGGCGATCCTCGATGGCGCGGTTCTTCGCGAAGGCATCCTTTTCGAAGCCCGCATGCTCGACAGCCAGCGAGTGATCCACGATGAGTTGCACCGGCACCACCGGATTCACCTTCGACGGATCGCCCCCCTTCTCGGCGATGGCGTCGCGCAGGCCGGCAAGGTCCACCAGCGCGGTCTGGCCCAGTATGTCGTGGCAGACGACGCGGGCCGGATACCAGGGGAAGTCGAGGTCGCGCCGGCGCTCGATCAGTTGCGCCAGGGCATCGTTCAGAAGTGCGGGATCGCAGCGGCGGACCAAATTCTCAGCCAACACGCGGGAGGTATAGGGCAGGGTCTCATAGGCGCCGGGCGTGATCGCCTCGATGGCGGCCCGAGCATCGAAAAACTCCAGCTCCGTGCCAGCCAGGCGCTTGCGGTATTGTGTGTTCATGGTTTGCTCCGTGCCGGGTTCAGCCCGGCGGTCTTCGTTCAATGCCAACACTGCGGAACCGCCGCGCCGCTGCATCGGCCCAGGCGACGGCCTGCCGCCCGCCACGCTCCGATCCGACGAAGATGCCATTCTGCGCGACCGGCACGGGTGCCGCCAGATGTCGTGGATCGGAATCTGGATCGAGTGCGCGCGCAAGCTCGCCTGATCCATCAACCCGATGGGAGCAAGCAGCCGCGCCGGAATTGCCATGCGCCTGGCCGAGGCGGCGGCCTCGACACCGATTTGCCGGGCTGCTGCCGCAACCCAGGCTGCTTCAGCCCAGGCTGGGCGCGCCTGACGCCGCCCGGCCTGCGTCAGCCTTCGTCGAAGCGCAGGTTGCGGGCGCGGATCAGCGCGCTCCACTTGGCGCCCTCGGCTGCCACGAACTGCTGCGCGCGCTCAACGCTGGTCCCTTCGGCCAGGAAGCCGAATTCCTGGATGCGCGTCTGGACGTCGGCCTGGCCCAGCGCATGCAGCGCCACCTGGTTGAGGCGCCGCACCGCGGCGTCGGGCGTGCGGGCCGGCACCCACCAACTCACGAAGCTGTAGGCCTCAAAGCCCGGCAGGATGGTCTCGCCCATCATCGGCACCTCGGGGATGGCCGAGACGCGACGGCTCGTCGTGACCGCGAGCGCGCGCAGCCCCCCCTGCCGGATCTGCCCCAGCGCCGCGGCGAGGTCGGCAAACATGAAGTCCACCGTGCCGGCGCGAATGTCGGTCAGAGCGGGCGCCGTGCCGCGATAGGGTACATGCGTGACCTGCGCGCCAGTGAGGTTGGCATAGAGCTCGGCCGCCATCTGGTGCGGCGTGCCGATGCCTGCCGTGGCGTAGGTGAAGCGCCCCGGATTGGCGCGCAGCACGCGGTCCCATTCGGCGACGTCCTGCGCCGGGAAGTTATCCCGCACGACAAGAACGAGCGGCGTGATCGTGAGGATGGAGACGGGGCGGAAATCCTCGATCCGGTAGCCGGGCTCGCGCGCCATGAAGGGCGCCAGAACGGCCGAGATGGCGGCCAGGAACACCGCATGCCCATCGGCCGGCTGCTGCGCCGCGTAGCGCGCCCCCACCATGCCGCCGGCTCCGGGGCGGTTCTCCACCACCATCGGCTGGCCGAGCATCTGCTGCACATGCGGTGCCATGGCGCGCGCCAGGATGTCGGGACTGCCGCCTGGCGCAAAGGGGTTGATCAGCCGCACCGGCTGGCTCGCGGCCCAGTCCACTCCTTGGGCGGCGCCCTGGGCCAGGGCCGGCCCGGCCAGGAGGCTGGGCGCCAACAGGGCGGCGCGGCGGGTGATGGGGCGCATCCATGGACTCCGGATCATCTTTCACCAGCTACTGGGGCCAAGTGCCCCACAATGCAAGCGCGGTTTTCCGAGGGCTTGCGCCATGCCGCGCATCATGACAGTGCGGCCACCTAACCATGCAAGGTCCTCGCGCCCCATGACCCCGCCCGATCCCGTGACGCTCGCCATCCTGAAGGGGCGCCTCGAACAGATCGCCGACGAGATGGACGCGACGCTCTATCGCAGCGCCTTCAACCCCATCATCGCCGAGGCGCGCGATGCCTGCCACGGGATCTACCACCCCGCCAACGGCGATACGCTGGTCCAGGGCACGCAGGGCCTGCCGATCTTCGTCGGCGCCATGTCCTTTGCGGTTCGTGCGGTCATAGAAAAGGTCACGCGCGAGGGTGGCCTCGATCCCGGCGACACCTTCCTCTTCAACGACCCCTATGCGGGCGGCACGCATCTGAACGATTTTCGCCTGGTGCGCCCCGTCTTCCATGACGGCCGGCTTTTCTGCTGGCTCGCCAGCGTGGGCCACTGGCTCGACATCGGGGGCAACGTGCCGGGCAACTTCAACGCCCGCGCCACGGAAAGCCACCAGGAGGGCGTGCGGTTCCCCCCCGTGAAGCTGATCCGGGCTGGCCGCCTCGACCAGGACATCATCGACATCCTGGCCGCCAATTCACGCGTGCCGCACTCCAACTGGGGCGACCTGAACGGCCAGCTCAACGCGCTCGACCTCGGCCAGCGCCGCCTCGGTTCGCTGCTGGGCGAATATGGCGCTTCGGTACTGGAGAGCGCCTGGTCCGCCCTGCTCGATCGCGCCGAGGCGCTGATGCGCGCCGAGATCGCGGCCCTGCCCGATGGCGCCTATGCCTTCGAGGATTTCCTCGACAATGACGGCATCAGCGACCAGGCACTTCGCATCGCGCTCGACATGACGGTGGAGGGCGACGCGCTGCACCTGGATTTCTCGCGCAGCTCGGATGCCTGCGCGGGGCCGCTCAACATCGCCCGCGCCACCGCCATCGCCTGCTGCTACGTGGCGCTCAAGCACGCCTTCCCCGAGGTGCCGGCCAATGCGGGCGTGCTGCGCGGCGTGCGTTTCACCCTCCCCGAGACCTCGCTGCTGAGCGCCGAGGCGCCGCGCCCGGTGGGCGGCTACACCGAGACGATCCTGCGCGTGATCGGCGTCGTCTTCGGGGCACTCGCCAAGGCCGATCCGTCCCGCGCGACGGCCGCGCCCTTCGGGACGATCAACGCGCTCTCCATGGCCGGCACGCGCGCCAATGGCTCACGCTTCGTGCTGTTTTCCTTCTTCGGCGGCGGCCTCGGTGGCAATCCGGAGGGCGATGGCCTGACCCATGCGAACAACCCGATCAGCACCGCCACCATGCCACCCGCCGAAATCCTGGAAGCCGCCCATCCCGTGATGTTCACGCAATGGGCGCTGCGCCCGGACAGCGCGGGGCCGGGCCGCCACCGCGGCGGCCTGGGCGCCATCTACGAAATCGAGGCGCTGGCCCCGGGCACGACGGAGGTCTTTCTATTGGGCGAGCGCGGCCGCTTCGCGCCCTTCGGCGTGCAGGGCGGCGGGCCTGCCGCGCTCAACCGCTTCAGCTGGACCAGGGATGGGAAGGCCTGGCACTTGCCGCCGCTGGCCAGCAAGATCGTGGGCGTGGAGTTGCCGCAAGGCGGGCGGCTCAGGCTCGAAACCCCGGGCGGCGGCGGCTGGGGCGATCCGGCGGAGCGCGACCCGGAAGCCCGCGCGCAGGACCTCCGCCAGGGCTATGTGACATGAGCGCGATCATCGGCGTGGATGTCGGCGGCACCTTCACCGACCTGTTCCTCTTTGACCCCGCGAGCGGCGAATTCCGCACCGCCAAGGTCCCCTCGCAGCGCGGCGACGAGGCGGCGGGCTTCCTCCAGGGCCTCTCGGCGCTCGGCGATGTCGCGAATTTCGGCGCCATCGTGCATGGCACCACCGTCGGCACCAATGCCCTGCTGGAGCGCAAGGGATGCAGGCTCGGCGTCATCACCACCGAGGGCTTCCGCGACGTGCTGGAGATGCGCCGGCGCGACCGCCCGCGCGCCTGGGGCCTCTGGGGCGATTTCACTCCCATCGCCGAGCGCGCGCTGCGCCGCGAGGTGCCGGAGCGCACCCTGGCCGACGGCACCATCCGCACGCCCGTGGACCTCGACGCCGTGCGCCAGGCCGCAGTCGCGCTGCTGGCCGAGGGGGCGGAGGCGGTGGCCCTCATCTTCATCAACAGCTACGCCAACCCGTCGAATGAACGCGCCGCCGCCGAGGCGCTGCGCGCCGCCTGGCCCAACGCCCATGTCAGCGTCTCCAGCGAGATCCTGCCCGAGATCCGCGAATTCGAGCGCGCGAGCACGACCGCGCTGAACGCCTATCTCCAGCCCAAGGTGGCCGATTACCTGGAGCGGCTGGAAGGCGCGCTGGCCAGCCGACGCTTCGCCGGGCGGTTCCACATCGTGCAGTCCAATGGCGGCATCATGTCCACGGCGCGGGCGCGGGCGACGCCGGCGCGCACCGCGCTCTCCGGCCCCGCGGCGGGCGTGATCGCGGCGGCGGCCATCGCGCGCGCGGCCGGTTTCGCACATGTCATCACGGGCGACCTCGGCGGCACCTCCTTCGACGTCTCGCTGGTGGTGGGCGGCGAGATGGCGCTTGCCGCGCAAACCACGGTGGATTTCGGACTGGTGATCCGCAGCCCCATGATCGAAATCACCACCATCGGGGCGGGCGGCGGCTCGATCGCACGGGTGGATGCGGGGGGCCTGCTGCAAGTGGGGCCCGAGAGCGCGGGCAGCCGCCCCGGCCCCGTCTGCTACGGCCAGGGCAACACGCGCCCCACGCTGACCGACGCCAACCTCGTGCTGGGCCGCATCAACGCGGCGCGGCCGATCGGCGGCGCGCTGGCCCGGCTGGACCGGGAGGCGGCGGAGGCCGCGATCCTCGCGCATGTGGGCGCGCCGCTCGGGCTCGACGCCGCCAGCGCGGCGGAGGCCATCATCCGCGTCGCCAATGCACGGATGGCAGGCGCGATCCGCCTCGTCTCCATCGAGCGCGGGCATGATCCGGGGGAATTCGCGCTGCTGCCCTTCGGCGGCGGCGGCGCGCTGCATGTGGGCGCCCTGCTGCGGGATGTGGGGCTGCGCGCGGCGCTCGTACCGCGCTTCCCCGGCATCACCTCCGCGCTGGGTTGCGTGCTGGCGGATGTGCGGCACGACGCGACCCGGACGCTCAACCTCGACCTCGCCGGCCTCGATGCCGAGGCACTCGGCAAACACCTGGCCGAGGCGGCGGCGGCCACGCGCGCCGTGGTGGCGGAGGCCGGGCTGCCGCTCACCGGCATCGAGAGCGTCTTCGAACTCGACATGCACTATGTCGGCCAGACGCACACGGTCGCGGTGCCGCTGGCGGGCGCCGAGGTGACCGAAGCCAGCATCCGCGCCGCCTTCGATGCAGCCTATGGCCGCGCCTTCTCGCGCCTGCTGCCCGGCATTGGCGTGCGTATCCTCGGCAGCCGCATCACCGCCATCGGCCGCCGGCCTGCCTTCGACATGGCGGCCCTCGCCCCGCCCGCCACGGGCCGCACAGCGCCGCTGGAGGTGCGCCAGGTGCGCTTCGACGGCGCCTGGTGGCCCACCCCCGTCTTCGCGCGGCTGGAGCTTCCGGCCGGGCATGTGGTGCAGGGCCCGGCCCTGCTGGAGCAGCCCGACACCACCATCCTCGTCGAACCCGGCCTGAGCGCCCGCACCGACACCCTCGGCAACCTCATCCTGGAGCGCGCATGAAGGATACGGCCCTGCTGCTCTGCGATTTGCAGAACGACTTCCTGCACCCCCGGGGCGCCTATGGCCGCGCCGGCCAGGGCGCGGCCGCCATCGCCGCCCTGCCAGCGCGCCTCGCGCCGCTGGCGCGGCGGCTTCGGGCGGCGGGCGGCGTGGTCATCTCCACGCATTTTACCCTGATCGCCGGGCGGGACGGAGAGCCGATGGTGGACCCGCACCTGCGTCGGCTGCGGCCCTTTCTCGCCAAGGGGGATTTCGCGCCTGGCTCCTGGGGCCACGCGTTGGTTGATGAACTCCAGCCGGCTGATTTCAGCGTGGAGAAGGTGGCCTATTCCGCCTTCCACCAGACGCGCCTCGAATGGGTGTTACGCAAGGCGGGCGTCACGCGGCTGCTGGTCTCGGGCATCGTCACCAATGGCGGCGTCACCTCGACCGCGCGCGACGCCCATGTGCGCGAATACGAAGTGACCGTGCTGAGCGATGGCTGCGCCGCCTTCACCGACGCACTGCACGAGACGGCCTTGGCCAGCCTCGCCTCCATCGCGCGGATCACGACCGTCGGGGAAGCGCTGCCTTGAGCGTCCTGCGCGATGCGGTGCGCCCGGAATTCACGGCCCCCGTCCTGGTCATAGGCAGCGGCGCGGCGGGCCTCGTCGCGGCACTTGCCGCCGCCGAATGCGGCGTGGAACCCGTCCTGCTGGAGCGCGATGCGCTGCCGCGCGGCTCCACCGCGCTCTCCGCCGGGCTCATCCCGGCGGCGGGCACGCGCTGGCAGAAGGCGCTCGGCATCGCGGATGATCCGGCGGGCTTCGCGTCGGATATCCAAAAGAAGGCGGGCGGCGCGGTCGATCCCGTGGCACTCGCGGCCATCACGCAGGCCGCCGCACCCACACTGGAATGGCTGGCCGACCGGCACGGGTTGGACTTCTCGCTCGTGCATGACTTCGACTACCCGGGCCATGGTCGCCGACGCATGCACGGCCTGCCGAGCCGCGCGGGCGCTGAATTGATGGACCGCCTGCTCACCGCCGCGGAGCGCGCCGGGGTCACCCTGCTCACCGGCGCCACCGCGACCCATCTGCACGCGGATGGTGCGGATGCCGTGCGGGCGGCCACCCTCGCCCGGCCCGATGGCAGCACCGAGTTGGTGGGATGCGACACGCTTATCCTTGCCTGCTCGGGCTATGGCGGCGATGCCGCGCTGGTGGCGCGACACATCCCGGTGCTCGCGCAGGCGGTCTATTTCGGCCATGCCGGCAACCGCGGTGACGCGCTGCGCTGGGGCGAGGCGCTGGGGGCCGCGACGCGCCACCTGGGCGGACACCAGGGGCATGGCTCGGTGGCGCATCCGGCCGGAATCCTCGTCACCTGGGCGGTGATCATGGAGGGCGGCTTCCAGGTGAACCGGGCGGGACGGCGCTTCTGGAACGAGGCGTCGGGCTATTCGGAGGCTGCTGCCGCCGTGCTGGGCCAGCCGGATGGAATCGCCTGGAACATCTTCGATGCGCGTATTGCCGCCATCGCCCGTCAATTCGAGGATTACCGGCAGGCCGAGGCGCATGGCGCCATCATCACCGCGGAGAGCCACGAGGCCCTCGCGCGGCAACTCGGCCTGCGCGCCCTGGAACATCCGCCAGCGACGGGGCGCGACGAATTCGGCCGTGACTGGTCCGGCACGCGGCCACTCGAGGCGCCCTTCCATGCGGTGCGCGTCACCGGCGCGCTTTTCCATACCCAGGGCGGGCTGGTGGTGGATGGCGCGGCCCGCGTCCTGCGTCCCGATGGCAGCCCCTTGCCCAACCTTCACGCGGCGGGCGGGGCGGCCTGCGGCGTATCGGGGCCGCTTGCCTCCGGCTATCTCTCCGGCAACGGCCTGCTGACGGCTGTCGTGCTCGGGCGACTGGCGGGCCAGGCGGCGGCACAGAAAGCACTGGCGAAACTTCACTTTTAGGTTACATTTCTGCAACCAACGGAGAGACCTGATGCCGATTCC
The DNA here is from genome assembly GCA_947084995.1 of uncultured Roseococcus sp. GTDB lineage: Bacteria > Pseudomonadota > Alphaproteobacteria > Acetobacterales > Acetobacteraceae > Roseococcus. The sequence goes on from CAMTUX010000027.1 coordinate 12,114, forward strand.
CCGCCGCACCGCGCTTCTCGGCGCAGCCCTCCTTCCCCTCGCCGCCGCGCCCCGGCAGGGCCTGGCCCAGGACGCATGGCCGAACCGGGACTTCCGGCTGGTCGTCCCCTTCCCCGCCGGCGGCACGACCGATGTGGTGGCCCGACTCCTGGCCGCCGATATGGCCCAGCGCCTCGGCCGCCCGATGATCGTGGACAACCTGGCCGGCGCGGGCGGCATGATCGGCGCGCAGCGCTTCGTGCGCGACGGCAACGATCACACCCTCTTCCTGAGCCAGATCGCCTCCAATGCCATCGTCCCCGCCTTGCAGCGCAACCCCGGCTATGATCCCGAGCGTGATTTCCGCCCCGTCTCGCTGGTCGTCACCGTGCCCAATGTCTGGCTGGCGAATGCGAGCCGCACCGGCACGCGGGATGTGCGCGAATACCTCCAGCGGGTGCGCGCGGGCCAGCCCGGCCGCCCCTTCGCCAGCGCGGGCAATGGCACCTCCACCCATCTCACGGGCGAGTTGGTGAGCCAATTGGCCGGCCTTCGCATGCAGCACGTCCCCTTCCGCGGCGCAGCGCCGGCGATGACCGCCTTGATCGCGGGCGATGTCGAGGTGCTGATGGACAACCTGCCCACCGCCCTGCCGCAGATCCGCGCGGGTTCCGTCGTGGCGCTGGCCGTGACCTCCGCGGCGCGCGTGCCCGAGTTGCCCGATGTTCCTGCGCTGGCCGAACTCGGCGCTGAATTTGGCCTCGCCGGCTTCGAGAGCGTCGCCTGGTTCGGCCTCTCGGCGCATGCGAGCGTGAGCGACGCGAATCTCGCCCGCTTCGTCGCCGCGGCCGAGGCCGCGATGGCCGACCCCAACATCCGCCGCCAACTGGCCGAGCGCGGCACCACGCCCACGGGCGGTGGCCCCACCCCCTATGCAGCGCTCATCCGCGCCGAGCGCGAACGCTGGGCGCGCGTGGTGCGCGACGGCAACATCCAGGTGGATTGAAGCAGCGGGGCTCGCCCGCGCGCAGGCCGCCTGGCCCGAGCGCCCCGGGAGAGATCAGCACACCGCCCAGATCACCGCTTCTCGCCCTCACGATGCTGCGGCAAAGCTATGATGGCGGCGTCATGCGCGCCACCTCGCTTTGTGCAAGACTGCGCGCGCATGTCCGAACCTGCTTCCCGCTCCCGCAACATCGCCTCGCTGCGCCTGTTGTTCCCTTATCTCCGGCCCTATGCTTGGCGCACCGCCGGGGCCGCCGCCGCGCTGCTGATGGCGGCGGGCCTGGTGCTGCTGCTCGGCCAGGGGCTGCAACGGCTGATTGACCAGGGCTTCGGTGACCGCAGCGCCGAGAGCCTGAACAGCGCCGCCCTTTTCATGTTCGCCGTGGTGGCCGCCCTGGGCGTGGCGACGGCCACGCGCTTCTACCTCGTCTCGTGGCTGGGCGAGCGTGTGGCGGCCGACCTCCGGCGGGCGGTGTTCGACCATGTCATCACCCTCTCCCCCGCCTATTTCGAGACGGCGCGCACGGGCGACATATTGAGCCGGATGACGGCGGATATCGCGCTGCTGCAATCCCTGATCGGCTCGGCCATTTCCATGGGGTTGCGGACGGCGCTGACCGCGACGGGCGCGCTTGGCCTGCTCATCATGACCAGCCCCAAGCTTGCCGGCATCGTGGTGGTGGTGGTGCCGCTGGTGGTGGTGCCTCTCGTGCTGTTTGGCCGACGCGAACGCAAGCTCTCCAAGGCGGCACAGGAGCGCGTGGCGGACCTGGCGGCCACGGCGGAGGAGACGCTGAACGGCCTGCGCATCGTCCAGGCCTTCACGCATGAACCTTCCGACCGCAAGCGTTTCGCGCTGGAGGTCGAGGCGTCGGTGGCCGCAGCGCTGCGCCGCATCGGCAGCCGGGCTTTCCTGATCCTGATCGTGATCCTGCTGTGTTTCGGCGCCATCACCTTCAGCCTCTGGGTGGGCGGGCAGGATGTGATCGCGGGGCGCATGACGGGCGGCCAGCTTTCCGCCTTCGTGTTCTACGCTGTACTGCTAGCCAGCAGCGGCGCAACCATCAGCGAATTATGGGGCGAAATCCAGCGCGCGGCAGCAGCGGCGGACCGGCTGGTGGAGGTGACGCAAACCCGCCCCGACATCGCCGCCCCCGCCAACCCCTCCCCCCTGCCCGAGCCGCCGCAAGGCCGCTTCGCCTTCGAAGGCGTCACCTTCCGCTACCCCACGCGCCCCGATGCGGCCGCGCTGGATGGCTTCTCGCTGGCCGTCGAGCCGGGCGAGACGGTCGCGCTCGTCGGGCCTTCGGGCGCCGGGAAGACCAGCGTGCTGCAATTGCTGCTGCGCTTCTATGACCCGGCGGCGGGCCGCATCACGCTGGATGGCGTGGACCTGCGCGAGTTGGACCCCACCGCCCTGCGCGGCCGCCTCGCCCTGGTCCCGCAGGACCCGGTGATCTTCAGCATGAGTGCGGCCGAGAATATCCGTTACGGCCACCCCGATGCGAGCGATGCCGAGGTGGAGGCCGCCGCCCGCGCCGCCGCCGCGCATGATTTCGTGATGGCCCTGCCGCAGGGTTATGCCAGCTCTCTCGGGGCGCGGGGCGTGATGCTTTCGGGCGGGCAGCGGCAGCGCATCGCCATCGCCCGCGCCATCCTGCGCGACCCGCCCATCCTGCTGCTGGACGAGGCGACCAGCGCCCTGGATGCGGAATCCGAGCAGGCGGTGCAGCAGGCCCTGGCCCGGCTCGCCCAGGGGCGCACCACGCTGGTGGTGGCGCACCGGCTGGCAACGGTACGGCGCGCGGATCGCATCGTGGTGATGGAGGCAGGCCGCATCACCGCCATCGGCACGCATGACGAGCTGGTGGCAGAGGGCGGGCTTTACGCGCGGCTGGCGGCCCTGCAATTCGACCAGGATTGAAGCCATCGCCCGCGATGGACAAGCCGCGGCCCCACATGGAAGAATCCGCGCCCAAGCGGTGAGGATGAGGCATGAGATACCGTCATCGGGCGACGCGCGGCGGTGCTCGCCGCGCGTGAAATCGCGCTCGGTGGTGCGATCGCGCAAACCTGGCCCGCGCGCCCGGTGCGCTTCGTCCTTGGCTTCGCGGCGGGTGGGGCCAATGACATCATGGCCCGGCTGCTGGCCGCCAAGCTGACCGAGCGGATTTCAGGCAGCAGCTTCATCGCGGATTGAGAGAAATGGAGCCAGGTGGTGCGGGAAAGCGACATCCGCCCTGGCTGAAGCAGGCCCCCAGAGGGGAAGGGTTCGAGGGGGCCGGGGGGGGGCCGAAGCCCCCCCCGCCTGCCGATTTCAGCGCCGCATACGCACACCGCGCAGTTCCAGGTCCTCGGACACGCGCATCTGGAAATCGGCCACCGTCTCACGCACACCGAAGATCTGCGGCTCCTGGTGGAGCGGGATCATCGGCACGAGTTCGCGGAAGCGGGCCCAATAGGCGCGGGCCAGTTCCTGGCGGCGGGGCTGGTTTGCCTCCACGGCGATCTCGCCCAGCAGACGCGCCATCTCGGCATCCTGGAAGCCGCCCCAGTTGAAGCTGCCCTCGCCCAGCAATTCGCGGCCCGGGTTGGTGATGTCGAAATTGCCCGGCGTCCACCCCAGCAGCCAGAACTGGAATTCCCTGTTGGCGCCGCGCTGCAGGAAGCGGCTGAAGGGCATCGAATCCAACCGCGCCTGGATGCCGGCGCGTTGCAGCATGGCGACGATGGATTGGCAGATCGCCTCGTCATTCACGTATCGGTTGTTGGGGCAGCCCAGGGCCACGCGGAAGCCCGTCGCGCCCGCCTCGGACAGCAGCCGGCGGGAGGCCTCCACATCGAAGGGGAAGCGCTCATTGGCCGCCGCATCGAAGCCGCCGACGGCGGGCGCGATGGGCAGGCCCGAGGCCGTGGTGGAGTTGCGGAGCACGACGCGGCGGATGGTCTCCATATCAATCGCCTGGTACATGGCGCGGCGCACGCGCACGTCACGCATGTGGTTCGGCGTGCCTGGCGCCTCCAGGCTTTCCGGGCGCGAGGTGTCCATGGCGAGGTAGATGGTGCGCGCCGTGGGGCCCTGGATCAGGCGGATACCCTGGGTGCCCTGCACACGCGGAATGTCCTGCAAGGGCACATGGTACATCAGGTCCAGCTCGCGGCTCAGCAGCGCCGCCACGCGGGTTGGCGCACTTGCCACGGGACGGAAGACGGCGCGGGTGATGCCGTGGTCCAGCCGCTCGCGGTAATCGGGATTGGGGACCAGCACGGTGCGCTCATCGGCCAGGCGCTCGACCAGGCGGAAGGGGCCGGTGCCATTGGCGTTGAGCTGGACGAAGCTGTTGGTGGAACCCGCCTGCCCCGCCCGCGCCACGGCGAAGGCGTTGTTCGCCTCGATCCAGGCGCGGTTGGTGATGAAGAACAGCGTGAGATCCTGGAGCAGGATCGGGTTTGGCCCGCGCGTGTCGAATTCCACCGTATGGTCGTCAATCACCCGCGCAGCGGTGATGGAAGCCACCGTATAGGCCATGTCGTTCTGCCGCACGCGCTCCAGGCTGTGCACAACATCCGCGGCGGTGAAGGGCTGGCCGCCATGGAAGCGCACGCCGCGCACGAGGTGGAAGCGCCAGGTCGTCGGGCTGGGCGTCTCCCAGCGCTCGGCGAGCGCCGGGCGCAGCGAGCCATCGGCCTCGCGCCGCACCAGCGGCTCATACATGTTGCCCTTCATGGCGTTGGTGACGCCATGGTTGTTGGCATGGGGGTCAAGGCCCAGGATGTCGTTGGCCGTGGCCCAGGTGAAGGTCGTGGCTGCCGCGGGCAATGCGGTGAAGGCGAGCAGGCTGCCCAGCAGGGCGGCGCGCCAGGATGGCTTGCGCATGGGGGGTCTCCGGAAAAATGACAGTTCCGCAAGATGCTGGGGCCGGGCGCCGATGTCCAGCCGCCCGTCTTCACAGGCCGTGCGAGAGCGTCTTGAGTGGCGGAATGGAGGGCCACCGATGATTCTGTTCGAAAATGCGCGTCTTTGGGATGGCTTCGCGGAGGAATCCCGCGCGGGCGTCTCCGTCCTGGTCGAGGGCGAGACGATCCGCGAGGTGTCGGACCGCCCGATCGCCAGCACCGCCACGCGGCTGGATCTGGGCGGGCGGACGCTGATGCCCGGACTGATTGACGCGCATGTCCATGTCGTTGCCTCGCTCACCAATATCGCGGCCAATGCGATGCTGCCCGATGCGGTGGTGGCGATGCGCGCGGGCAAGCTGATGCGCGAGATGCTGATGCGCGGCTTCACCACCGTGCGGGACCTGGGCGGCGCCACCCTCGGCCTTCGCATGGCTTGGGAGGAAGGGCTGATCGAGGGCTCTCGGCTCAACATGTGCGGCAAGGCGCTTTCGCAGACGGGCGGGCATTGCGATTTCCGCACGCGGGCGGATACCCGCGGCTTTGGCTTCTTCGAGGCGCGGCTCGGCTCGCTGGGCCGGCTGGTGGATGGCGTGGATGAGGTGCGCCGCGCGGCCCGCGAGGAAATCCGCGGCGGCGCCGACTACATCAAGCTGATGGCAAATGGCGGTGTGGCCTCCCCCTCCGATCCCATCGCCTTTTTCGGCTTCTCCGAGAGCGAGTTGCGCGCGGCGGTGGAGGAGGCCGGGATGGCACAGACCTATGTGGCCGCCCATCTCTACACCGACGCCGCCATCGCGCGTGCCGTGCGGGCGGGAGTGCTGAGCCTGGAGCATTGCAACCTGATCACCGAAGCGACGGCGCGCGAGGCCGCGGCAGCGGGCGCCATCGCCTGCCCCACCCTCGTCACCTACCAGGCGCTGAAGGAGGAGGGTGAATCCCTCGGCCTCGGCCCCGAGAGTGTCGCGAAGATTGATGATGTGCGCCTGGCCGGGTTGGTATCGCTGGAACGCATGCACAAGGCCGGGCTGATGATGGCCTTCGGGACCGACCTGCTCGGCCCCATGCATCGCCGCCAATCGGAGGAATTCCTGATCCGGCGCGAGGTGCTGCCGGCCGCCGAAATCCTCCGCAGCGCCACCAGCCATGCGGCGAAGCTGCTGCGGCAGGAAGGGCGGCTTGGCGTGGTGGCGCCCGGCGCGCTGGCCGACCTCATCGTGGTGGAAGGCGACCCCCTGGCCGATCTGGCCCTGCTGACCGAGCAAGGCGCGCATCTGCCAGTCATCATGCAGGGCGGACGCTTCGTGAAGAACAGGCTGGCGTGAAATCGCCGCCGCTCACGCCGGGCCGGATGACTGCCGCACAACCGGCTCGATCGGCAATTCCGTCACCTGCCGCCCCGGCGCGCCGCGCGGGGACAAGCCGCGCTGCCTCGCTGCCGATGGGACATGTACGGTCGTGAGTGCCGGCGACAGGTGCGCCGCCATGTCCAAATGTCGATTTCGACGGCAGTGATGTCGGCGGGCACCTGCAATCCGCGCGATGGGGCTTCCATGAGACAGCCCACGGCCAGATGGTCAATGCCGCAAATGATGGCTGTCGCCGGCTCGGCGAGGGAGGGCAAGGCAGAGCAACCGCTGCGCCCGCCCGCTTCCCGCAGCGCGGCCGGGCCACCCAGGCGCAAGGCCGCTGCACGGACCCGCTCGCGCGTGGCGGCGGTAACGATCTGCGGCTTGGGCCAGGATGTAGGGAAAGCCGCGCACCACCAAAATCCGAATGGGTGGCGGCGCCAGTTCAGGTCGTTCCGGTCCCACCAGCGGCTGATCGCCCAGCAGCCGGGATGCGGTCCCTACAGCATCCCGGAACCGGATCGCTGCATCAGGATTCTGCTGTCGCAACCACCGGCGCGATTCACGGAACTCCCGGAGCGCTGCTGGGGTGAATGTGGCCGGAGGCCTCAGGTCGCGGTCCGGCGGGCCGCCTCATCGGCGCGCGCATCTTCGCCCTCATCGGCATCAATCGCGGCCATCACGTCCTCAAGCTCGATGTAACCGTCGCGTTCGGCTCCCTCCCATGCGGCATCGAGCGGCGCAATGAAGGCGGCGCGCTGCTTCTCGCGCTCGCCCGCCACGCCGTCACCGCATGGCAGGGTGTGTGGGCGACGCCGCCGGCAAACCGCTGCCGCTCTCGCCCGAATGGATCGGCCAGGGGATCGAGCGCGGCATGTCGGAATATGCCCAGCGCGAGGAAGCTGGGCAGACCGCCGGGGTGGAGCGCTTCCGGTGACGACGGGGGACGTGCTAAACTCGACTCGCGTCTCCGTAGCTCAGCAGGATAGAGCACCAGATTCCTAATCTGGGGGCCGTGGGTTCGAATCCCGCCGGGGACACCACCCATCAATTCACGCTTTGTCTTTTCAAATACTTAGCGGCCGGTTTGCCAATGCCGGGAAATCCGTTTGCCAAAGCCGTTCACGCTCCGCCCCCGATCCGCGCCATGGCCGCCTTCGCCAGCCCCTCCTGCTCGACCGCGATCGTATACCGCTGAACCTCCGCCAGGGTCTTGTGCCCCGTCACCGCCGCGATCTGGTGCGCGCTGCACCCCGCCTCGGCCAGCCGCCGCGCCGCCGCCTTCCGCAGCCCATGCGGCGACCGCCCGGCCGGCACGCCAGCCTCCGCCGACCACTCCTTGAACCGCTGCGCGAACCCGGCCGGCGTGAACGCCTTGCCGTGCCCGGTCAGCAGGAAGGTCAGCTGGTCCTCGCGCACCGCCGACAGCGCCGCCCGCAGAGCCGGGTGGATCGGGATCACCAGCCGCGCCCCGGTCTTCACCTGCCTGACCTCGATCGCGTCGCCACGCAGGTGCTGCCGGCCCATCCGGACCACGTCGCTCCGACGCTGCCCCGTGTAGAGCAGCAGCGCCAGCGCCAGCCGCTCCCGCGTCCCCACCGGCCACTTCGCCTCGAACGCGGCGATGTCCTCCTCCGACCACGTGGGGATGCCGTCGCCCTTCTCCTTCAGCCGCCGCACGTCCCTCGTCGGGTCGTCCTGCCGCCAGCCCTCCTGGACCGCAAACCGCATGATCAGCCGCATGATGCGAAGCACGTGGTTCGCGGCTGCGGGCGTCTCCGCCTTCTCGGCGACGAAGCCGCGGACGTGCCTGGGTTCCAGAAGCCGGATGGGCTTCGTGCCGTGCTTGCCCCTGACCCGGCCTTTGCGCCCCCCCCACGGACCCGCCAAGCGGCAGGCGCGGACCTTGCCGGCCGTGCTACCCTGGCATCATGCCCATGCCCCGGAAGAAGCCCCTCCCTCCCGCCTTGCAGGCGATTGCGGCCATAAAGCCGAAGGACGGGCCGCAGCGTCACACGGGCAAGCGGCGGTATGTGCAAGAGTTGGTTTTCGAAGTGCTGGCAACCGACGACTCCGCGAATGACGACTTTCTCGCGGGCCGGATCACGAAAGCCGCAGCCCTACTCCGCACAGAGCGCGACCTTCGCCAGATGGCGTGGATATTCCTCGGCCGTGATCCGGCCGTTGCGATAATTCCGGGATGGAACACGGGCGGCGGCCTCGCCGCCCATCTCCGCGATGTGTTCGCCATTCCCGACGCAACCGACGAAAATGCCGTGACGGCGCCCCTTCGGGCGATGTTGGTCCGCACGCGGACGAAGCGGGATAACGGCATAGCGCAGCGAAAGGCCGACCTCCCCGTTGAACCGTGGGACGCAGATGCGCTGATAGACGCAGCGGCCGATTGCCTGCTTGGCGGACGCTGGCGCGAACCCTAGCCCTCGCCGGCAGCCGGCCCCCAGCGCAACAGCCAGCCGTTGGCGTCCGGTGCCGGGTCGGGCGCCAGCGTCACCGCGACCTTGCCCCTCCACCCCGTCTTGTCCCGCCAGGCCGCGACCCGCCGAGCAATCTCTGCATCCGAGAGCCTGTAGCCCTCCATGTGCAACCACCTCACGGCGCCGGCCCGGCCTTGTCCGGCCTGGCGTTCCAGTCGAGCAACGCGGCCCATCATCTGCCTAGAGACCATCGCCTCTCCTCGCAGACGCCGAAGCGGAGTATCCACGCCTGTTGACACTCGATGGCATCGCCGCCTATTTCGCCACGGAATGGGCGTGACGCCGTCGCCGAGGCAACACGGTCGAACGGCGAAGCGAGGGACGGCCATGACGGCGGCGCGACGGCGGATCATCCTGGCCGGCTTCCTGCTGTCGCTGATGGGCGGGTTCTCCTACGCCTGGGGCGTCCTCGTGCTGCCGATGATGGACCGCTTCGGCTGGAGCAAGCAGGAAGCCACGCTCCCGTTCTCGGTGTTCATGGTGGTCTGCGCGCTGGTCATGCTGCCCGCCGGCAGGCTGCAGGACCGTTGGGGCCCGCGGGCCACCTCGGCGGCCGGTGCGGCGCTGTTCCTCGTGGCCTACGCCCTGGCGGCGATGGTCGGCTTCGTTCCCCATGCCTGGTGGCTGGTCTTATCCTACGGGGTGGTCGGCGGCACCGCCTGCGCGCTGACCTATGCCTGCGTCGCGCCGCCGGCGCGAAAATGGTATCCCGACAGGCCGGCGCTCGCCGTCTCGACCGCGGTGATGGGGTTCGGCCTGGCGGCGCTGATCGTCTCGCCGATCAAGTCCGAGTATCTGCTGGTGATCCACGGCATCGAGGGAACCTTCCTGATCGTCGGCGGCCTGACCTTCGTCGTGTCGCTGCTGGCGTCCAGGATGATCGGCAATCCCCCCGCCGGCTGGTCGCCCCCGGGATGGACGCCGCCGCCGGACGCCGGCAGGGCGGCGGCGGAGGGGCGCGACCACAGGCCGGGCGAGGTCTGGCGCAAGCCCCGGTTCTGGATGATCTGGCTGGCCTTCGGCGCGCTGAGCTCGGGCGGGCTGATGGCCATCGCGCTGCTGCCCGCCTATGGCCGCTCGATCGGACTGACGACGGCGGAGGCGGCGCTGGCGATCTCGGTCTTCGCGGCCTTCAACGGCTTCGGCCGGCCGCTCGGGGGGGCCCTGGCGGATCGCTTCGGGGTGCTGCCGGTGATGGTGGCCACCTATGCCGTCCAGACCCTGGTGCTGCTGACGTTTCCAATCACCGCCGTGTCGATCATGCCGCTGTTTGCCGCCGCCGCCATTATGGGCTGGGGCTTCGCCGTCACGCTCGGGCTGTTTCCGGTGCTGACCTCGGACAATTTCGGGGTGACGCATCTGGGTGCCAATTACGGGCTCGTCTTCACCGCATTCGGCGCGGGCGCGCTTACGCCGATCCTCGGCGCCTGGGTCTTCGATGCCACCGGCAGCCATGCGCCGGCCTTCGTGGTCGCAGGCGTTCAGGCGGGGGTGGGTCTGGGGCTGTGCCTGCTCATGATGGCGCAAGGGAAACGGGTCGGCGAGCGCCGCTCCGCGTGATGCCGGCCGGGCCGGCACGCGGATCCGCCGAGGCAGGGCGCGCGCGAGGGCCACCAGGCGCGGTTCGTGACCGCGTGCGACGCCCTTGCGCAGTCGGCAGGCGCCTCCCTGCGCGCCGGACAGATCGTGCGGCGGATGCTTGGCCTTGCCGTCCATGGCGAGGCGGCCAAGGATCGCCAAAGGCGCCCGGCAAGGCCGGCGCGAAGCGTCCTCGAGACCGCCGCCGCCGACGCGCCACGCTCGAAGCAGATGGGGGGACACAGGCTGAGTCAGGCGGGGTCGCGGGCGCCGGCCAGCGGGCATGTCGCCGGCAAGCGCGCCCGCTTGGCCGCGATGATGCCGGCCGAGGCGCGCTCCAGGTAGTGCGCGATGGTCTCGACGCGGATCCGCACCGAGCCCGCAGGCTTCGTCGAGTCGAGTTCCTGGAAGGAGAAGAACAGCGTGCCCGAATGCTCGATGATGTTCTGCACCGGCGTGAAGGTCGGCTGGTCCATGCCGCATTCGTAGCTGGTCAGCCGGATGGCGCAGGAGATCCAGGGCATGCGCGCGGCGAATTTGGCGCCCCAGAGGATCTCGTTGGTGTTGGCGCTGTAGGAGGAGGGCCAGACATCGGCGATGTCGAAGGGCGAGCGGATCAGCCCGGCGCGCTGCTCGGCGCCGAACAGCCAGTCAAGCAGGGCGGCATCGGTCGGCAGGTGCTGCGCCCACAGGATCGGGTAGCCGCGGGCCTGGAGGTCGCTCTCGATCTCGTGACCGATGCCCGGATCGAGGTGATAGGGCCGCGCCAGCACCAGGATGCAGGGCCGGTCCTCGGCGGCGCAGCGCGTCAGCACCTCGCGCGAGCGCGCGCGCAGCCCGTCGTTGAACCGCTCCAGCGCGGCGAATCCCGCCTGCACGGCGGCCGCGGTCTCGGCGGCGGTGAGGCCGGGCAGCACGCCGTCCAGCGCCTTGAAGAGCTGCCCCGGCACCAGCGCCGGCTCGGCCAGCGTGACGAAGGGCGCGACGTGGCGGATCCCGGCCTCGGCAAAGAGATCCTTCTCGCGCATGAAGCCCGAGCGCACCATCTCGGGCCCGGCCATCACGCGCGGGCAGGTGAGCGAATCCACCACCGCCCCGCCCAGCACCGAGGGCAGCGAGTAGATCATCGGCGAGAACAGCACGTCGGGCTTGCGCCGGCCCGCTGCCATCAGCTCCCCGTAATGGGCGGAAGCGCACTTCACCGGCCAGCAGCAGTCCACCGTGCCGCGGCCGCTGCCGTATTCGCGGTACTGCTCCTCGGAGGTGTCGCCCGAGAAGACGACGCGCCGCTCCGGCACGCCGACCGCCTCGAAGAAGGCGAGCCAGAAGCGGTGCGTGGACCAGACGTTCAGGATGCGCGGGATGCCAATCCGGAGCGTGGCCCGCGCGGCGAGATCATCCGGCGAGGGTGCCGGCGCGGAACGCGTGCTCGCGGACCACAGCGCCCAGGTTCGGCGAGACATTCTGGCTCTCCTCCATCTTCTGCTTCACCAGGCGCACTTCCTTGGCGTCCTCGATCAGGCCCTTGGGGCAGGAATTGCCCGCGATCACGCGCTCCCAGCCCGGCTCCAGCGGCACGCTGCTCCAGGGCCGTCCGGCCGCGCCCTCCAACTGCACATCGATGAAGCTGCGCTTGCAGTTCACCGTGCACCAGCGGCACACCGTCTCCTCGGTCGTGGTGGCACGGTAGGCGAGCGCCTCCACCGCGTCGAAGCCGCGGAAGCTGCTCACGGTGCCGGCGGTCCAGCCGTCGCGCGCGATCAGCGCGGCACCCAGCGCGCCGGCCTCGCCGGCATGGGGATGGATGTGGATCTCGGCCTCGGGCACGCGCGAGGTGATGAAGTCCACCTGCGCCTTGACCACGGCGAGGTTGCGGTGCGCCCCGCCCTGCAGCACGAATTTCCGCCCCGCCGCGCGCAGGTTGTTGAGCTGTCCGGCATAGACCCAGACGTTCAGCGGCAGCACCGAAGCGAGCGCGGCCATGATCTCGTCGGCTGTCCAGCCCTTGCGCTGCTGGTTCACGATGTCGGACTGGAGGAAAACGCCGCAGCCCATCGCGAGGGTCGGCATGGCGCGCGCGCCGAAGGCGCGGTCGGCGTATTCGTCGAGCGGAATGCCGTAACGCTCGGCCACGCCCTGGAGGAAGGCGCCGTTGCCCGAGGAGCATTGCGAGTTCAGCCGGAAATCGGCGACCGTGCCCTGGCGCAGCAGCATGATCTTCACGTCGGTGCCGCCGACGTCGCAGATCACGTCGGCGTCGGGGAAGAACTCGGTCGCCGCGCGCGCATGGGCGACCGTCTCGACCACCGCGGCATCGGCGCCGAGGATGCCGCCCAGCAGGTCCTTGCCGTAGCCGGTGAGCGCGAGCGCGCCGACCTCCCCGAAGCCCGCGGCGCGCACGTCCCGCAGCAGCGCCTTGGCGTCCTCGATCGGGTTCCCGCGGGAGGCCGCGTAGGCGGTGTGCAGCATCTCCCCCCCCCGGGGCGAGAGCACGACGGCCTTGGCGGTGGTGCTGCCGAAGTCGCAGCCGAGGATCACCGGACCGGAGTGCGCAACGGGTGCGGCACGCCGGCGCGGCGGCGGGGCGTAGCGCGCGCGGAAGGCCTCCAGTTCAGCCGGGTCGCGCACCAGCGCTGCGCCGCCCTCCTTGGCCTTCGCCTCGTGCTGGCCTTCGGCGACCCACCATGCGAGCCGCTCCCGCCCGGCATAGAGCCCGACCCCGGCGGGCTCGGCCGCGGCCAGCTCCACGCAGCCCAGCGCGCCGTAATAGAGCGCGTCCTCGGGCACCCGGACCACCGTCTCGGGCGTGGCGCCCTTGGGCAGGGCGACGCCGCGCTCGGCCCAGAGCTTGCCGAGGTGGTAGCGCCAGGCCTCCTGCAGGCCCTGGAAGAAGCAGTTCGGCCCGCCGAGCAGCAGCACTTCGGAATAGGGGGTGTTGCCCTTGGTCAGGGTCGCGAGGTTCTGGTAGACCACCGCTTCGAATAGCGAGGCGACGATCTCCTCCTCCGGCACGCCGCTTTTCAGCAGGCTGTTGGCGTCGGTCTCGGCGAAGATGCCGCATTTCGAGCTGATCTTGTGCAGCGAGCGCCCGGCGTAGCGCATCTGCGACAGCGCCTCGGAGCCGATGCCGAGCTTGCGCGCGGTCTTCTCGATGAAGGTGCCGGTGCCGCCCGAGCAGGCGGCCTGCATGTAGATCTGCTTGCCCCGCCCGGCCTCCCCGGCGGTGAAGAAGATCGTCTTCATGTCCTCGCCGCCGATCTCGGAGACGAAGCGCACGGCCGGGTGCAGCTTCTCCACCGCGGCGGCGACCGCCACCACCTCCTGCACCATCCGCCCGCCCAGCAGCGGTCCGATCAGCCCGGCGCCCGAGCCGGTAAGAAAGACGCGGTCGCGCCCGGGCTCGAGTCCGGCCTCGGCCTCCATCCGCGCGAGGAAGTCGAGCACCGTCTCCGCCTGGCGGGTGTTGTGGCGCTGGTAGTCGCGCCACAGCACCGTCTCGCCCTCGCGCGCGACGGCCTTGACCGTGGTGGAGCCGACATCGAGCCCGATCGTCCTCATGCCGCCTTCCTCCCGCCGAGATGCAGCACCAGGTTCGCCGCGGTGCCCGCGGCGCCGAGATGCGGCACCGCCCAGGTGGCGCGGCGGGTGCGCGGGTCGGAAGCGGCGCGCGCGCGCGCCTCATCGAGCGTCAGCCCTGCGCTGGCCAGCGCCCGCTCGAACTCCTCCGCCGCGCGCTTCTTCGCCTCGGTCAGGATCATCTGGCAGCGCGACAGCGCGTGCACCTCGGCATCCCCCTTCACCTCGATCGGCGCGTAGAGCAGGTCGGGGTGGTCGCCCAGCACGCGCGCCATGGCGCCGATGCTCATGGTGTTCGGCATGCAGGCATAGGGCGAGAGCTCGCAGATCATGTGCGCGTGCTTGTGCGTGTGCGCCCAGATCGCCTTGCCGATCAGCATGTCGCCCTCCCCGCCCGACATGCGGTGGTGGAAATAGGGCGCGGCCAGCCGGCGCAGTTCCGCCTGCGTGGGCAGCAGGTGCGGCACGTCGTTGAGGGCGCCGCGCAGCCGGTCATGGGTGAAGCGCAGCAGCCGCAGCAGCCAGCGCCCGGCGGCGATGCGCGCCCCGGCGTGGCTGAGGCTCCCGCGCCGGTCCTCGGCCTCCTGCACCGCGAAGCGGATCAGGTATTCGAACCAGACCGCGGTCGCGGCCGGCTGGACCTCCGCACCCTCGGCCTCCAGCCAGCGGTGGATGTTGTAGTTCGGATCGCCCTCGACCGATTGCAGGTAGAACTCGCCGGTGATCTTGACGAGCGGCTTCGGCCGCAGCCGGTCCACCTCCACCGCGTCGAAGCGCGCGCGCGCACGGCGCAGTGCCCTCACGAAATGCGGCGTGACGAGGTACCATGCCAGGCTGCCCCATTTCCGCCCGACCTTCGGGCGGTTGGTGAAGGCCTCGACGAGGATCTCCATGCTCTCTCGCGTCGCGCGCTCGGCCGCGCCGGGCTCCACCTCGTAGGGGCGGGTGCGGTACTCCATCGCCTGGATCAGGTCGCCACACAGCACCGCCCAGAGGCAGGCCAGAGTCAGCGGCATGTCGAGCCGGAAGGCGTCCTCCGACCCGGCCTCCTGCTCCACCCGGTCCTGCGCGAGCAGCATCATGCGGAACCCGTCGAGCCCGATGTTGCGCAGCGCGAGTTCGTAGCTCTGGTGGTATTGGCCGAAGCGGCAGGCGCCGCAGGAGCCGGCGGTGGCGAAGACGTAGCGCTCGTGCACCGCCGCGGCGCCGTGCTCCGCGGCCTCCCGGCGGAGGAAATTCGCCAGGTTGCCGGTGGTAAAGGAGGTCGGGCAGCACTGGCCGATATCGGCGAGTTCGCGCCCGGTCAGCAGGTCCTGGCGCGTCGCCGTCGGCAGGGCGCGCGCCCGGTAGCCGGCGCTGGCGAAGGCGGCCTCGATCAGGCGCTCGGAGCGCCAGTGCAGGCCGCCGAACAGGAACTCCTTCTGCCGCGCCTCGGCGGCGCCGAGCGGCTTTGGCCGCTCGCTGCGCCAATGCACGCTGCCGATCCCGTCCATCGCCCGCATCCTCCTGCCTTGGTCGGAATCCCGACGGAACGCCACCCGCTGCGGCAGCCACACCGCGTCCGCTCCACGGTATGGGAACCATAGCACACCCATGCTCTTCGATCTATCCTGCATAATGCCAACTCCCGATGCGCGTGACTCACGAGGGGGATTCCCCGACGCGGTGGCGATGTGATTCAAGCTGGTGAGCATCGGAGGCTCACCATGGCACGCGCCATCGCCCTGCAACCTGATTTCAGTGCGTCCGAGTTGCGGCGTCTGGCACGGCGCAGCACGGACGCGGCCCAGGCCCGTCGTCTGCTGGCGCTGGCGGCGATCTACGACGGCGGCACGCGCTCGGAGGCGGCGCGGCTTCGGGCGTCACACCCTGCTGCCGCTGGACGACTGCCTCTACGCCCTGCAGGCGACCATCCCACAACTCACACGTTCATCTCTGCATCGCAGCCTACAGCGCAACGGCATCTCGCGCCTGGCGGTGGACTTCCCCGTGCCGCGATCGCCCAGCGCGAGTACGCCGCCGATAGCGGGATCAACGGCGCAAAGGCTCAGCGGAAGGCGCAGTTCCTCCTGGCCGACAATGGCCGTGAAGGGAAGTCGAGGCGAGGCTGGGCCGACGCCGCGACCTTGCGCGGCGCCTTCCCGGAAGCACGCCTGGCAGCCGGTTTGGTTCCGATAGTCGAACCATCCATGCTCAAGTGGTGCGCTGCGGCCGGAAGCACGCCCAGACCTGCTGGAGAGCTGACATCAGGTGATCAATATCGGCATCCGTATGCGCGGGCGAAGGCGTGAAGCGCAGCCTTTCCGTGCCGCGCGGCACGGTGGGGAAGTTGATGGGCTGGACGTAGATGCCGTGTTCCTCCAGCAGCACATCGCTGATCTGTTTGCAGAGGACGGCGTCATAGACCATCACCGGCACGATGTGGCTCGGATTGTCGAGATGCGGGATTTGCAGCTCATCCAGCCGGGCGCGGACCTGGGCCACACGCTCATGCATGCGCTCGCGCTCCACGGCGCTTTCCTTGAGGTGGCGGATGCTGGCGGCGGCGCCCGCGGCGATGGCCGGCGGCAGCGAGGTCGAGAAGATGAAGCCCGATGCGAAGCTGCGCACGAAATCCACCAGGTCGGTCGAGCCGGCGATATAACCGCCGATCACGCCATAGGCCTTGGCAAGCGTGCCCTCGATCACCGTCAGGCGATGCTGAACCTGGTCCCGCTCGGAAATGCCGCCACCACGCGCGCCGTAGAGGCCCACCGCATGCACCTCATCCAGATAGGTCATTGCGCCGAATTCATCGGCCAGATCGCAGATGGCGGCGATGGGGGCGACATCCCCATCCATCGAATACACGCTTTCGAAAGCGATCAGCTTGGGCGTCTCGGCCGGGATGGCGGCGAGCTTCTCGCGCAGGTCGGCCAGGTCATTGTGCTTCCAGACGATGCACTGGGCGCGGCTGTGGCGGATCCCCTCGATCATCGAGGCATGGTTCAGTTCATCGGAGAGTACGATGCAGCCCGGCAGGCGCGAAGCCAGCGTGGAGAGCGTGGCCCAGTTGGACATGTAGCCGGAGTTGAACAGCAGCGCCGCTTCCTTGCCATGCAGGTCGGCCAGTTCGCGCTCAAGCAGGACGTGCTCGTGGTTGGTGCCGCCGATGTTGCGCGTGCCGCCGGCACCGGCGCCGCTGCGGTCCAGCGCTTCATGCATCGCGGTCAGGACCTTGGCGTTCTGGCCCATGCACAGATAGTCATTGGAGCACCAGACCGTGACTTCGGCAACGCCGCTCGCGCTGTGATGCTTGGCACGCGGGAAGGCGCCGACCTGGCGTTCGAGGTCGGCGAAGACCCGGTAGCGACCCTCCTTGCGGAGGCCTTCGAGCTGCGTGCGGAACAGTGTGTCGTAATTCATTGTTCTGGCCTTCTTCCTCTTTGCTTCAGGGCCGCAGCGGCAGCCGTGCCGTGTCCACATGCTGCGGGCATGGGGCCGTATGGATGGGTGGCTGCCCGGGCCGGCTCCAGGTCCAGAGACCATCGAGCGGCAAGGGCAGAATCAGGAACCAGTGTTCGATCACGGCGAGCGCCATCAGCGCGGCCATCAGCATGCAGGACGCAGCCTCGAAAGCGTCCACCCCCAACCCGTGCTGCACCAGCACCACCACCGCGATGGTGCCACCCGTGACGGAAAGCGGGAACAGCGCATTCATCGTGCCCCGGCGAAAACAGCTCGCCAGATGGGCCAGATGCGGCGGGAACCTGCTCTCACCCAGGTTTCGGGCGCCGAGATAGATGTTGATTTTCGCACTCTGCCACATGCTCCAGAGCACCAGATAGGTGTGCAGCGCCGTCTGGTTAGGGGCATCCCAGAGCATGACGAGTAGAACCAGGCCCAGACCAGCACTCCACAGGCAAAGCCCATATAGGCGGCGGGCACGCTGACATCATCAGCCAGCGCCGCCGCGCCATACAACGCCCCCACGAGCGCGGCACTCGCCCCAGCCATCGTCCAGCGGAAGCTGCGTCGGGGCAATTGGTCCAGCAAAAAGACAAGCGCCGTACCGAACCACCAGACGAAGACCGCGAAGATGACGGGGAGGATGTGCTGCAACACGCGGGGCTCCCGTTGCCAGGCTGGGCTGAGGCGGATCTTCTGCGGCGGAGAGGCGGCTCGGTTTCTCACTTCAGCATTTCGGTTCCGATAACTGGATTCCCTGCCGTTTGATACGCACGTCTTACCGGCGCAACGGCGAGGGGATCTACTACGCCATGCTGGGTGGAAGGTTGGCGGTGGGAGCCGTGCAGATGGCGCTGGCCACCCATGACCCCGCCGCCCTCCAAAGCGCCCGCAAGCGCTTTATGAAGGATCGTGGCAAGGTGTTCATGATCCTCGGCATCATGCAGTTTTTCTGGTATCGCCATGACTGGGTGCGGGAGCGCTTTGTGAAGATCTGCATGGACAAGGATGTTCAGCGCTTGACGTGGGAATCCTACATGAACAAGGAATTAGTCTGGAAGGGTCCGCTGGCCCACGTCAGGATCTTCTTCAAGGACATGGCCCACCTTCTTGGATTGGCGCGCGCATAATGGATCTCGCACCCCCCCTCCACGCCCGCGCGCGCGCCAAGCACCATCACGGCCCGACCCTGCCGATGAAGGTCGGCACCCGCGGCTCGCCACTGGCACTCTACCAGACGCGGCACTTCCTGGAGCTGATCCGCGCCGTCTGTCCGTTGCTGCGCGAGGTGGAAGCATTCGAGGAGCATGAGATCAGCACCGCGGGGGACCGCGTGCAGGATCGCAGGCTCGCCGAGATCGGCGGCAAGGGCCTGTTCACCAAGGAAATTCACGAAGCGTTGCTGGATGGCCGCGTGGATTTCGCGGTCCATTCGCTGAAGGACCTGGAAACCGAGCTGCCGCCAGGCGTGGTCCTGGCCTGCACCTTGCACCGCGAGGATCCGCGCGATGCCATCGTCCTGGGCGATGCCTGCCACCGCAACGCCTTTCGCGACAAGCGCGGCTTCACCAGCGCCCCCCACCATGCCAGCACCGACCCCTTCGCGGCGCTGCCCAAGGGCGCACTCATCGGCACCGCCTCGGTCCGCCGCCAGGCGCAGCTGCTGCATGCCCGACCCGACCTGCGCTGCGAGGTGATCCGCGGCAATGTGCAGACCCGCCTCTCGCGCGTCGCGACGGGGGAGTTCGATGCCTCCCTGCTTGCGCTGGCCGGGCTGAAGCGGCTGAATCTGGAACATCACGCGGGCGTCATCATCAGCGCCGATGATATGGTTCCCGCTGCCTGCCAGGGCATCATCGGCGTCACTGTCCGGGCGGATGACGAGGAACTGCATGAGCTGCTCTCCGCCATATGCGACCCCTTCTCCCGCCCCGTCAGCCTGTGCGAGCGGGCCTTCCTCGGCGCGCTGGACGGCTCCTGCCGAACGCCCATTGGTAGCCATGCCACGCTGATCGGCGATGGGCAAATGCGCCTCACGGGCCTGATAGCGCGCGCGGATGGCAGCTTTGTCCTGCGCCGCAGCATCACGGGCGATGCCAGTGATGCCGCATCCCTCGGCCGCGCCCTGGGAGAGGAGATGCTGGTCGACTCCCCGGCGGACGTCTTCGCCTGACGCCCCGGGCGTGAGCGGACGCGTCCCGATCATCGGGGCCGGCATTGCCGGCCTCACCGCCGCCACCATGCTGGCCGCTCGCGGGCGTGACGTGACCGTGCTGGAACGCCAGGCGGTGCCGGGCGGGAAGATGCGCCATCTGGCCATCGGCGATGCCCGGATTGATGGCGGCCCCACCGTCTTCACCCTGCGCTGGGTGTTCGACGAAATCTTCGCCGCCTGCGGCACCAGCCTGGCCAATCACCTGACGTTGCAACCGGTCGAGGTGCTGGCCCGGCATGCCTGGGACGGCAGGCCGCGGCGGCTCGACCTTTTCGCAGACATCCAGCGCTCGGCCGATGCCATCGGCGCCTTGGCGGGAGCGGCCGAGGCGCGGGGCTACCTCGCCTTCGTCGCCCGCGCGAAGAAGACCTTCGCGGCGCTGGAGGTGCCCTTCATCCGCGCTTCGCGCCCCTCTCGCCCATGGCGCTGGTGGGGCACGCCGGCTTGGACGGCATGGGGCGGCTGCTCGCCACCTCGCCCTTCACCACGCTGTGGAACGCGCTGTGGAACGCGCTGGGCGAGCATTTCAACGATCCGCACCCCAAGCAGATTTTTGGCCGCTACACCACCTAATTCGACTCCTCGCCCTTCCTCGCGCCGGCGACGCTCTTGGTCATGTGGAGCAGAACGGCGTCTGGCTGGTCGAGGGCGGGATGCACCGCGTGGCCCGCGC
The DNA here is from genome assembly GCA_947084995.1 of uncultured Roseococcus sp. Lineage (GTDB taxonomy): Bacteria > Pseudomonadota > Alphaproteobacteria > Acetobacterales > Acetobacteraceae > Roseococcus. Next base: position 32,328 of record CAMTUX010000027.1, read on the forward strand.
CTCCGAGGCGCTTGCCGGCAGCAAGGGCGCCCGTTTCCGCTACAATGCCGATATGGGGCCGATATGGGGCCGAGATCCTGGTCCGCAACGGCCGCGCCGCCGGGGTGCGGCTGTCCGATGGCGAGGAATTCGAGGCCTCCACCCTCATTTCCAACGGCGATGTGGCGGCGCTGGCCTCGGGCCGCTTCGGCGCGGCTGTCTCAGGTGCCGTGGCCCCGGTGGCACGCGCCCGGCATTCGCTCTCGGCCGTCACCTGGGCCATGCATGCGCGAACCGAAGGCTTGCCGCTGGTGCGGGGCGATGATCGCCCCATGCCCGCCGCCGTCCTGGCCGAGGCCGCCACCTTCGCCCTGCTGGAACGCAGCGGCCTTCGCATCGAGCGCGACACGGAATGCGAGATACTCACCACGTCAACAGGCTTTGACGCGCTGTTCCCGGCCACGGGCGGCGCGCTTTATGGCCTGGCGGTGCATGGCTGGTCCACGACCCTCGCGCGGCCAGGAACGCAGACGAAGCTGCCGGGGCTGTATGTGGCGAGTGGCAGTGCGCATCCGGGCGCGGGCGTACCCATGGCGGCCCTGTCCGGGCGGTTGGCGGCATTGCGGGTTTTGCAGCGGCACTGGGGACGCGTGGTGCTGTTGGGGGGGATTGAACCCCCGACCTCTCCCTTACCAAGGGAGTGCTCTACCACTGAGCTACAACAGCATGCGCGGCGTCTCCTAGCCTCCCGCCGCAAGCCGCGCAACCCCGCCACACCACCCATTGCCGTGCCGCTGGCCGCATCGCCCCAACCGGCCTAGGCTTGCACCTCCATAACGGGAGGAACCAACCCATGACCATCACCGTGCAAGCCATGCTGGCCGCCGCCAATGCCGCTGTCCCGCGCATCAGCGGCGCCGAGGCCGTGGCACTCGCCGGCCGCCCCGAAGTGCTGATCCTCGACGTGCGCGATGCGGCCGAAGTGAAGACCACGGGCAAGGCCAAGGGTGCGCTTGCCGTCTCACGCGGGTTGCTGGAATTCCGCGCCGACCCTGAGGCGCCGACGCATGATGCGGCGTTTGACCGCGCCAAGACCATAATCATCCATTGCGCCTCGGGCGGGCGCGCCGCACTTGCGGGGCAGACGCTGAAATCCATGGGCTACACGGATGTCCGCAACCTCGGTGGCTTCAAGGATTGGCTGGAGGCGGGCGGCGAGACCGAACCGGGGTGAGGCGCAAACTTGCCCATCGGCGGCCGCGCGTGTAAGCCCTGCCGCCTGAGATCAACCCCAAAAGAAATTGCAGGTTACCGCCCATGGCGAAGATGCAGGCCAACCAGATGCGTGCCGGCATGGTCATCGAGTTCGAAGGCCAGCGCTACACCATCCTGAAGCAGAACATCATGATCCCGGGCAAAGGCAACGCGATCATCCAGGTGGACATGCGCAACATCAAGACGGGGTCCAAGAAGGACCAGCGTTGGCGCACCGCCGACGTCGTCGAGCGCCTGACGACCGAGGACAAGGAATTCACCTATTCCTACGCCGACGGGGACAACCTGGTCCTCATGGATCCCGAGACCTATGACCAGACGCAGGTCCCCTCGGCCATCCTGGGCGACCGTCTGGCCTTCCTGCAGGAAAACATGACGGTCAATGTCCGCCTCATCGAGGGCGACCCGGTGGCGATGGACCTGCCCGAGACCGTGGTCCTCGAAATCGCCGAGGCCGATCCGGTGGTGAAGGGGCAGACCGCCTCCTCCTCCTATAAGCCGGCGCTGCTGGTGAATGGCGTGAAGACGATGGTGCCCCCCTTCATCACCGCGGGCGAACGCATCGTGGTGCGGACGGAAGACGCCAGCTACGTCGAGCGCGCGAAGAACAACTAAGAGGGGCTTTGCCCCTGTATCGCCCTATTGATCGGAGGTGCAGGAACCTGAGGTTCCTGCCGGGGTACAGGGGCAGCGCCCCTGGCCTTCAAAGGAAACACAATGTCCGGCGCGTCCCCTCGCCTCTCCCCTGCCCTGAATGTCGTCGTCTCCGCCGTCCGCAAGGCGGGCCGCCGCCTGCTGCGCGATTTCGGCGAGGTGGAGCAGCTCCAGGTTTCCATGAAAGGCCCCGGCGATTTCGTCAGCCAGGCCGATCTGCGCGCAGAGCAGACGCTGCGTGAGGATCTCTCCAAGGCCCGCCCCGGCTTTGCCTTCCTGATGGAAGAAAGCGGCGCGCATGGCGATGCCGATTGGGAATGGCGCTGGGTGGTGGACCCGCTGGATGGCACCACCAACTTCCTGCACGGCATCCCGCATTGGGCGATCAGCGTCGGCATCGAGAAGCGCATCTCCGAGGACAAGACGGAGATCATGGCCGGCGTCATCTACAACCCGGTGGTGGATGAGCTGTTCTGGGCCGAGAAGGGCATGGGCGCTTTCCTGAACGACAAGCGCCTTCGCGTCTCCGGCCGCCGTGACATGCGCGAGGCGCTGTTTGCCACCGGCATTCCCTTCGCCGCCACGCCGCGCAAGGCGGAATTCGCCCATGCGCTGGTGCGCCTGATGCCGCAGGTCTCGGGCATCCGCCGCTTCGGCTCGGCGGCGCTTGATCTCGCCTGGACGGCGGCGGGCCGGTATGACGGCTATTGGGAGCTGGGCATCAACAAGTGGGACATCGCCGCCGGGCTCGTCATCGTGCGTGAGGCTGGTGGAATCGTCACCTCGCCCGATGGCGGGGACCCCTATCCGGAGGGCCATGTGGTGGCGGGCAACCAGCACCTGCACGGCAAGCTGCGCGAGGCCGTGGCCGAGAGCATGGCCGCCGCCGCCAAGGGCCGCAACGTCCCCGGCTGATGGCGAGCCGGCGCCTCCTGCTTGCCTTGCTGTTGCCGGCTCCAGCCCTGGGGCCGGCGCTCGCGCAACCCCCGGGCGCGCCCGCGACATTGCCCCCGGCCCTGCCCCCCATGCCGGCCATTCGCCTCGCGCGCGGCATCACCGAATTGCCGCAAGGTGCCTGGCGCATCACCTTCGCGGCCGACCAGGATGCGCTGGACGCCGAGCAGCGCGCGGCGCTTGGCCGGCTGGGGGCAGCGTTGCACGCCAGCACCACCGGCCGCATCCTGCTCAATAGCGAGGCCAGTCGGGGCGAGGATGTCTCGACCCATCGCCGTACCTCTCTGGCCCGCGCGCGGGCCGTGAAGGCGGCGCTGGTGGCGGGTGGCCTGGAGGAGACGCGGGTGGATATCCGCGCCCTTGGCCGAACCGAACAAGCGCGCGATGTGGTGGACGTGCTGAGCCCGACATCGCCGCGCTGAGCCCTGATTGAAAGCCGCGCGCCGGGCGGCTAAGCCCGCGCGCATGAACAATACCCGCGCCAATTTCCACGTCCCCCGCCACGCCCTGCTGCGCGCCAAGGTGACGCGCCTGCGCCGTCGCGACACCGACAGCGCCACCTTCCGCCGCGTCCTCGCCGAAATCGGCGCCATCCTGGCGAGCGAGGCCCTGCGGGACCTGCCCGAGACCACGGCCACCATCGAGACGCCGGTCAGCCGGACGGAAGCGCCGGTGCTGGCGCAGATGGAGCCCTGCCTGGTCGCGATTCTGCGCGCGGGCCTCGGCTTGCTCGACGGCGCGCGGATGGTGCTGCCCGATGCGCCGGTCGGTCACCTCGGCCTCGTGCGGGATGAGCAGACGCTGCTCCCCAGCGAATATGTCGTGCGGCTGCCCAAGGACCTCGCCCGCCGCGGCGCCCTGGTTCTGGACCCGATGCTGGCGACGGGCGGCTCCGCCGTGCAGGCCATCCATCGTGTGAAGCAGGCCGGCGCCAGGGTCGTGCGCTTCGCCTGCGTGGTGGCCGCCCCCGCGGGCTTGGCGGCGCTGCAGGCGGCGCATCCGGATGTGGCGATTCTCGCGGCCGCGCTGGATGAGCGGCTGAACGAGCATGGCTACATCGTGCCCGGCCTCGGCGATGCCGGGGATCGCTGCTTCGGCACCGAATAGAGCGGGATGCGTTGATGCGGAATCGCCGAAAACGTTGAATCCCGCTCTCAGCAGTGGCGAGACCATGAAAGTGAGCGCAAGCGAACGCAGCATGGTCTAGAGCGGGATGCGTTGAGGCGGAATCGCCGAAAACGTTGAATCCCGCTCTCAGCAGTGGCGAGACCATGAAAGTGAGCGCAAGCGAACGCATCATGGTCTATGCCCCCCGGCAGGCCACCGCCTGGGCAGAAAAGCGTCAGATTGCCCGGAAAGACGCGGGCCTCACCCCTCCAGCGCGTAATCCTTGAACTGGCGCTTCAACTCCGCCTTCCACAGCTTGCCCGTGGCCGTCATGGGCAGGCTCTCCACGAATTCCACGCGGTCGGGCATCCACCATTTCGCCACCTTGCCCTCCAGCACGGCCAGAATGCTCTCGGGCGTGGGGTCGGTGCCGGGCTTCCGCACCACCAGCAGCAGCGGGCGCTCATCCCATTTGGCATGATGCACGCCGATGGCCGCCGCCAGCGCGACATCCGGATGCGCGAGCGCCAGGTTCTCCAGCGTGATGGAACTGATCCATTCGCCGCCGGATTTGATCACATCCTTGGCGCGATCCACGATCTCGATGGTGCCGAGCGCATCCATCGTCACCACATCGCCGGTGGCGAACCAGCCATCGGCGCTGAAGGCCGGGTCGTCGAGGTGGTTGAAGTAGCTGGCGGCCACCCAATGGCCCTGCACCTCCAATTCGCCAAAGGCCGCCTCATCCCGCGCGATGGGCTGGCCTGCCGAATCCAGGACGCGGAAATCCACACCAAAGGGCGGGCGGCCCTGCTTGCGGCTATAGGCGAGCCAGCTTTCCTCGTCCCAATCGGCGTTTTCCGCCTTGCGGGAGTTCAGGCTGCCCAACGGGCTCAATTCCGTCATGCCCCAGGCATGCAGGATGGGGATGTCATATTCCCGCAGGAAGCCCGCCGTGATCGCCACCGGCAGGGCCGTGCCGCCTACCACCAGGCGCGGCGGCGCGCTGAACTTCCGCGCAGCATCGGCCCGCAGCCAGGCCAGCAGCATGGTCCAGATCGTCGGCACCCCGGCCGAGAAGGTGACGCGCTCCGCCTCGAACAGCTTGAACAGGCTGGCCGGGTCCAGCTTCGGCCCGGGCAGCACCAGCGAGGAACCCGCCATGGCCGAGGCATAGGGCAGCGACCAGGCATTCACATGGAACATCGGCACCGCCGGCATCACCACATCCCGCGCGGAGAGCGCGAAGACATCCGCCTGGATGGCCGACATGGCGTGCAGCACCGTCGAGCGATGCGAATAGAGCACGCCCTTGGGCATGCCCGTGGTGCCCGAGGTGTAGCAGAGAGAGGAAGCCGCGCGTTCCTCCAGCAGGGGCCAGGCGTAATCGCCATCCTCGGCGGCGATCAGGGCGTCCTGCTCCAGCACGGGGACCGGCAGGTCAGGTTTTCGTGCAGGCCCCATCAGCACCACGGCGCGCAACGAGGCCGGCAGGCGTTCCGCCACAGCCAGCAGCGCCGACAGCACGGCGGGGTCCACGAAGACCACCACATCCCCCGCATCTTGCAGGATATAGGCGATCTGGTCGGCAAAGAGGCGCGGATTGATCGTATGCAGCACGGCGCCCATGCCGGAGACGGCGTAATACACCTCCAGATGCGCGGCGGAGTTCCAGCTCATCGTCGCCACCCGGTCGCCGGGTTGCACGCCAAGCCGCGCCAGCGCCTGGGCCAGACACTTCGACCGCGCATCGACCTGCGGCCAGTTGGAGCGGGTCACACCGCCCTCGGCATCCACCGAGACAATCTTCGCCCCCTGGTGATGCCGCGCCGCATGACGCAGGATCGAGGAGACGAGCAGCGGGTGCTCCTGCATCAGGCCGAGCATGTGATCCTCCCGGATGGTTTCTTCCGGAAGCATCCTGACGCAAGCTGGCCCGCCCCGCTACCAGCCCAGGCGGCGGGGATCGCCGGGCGGGGCTGGCGCGAAGCTGCGCGGGGCGTTGCTCGGCGGCAGGTCGAAGCGGCGCGGGTCATTGGGCGTCAATTCGCGATCCAGCGTGATATTGCCCGAGGTGGATTGGAACCCGCGCTCAAAGCCTGGCTGGCCGAAGGGCATGTCCGGCACGCCGGAGGCGCCAGGTGCCGTATTCACGGAACCACAGGCGCCCAGCAGAAGAAGCAGGCCAAGCGGGGAAAGGCGCATCATCATCACTCCGGTCGGATATTGGCGCTGCGGATCAGCTCACCCCAGAGGGTGGTTTCGCGGGCCAGCAGGTCCCGCACCGAAGCGGCATCCCCGGTCACGATATCCACGCCCTGCTCCGCCATGCGCGCGCGCAGTGTCGCATCCTCCGTGGCCGCGCGCAAAGCGGCGCCCAGGCGAGCGAGCACGGGCGCGGGCGTGCCGGCAGGGGCGAACAGCGCCTGCCAGAACACCGCTTCGAAGCCCGGCACGGCATCGGCCACGGGCGGCAGGTCGGGCAGCAGGGCATTGCGCTCGCGCGACGAGATGGCCAGGCCGCGCGTCGCGCCCTCCCGCATGGTGGGCAAGGCTTCGAGCAGCGCCTGGAACATCGCCTGGATACGGCCGGCGCGCAGTTCCAGCAACGCGGGCGCTCCGCCGCGGAAGGGGACATGCACCACGTCAATGCCGGTGCGCGCCACCAGCAGCGCCTGCGCCAGGTGGTTCACGGCGCCGGTGCCGCTGGAGCCGAAATTCACGCGGCCCGGATTGGCGCGGCAATAGGCGATGAATTCCTCCGTTGTGCGCGCCGGCACCGCAGGGTTCACATGCAGGGCGAAGGCGGTGCGGAACACCATGCCCACGGGCACCAGTTCGCGCATCGGCTCGCGCGGGGTCAGGTTGGGCTGGAGCGCCGGGTTGATCGCCAGCGTCGAGGTGCCCATCAGCAGCGTGTAGCCATCGGGCCGCGCCTGCGCGACATGGGTGTTGGCCACGGCGGTGGCCGCCCCCACGCGATTCTCGATGACGACCGGCACGCCCAGTTCGCGCGCCATGCGCTCGGCCACGGCACGGCTGGTGACGTCGGTGACACCGCCCGGCGCATAGCCGGATGCGATGGCGAGCGCACGGGAGGGGAAGGCCTCCTGCGCGGATGCGGGCAGGGCCAGAAGGCCGGGCGTGGCGAGCAGGGCGCGACGTGATGCCATGATAACCTCTTTTTCTTTTGATTCAGGCGGGCGTCATATTTGCTTTGCGCAAGCGTCATTCGCTCGCAACATACACCGACTAAGCCCCGCAGCAGCAGACGGGGTTTGGCGATGCTTGAGATCGAAGGTCTGACACGGCGATTTGGGCCTGTGAAGGCCGTGGATGGCGTGAGCCTGCGGGTTCCCGCTGGGCAGATGGTGGGGGTGATCGGCCGTTCCGGCGCCGGCAAATCCACCCTGCTGCGGCTGATCAACCGCCTGGCCGAACCCTCCGAGGGGCGCATCCTCCATGATGGCATGGAGGTGACGGCGCTCAAGGGCCGCGCCCTGCGGGACTGGCGCACCGGCTGCGCCATGATCTTCCAGCAATTCAACCTGGTGCAGCGCCTGGATGTGCTCACCAACGTGCTGATCGGCCGGCTGAACCACCGGCATGGCCTGGTGGCGCGGCTGGGCTCGCTGTTCTGCCAGTTCTCCCCTGCCGAACGCGCCATGGCGCTGGCCACCCTGGAACGCTTCGATCTGCTGGGCACCGCCTTGCAGCGCGCCGATACGCTTTCGGGCGGGCAGCAGCAGCGCGTTGCCATTTGCCGGGCGCTGATGCAGCAGCCGCGCCTGATCCTGGCCGACGAGCCGATCGCCAGCCTCGATCCGCGCAATGCCCGCACCGTGATGGATGCGCTGGCCGAGGTGAATCGCCGCGATGGCCTCACCGTCATGGTCAACCTGCACCACCTGGATACAGCGCGCGAATACTGCACCCGCGTGATCGCCATGCAGCAGGGCCGCATCGTGTTCGACGGCGCGCCTTCCGAGCTGAATGCCGCGCGCATCACCCAGATCTACGGCATCACCGAGGCCGAATTCCAGGCCGAGGCCGCCGCCGCCGTGAATGCCAGCCCTGCCTTCGCGGCGATGCCGCAAGCGGCGCTGGCCTGACCCACCCAAGGAGAAGCCAAATGATCAATCGTCGCTATCTCGGCACGCTGGCGCTCGGTGCCGGCATGCTGCCGGGCCTGGCCGCCGCGCAGCCCCAGCGCGCCGCGCCCGCCACCATGGCGCCCGAGGCCGCCGCCGGCCAGCGCATGCGCCGCACGCTGGATGCCGATGTCGCGATGCCCAGCGCCGGCCGCAAGGCCTGGGCCGCGCAGGTGCCACAAATCCGCATCGGCCTGCTGGGTGGTGAGAATGAGGCCGACCGCATGGGCCGCTTCGGCGCCTACCAAAATCTGCTGCAGGAAACCTTCCAGGTGCCCGTGCGCCTGTTCGCCGCCAGCGACTATGCCGGCGTGCTCCAGGCCTTCTCGGCCGGGCAGATCGAATTCTCGAGCATGGGCCCCTCCGTCTATGCCGGCACCTGGATTGACACCAATGGCGGCGTGGAGCCGTTGCTGGTGGCCGAGGAGCGCGATGGCTCCATCAGCTATATCGCCGTGATGGTGACGCGGGCCGATAGCGGCATCACGAATTTGGAGCAGATGCGCGGCCGCAGCCTCGCCTGGGCGGACGCCAATTCCACCTCGGGCTACCTGGTGCCCCGCTTCGCGCTGCGCCGGCAGGGCATCGGCGTGGAGAGCGGCCAGTATTTCTCGCGCACGGGCTTCGGCGGCGGGCATGAGCAGGCCGTGGTCGCGGTGTTGCAGCGCCAGTTTGACGCGGCCGCCACCTGGGCCTCTGGCCAGGGCGACATCAATGAGGGCTTCTCCCGCGGCAATCTGCGCGCCATGGTGGATAAGGGCATGCTCAACATGCGCGACCTCCGCATCATCTGGCAGAGCGAGCCCATCATCAACGGCCCGCTCACCATGCGAACCAACCTGCCGCGCGCCTTCCGCGACGACATCGTGAATTTCCACCTGGCCCTGCCCAAGACCCACCCGACGATCTACCAGCAGATCGAGCGCGGCGGCGGCACGGGCTATCGCGAGGTGACGCACGCGCAGTTCCAGTTCCTGGTGGATATGCGCCGCGAGGAAGCCGCCGAGCGCCGCAGAAGGTCTTAATGCCCCAGCTGCCAGTCCGCGCCTTGCGGACTGGCAGCAAGGGTTTCCTGGTCATGCCGCCCCTGCCATGGCCGCATCTTCGAAGGCCATCCGCGATGATCACTCCCTCCCTGGGCCGCCGCGCCATGCTCGGTGCCGCCGCCCTCCTCCCGGCTATGGCCACCGCGCAGGAGTGGCGACCGCGCCGGACCGCCGATGGCACGCACGCCATGCCCGAACCCGGTCGCCGCAGCTGGGCCGAGCAGGTGCCGGCGATTCGCGTGGGCCTGATGGGTGGCGAGAACGAAGCGGATCGCCTGGGCCGGTTCGACGGCCTTCGCCGCCTGCTGGAGGAAACCTTCCGCGTGCCGGTCCGCCTCATGCCGGCCAGCGACTATGCCGGCGTGATGCAGGCGCTCTCCGCCCGGCAGATCGAGTTCGCCGGGCTTGGCCCCTCCATCTACGCCGCCGCCTGGATTGATACGAATGGCGGCGTCGAACCCATCCTCACCACCGAGCAGGTGGATGGCTCGGTCAGCTATGTTTCCGTCATGATGGTCCGTGCCGATAGCGGCATCACGAATATCGACCAGATGCGCGGCCGCAGCCTGGCCTGGGCCGATCCCAACTCCGCCTCGGGCTACCTCATTCCCCGCTTCGAATTGCGCCGCGCTGGCATCGGCGTCGAACCCGGGCAGCATTTTGGCCGGACAGGCTTTGGCGGCGGGCATGAACAGGCGGTCATCGCCATGCTCAGCCGGCAATACGACGCAGCGGTCACCTGGGCCTCGGGCATGGGCGACATCAATGAGGGCTTCAGCCGCGGCAACACCCGCGCCATGGTCGAGAAGGGCATGCTTCGCATGTCCGATGTGCGGATCATCTGGCAGTCGCGCCCCATCCAGAACGGGCCGATCACCATGCGCACGGACCTTCCCGCCGCCTTCCGCGAGGATATCACCCGCTTCTACCTCGCCCTGCCGCGGACCCATCCGGCCATCTTCGAGCAGATCGCCCGAGGTACGGGCGCCGGCTTCCGCGAGGTCCGCCACAGCGATTACGAAGTCTTCGTGGAAATGCGCCGCGAGGAAGCGGCGGCCCGCCGGCGGCGCTCCTGATCATGAACGCCGTGAGCGCCGGCGTCGGCCGCCAGGACGCCGCCTTCCGCGAGCTGCGCCGCCAACGCCGCACAACGACGGTGATCGGCCTGACCATCCTGGCGGCGTGCCTGCTGCTCGCCGCCAGGATCAGCGAATTCTACCCGAGTTCGCTCGCCGCCGGCGTGCCGCGCATCGGCGAGTATTTCGCGCGCATCACGCCCTCGCTGGAATGGGCGAAGCTGTTTGCCGGCGTGGACACGGAAGGCAGCCTGGCCTTCTGGTTCTATCGCCTCGATGCCTGGGCGCTGCTGCTGTTCGAGACGGCGCAGATGGCGGCTTTGGCCACGCTGCTTGGCGCCGTGGTGGCGCTGCTGCTGGCCTTCCCGGCAGCAAAGAACACCGGCGCCCCCGCCTGGGCCTACCAGCTTTCGCGCCGCTTCCTGGAAGCCACGCGCACCGTGCCCGAGATCGTCTTCGCGCTGATCTTCGTCTGGGCCTTCGGCGTGGGCGCGCTGGCCGGCATCCTCGCCATCGCGCTGCATTCGGCGGGCGCGCTGGGCAAGCTGTTCGCCGACGCGATGGAGAATGTGGAGATGCGCCCCTGGGATGGCGTGCGCGCCTCCGGCGGCAGTTGGTTCGAAGCCTGCCGCTTCGCCCTGCTGCCCGCCGCCCTGCCGGATTTGCTGAGCTACGCGATGCTGCGTTTCGAGATCAACCTCCGCTCTGCCAGCGTCATCGGCTTCGTCGGCGCGGGCGGCATCGGCGAGGAGCTTTATAAGGTGATTTCCTTCAATTATTACGAGGAGATCAGCGCGATCATCCTCCTGGTGATCCTCTCGGTCATGGTGATTGACCTTGCCTCCGAACGCCTGCGCCGCCGCGCGATCGAGGCCGTGGCATGACGCCGGTCGAAATCGCATCCTGGCAGGCGCGCATGCCGCGCGCCTTCGGCCCCACGCCGCGTGGCCGGGCGCTGCGCGTGCTGGGCGGGGTCGCTTTCCTCACCTGGCTGATCGGCACGCTCTGGTGGTTTGATGTCTCGCCCCAGCGCATGTGGAACGGGCTGAACGGGCTGCTGGTCATCACCCGGCTGATGATCCCGCCCTCACCCGGTGAGCAATGGGTGGAGATCCTGCACGGCCTGGCCGAGAGCGTGGCCATGGCCTTCCTGGGCACCTTCATCGCAGCGCTGATCGCGGTGCCGCTGGGCTTTATGGGCGCCAATAATGTGGTGACGAACACGCTGTTCCGCTTCTCGCTGCGGCGGGTGTTTGATGGCTTTCGCGGCGTGGATCAGTTGATCTGGGCGCTGGCCTATGTGCGCGCGGTGGGTCTGGGCCCGCTGGCCGGCGTGCTCGCCATCGCGACGGCCGATATCGCCGTGCTGGCCAAGCTCTATGCCGAAGCGATCGAGAATGCCGAGAAGAAGCAGGCCGAGGGCATCGCCGCGGCCGGCGGCTCACCCACGCTGGTGATGCGCTTCGGCATCCTGCCGCAGGTGGCGCCGGTGATGCTCGGCCATGCGTTGTATTTCTTTGAGAGCAACACGCGCTCGGCCACCATCCTGGGCGTGGTGGGCGCGGGCGGCATCGGATTGCAGATCGCCGAGCGCATCCGCGTGCGGCATTGGGATGAGGTGGCCTTCATCATCATCCTGATGGTGCTGATGGTGGCGGCGATCGACTGGCTCTCTGGCAAGCTGCGCCGCCGACTGATCGGGGCACGCTGATCGGGGTCCATTGGACGGGGCCCATTGGACGGGACTGGAGCCGCCTCGCACGCCATGGCATAGATGCCGCGCGCGGGCGTGCCGGAATGGTAGACGGAAGGGTCTTAAAAACCCTCGGCTGCAAGGCCGTGCGGGTTCGAGTCCCGCCGCCCGCAAACCCTCCGGCTCAATCCAGCACCCAACCGGGCCGCAGCGTGATCTCGGCGCGGGTGCAGATGTTGATGTTCCGCGCCTCCTCCGCATTGCCATTGTCGAACACGATACGGAGATCTGCCTCGCAGGGGGTGTCCAGCGCCAATTCGCGCCGCTCATCGCGCGTGAGCGGGCGCTCACCCAGCAGGTTCGCGCCCCAATCCGCCTCCCGCACGCCGGAGAGATACAGTTCCCGCACGGGGCGGCCATGGGCGTGCAGCAAGATCACGCGGCGGGCCGGGGCGAAGACCACGGGCTGGCCTTCGCAGATTTCCACATCGGCGCGTTCCTCGGCGCCGTTATCGGCGAAGACGGCGCGCATGCGGACGCGGCAGGCCGGCTGGCGGATTCGCAGCAGGAAGCTCTGGCCGGGATTCAGCGTGGTGGCGCCCAGCCGGTCCGCGCCCCAATCCCCCGCGCCCGCCGTGGCATAGAGCTCCCGCAGGACGCGGCTGGTGCGGTTGGTCACATTCACCTCGCGCAGCGGCACGCTGGCATCGCCAAAGACGATGCGCGGGCTGGTGCAGAGATTCACATTCTGCCGCGTCTCGCCGGTGGCGCCGCGAAAGATGGCGCGCGCCTCGAATTCGCATTCGCGCTCGCCACGCAGGCGCAGGTTGAAGCTGTCACTCCCCGGAATGGTCGCGGCCCCCAGCCGGTCGGGCCCCAGCCGGTCGGGCCCCAGGCGGTTGGGCCGCGCGAGAAAGAGCTGCATCAGCTCGGCATCGGTGTTGTTCACCACCTCGACGGCGCGTGTATTGCGGTCATCCAGCACCAGTTCGCGCTCGGCGCAGAGATTCACCCCGGCGCGGCTCTCGGCGCTGCCATCCTCGAAGACGGCGCGCATCTCCATCTCGCAGGGGCCGCGGCCCAGGCGAAGCGGCAGGCTGGCGCCAGGCCGCAACACATCGGCGCCCAGGCGATCCACCCCCTGCTCCCGCGCGGGCGGGTTCCACAAATAGAGCTCGCGCAGGACAGTTTGCGAATTGTTCCGCAGCAGGATGTTGCGCTCCTGCACGGCAGGCGCCGGCGGGGTGGGCTTGGCGGGCTGGGCAAGCGTCGGGCCAGAAAGCAGGATCAGCGCGAGGAGCGTGCGAAGCATGCGGGGCCTCAACCAGGCGGCAGGAGGATGATGCGCGCGCTCGCGCGGCGATCCACGCCGCCGCGCTCGCGCTCGGTCGCGAAGCCACGGGTGCGCGCCTCGGCCCTGATGCGGTCCCGCTCGATGCCGAGTTGCGAAAGCTCCAGCGCGACGGCGCGAGCACGGCGGGCGGCCAGGCGGCTGGCCGTCTGAGCGCCGCCCTCGGGCGAGGCCGCGAAGCCCAGCACGCAGATATTGCGCTCCGGCGCGCCCTTCGCCTCCTCGGCCAGCGACCTCATGCTGGCGATGGCCTCGGGCGAGAGGCGATCAGCGCCACGGGCGAATTCCACGATGATGGCGTCCTGCTCCAGCCGCTCGGCGCCCACGCAGGAGAATTCGCGAAGCTGCGCCGCCGCGGGCGAGGCCATGGCCAGCAGGAGCAGCAGCGCGCGGATCATGTGGCGACCAGCAGCCCGGCATCGCGCAGCTTGGCCAGCAGCGCCGCCGCATCGGCGGCCGGATGGGTCTTGTGCAACTCCGCCTCGGTGATGTCGGGGCGATTGAGCAGCCATTGCGCCGCCTCGGCCTCGACGGGCGTCAGCGGCAAGGCGCCGGTCGCCGTCTTCAACACCCATTCGCTGCCGCGCCGCACGGGCCTGGCGCCCGCGGCCACGACCCGCAACGCCTCCCCATCGCCGGCATCCTCGGCGGCGGCGGCGGGTGCCAGGCCGCGCCAGGCCAGCAGGTCATTGCCGCCGCGCTGGAAGCGGTAATCCGCCACGAATTGCTCCAGCACCGCCATCACCTTGGGGTCCTTCGCCAATTCGGCCACGCGCGCGCCGAGCTGCCCGGCCCGCTGCGTCAGCGCGAATTTCGCGGCGGCGCTGCCATCCTGGCGTGGCAGGGGCTGGCGGAAGGTCGTTTCATACAGCACGCGCTCCAGCAGGATGTTCATCACATCCATCCCGTTGGGCGCATGCGCGCCATAGGCGACATGCACGCTGGCGGGCGCCTCGGCCAGCGCATCGTGATACCAGCCGCGCGGCAGGTAGAGCAGGTCTCCGGGCTTCATCAGGATCCTGGCGCGCAGCTTGCCCTTGTGCTGCTCATGATGCGCCTGGTCCTGGCTGCGCCAAAGCGGATGGCTGATCGGCCATTCCGCACGGCCTTCCCAGATGTTCCAGCATTTCTCGCCCTCGACCTGCACGGCCCAGACATCATGCGTGTCGTAATGGGCGGGGAAGGCCTTGTGGCTCTGCCAGGAGATGTAGACATTCGCCTGGGCCTTGCCCAAGCCGGCACTCTCGATCGCGTGGCTGACCGAGGCGAGGCCAGGCGTCAGGCTGTCCACATCATTCAACACGATGCTGGCGCCCTTGCCCACCCATGCGCGCACCCGTTCCGTCACCGGCTGCATGAGTTGGGCATTGGCGTCCCGCCCCGTCGCGCGCACGCAATATTGCTCGGCCGGAATGGGCTTGCCGTCGAGCACGAGCTGGAGCGAATGGCTGGACCAGGCATGCGTCATGTCCAGCAGGCGGTTGATCTGCCGCCAGGAAAACACCGCCGCGAACTTCGCCGCATCGCCCTTCAGGTGAAGCGGCAGCTTGTCGTGATATTCGGCGAGGAATTGCTCGACCGGCATGGGGGCGAGCAGTTGGGAGAGCGTCATCGTCATGGATCCCAGGTTAGCGCAGCTCAGCCCCGCACGCCACGCTTGCGGTGAGGTCCCCAAAAGCCGGAGACTACGCAACTCAGGGAGAACGTGATGCCGGAAGCGCCAATGACCAACGACCCCGTCCGGGAGGAGGTGCTGCGCGCCGCGGCCCAGGGCCTCAGCGCCCCGGCCGCCGCCCTGCTGCCGCCGCTCTTCGCCGCCATGCCGGTGGGTGAGCTCGCTGCCCGCCCGCCCGAGGCCCTGCGCGAGGCCGCCGCCTCGCTGGCCGCCCTGGCCGGGCAGCGCGCCAAGGGCGAGGTGATCCTGCGCCTGACGCCGCCCGCCTCGGGCCGGGGTGCCCATGGAGTGGTCGAGATCATCGCCGATGACATGCCCTTCCTGGTGGATTCCGTCCTGGGCGCGCTGACGCGCGAGGGCCGGGCGGTGCGCGAATTCCTGCACCCCGTGATGGCGGTGACGCGCGACGCCGCGGGCGCCCTCGTCGCGCTGGGCCATGGCGAGGGGCGCGAGAGCATGATGCGCGTCACCATCGACACCAGTGCCGGGAACCCGCTGCCCGGAATGCAGCCGCATGGCTGGCCGCAGGTGGAGGCCGCGCTGCGCCGCGCCCTGCATGATGTGGGTGTCGCCGTGCGCGATTTCCCGGCCATGCTGGCGCTGCTGCACCAGGCCGGTGCCGAGATCGGCGGCGATGCGGAGGCGGGCGAATTCCTGGCCTGGCTGCGCGATGACAATTTCGTCCTGCTCGGCCATCGCCATCTGGTGCTGACGGGCGAGGGCGCGCGCCCCCTGCCTGCCGAAAACCTCGGCCTGCTGAGCGACCCCGCTTTGCCCGTCTTCGACGCGCTGGCCAGCCTGCCCGCCCTGAGCGACCGCGCCCGCGCCGCCTTCGCCGAGCCCGCCACCGTCACCGTCGCCAAGGCCAATATGCGTAGCACCGTGCACCGGCCCCAGCACGCGGATGTGATCGCCACGCGCGTGCAGGATGCCGAAGGCCGCGTCACCGGCGTGCGGCTGTTTCTCGGGCTGTTCGCGGCGGCCGCCTATAACCGCAACCCGCGCTCCATCCCGCTGCTGCGCGGCAAGGTGGAGCGGATTCTCGCCGCGGCCGGCGTCTCGCCCTACAGCCATGATGGCCGCGCGCTGCGGAATATCCTGGACACATGGCCGCGCGACGAATTGTTCCAGGCGAGCGAGGCGGAAATCCTGGAAGGCGCGCGCATCGCGCTTGACCTCTCGATCCGCCCGCGCCCGGCGCTGTTCTTCCGGCCCGATCCCTTTGGCCGCTTCGTCTCGGTCATCGCCTGGCTCCCGCGCGAGGGCTTCGACACGCGCCTGCGCTCCCGCGTCGGCGAGATCCTGACCCGCGCGCATCGTGGCCGGCTTTCCGCCTTCTACATCGCATTGGGCGACGCGCCGTTGGCCCGCGTGCACTACATCATCGGCAATGATCCCGGGCAGGCCATGAGCCCGGATCACGCGGCGCTGGAGGCCGCCGTGACGCAGGCCGCGCGCAGCTTCGGGGACCGCCTGGCCGATGTGCTGGTGGAGCAACGCGGCGAGGCCGCGGCCGGCACCGCCCTCGCCCTCTGGCGGGACGCCTTCCCGCCCAGCTATCGCGAGACGGAAACGCCCGGCCAGGCCGTGGCGGACCTCACTTTGGCCGAGGAGGCGCTGGCCAGCGGGCGGATCGAGGCCGCGGTGCAGCACCCCCCCGGCTGCCCGCCGCATCGCATCATCCTGCGCCTCGCCGTGCCCGGCCATGCACTGGCACTCGCCGATGCGCTGCCGCTGTTCGAGAGCCTGGATCTGCGCGCCATCGAGGAGGTGCCGCATCGCCTGGCGCCGCAAGGCGCGGCGCCGGTCTCGCTGCATGTCTTCAAGCTGGATGCCGGAACGCCCTTCCACGCCGAGCGCGCCGCCGCCCTGCTGGAAGCGCTGGAAGCGCTGCTGGCGGGCGAGGTGGAGGCCGATGGTTTCAACCGCCTGGTGCTGCGCGCCGGATTGGATTGGCGGGAATGCTGGCTGCTGCGGGCGATGTATCGCTGGCTGAAGCAGGTGGGCTTTCCCTTCGCGCAGGAGAGCGTCTCCACCGCGCTGGCGGCGCAGCCCGAGGCGGCAAAGCTTTTGGTGGAGGTGTTCCATGCCCGCTTCCGCCCCGATTCCGCCGCCGACGAGACGGCGCTGGAAGCCGCCTGGGCCGCGATGCTGGACCAGGTGGCCGACCCCGATGCCGACCGCATCCTGCAACGGATGCGGCATGTGCTGGATGCGATGCTCCGCACCAATTTCTACCAGGGGAAGGCGTATCTCGCCTTCAAGCTGGATTCGGCCCTGGCGGGGGAGATACCCAATCCACGCCCCTGGCGGGAAATCTTCGTCCACGGCGCCAGCATGGAGGGCTGCCACCTGCGCGCCGGCCCCGTGGCGCGCGGCGACATCCGCTGGTCCGACCGGCGGGAGGATTTCCGCACCGAGATCCTGGGGTTGATGAAGGCGCAACGCCTCAAGAATGTCGTCATCGTGCCGACCGGGGCGAAGGGCGGCTTCGTGCTCAAGGGCCATGTGCCGGCTGACCGCGAGGGCTTCCAGGCCGCCGGCATCGCGGCCTATCGCACGCTGGTACGGGGCATGCTGGACCTGACCGACAATCTGCACGGCACGGAGGTCGTGACGCCGCCCGGCATCCGTCGCCGCGATGGGGATGACCCCTATATCGTGGCCGCCGCCGACAAGGGCACGGCGACCTTCAGCGACATCGCCAACGGGCTTTCCGCCGAATACGGCTTCTGGCTGGGCGATGCCTTCGCCTCGGGCGGCTCGGCCGGCTATGACCACAAGGCCATGGGCATCACCGCGCGCGGCGCCTGGGTGATGATCGAGCGGCATTTCGTGGAAACGCTGGGCCGCTCCATCCATGACGCGCCCTTCACCGTGGCCGGCGTGGGCGACATGTCGGGCGATGTCTTCGGCAATGGGCTGCTGATCTCGAAGCAGGCGAGGCTCCTCGCCGCCTTCGACCACCGCCACATCTTCCTCGACCCCGACCCCGATCCGGCCATCAGCCATGCCGAACGGACGCGGCTCTTTGCCCTGCCGCGTTCCTCCTGGGCGGATTACGATGCGGCGCTGATCTCGGCGGGCGGGGGCGTCTTTGCCCGCAACCTCAAGACCATCCCGCTGAGCGCGCAGGCCCGCGCCCTGCTTGGCATCCCGACCGAACGCGCGGAACCGGCGGCGATCCTCCAGGCCATCCTGCGCCTCAACACCGATCTGCTGTATTTCGGCGGCATCGGCACCTATGTGAAAGCCAGCACCGAGAGCCAGGCCGAGGCGGGCGACCGCGCGAATGACGCGATCCGCGTGGATGGGCGGGACATCCGCGCCCGCGTGGTGGGCGAGGGCGCCAATCTCGGCGTGACCCAGGCGGGGCGCATCGAGATCGCCCGCGCTGGTGGGCGCATCAACACCGATGCGCTGGACAATTCCGCCGGCGTCAGCACCTCCGACCATGAGGTGAATATCAAGATCCTGCTGGCCGATGCCGAGGCCTCGGGCGTCATGACGCGCCGTCAGCGGGATGAACTGCTCGCCAGCATGACGGATGAAGTGGCGGCGCTGGTGCTGCGCGACAATCATCTGCAATCCGTTGCCGCCACGCTGGAAACCCGCATGGGGGTGGCGGCGCTGCCCGCCCATGCCGCGCTGATGACGCGGCTGGAGGCGGAAGGCCTGCTGGACCGCGCCCAGGCCGGGCTGCCCGATGCCGCCGGCATGGCCGCCCGCGCCAATGCCGGCGATGCGCTGACGCGGCCCGAAGTCGTGGCGCTGCTGCCCTTCGCGAAGCTCTGGCTGGGCGAGGTGATCCATGCCTCGACCCTGCCCGATGATCCGGTCTTCGCGCCCCTGCTGCGCGCCTATTTCCCGACCGCCCTGCAAGCCGAGGGCTTCGCCGTCTTCGTCGCGCGGCATCGGCTGCGGCGGGATTTGGTGGCGACGGCGCTGGCCAACATGGTGGTGAACCGCCTGGGTTGCGGCGGCCTCGCGCGCCTCGTCGCGGGCGCGGAACCGGCCGAGGTGGTGGGTGCCACCTGGCTCGCCGCCGAGTTGTTCGGGCTGGAAGCCCGCTTCGAGGCGGCCGAGGCCCTGCCGCCCGAGCCGCGCCTGGCCGCCCAGGGCAGCTTGCGCGAATTGCTGGAAGCGGCGGCGATGGAGGTGATGCTGCCGGCGCGGGTCGGCCTCGCCGCGGCCCTGGCCGAGCTGGGCGCGGGTGTGGCCGAACTCACGGCGGCGGAAATGGCGGGCGCGGAGCCGGGGCTTGGCGGCTTCGTGGCTGCCGCGCCCCGCCTCGCCGCCGCGCCTTCCATCGTTCGACTGGCGCAGGAGACGGCGGCAGCGCCCGCCGATGCGGCACGGGCCTGGGCTGATATCGGCGCCGCCTATCAGTTGGATGGCCTGGCAGAGGCCGCGCGGCGAATGCCCATGGCCGGCCCCTATGGCGACCGGGCGCGCGCCGCCCTGCTGGCCGATCTCCGCACCACCCAGTCACGGCTCGCGCGCCAGCATTTGGCGGGAAGCGCGCCTGAGTTGAGCATCGCGCTGCGCGGTTCGCTGCGCGATGCCGCCGCGCAGGCGGATGTCGCGGCGATCACCGTGGCCTTGCGCGGACTTGCTGCCCTGCCCGGTTGAAGCGCGGCAGGTTCAGGCGGATTTGGGCAGCCAGAGCGGCTGCCCGCCCGCCCGCTTCAGCGCGAAATCCCAGACCATCCGATCGAGCCGGGTGAGGCGGTTGAGCTCGGGCAGGGCCTCGGGCGGAACCTCTTGCGCCGGCAGGGCGGCCAGCTCCGGGTCGGCCTGGCTGCTGGCATTGGTCAAGGGCAGGGGGGCGGGCGGCGGCCAGCCCATCCGCTCGCTGACATGGGCATGCATGAGGTCGAGATTGCTCTGGAAGCCGACCGCGTCGAATTGCAGGAGGTTGCGGCAGGCGGCCGGGACGAGGTCCATGTAATCCTGCGCGACCATGCTCTCCGGCTCGATCGTCGAGAAATAGCCCGGCCCGCGGGCGTGGGAATTGCCGGCCAATTGACGGGCCAGGCTGTTGTCGAAGGCCTCCACCACTTCCAATTCCTCGCTGCGGAGAAACTCGGCGAGAGGCAGGGTGCGTGCCAGGCGCAGGCCCGGATTGCCCTGGGCGAAGGCCGGCGAATGGCGCCGCCAATGGCGATACAAGGAAACCAGGCGTTCCCGCGGCTCACGCAGCACCGTGACCGCGAGGCGCGGCTCGGGCGTCAGGGCGATTTGCTCGAAGCGGTAATGCCCGGAGAACATGCTATAATCGACCATCGCATGGCGGGGCACGCGATGCAGCCGGTTCATGCGCTCCGGGCAGATCTCCCAGGGCGAAAAATGCGCCGAGAAGGCATTGTGCAACGCCGTTCCGCCCGAGCGCGGTACATGCACGAAGACAAGGATTGCAGGAACCTGGATGTTCGAGTTGATCATGCCATTGTCCAGGTTGAGATGATCATTCCTTATCACGATCCGACGGTCACACGGTCAACCCCAGCTATTGGAAACTTCCCCTGATGACACGTCGCGAATGGGCCTGGGTTAGCTACGACTGGGCCAATAGCGCCTTTCCGACGGTGGTCTCCACCTTCGTGATCGCGGCCTATTTCACGCGCGGCATCGCGCCTGACCCTGTGACCGGCCAGGTGATGTGGGGCTGGATGCAGGCACTGGTGGGCCTCGCCATCGGGCTGCTCTCGCCCTTGCTGGGTGCCATCGCCGATGCGGGCGGGCGACGACGGGTGATGTTGCTGGTCTGCACGCTGCTGACGGCGATGTTCACCGCCGGCATCTGGTTCGCGCGGCCCGAGCCTGGCTATGCGGCCTGGGCCTTGCTTTGCGTGGCGCTGGGCACGCTATGCTTCGAGTTGGGCACGGTGTTCTACAACGCCATGCTGCCCGAGGCGACGACGCGGCAGCGGCTGGGCCGCGTTTCGGGCATTGGCTGGGCGCTGGGCTATGCGGGTGGACTCGGCTGCCTGGTGCTCTGCCTGGTGCTGCTGGTGCAGCCCAACCCCTCCTATTTCGGGCTGGATCGGGGCGAAGCGGAGCATGTGCGTGCCACGGCGCTGCTGGTGGCGGCCTGGCTGCTGCTCTTCGCCGGGCCGGCGCTGATCTTCCTGCCGGAGAACCACGCCGCCCGCGCGCCCTGGGGCATCGCGGCGCGGCGCGGCATCGCCGAATTGCTCGGGCTGCTACGCGGCCTGCCCCGGCAGCCTGTCATTGGCCGATTCCTGCTGGCGCGGCTGTTCTACACGGATGGGCTGAACGTGCTGTTCGCCTTTGGCGCCATCTACGCGGCGGGCGTGCACGGCATGGGGTTCGATGAAATCCTGCTCTTTGGCATCGCGCTCAATGTGACAGCCGGAATCGGCGCCTTTTCCGGCGGCTTGATCGAGGAGCGGCTGGGCGCGCGCGCCACCATCCTGTGCGCGCTGGTGGCGCTGATGGTGCTGGGGGGGGGGATGCTGCTGGTGGAGAGCAAATCCGCCTTCTGGGTGCTGGGCGTGATGCTGGGTCTGTTCTTCGGCCCGGCCCAGGCGGCAAGCCGCAGCCTGATGGCGCAGTTGGCGCCACCCACCGAGGTGACCGCCTATTTCGGCCTGTTCGCCCTGTCAGGCCGCGCCACGGGGTTCATCGGCCCCGCCGCGCTGGCGCTGGTGACGGATATCACCAACAGCCAACGCGCCGGCATGGCGGTCGTGATCGTGCTGCTCGCGACCGGCGCCGCCATCCTGGCGACGCTGCCCCGCGCACGCGGTGGCGCCTGACCTCACAAATGCTGGGCGAAGAACTCCAGCGTCCGCCGCTGCGCCATCTCGGCATCCGATGCCACGTAGCTGCCGCGCGCCTCGCAGCCAAAGCCATGCCCCGCCCCCGGATAGACAAAGACGCCCACCTCGGGCCGCGCGGCCCGGATGGCGGAGACGTCGCTGAGCGGGATGGAGCCATCCACCTCGCCGAAATGCAGTTGGACGGGGCAGCGCGGCGCTTCGTCCTTCGCCGCCACGATGCCGCCGCCATACCAGCCGACAGCCGCCTTGAAGGCAGAACTGCGCGTGGCCCCATGCCAGGCGACCGTGCCGCCCCAGCAATAGCCGATAATGCCGCGCGGCAGGCCGGCGGGCAACGCGGAAGCGGCGGCCAGGATGTCGAGCAGCGTCAGATGCTCGTCAATTCTCCCGCGCAGGGTGCGGCCGCGCGTCACATCCTCCGCCGTGTAGCCCAGTTCCACGCTGCGCTCGGTACGGTCAAACAGGGCCGGGCAGATCACGGCATAGCCGGCGGCGGCGAAGCTGTCGGCCACGCGGCGCATGTGGTGATTCACGCCGAAGATTTCCTGGACGATGACCAGGGCCGCTTTGGCATCGGTCGGGCCGGCCCGGTAGGCGGCCAGGCTGTGCCCATCGGCGGCGGTGAGTGTGAACTGCATGGACGAAACCCCTCGGCAGGCTGTTAGAATGCCAGAATGGGCGAGGTTGTGAATCTCCGGAAGTGGCGAAAAGCGCGCGAAAAGGCCGAGGCAGCCGCCCAGGCGGCGGCTAATCGCGAGGCCTTTGGCCGCACCCGCGCGCAAAAGCGGCGTGACACCGCCGAGGCCGCCCAGCGGGACGCGCTGCTGGAGGGCGGCCGGCTGGAGCCGCCCGACACGCCCAAAGGCTGAGCTGCCGTTGCGCCGACCACGCTCGAATTCCACCAGCGGGGGTCGGAATCGGGCATCGCGCAGATCGCCAGGCCCATTGGCAGCCATTCACCAGGGCGCGGCGACGTGAACCGAATCCACGCGAGATGACAACCGAGGATTGCCATGATGATGCAATGGTTTCGGCCCTGACTTTTTCTGCGCTAGGCTCCCGCCCGTGGATATCCGTGCCAAAGCCGCAGCCTGCCCCATGACGACGCATCCGCCCGCGCCGGAGGCCTGCTAATGTCTCGCCGGCAGATGGAAATCACGCCCGAACTCATGCTGCGGGCCTATCGCATCGGTCTCTTCCCGATGGCCGAGAGCCGCGAGGCGCGCACCCTCTACTGGCTCGACCCGGAGCAGCGCGGCGTGATCCCGCTGGATGGCTTCCACCTGCCCCGCCGCCTTTCCCGCCGCCTGCGCCAGGCGCCCTACCGGATGAGCGCGAACGAGGCCTTCGCCGAGGTCATCGCCGAATGCGCCGCCCCGCGCCCCAGTTCCACCGATAGCTGGATCAATGCCGAGATCCAGGCGCTGTTCATGGCCCTGCACCGCCAGGGCCACGCCCATTCCATTGAGGCCTGGGAAGGCGGGCGGCTGGTGGGCGGGCTTTACGGCGTCTCGCTGGGCGGTGCCTTCTTTGGCGAGAGCATGTTCAGCCGCGCTGATGACGCCTCCAAGATCGCGCTGGTGCATCTGGTGGCGCGGCTGCGCCTGGGGGGCTTCACGCTGCTGGATGCCCAGTTCCAGACGGCCCACCTCGCGCAATTCGGCACGGAGGAAGTGCCGCGCGCCCGCTACAAGCGGATGCTGGCCGTGGCGGTGGAAGTGCCCGCCCGCTTCATCGCGGAGCCGGAGGCCGCCGCATTGGCGCGCGAGATCGAGTTGCTTCGCACGCCGACCGTCGCGGATGCGCCGCCGGATGACGGGCGCGAATTGGGGCGCGGCTGATCTTGCTGCCTTTGCTGATTCCACCAAAGGCGATCAGGCTGCTAGGCTTGCCCGCATGTCGTCACCCAGCCCAGTGGAAGCCGCGCCGGAATTCGCCCTGATTGCGCGGCATTTCCGCCCTCTGGCGGGGCCGGAGGCGCTGGGCCTGCTGGATGACGCGGCGCTCCTCACCCCGCCGCCCGGGCAGCAACTGGTGCTCGCGGCCGATGCCATGGTGGCCGGCGTGCATTTCCTGCCCGAAGACCCGCCCGAGACCATCGGCCGCAAGCTATTGCGGGTGAATCTCAGCGACCTCGCCGCCATGGGGGCGACCCCGCTGGGCTACCTGATGACCATCGCGCTCGCGCCCGCCACGCAGGATGCCTGGCTGGCCGGCTTCGTCGCGGGCCTGGCGCTGGACCAGGCGGAATTCGGCCTGCGGGTGTTGGGGGGCGATACCGTCTCCACGCCGGGACCACTCAGCCTCTCGCTCACCATCCTGGGCCATGTGCCGCCCGGCGCGGCGCTGCGGCGGATGGGCGCGCGGCCCGGCGATGATCTTTGGGTCAGCGGCTGCATCGGTGATGGCTATCTGGGCCTGCGCGCTGCGCGGGGCGAAATCGCGGACCCCGATGGGGCGCTGGCGCGGCGCTATCGCCTGCCCGAGCCGCGCATCACGCTGGGCCTGGGGCTGCGCGGGCTGGCGCGAGCCTGCATGGATGTCTCGGACGGGCTGTTGCAGGACGCCTCGCATCTCTGCCGCGCCGGGGACTGCGCGGCGGAGGTGGAGGCCGCCCTCATCCCTGTCTCCGACCCGGCGGCGCCCATCGCGGCGCTCGCCAGCGGCGGCGACGACTATGAGCTGCTTTTCGCCGCCGCCCCAGCGGATCGCGCGGCGGTGGCGGCGGCGGGCCTCGCCGCGCGCACATCTGTCACGCGCATCGGTCGGTTCACGACAGGCGCGGCGCGTGTGACGTTGCGGGATGTAAACGGCGCGGACATCACGCCGAGAAAACTCGGGTGGAGCCACATGTGACGAGCACTGATGATCGCGCCATGAAAGCCACCATCTGGCGGCTTTTCTTCTGCCAGGCCCTGATGAACGCGACGATGGTGGGCCAGGCGGCCATGGGTGCCATCATCGGCCACAGCCTCTCGGCCGACCCCACGCTGGCAACCCTGCCCATGGCCGTGCAGATGACGGCGGTGATGGCGGCGTCCATCCCGGCCTCGATCATCTTTGGCCGCTATGGCAGGCGCACCGGCTTCCTGCTGGGGGCGGTGGTGTCCATCCTGGGCTCGCTCATCTTCGCGCTGGGCGTCTTCATGCAGGATTTCCTGGTCTATTGCCTGGGCTCGGCCTTTGCGGGGGCGGGCTTCGGCATCGCGCAGCATTACCGCTTCGCGGCGGCCGAGGTGGCCACCCCCGCCTATCGCCCGCGCGCCATCGCGCTCGTCATGGCCGGGCCGGTGCTGGCCGCCTTGTTCGGGCCGGAATTGGTGAAGCACACCTACCAGGCCTTCATTCCCTACATGTTCCTGGCGACCTATCTGGCGCTCGCGCTCTTGCCGGTGATCTGCATCGTGCTGCTCAGCAGCCTGACCTTCCCGCCCACCCCGCCACCCGCCGCCGTCACCACCCCCGTGGGCGAGATCATTCGCCGCCCCGCCTTCGTCACCGCCGTGGTCGCGGGCATGGTGGCCTATGGCACGATGAATCTGGCGATGACGGCGACGCCGCTGGAAATGCTGTTCTGCGGCTTTTCCGTCAGCGCCTCGGCCACGGTCATCCAGGCGCATGCGGTAGCAATGTTCGCGCCGGGCTTCTTCACCGGACATCTGATCACGCGCTTCGGCGTGCGGCCCGTCATCGTCGCCGGCGCAGGATTGACGGCGGCCTCCGTCGGGGTGGCGCTGCTGGGCGAGACCTTCTGGCACTTCGCCATCGGGTTGGCGGTGCTGGGCCTCGGCTGGAACTTCATGTTTGTCGGCGCCACCTCGCTGCTGGCAACGGCCTATGCCCCGCATGAGCGCGTGCGCGCCCAGGCGGCGAATGATTTCATCGTGTTCGGCACCGTCGCCTGCACCGCCTTCCTCTCGGGCTATGTGCATGCGCGCTTCGGCTGGAGCCTGCTGAACCTGACGCTCCTCCCCCCCTTGGTCGCGGCTTTGGCGCTGCTGGTCTGGCAGAAGTCGCGCGGGGCGAATACGACGGCGATGGCGCGGTAGAGCCTGATCGCCCTTGGTGGCTTCGCCAAGGGCGTGAATCAGCCGCCCGCTCAGCGGCGCCGGAATATCGGCGCGCGCTCATCCGGTATCGCCGGCAGCGAGGGATCGCCGTGCAGATCGGGCGAGGAGACGTCCCCCTCGCCCGTCTGCATCGGGCGCCGGGGGTCCACGGCGTCCAGCTGGTCATTCCGCCGGTCCACCCGCATCGCCCGCTGCAATTGCCGCTCCGCGATCGTCTCGGGCGGGGGCGGGGGTTGGCCGGGCAGCAGCCGCGGCGCGATCGGGATTTGCGTGATGATGGGCGTGGGCAGCGGCGTGGGCGGCGGGGCGGGGGCGGGGGCGGCGCAGGCGGCAGCCAGCAGCGGCAGAAGGAGAAGGCTAGGGCGCATGGCGGGAATCCAGGTCATGGGGTTGATCACGAGGGAGCGGCGCGGTCGCTATACTGGGCCAGGCCACCCTCCCACTTGATTCGGGGCGATGTTAGCCACTCCCCGGGCGCTTGCGGAACCTCCCGCGCCCAACTTGACGCGGTCCGGACCGCTTGACCACAAGACGCCGGACCCGCAAGGCAAGCTGATGACCACCACCGACGACTTCATCCCCCCGCGCCCGGCGGCGCCCGCGCGTTTTCCACGCGGCATGCGCGCCCTCTACGCCTCGGCGACGGATCTGCTCAGCCTGTTCCCGGAATCCGCCTTCCGCCACCGGATGATGCCCTTCAGCGCCATCTCCCAGCGCGTGCTGATCGTGAACGAGCCCGAGATGGTGCGCCGCGTCTTCATCACCGGCCGCGCTGAATTCGAGGCGAAAAGCCGCCATTTCCGCCAGGCGCTGGAGCCCGTGATCGGCGACAGCATGTTCCTCAACAGCGGCGAGATCTGGCTGACGCGCCGCGCGCTGATGGCCAAGCTGCTGCACCCCTCGCGCACGGCGGGCTTCCACCCGATCTTCGTGCGCGGCGCGGAGGAATTGGCGCAAAGCTGGAATGGCCGCGTGGATGTGGCGGCGGGCTTCGCCGGCGCAACCGCACTCGCCGTCATGCGCGCGCTGTTCGGCGAAGCCGCCCGTCCAGAGGATGCGGCGAAGCTGGCGCGCAGCTTCACCGCCTATGAGGGCGCCGTGCTGGCCGTGGATTTCGCGCATGTCTTTGGCCTGCCCGAAAAGCTGGCCGGCTGGCAATTCCACAATGCCCGCCGCCATGCCCGCGCCATTCGCCGCCTCTGCGCCGCCTGCATCGAGGCCGCAGGCCCCAATCCGGGCGGCCTGTTCGGTGAGTTGCGCGCGGCGCTGGGCGAGCATGGGCAGCCCCTGCTGGACCCCACCCAGCTCATCAACGAGGTCGCGATGCTGCTGCTGGCCGGCAGCGAGACCTCGGCCAATGTGCTGACCTGGACGCTCTATCTCATCGCGCAGCACGCCCCCACGCGGGAGCGCCTGCTGGCCGAGCATGCCGCCGTGCTGGGCGGCCGCGCGCCGGAAGTGGCCGAACTCAATGCCCTGCCCTTCACCAAGGCGGTGATCCAGGAGGCGATGCGCCTCTACCCGCCCGTGCCTTATCTCTCGCGTGAGGCGGCGCGGGCCGAGCGCATCGCCGGCATCCAGGTGAAGCCGGGCGAGACGGTGATGGCGCTGCCCTGGCTGCTGCATCGCAACGCGCATCTTTGGGAAGCGCCGCACGCCTTCCGCCCGGAGCGCTTCCTGCCCGATGCCCCGCAGAAGCCGCCGCAATTCGGCTATCTGCCCTTCAGCATCGGCCCGCGCATCTGCGCCGGAGCCTCCTTCGCCATGGCGGAGATGATGGTGTTTCTCTCCGTGCTGCTGCCCCGGCTGGATGTCACCCTGCCCGCGAAGACCGCGCCCGTGCCGCGCGCCAGGCTGACGCTGCGGCCGCGCGGCGGCATGCCGTTGATGATCAAGCGGCGGTGAGGCAGCCGATGCCGCGCGCCATGATGGGTGTGCTGGTGCTGCTGGGCGGGATCGCCTGGCTCTGGCAGGCCCAAGGCGCGGGCATGGCGGCGCTCGGACTGCTCGGCGCGGGGCTGGGGCTGGTGCTGTTTCAATCCAGCTTCAGCTTTGCGGGTGGCTTCCGCCGCCTGCTGGCCGAGCGCCGGAGCGCCGGCTTCCGCGCCATGCTGGTGCTGCTGGCACTCGCCTGCTGCCTGAGCCTGCCGGCCATCGGCGCGGGGGCGGTGTGGGGCCAGCCGGTGCGGGGCTTCGTCTTTCCCATCGGCTGGGGGTTGCTGCTGGGGGCTTTCCTGTTCGGCATGGGCATGCAACTGGGGGGGGGCTGCGCCTCGGGCACGCTCTACACGGCGGCGAGTGGCCAGGGCGCGCGGATGTGGATCACGCTGGCCGCCTTCATCGTCGGCGCCACCTTCGCCGCCCATGACGCCGAGCGCTGGATGGGCTGGGCCGCCCTGCCGCCCGTCTCGCTGCCGCAAACCCTTGGCACCTGGCCGGCGCTGGCGCTGAGCCTTTCGATCTTCGCCCTCGCCTGGACCATCGCGGCCTGGCTGGAGCGGCGGCGGTACGGGGCGCTGGAGCCCCTGGCCTGGCGGGGCCGGTTGCTGGGCTTTCCCTGGCCGCCGCTCTGGGGGGCGATCGGCCTCGCGCTGCTGGGCTTTGCCACGCTGATCCTCGCCGGGCGGCCCTGGGCCATCACGGCGGCGTTTCCGCTCTGGGGCTCGCAGGCCATCGCCGCACTAGGGTGGGATGAGCCTGCCTTCTGGCCCTATTGGGAAGACCCCACCCGCACCGAGGCCCTGCTGCGCCCCTTGCTGGCGGACCGCATGACCGTGATGGACCTGGGCGTCATGGCCGGCGCCTTCCTGGCGGCTGGGCTGGCGGGCCGGGCGGGCGATTGGCGCTGGCCCGCCTTGCGGCCGGCGCTGGCCTCGCTGATTGGCGGGCTGCTGCTGGGCTATGGGGCCATCCTCGCCTTTGGGTGCAATATCTCCGCTTTTCTGGGCGGGATTCTCTCGGGCAGCCTGCATGGCTGGGTCTGGATTATCCCGGCCTTGCTGGGGAATGCGGCGGGGCTGCGGCTGCGGCCACTATTCGCGCTGAGCAGATAATGCCGCGTCACAATGTAAAAATTGGCAATTGACGCTTTCAAAGCGTGCATTATGTTGATGGAACAACATCACACATCCGAGGAATCACGATGCGGCCTATCCCCATCCTGCTGAGCAGCCTGTTCCTGGCCATGCCAGCCTGGGCCCAGGCGCCGCTGGCCGCGCAGGGCTGCATCGGCTGCCATGGCCCGAATGGCGCGGGCATTGGCAGCGTGCCGGGTATCGCCGGGCGGGACCGTGCGGAGTTGGTGGCGCAGATGAACGCCTTCCGCGCCAATGAGCGTCCGGCCACCATCATGGGCCGCATCGCGCGCGGCTATACCGAGGCCGAGATCATCGCCACGGCCGAATATTTCGCCCGCCAGCCGCGCTAAGGATGACCGCCATGACGCATCTCCTTCCCCGCCGCGCCCTGCTTGCAGCGCCCCTGCTTGCAGCCCCCCTGCTTGCAGCCCCTGGCACGCTGCGCGCCCAAACCCAGGCCCGCCTGCTGGTCATCGGCGGCGGCTTTGGCGGCGCCACGGCGGCGAATTTCGCCCGGCGCAACCACCCCTGGCTGGATGTCACCCTGGTCGAACCGAAGCGGCACTTCGTCACCTGCCCCTATGGCAATCTGGTGCTCGCCGGCACGCGGCAGATCGGCCAGATCACCCATGGCTATGACGGGCTGCGCGCCCGCGGCGTCCGCGTCGTGCATGACTGGGCCTCGGGCATTGATGCCGCCGCCCGCCGCGTGCGCCTCGCCGGTGGCGAGACGCTGACCTATGACCGGCTGATCCTCTCACCCGGCATCGCGCTGCGCTGGGGCGCGATCGAGGGCTATGACGAGGCTGCCTCCGAGATCATGCCGCATGGCTGGGTGCCCGGCGAGGGCGCGCAGACCCTTCTGCTGCGCCGCCAACTGGAGGAGATGCCCGATGGCGGCGTGGTCGGCCTCGCCATCCCCGCCAACCCCTTCCGCTGCCCGCCCGGCCCCTATGAGCGGATCAGTATGATCGCCAGCTACCTGAAGCGCCACAAGCCGCGCTCCAAGATCCTGGCGCTGGACGCGAAGGAAGCCTTCAGCAAGCAGGGGCTGTTCCAGGATGCCTGGGCGCAGCTCTATCCCGGCATGATCGAATGGGTGCCCGGCAACCGCGATGGCAGGGTTACCAGGGTGGATGCGCGCGAGCGCGTGCTGGAGACGGAATTCGGCACGCGGCACAGGGTCGCCGTCGCCAATGTCATCCCGCCGCAATCGGCCGCGCGCATCGCCATCGAGGCGGGGCTGACGGATCAATCCGGCTGGGCGCCGGTGAATCCGCGCAGCTTTGAATCGCGCCTGGCACCCGGCATCCATGTGGTAGGCGATGCGAATATCCCCGGCCCCATGCCGAAATCGGGCTATGTGGCCAACAGCACGGCCAAGCAGGCGGTGGCCTCGGCGGCCGCGCTGCTGCGTGGCGAGACCCCGCCCGAGGCGGTGTATTTCAACACCTGCTATTCGCATGTGGGCGAGGATTACGGCATCTCCATCGTCGGCGTGTTCCGCCCCAATGCGGAAGGCACGGCGATTGCCGAAGTGCCCAATTCCGGCGGTGTCTCGCCGCGCGGCAACCTGCCCGAGAACCGCCGGCTGGAGGCGCTCCACGCCGATGCCTGGTATGACAGCATCACGAAGGACATGTTCGCATGAGCCTTTCCCGCCGCGCCGCCTTGAGCCTGGCCCTGCTGCCCTTCGCGGCGCTGGCGAGCGAGGACGCGCTGAATGCCGCCATCCGCGCCGAGATCGGCGCTGCCACCCCGCAGGAGGGTGGCATCACGCTCCGCGTCCCGCCCGTCGCGGAAAATGGCGGCCAGGTGCCGGTGACGGTGCTGGTGGACAGCCCGCAAAATGCGACGCGCCACGTCACGGCCATTCACCTCTTTGCCACCCGCAACCCGACGCCGGGCATCGCTTCCTTCAAGCTCGGCCCGGCGCTCGCCCGCGCCGAAATCCAGACGCGCATCCGCATGGCCGAGAACCAGATGCTGGTCGTGGTGGCGCAGATGAATGACGGCAGCGTGCATCGCGCCTCCGCCGAAATCCGCGTGGCGACAGGAGGCTGCCTGACATGAGCGCCAATCTTTCCACCCCGCGCATCCGCGCGCCCCGCAGCGCCCGTGCCGGCGAGGTTGTGGAAATCCGCACGCTGATGGAACACCCGATGGAAACCGGGCTGCGCCATGAGGGCGGCCGCATAGTGCCGCGTGACATGCTGACGGGCATGCGCGTGCGGATGAATGGTGAGGACGTGCTGGAAGCGAAATTCCGCAACGGCACCGCCGCCAACCCCTTCCACGTCTTCTTCCTGCGGATCGAGCGCGCGAGCGATCTGGAATTCACCTGGACGGATGAGGCGGGCCGCGTGGCGCGCGCGACCCACCGGATCAGCCTGGCGTAGGGTCTGATCGCCTTGACGGCTTCGCCAAAGGCGTGAATCAGCCTCTCGGCAAAGCCCTCAGGCCGCGGCGAGGCTGTCCAGCGCCGCCTGCACGCCGCCCTTGGCATGCGGCACGCCCGCCAGGCCCAGCGCCATCTCGATGGCACCCAGCGTGCCAATGATCATCGGCTCGTTCAGGTCACCCAGATGGCCGATGCGGAACACCCGCCCCGAAAGCTTGGAAAGGCCGGCACCGGTGGAGACATTGAAGCGCTCCAGCGCGATCTTGCGGACCGGCTCCGCGTCATAGCCTTCCGGCATCAGGATGGCGGTCACGCTGTCCGACCAGCGCTCGGGATTCTGGCAGAACAGCTGCGGGCCATTATTGCCGGACCAATGCTGCACGCAGGCGCGCACCGCCTTGGCCAGGCGCGCATGACGGGCGAAGACATTGTCCAGGCCTTCCTCCAGAAGCATCAGCCGCAGCGCTTCCTGGAGGCCGTAGAACAGCGTGGTCGGCACCGTGCCGACAAAGCTTTTCTGCCGGCGGGTCAGCATTTCCGTCCAGTCGAAGTAATGGCGCGGATGGGTGCTGGCGCGATGCGCGGCCATCGCCTTCTCGGAGGCGCCGGTGAAGCTGAAGCCCGTGGGCAGCATCAGCCCCTTCTGGCTGCCGCCGACGCAGACATCCACGCCCCATTCATCCATGCGGAAATCATAGCAGCCGAGCGAGGATATCGTGTCGCTCATCAGCAGCGCCGGGTGGCCCACGCGGTCCATCGCGGCGCGCACCTGGTCCAGCGGCATGCGCGTGCCGGCCGCCGTCTCGTTATGCACGCAGCAGACGGCCTTGATCTTGTGGCCCGTATCGGCGGCCAGCGCAGCCTCGATCGCCGGGATCTCGACGCCGCGCCGCCAATCCGCCGCGACCTGCTGGACCTCGAAGCCCAGCGTGCCGCACATCTTCGCCCAGGAGTCGGAGAAATGCCCCGTCTCCGGGATGAGCACGAGATCACCGGGCGAGAGGGTATTGACCAGCGACGCCTCCCAGGCGCCATGGCCGGAGGCCGTGTACATGAAGAGGTGATGCCTGGTCTTCAGCACCTTCTTCAGCCCCTCGAAGCAGGCATCATAGACGGCAAGGAAAGCCGGATCGTTGAAGTCGATGCTCGCGCGCGCGGTGGCGGCCAGGACGGAATCCGGAATATTGGTCGGCCCCGGATTGGCGAAGAAAAGGCGGCCGCGCGCCATGGGGCGCGCGGGTTTTGGGCTGATCGAACCGTCCATCTTTTCTGGCTTTCCTGAGCGTCGTTCAGGAGAGTATTGGGCGGAAACGCCCCAGCATCAACGCTCCAGGCGAATGCCGGTGCGCGCCACGACCTGACGGTATTTCTCCACCTCGCTCGTCAGGAAGGCGCGCGTCGTCTCGGGCGTGTTCTCGGTGGACCAGGGCAGCACGCCGGCTTGCAGCAGCCGCTCGCGCAGGGGCGCATCGGCCACCGTCGCCACCAGGGCGCGGTTGATCTGCGCCACCAGGGCCGGCGGCATGTTGGGCGGGCCGATGATCATGTTCCAGGTGGTCAGCTCGAAGCCCGGCATGGCGCCTTCGTTCAGCGTCGGGATTTCCGGGAAGGCGGGGAAGCGCTCGCGGCTCGTCACCGCCAGGCCGCGCACCAGCCCGCCGCGGATCTGCCCGGCGGCGGAGGCGAGCACGGCGATGCCGAATTGCCCCTCACCCTGATGGATCGCCGTGAGCATCAGCCCGCCGCTGCGATAGGGCACATGGGTGAAGCGCGCGCCAAGCTGCGCCGCCAGCATCTCCGCGCCCAGATGCGGAATCGAGCCGACGCCCGAGCTCGCATAGGCGAATTGCTCGGGGCGCGAGGCGCGCAGCACGGCGATGGCCTGCTGCGCCGTCGTCGCCGGGAAGTTGGGTGCGGTGATCAGCACCATCGGCGCGGTGCCGATCATGGCGATCTGCGTCGAATCCGCCACTGGGTTGAAGGGCGTGCCGCCCTCCAGCGCCGCCGGCGCGATGGCGTGGGAGCTGACCTCGATCAGCATCAGGGTATGGCCATCCGGCGTCTGCCGCCGCAGCCAGTCACCCGCCACCACGCCCGAGGCGCCGGGGCGGTTTTCCACCACAACGCGCGCCTCAGGGCCGAGATTGGCGCCGAAACGCTCGGAGATCAGGCGCGAGGCGATATCCGTGCTGCCGCCGGGCGCGAAACCCACGGCCAGCGTGATGGGGCGCTGCGGGAATGTCTGCGCGACGGCGGGCTGGGCGACGGCGGGCTGGGCGATGGCAGCCAGCGACAGCCCGGCGAGCACGCCGAGCAGGGGGCGACGAATCATGGGCGAACCTCCATTTTTGTTCTGGCCGAAGGTTAAGCCCGAGCCGGCCGCCGCTGGCAAGCTCAGATATCCGTGCCACCCACCGTCAGCCCCATCATCTTCAGGGTGGGCTGGCCTACGCCCACCGGTACGCCCTGGCCATTCTTGCCGCAGGTGCCGATGCCGGGGTCCATCGCGCTGTCATGGCCGATCATGCTGACCTTGGTCAGCGCATCCGGCCCGTTGCCGATCAGGGTGGCGCCCTTCACCGGCGCGCCGATGCGGCCATTCTCGATGATGTAGGCCTCGCTCATCGAGAAGACGAACTTGCCCGAGGTGATATCCACCTGCCCGCCGCCGAAATTCACCGCATAGATGCCACGCTTCACGCTGCCGATGATCTCGGCCGGGCTATGCGCGCCGCCCAGCATGATGGTGTTGGTCATGCGCGGCATGGGGTTGTGGGCATAGCTCTGCCGCCTTCCATTGCCGGTGGGCGCCACGCCCATGAGGCGCGCATTCTGCCGGTCCTGGATGAAGCCGCGCAGATAGCCATCCTCGATCATCACCGTGCGGCCCGAGGGCGTCCCCTCATCATCCACGGTCAGGCTGCCGCGCCGGCCAGGGATGGTGCCGTCATCCACCACGGTCACGCCGGGGGCGGCGATACGCTGGCCGAGCAATCCCGCGAAGGCCGAGGTCTTCTTGCGGTTGAAATCGCCTTCCAGCCCGTGCCCGATGGCCTCATGCAGCAGGATGCCGGGCCAACCCGGGCCAAGCACCACCTCCGTCTCGCCGGCCGGGGCGGGGATGCTTTGCAGGTTCACCAGCGCCTGGCGCAGCGCCTCGGCCACGCCCGCCTGCCAGCCGCCATCGCCTATGATGCGCGAATAGGCGAAGCGCCCGCCCGTGCCGAAGCTGCCCGTCTCGCGCCGGCCGTTCTCCTCGACCACGACAGCGACGTTGAATCGCACCAGCGGGCGCAGATCGGCCACGCGCAGCCCGTCGGGCCGCAGAATCTGCACCGCCTGCCATTCGCCCGTGAGCGAGGCCATGACCTGCGTCACCCGCGGGTCGAGCGCGCGGGCATGCGCGTCAATCCGCATCAGCAATTCGGTCTTTTCGGCGAAGCCCATCGCAGTCAGCGGGTTCGCCGCCTCATAAAGCTGCGTGTTGGTCGCGCGCGGGCCGACATCGAGCGTGCCGCTGCGCCCCTGTCGCACCGCGCCGACCGTGGCGACGGCACGCGCCAGCGCGGCATCGCTGATCTCGCCCGCATGGGCATAGCCCGCCGCCTCGCCCTGGATGGCGCGCAGGCCGAAGCCGCGCTGCGTGTCGTAGCTGGCCGAGCGGATGCGGCCATCCTCCAGGCTGATCGCCTCGCTCTCGCGGTATTCGAAGAACAGCTCGCCATCCTCGGCGCCCTCCGTCGCCTCGCGCAGGCGGCGCGCGGCGGCGGAGGGGTCGATCTCGGTGTAGAAAAGGCGATCGGTCACGGCCAGCGGCGTATCGAGGGGCATGGGAGGTTTCCGTTCAGGATATGAGGCTGGAAGCCGGGAATGTGACGCGCGCAGTGGTGCCCAGCCCCGGCCTGCTCTCCAGCACGAGGTTGCCGCCCTGCGCCTGCGCCAGCGAGCGGCAGAGATTCAGCCCAAGCCCCGAGCCGGGAAAGCGCCGGGACAGCGCGCTGTCGAGCTGGGTGAAAGGCTCGAAGACGCGCTCCATGTCCTCGGGCGCGATGCCGATGCCGGTATCCTGCACCTCGATGGTGAGCCCGTCCGGGGTGACGAAGGCGCGCAAAGTGACCGTGCCGCCCAGATCGGTGAATTTGGCCGCGTTGCTCAGCAGGTTCAACAGCACCTGGCGCAGCCGCCGTGTATCACCACGCAGGCTGGGCAATCCGGGCGCCAGATCCAGCACGAGGCTCAGCTGCCCCTTGGCGATCGCAGGGCCGATCATGCGCGCCGCACCCTCCAGGACCGGCAGCAATTCCACCCTCTCCAATGCGATGGGCGGGTTGCTCGTCTCGGCGCGTGTGATGTCCAGGATGTCGTCAATCAGCGAGAGCAGGTGCCGCCCCGCCTCCTGGATGGCGGTGGCGAATTCCTGCGTCTGCCCTGGCGGAGCCGAAGAACACAGCACATCCGAGAAGCCGATCACGGCATTGAGCGGCGTCCGCAGCTCATGGCTCATGGTGGCGAGAAAGCGGGATTTCGCCCGGCTCGCCGCCTCGGCCGCCTCACGCGCGGCTTCGAGTTCGGCACGGATGCGCCGGTCCTCGGTGACATCGGTATAGGTGACGACCCAGCCGCCATCGGGCGTCGGGTCGGAGACGACTTCCACGATGCTGCCATCCGGGCGCGGCCGGAGCGAGTGGACGGGGGCGAAGCGCGGACGCCGCTTGATGGCATTGGCCACGCGCCGTCCCTCCTCGCCCCCGCCATATTCGCCGCGCGCCTGAAGCGCATCCACCATGTCATGCATATGCGCGCCGGGGGTCAGCGCATCATCCGGCACGCCCAGCATCTCGCGCAGCTTCGCATTGGAGGCGACGAGCCGAGCCTCCTTGTCGAACAGCACGATGCCATGGCGGATATTGCCCAGCATGACGCCGAGGATCTCGGCCCGGCGCTTGGCCTCGGCCTCGGCCCGGGCGAGCGGCGTGACGTCGGTGAGGGAGACGACGAAGCCGCCATCCGGCGTGGGGTCGGAGGCGAGATTCAGCACCCGGCCATCGGGGGTCACGCGCTGCGCGCGGAAAGGCCTGGTGCGATCGGTCGCGATCAGGCGCGCGCGCTCCTGCTCGGCGGATCCGCCATCGCCGAGAGTGCCCGCGCGGATCTGGATATCCAGCAATTCCTCGATCCGCATGCCGATGCAGTCGGGCAGCTGGGGTAAGGCGGTCAGCGTGACGGCCAGGCTGTTATAGGCGCGCAGCCGCCGTTCATGGTCATAGAGCAGCACGCCGGAGGTGTTGTTCTCCAGCATGCTCCGCAGCAGGCCCGCGCGCTGTTCGGCCGCGGCCTCGGCGCGCACCAGCGGCGTGATATCGGCGATGGATATCAGGAAGCCGCCATCGGGTGTCGGGTCGGAAGCGACGTCGTAGCGGCGGCCATCTGGCAGGTCGCGCTGCATGCGGTGCGGCTTGCTGCGGTCCAGCTCCAGGAACTCTCTCTCCTGCGCGGCACCGCCATCCTCGCCGGCGTAAAGGCCGCGTGCGCGCTGCTCCGCGAGGATCTCGCTTTGACTGACGCCCGGCTTCGCCAGCAGGTCTGGCACGCCCATCATGGCGCCCGCCAGGGCATTGGCGGCGACCAGGCGGTGACGCGCATCATACAACTCCATGCCCTGGCGGCTATTCTCCAGCATCACCTGGAGAATGCCCGCCCGGCGCTGCGCTTCCTCCTGTGCATCCACCAGCGGCGTCA
This sequence comes from uncultured Roseococcus sp., assembly GCA_947084995.1. Lineage (GTDB taxonomy): Bacteria > Pseudomonadota > Alphaproteobacteria > Acetobacterales > Acetobacteraceae > Roseococcus. The sequence goes on from CAMTUX010000027.1 coordinate 69,382, forward strand.
CATCGGAGACGGAGACGACGAAGCCGCCCTCCGGTGTCGGGTCGGAAGCGACGTCGAACACCTCGCCCGAGGCGCGGCGGCGCTGATAGCGGATGGGCTTGCTGCGATCCAGCGCCAGGGCCTCGCGCATGAAGGCCGCCTCCGCCTCAGGATCGGCGAGCCGCTCCAGCGGCGCCTGGCGGCGCATCACCTGCTCATAGCTCTGGCCCACCATCTCGTCGGGCGTGGCATAGCCGGCGATGGCCATGCTGATGCGGTTGGTGGCGATGACGCGGCGGTCCGGCCCATAGAGGGTGATGCCGTGCCGCGAGGCATCGAGCGTGGCGGCAAGCGCCGCCGCCTGGGCCTGCGCCTGCTCCTGCGCGCGGACGAGTTCGGTCACGTCGGAGAGGCAGACGACGTAGCCGCCGCCCGGCACCGGGTCGGAGGTGATGTCGAAGATTCGGCCATCGGGCCGCTTGCGCTGGTAGCGATGGGCGAGGCTGCGATCCGTCTCCGCGAAGCGGCGCGCCAATGCCGCGCGCCGCTCGGCGGTGCTCCCCTCATGATCGCGCTGGGTCGCGACGATTTCGTGGTGCATGCGGCCGATGATGTCGGCCGCATCATTCATGCCCGTGAAACGTGCGGCGATGTCATTGGCGGCGATGACCCGCCCCTCGGAATCAAAAAGCGTGATGCCCTGGCGTGCCGCATTGAGCGTGGCGTTGAGCAGGGTGGCGCGCGCCTGCGCCTGCTCGCGCGCCTGGACAAGTTCCGTCACATCGGAGAGGCAGATGACGTAGCCGCCCTCGGGCATCGGGTCGGAGCTGACGTCGAGCACCACGCCATCGCGCTGTTGCCGCTGGTAGCGATGCGACTGGCTCCGGTCCACCGTCACGATGCGTGCCTCGGCGGCCTGGAGTTCGGCCTCGCTGGCGCCTTCGGCGTGATACCGGGAGAGGACGATCTCGGCATGGGTCTGGCCGATCAGGCCTGCCGATCCACGCCGCGCGATGAGTTGTCCCGCGATGTCATTCGCCGCCACGGCGCGGCCATCGGCGTCGAACAGGATGATGCCCTGCCGCGCGGCATTGAGCGTGGCGCCCAGCACCTCGGCCCGGCGCTCCACCTCGCGCTCGGCCACCACCCGCGCGGTGATGTCGGTGAGGGTGAGCACGAAGCCGCCATTGGGCACCGGATTGGCCGCGACCTCCAGTTCCTGCCCGTTCGGGCGGCTGTGGCGCAGCGTCCTGCCCTCGCGTATGTCGTGCTCGAGCAACTGGTGCAGCCGGTCGAGTCCTGCCTGCCCCTCGCCGAATTCGCCATTCAGTTGCTGCCGGGTGACGGTCTCGGCATAGGTGACGCCGGGGCGGAGCCAGCCCTCCAGCCCCATCAGCGTGGCGCAGAGCGGGTTGGCGGTGAGCAGCCGGTCCTGCGCGTCGAACAGCGCGATGCCGTGGCGCATATTGTCCAGCATCGCCTGCACCACCGCCGCGCGGGAGGTGGCGACGGCCTGGGCTTCCGCCAGGGCGGTGATGTCGGTGAAGGAGCGGACGCAGCCACCGCCGGGGATGAGATCGGTGCGGACCTCGATGATGGTGCCGTCCGGGCGCTTGCGGGTGAAGGTGCTCTCGCCCTTCCAGGGCTCGCGGGCGCGGTTCATGCGCCAGCGGACGCCTTCCTCGCCGGGGCCGTGCTCGCCCCGATCGGCCTGAAGGTCACGCAAGGTGTCGAAATGGACGCCGGGCTTCAGCATCTCCAGAGGAATGCCGGTCAGGCGCGCGCCCAGCGCGTTGCCGGTCCGCACATAGCCTTCGCCATCATAGAGAATGATGCCGTGGCGCATGTGGTCCAGCACCGCCTGGAGGGATTCGGCGCGGCTCGTCGCTTCCGCCTCGGCCTGGACCTGGGCGGTGACGTCGGTGAAGGAGCGCACGAAGCCACCCTCGGGCAGCCGGTCGGTGATGATCTCGATCACCGTGCCGTCGGGGTTGGTGCGGCGATAACGGTCCGGGCCACGCAGCGGTTCATTCATGCGCTCGATCAGGAAACGATCAGTGGCGATGCGGTCGCCATGGACGCCAAGCGAGATCTGCATGGCGCGCAGGTCACGAATATTGGCGCCGCGGCGGAACGCCTCCGGCGGCAGGCCGCAGAAATGCCCGGCGAGGCGATTGGCGGCAACGACATTGCCCTCGGTGTCGAACATCGCCATGCCGTGCCGCGTGCTTTCCAGCATGTGGCCCAGCACCTCGGCCCGCTCCCGCGCCTCGGCCTGGGCGGCATGCAGCGCTGTGACATCGGTCACCACCATCGCATGTCCGCCATCGGGCAGCGGCACGCTGCGATGGCTGGTGGCCACGCCATCGGCCGTGCGCCGCTCGAAGCCCCGCACGCGGCTGACCAGGCCCAGGCGCCGCGCCACCTCGGCCTCGGGTTCGCAGGGGCCGAATTCGCCGGCCAATGCGCGGCGCATCAGGATGTCCCGCAGGTTTTCGCCCAGGCGCACCGGGCTATGCGCCATGATGAGATTATAGGCCGGGTTCACCTGCGTCAGCACGCGATCCGGGCCATAGACCGCAACGCCGACCGGCAGCGCCTCCATCAGCGCATCCTGCAAGGCGACGCGGCGGCGCACATCCTGCTCGGCCTGGCGGACATCGGTCACATCCATGATCTCGGCCAGCCAGCCGCCATCGGGCATGGGCTGATTTTCGAAGCGGATGGTCCGGCCATCGGGCCGGGTGCGTTCATTTCGCCAGGACTGGGCGAGCGAGCGGGTGGTGAGGTCCTGCATCAGCGCCGCGGCATGGGCGGCGTCGAACTCGTCGGCCTCAACCTGGCGATTGATGATCTCGGCCAGTGGCATGCCCGGCCGCAGCGCGTGCGGGGCCAAGCCCAGCAGCGTTGCATAGGCGGGATTGCTGCGCGCCAGCCGGTGTTCAGCATCGAATTGCGCGACACCATTGTTCAGCCGCGCCAGCACGCCGGACAGGGCGCGAGCCTCGCGCTCTGCCGCGTCACGCCCCTGGAGGTATTCGCTGACATCGCTCAGCGTCAGCACATGGCCGCCTTCCGGCAGGGGGGCGATGCGGAAATCCAGGCCACGGCCGCCGACATCGCGCAGCAGGCGCCGCTGCGGCTGGGCGTAGTCCAGCGCCAGCATGTCATCCAGGCGTTCCAGTGGATCGCCCGGGCCGAGCACTCCCCGAAAGGCCAGCAGGCGCAGCACCTCGGCCAGGCGGGCGCCTGGCTTGAGCGCCGCGCGGTCCATCTGGAGAAGCTCATGCATCTCCGCATTGACGAAGACCAACGCATCCGCGCCGGAAAAGCCCATCAGGGCCAGCGGCAAGGCACCCAGCAGATCGGCGGGGCCAAGGGCGGGTGCATCGCCGGGTGCATCCATGCTCAGGGGCCCGGTTTGGCGGGCGCGCGAAGCCCGTGCCAGGCGCAAAGCCCGGCCGCCAGGACGCCCACCGCCAGCGCCTGATGCAGCGTGCCGAGCGAGACCGGCACCACATGCAGCAGCGTGACGATGCCCAGAAGGTATTGCGCGACGATGGTGCCCGCCATGATCCAGACGGCGCGGCGGGCGAAGCCATCCGGCAGGCGGCGGGCGGCGACCGCGGCGCCGATGGCAGCCAGCAGCGTCAGGCTCGCCAGCAGCCGGTGGTTGAACTGCACAGCCGCGATATTGGCGGTGAGGTTCCGCCAGACCGGCTCCAGGTCCAGATAGCCGGCGGGGACGAGTTGGCCGTCCATCAGCGGGAAGCTGTTATAGGAGAAGCCCGCGCGGATTCCCGCAACGAAGCCACCGGCCAGCATGGTCAGCGCCGCGAGCCAGAAGGCGGCCACCACCTGCCGCCGGATCTTCGCCTGATGCGGCACGGCCAGCTCCGGCTGGGGCCGCAGCAGCCCCAGCGCCGTCCAGAGAACCAGGCCGAACAGCACGAAGGCCATGGAGAGATGCAGCACCAGCCGGTAGGGCGAGACCGCCGTGCGGTCGGCGTCAAAGCCCGAGGCGACCATGAACCAGCCAATCACGCCCTGCATGCCGCCCAGCACGAACAGCAAAGAGAGCCGCGGCAGCAGGCCAGCCGGGATCATGCCCCTCGCCCAGAACCACAGGAAAGGCACAAGATAGGCCAAGCCGATCAGCCGGCCCCAGAAGCGATGCGCCCATTCCAGCCAGAAGATGCGCTGGAAACCCTCCATCCCGAAGCCGGCATTTTGCAGTTGGTACTGCGGGATGGTGCGATAAAGATCATACAGCCTTTGCCATTCCGCCTGGCTGAGCGGCGGCAGGATGCCGGCGAGCGGCGCCCATTCCATGATTGAAAGGCCAGAACCCGTCAGGCGCGTGGCGCCGCCAAGCGCCACCATCAGCCAGATCAGCGCCGCGACGCCGAGCAGCCAGAAGGCAATGGCGCGCGGATTGGCGCGGCGCCCGCGAGGGGTGGAGGAATCGGCCGGGAGGCTGCGTGCGTCAAAGGGCATGTCGGCAACATAATAGCGCAAGCCATCGGTTGTAGCCCATGGTGCGCGCAAGATTTGCTGACGGCGCGGGCTTGTGGCGTGGGGTGCGCGCTGGTAACGCCCCCCCATGTCCGCCGCACCGCTGATTTCGGTCGTCATTCCCGTGCGGAACGAGGCCCCGAACATCGCCCCCCTGATCGCCGAGATCACGCTGGCCCTCAGTGAGATTCCGCACGAGATCATTTATGTGGATGACGGCTCGACCGATGAGACGCCCGTCATCCTGGCTGGCCAGCCGGTGCGCTGGCTGCGCCACCGGGCCAGCTGCGGGCAATCCGCCGCGATCATGACCGGCGTGGCCGCGGCACGCGGCAACTGGATCGCGACGCTGGATGGCGATGGCCAGAACGACCCCGCCGATATCCCGCGCATGCTGGCCCGGGCCGAGGCGGCGGGCGGGCCGGTCATGGTCGCGGGCCACCGGGTCAACCGGCAGGATAGCTGGGTGAAGCGCCGCTCCTCCAGGCTGGCCAATGGGATTCGCTCGGCGCTGCTGCATGATGCGACGCCCGATACCGGCTGCGGCCTGAAGCTGTTTCCCCGCGCGCTGTTCCAGGCGATGCCGCATTTCGACCACATGCACCGCTTCCTGCCCGCCCTCGCGCTGCGCGCCGGCGCGAGGGTGCTGAGCGAGCCGGTGAACCACCGCCCCCGGCTGCGAGGCGCCTCCAACTACGGCACGCTGGACCGCCTGGCGGTCAGCATCTTCGACCTGTTCGGCGTCGCCTGGCTGCAACGCCGCGGCAAGCGCCCCGAGATCGAGGAGCCGTGAGCACCGACCGCGATCGGCCTGGCGGACTTCCGCCAGGACGTGAATCGCAGGTCCAGCACTCCGACCGCGATCGGCCTGGCGGGCTTCCGCCAGGACGTGACGCGGCGCATGCCCGGCCTTCCCTGGGATTGGGCAAGCTGATCCTGATGGTGGTCGGCCTGGCGCTGGGCGGCGTGTTGCTGCGGGCGCTGGGCGCGGCGCCGGGGACAGAGTGGGTGGACCTCTATATCCGCGACCAGGGCCTGCTGGGCGAGAGCCTGTTCCTGCTCGCCGGCGGCTTGGCCACAGCGGTGGGCGTGCCGCGCCAGGCGGTGGCCTTCCTCGCCGGCTATGCCTTCGGAACCGTGATCGGAATCGGCGTGGCACTGGCGGCGCAGATGCTGGGATGCGTGCTGGCCTATGCCTGGGCGCGGGCCGTGGCGCGCGGCTGGGCCGAACGGCGGCTGGCCGGGCGCTTCGGGCCGCGGCTGCGCCCGGTGGTGGAGACATTGCGGGAAAATCCGTTCGGCGCGGCCCTGGCACTGCGGCTGTTTCCAGTGGGCAATAATCTCGCGCTGAACTTCCTGGCGGGGATGTCGGCGTTGCCGGCGGGGGCGTTCTTCGCGGCCTCAGCGCTGGGCTATCTGCCACAGACGGTGGTGTTCGCGCTGCTCGGCAAGGGCGTGCGGGTGGATGGCTTCTGGCAACTCGGCCTGTCTGGCGTGCTGCTCGCGCTCAGCGTGGGGCTGGGGCTTTGGCTGATGCGGCGGCATCGCGCGGGACGCGCGTTGGAGAGGTGAACGCGGGACGCGCGTCCCTCAGTTCAGCCGGTTCCGCAACTCCTCCACCAGCCCGCGAATCCGCGTCGCCGCCTCGCCGCGCGGTTCGATTTCGAGCGCCTTGTCGAGGCTCGCCAGCGCCGCGCTGATCCGCTCCAGCCGGTGTTCGATCAGGCCCATTTCCCGCCAGAGCCCGGCATGATCAGGCGCGAGGCGCAGCATGTTCCGCGCTGCCTCCAGGCCGCCCTCCAGGTCATTGGCCTGGAGGCGGCGCAGCTTGATGTTGTTCTGCAGGCGCAGCAGCACGTCGCGCTTGGTCATCGGCGCCAGCATGCCCGGCTTGATTTCGGCATGCTCGCCCGCGACGCGCTTGATCAAGGCGCGCAAATCCGACGGCTGGAGCTGCTCACCGCCCGCGAAAACGTCGAGCACGATCTGCCCGCGCGTATGCGGCAAGGCGAGGAGAAAATGGCCGGGGGCATTCAGCCCATGCACATCCCAACCCGCCGCCTCGGCGGCATGGAGCCAGAGGATACCCAATGCCACCGGCAGGCCCCGGCGCCGCTCCAGCACCTGGATGAGATTGGCATTGGCCATGTCGTCATAGGTTTCTGCATCGCCCCTGAAGCCGAATTCCTCATGGATCAGCCCGGCCAGCAGGGCTCGGCGGCGGCCCGAATCCCCGCCATCGGCACCTTCATCGCCGGCGGCGAGTTCCACGGCGCGGCGCGCCAGGCGGCTGAGTTGCGCTTCGGCCGCGCGCCAATCGGCCAGGGGCGCATCAATTCGCGCGAATTGCAGCGCCACGGCCGCGAGGTCGAGCTCGGCATCGGGCAATTGCCCGGCGGCGTCGAGCGCGGCGCGGGCCTCTTCCTGGGGGGTCGAAGACATGCAGCCCTTGTAGCGCAGCCTGGGCGGAAGCAACACCTGGGGGCCCGGCCGTCAGAGCAACTCCATCTGGCGCGAGGCGGCGCGCGGATTGAACTGGCTGCAATCCAGGCGCCCCGTGCCGCCCTCCCGCCGGCCCAGCCCGAGGCGGCGCAGCGCCAGGCTGAAGCGCTGCGCCAGCAGCTCGGCATAGGCGCCCTCGCCGGTCTGGCGTTGGCCGAAGCGCGGATCATAGAGCTTGCCGCCTCGCGTCTGGCGCAGCAGGGCCAGCACGCGGGCCGCGCGGTCCGGGTAGTGCTGGAGCAGCCATTCTTCGAAGATCTGGCGCAATTCAAGCGGCAGCCGCAGCAGCACATAGCCGGCGCTGGAGGCGCCCGCCCGCGCGCTGGCCTCCAGGATGCGCTCCAGCTCGGCATCGTTGATCCCTGGGATCATCGGCGCCGCCAGCACCGCAGCCGGGATTCCCTGGGCCGTCAGCGCGCGCACCGCCTCCAGCCGGCGCATCGGGCTGGAGGCGCGGGGCTCCATCGCACGGGCCAGCCTGGCGTCCAGCGTGGTGATGGACAGGCACACCCGCGCCAGGTTGCGCCGGGCCATGCGGGCCAGGATATCGGCATCGCGCAGCACACCGGCCGATTTGGTGATGATGGTGACGGGGTGGCCGAAACGCTCCAGTACCTCCAGCACCTGCCGCGTCAGGCCCTGGGTGCGCTCCACCGGCTGGTAGGGGTCCGTATTGGCGCCCAACGCCACGGGCTTTACCTCATAGCCTGGCCGCGCAAGTTCGCGTTCCAGGATGGCCGGCAGGTCTGGCTTGAACATCAGCCTGGTTTCGAAGTCCAGGCCTGGCGAAAGGCCGAGATAGGCGTGGCTCGGTCGCGCATAGCAATAGACGCAGCCATGCTCGCAGCCGCGATAGGGGTTGATGGAGCGGTCAAAGCCGAGATCGGGGCTGTCATTATAGGTGATGGCGGATTTGGCGGCATCCCGCGTCAGCGTGGTCCGCAGGCTGGGCATGTCCTCGGTGAGGCTGCCCCAGCCATCGTCGAAGGCCTCCACCACCTGGCGCTCGAAGCGCGGCGTGTGGTTGGAGACGGCGCCACGGCCCTTTGGGTGGGCCAAGTCTTTATGCAGGGAGGAATATCCGCCACCATCAGGCATGGTCCAGTTCCCTTAATGTTCTGATCGGAAGGTGCGGAAGTGGCGGCAGGCTGTCAAGAACAAAAAGAGAAGATTTCTCGGGTTTCCGTCATCATCCCCACGCTCGACGCGGCCCACCTCCTCCCGCCCCTGCTGGCGCAGCTTGAGGGCGTGGGCGAGGTGATCCTGGCCGATGGCGGCAGCGGCGACGGCTTGGCGGCACTGGGCCCGCGCGTGGTGGCGGCGCCGCGTGGACGCGGGACGCAACTCGCGGCCGGCGCCGCGGCGGCCCAGTGCGAATGGCTGCTCTTTCTCCATGCCGATACGCGGCTGGAGCCTGGCTGGCAGGCGGCGGTGCGCGCGGCGATGGATCAGCCTGGCCGCGCCCATTACTTCCGCTTCGCGCTGGATGACCCCTCGCCCCAGGCGCGCCGTCTGGAAACTGCCGTCGCCTGGCGTTGCCGCTGGCTGGCCCTGCCCTATGGCGACCAGGGGCTGCTCATCTCGCGCGAGCTTCACGCGGAAATTGGCGGCTATCGGCCGCTGCCGCTGATGGAGGATGTGGAACTGGCCCGCCGCCTGGGCCGCGCACGCCTCGCCTGCCTGCCGGCCCGCGCCATCACCTCGGCCGATCGCTGGCGGCGGGATGGCTGGTGGCGGCGCTCGGGCCGCAATTTGCTGACCCTGAGCCTGTATTTTTGCGGCGTCTCGCCCGAGAGGCTGGCGCGGCTTTACCGCTGAAGGGTCAGGCGCGCCCGGCCACGCCGGAGAGGAGCAGCGGGTTCACCTTCAGCTTGGCCAGGGCGCGGCGCCAGCGCGTCTCATCCGGCCCGACGAACAGAAGATCTTCATCGGGCGCCACATGCAGCCAGTCATTGCGGGCGATTTCCTGCTCCAACTGGCCGGCACCCCAGCCGGCATAGCCCAGCGCCAACAGGCCCTGGCGCGGCCCGCCGCCGCTGGCGATGGCCTGGAGCACGTCCAGGCTCGCGGTCAGCGCCACATCGCCCGTCACCGCCATCGAGCCCTCGGCCTGCCAGTCGGCGCTGTGCAGAACGAAGCCGCGGCCCTCCTCGATCGGGCCGCCATTGACCATGCGGATGCTGCGCTGCGGTGGCAGCGGCTCCACGCCGATCTGCCGGAGAAGCGCCTCGAAGCTCAGCTTCGGGATGGGCTGGTTGAGGACCAGGCCCATCGCGCCATCGGGCGAATGCGCGCAAATGAGGATCAGGCTCCCGGCGAAGTTCGGGTCCTGCATATGGGGCATGGCGATGAGCAACTGCCCGGCCAATGCGCCGTGTCGGAGGGGGCCGCCGGACCGCCCCTGGGCCGGCTGATGTTCACGAGGGGACATGGCAGCTATCTGGGGTCGGCGGCGGGCGACCGCAAGCGTGACACCCACCCCGGAAACGCCTAAACCGACGCGACAAACCCCCCATGGAGGCACTTCCGCATGACGATCAAGGTCGGTGACAAAATTCCCTCGGCCAAGCTGATGCAGGCCACCGCCGACGGTCCGCAGGAGGTCGCTACCGAGGAGTTCTTCGGCGGCAAGACCGTCGTGCTGTTCGGCGTGCCCGGCGCCTTCACCCCCACCTGCTCGGCCAAGCACCTGCCCGGTTTCGTGAACCATGCGGCCGAGTTCAGCGCCAAGGGCGTGGACATCATCGCCTGCATGGCCGTGAATGACGTCTTCGTGATGGGCGCCTGGGGCAAGGACCAGGGCGTTGGCAACCAGGTCGCGATGCTGGCGGATGGCGCGGCCGCCTTCACCCAGGCGATGGGCCTTCAATTCGACCTGACGGCGCGCGGCCTGGGCATGCGTTGCCAACGCTTCGTGCTCGTCGCGAAGAATGGCGTGGTGACGCATGTCGCCGTGGAGGAGCCGGGCGCCTTTGAAGTCAGCAAGGCCGAGACGGTCCTCGCCGCCCTCTGAGGGGAGGTTTCCGGAGCAGGGGTCGGCTTCAGGAGGAAGCCCCCCTGCCCGGGCTTGCAAGCCGGCCCGGCCAACAGGGCCAAGCCAGCGCATTAGAGCGGGATGCGTTGAGGCAGAATCGCCGAAAACGTTGAACCCCGCTCTCAGCAGTGGCGAGACCATGAAAGTGAGCGCAAGCGAACGCATCATGGTCTAGAGCATTTTCCGTTCGGAAGGGCTCACGGAAAACGCTCTAAATCATTGAATTACGAGCATCTTTATCCGATCAAACGATTCCGTTTGATCGGATAATGCTCTAGCCGCCCAAACCGCACCATTTGGTGGAGTGATGCTCCAAAAACAGCGATCTGGAGTGGTGTCCGCGCTTCCATCCGGGCGGACAGCAATCGGGGTCGCACGACGCATGGCGCCGGCTGCCCGCCATTCATCCTGATCAATCGGTGCTGCCGGGACCCAACGCCCGGATGGCCTCCCGCCTTGGACACGCAAAGCGACAAGGGCGCAGCCTACCCCAAGAGCAGGCCAGCCAGGCCGACGGCGCCCCGGCCTTAGCGGCCCGCTGACTGGCTGCGAAGCTCGCGCGCACGGGCCAGGACGCGGTCTTCCATTTCGGCATTCGTCGCGGTCGAGGCGGGGGCATCCACCCACTGGTTGCCACGCATGACCTGCCGGAAGACCTGCACGCGCACGCCGTCGGAGCGGAGCTGGCGGCCCATCACATAGGCGGTGGCCTTGAAGCGCTCGCCCTGGGCCTGGGGCGGGGAATACCAGTCGGTGATGATCACGCCGCCGAAGGGATCGGCGCTGGACAGCGGCATGAAGGAGAGCGTGTCCAGCGTGGCACGCCACAGGAAGGCGTTCACGGTCATGCCGCCACTGACCGCCGCTTCCTGCGCCTGGCGGGAGCGGTCCACGCCGAAGACGACAATGCCGGCATTGGTGGCGGCGCCGGTCTGGCGCAGGGCCAATTCGCGGCGGTTATCCGTGCCGTATTCCTCATTGCCCACCAGGCGGCCGCCGCCGCAGCCGGCCAGCAGCGCAAGGCCGAAGCCAACCAGGAGAATCGGGCGTGCGATGTGCGTCATGGCGCGAAGACTTACTGGAGCTCCGTTAAAAAGAAAAGGGGCGGCAGGTTTCCCCGCCGCCCCCTCAAGTCATGTGGTGTGAGACTAACCTCAGAAGGCCAGGCGCACGCCCGTCATGAACACGTTGCTGAACGAACGGCTCTGGATGCCAGGGCGGTTGGCGTCCAGGTCACGGCCCTGCTCACGCACCGAGTAGTGGACGTATTCGGCGATCAGATCCATGCCGGGAGCCAGGCGGTAGTTCGCACCAACGCCCACGCCCCAGCGGCGCATGCCAGCCGAACCATTGGAGCCCGCCAGCGTCGCACCGGTCACCGGGTTCACAGTGCCGGGACGACCCGAGCTGTTCACCAGGGCCGTGCCGGCCGCGTTTTCCGTGAGGACGTTGCGCGTCATACCTTCGAAGAGGCCCGTCACGAAGTTCGCACCGACGGTGATCGGACCCGCGACATACTGGCCGCCAACCACAAACTGCTCCGCCGGACGGTCACCACGCAGGGTGTTGCCCCAGAAGAAGTTGTAATCACCGTAGGTGTAGGCTGCGCCGAGCGTGAAGCCGGCATAGCTCGCCTGAGCGCCGACCTGCCAGATGTTCAGGTTGTTGAACACGCGGAACTGCTGCCCGCCCGCCGTCAGGTCATTGGCGGCACCAGCGCCGATGTAGCCGACCGTACCGGCAATGCCAACGCCCGCCACGTTACCGCGCCAGCGAGCCGCCAGCTGATACTCGTTGCGGCGAGCGGCGAAGTCACCGCCCGCGGCCGGGATACCGACGCCACGCGCGCCGCTGAACGCAATCGCGCGGTCGCAGAAGCCGGACTGGCCCTCGTTCGGGCAGCCCGTGGCGGCGCCGCCATTGAAGTTCGGGGCGAAGCTCGCGCCGAAGTCGAAGCCAGCGAATTGCGGGCTCATGTACAGGATCTTGGAAGCATCACCGAGGCCACCGGGGGCCGTCGTCGTGCGGCCGCCACCCTGGCGGTTCACGAAGTTTTCCCAGGCACCGTGCACGCCACCCGTGCCGAAGCCCTGCACCCAGCCGGAGTTCATCAGGCCGCCCATGACGCCGTCTTCGTCACCCATGCGGACCTGACCGAAGCGCGGATGAGCGATGAAGGCGTACATCTCGTCAATGGCGAGCATCGTCTTGTTGCCGCTCGAACGGCTGCCAACGATCTGACGGCCTTCAAGGCTGTTGCTGTTGATGCTGATCTGCGCGCCGTAGGTCAGGCCATTCGCCAGCTTGCCGTTGACGATCACGTCCACGCCGGCATTGCTCGAAATGTCATGCTTGCCGGAACGCGCGATGTTCACGCCACCGGCCGGGACGGCTACCGTGCCGCCACCAACGCCCGTGGGCAGGCCGGTCGAGACGATGGACTGCTGGCCGGTCTGGTTGGTGTAGCCATAAAGGGACTGGAAGAAGCCACCGATACGAACGGTCGGCGCTTCCTGAGCGGAGGCCTGGGGTGCCATAACGGCAGCGCCCATGACCGCCGAGACGACTGCCGTCGTGCCCAGCAAAATCTTGCGCATGTTATACTCTCCTCACGTGCCGGACGGTGCCGGCTGGTTCCCCTGACCCTCCCCTTCCATCGCTGGATGGGGCCGTAACCCGCCGGGTTGTAAAGGAGCCGGACAGGGCCGGAACGCCTCACAACCCAGTGATCACTAGGTCCGGGCCGGACTATGCGTTGGTGGATTGCACCCCGGCAACCGGCTTTACGCCTGGAACGCGACTTCCCTGAGACACTGTGTCTCCCAAGACACAATCCCGCCAGACGCCAATTCCGGCCCAACCCATGGCCAATCCGCGCGGCAAGCGTCGCATCGCCTGGGCCGACATGCCGCCCAGCGCCACCGCCGGGCACCCCGCCGCCCGCGCCAGGGAAGCCCAGCGCAGCGGCCCGAGCGCCGGCGCGCCGGGGTGGCTCGCGGTGGGGAAGGCCGGGGAGATCAGGACCACGCCCGCGCCGATCCGCCGCGCCCGCACCAGGCCCGCCCGCCCATGCACCGCCGCCGAAAGCCAGGCGCCGCGCCGGTTTAACAAGAACGACAATAAGTTGCGCGTGGCGGCGCGGTCCGGCACATGCAGCCCCGCGCCCAACCGCAGGGCCTGCCGTCCATCGCCAGAAATCAGCAGGACCAGCCGCCGCGCCCGGCACAGCTTCGCCACCCGCGCCGCAACATCGGGCGCCGCGCCACGCAGCAGCACCGCCGCCCCCTTCGGCAAGCGGGCCAGCAAGGGCGTGGGGTCCGGCAGGCGGGCCGGATCGCTCAACAGCCAGCAGCCGGGCGGGATGGCGTTGCCGGCGCGTCTCCCTATTCTATGGCGCATGTTCGATGACATCCCCGCCAACCTGACCCGAATCCGCGCCCGAATCGAGGCCGCCACGCGCGAGGCCGGGCGCGCGCCCGGCTCGGCGCAACTCGTCGCCGTCTCGAAGGCCAATCCGGCCGCGGCGCTGCGCGCGGCCCTCATCGCCGGCCAGCGCCTGTTCGGCGAGAATCGCGTGCAGGAGGCGGCGGGGAAATTTCCGGAATTGCGCGCGGAATACCCCCAGTTGCGGCTGCACATCATCGGCCCCCTGCAAAGCAACAAGGCGAGGGATGCCGTGCGCCTGGCCGATGTGATCGAAACGCTGGACCGCCCCAAGCTGGCCCTGGCCCTGGCCGAGGCGATGCAGAAGGAAGGCCGCCGGCCGGACCTCCTGATCCAGGTCAATACCGGGGCTGAACCCCAGAAGGCCGGCATCCTGCCGGCCGAGGCCGACGCCTTCATCACCCTCTGCCGCGCCACCCACGCCCTGCCCGTCACCGGCCTGATGTGCATCCCGCCCGCCGAGGAAGATCCAGGGCCGCATTTCGACATGCTGGCCGAACTCGCGCGGAAACACGAGCTCAACACCCTTTCCATGGGCATGAGCGGGGATTTCGAGACCGCGATCCGGCACGGCGCCACCCATGTCCGCGTCGGCTCGGCCATCTTCGGGGCGCGCGCGCCGTTGTGAGGGTGCCTCAGCCCATCGCCCGTGCCGCCCGCGTGGCGGCGGCGAGTTGGGTGGGGTTGGCGAGTTCGGACCAGCGCCGATAAGCGCTGGCCACATCCATCGGGTTGGCCGGTTGACGGGCGAGCGCCAGGGGATCCGGTTCGCCGTTCCAGGCGGCGCGGATCCGCTCCAGCGGCTGGGTCATCTCAATGGCGGTAAACACGCCGGCCAGCGCCATGCCAAGCGCGCCCCCGGTGATGCCCGCCCCCAGGGCGCGCATGGCGGGGTGGATCTCGCTGCCGGTCATCGCCCGGTAGATCATGCCCACCCCAGGCAGATGATGCAGCGGGTTCAGGCCTTGCAGCACATCGTCGAAGGTGAGGTCGCCCGGGATCGGGATCGCTTCCTCCGGCCCGAGTTCCGGCCCGCCATCGGGCGCCGAGGGCACGGCCAGGCTGCCGGGAGGGCGAAAGGCGAGGCGGATCGGGTCGAGCATGTCGGGCTCCGGGAGGGGGGCTGCCCCCATGATTTCGCAAGCCTCATGCCAGCCCGGCGGGGGGCTGTTCACCAGGCCTCCGGCTTGCAACCCCCGGCAAAGGGGACCACATAGGTCCTGTAGAAAAATCGCCGCCAGGAACCTGTCATGTTCATCGAAACCGAAAGCACCCCAAATCCCGCCACGCTGAAATTTCTGCCTGGCCGCGACGTGATGGGCCAGAACGGCACGGCCGATTTCGTGGTGGGCGACGACGCCGCGCGCTCCCCGCTGGCGACCCGGCTGCTCGCGCTGGAAGGTGTGGCCCGCGTGTTCTTCGGCTTCGATTTCATCACGGTCACGAAGTTCGACACGACGGAGTGGCAGGCCCTGCGTCCGCAGGTGCTGGGCGCGGTGATGGAGCATTTCCTGGCCGAATTGCCGGTGATCGAGCGCGCGGGCGAGGATGCGGCCGAGGATTTCGACCCCGCCGATGCCGAGGCCGTGGCCCAGATCAAGGAATTGCTCGACCAACGGGTTCGCCCGGCGGTGGCCGGCGATGGCGGGGACATCGTGTTCCGCGGCTTCCGCGACGGCATCGTGAAGCTGAAGATGCAGGGCGCCTGCTCGGGCTGCCCATCCTCACGCGCCACGCTCAAGCACGGCGTCGAGAACATGCTGCGCCACTACGTGCCCGAGGTTCAGGGCGTCGAGCAGGTCGAGGCCTGAACATGACCGAAGCCCTGAGCCCCACCGCGCTGGACCAATTGTTCCGCGATGCGCGGACGCAGAACAAGTGGCGCGACACGCCGGTGCCGCCGGAGACGCTGCGCGCCCTCTATGACCTGCTGAAATGGGGCCCGACCAGCGCCAATTCCTCGCCCGCGCGCTTTGCCTTCATCACCTCCGACGAGGCGAAGGCAAAGCTGAAGGAAACGCTCTCACCGGGCAATATCGAAAAGACGATGACGGCGCCGGTCACGGTGATCGTGGCGCATGATCCCAAGTTCTACGATCAATTGCCGAAGCTGTTCCCGCATGCCGATGCGCGCAGCTGGTTCGCGGGCAATTGGTCCCTCGCCGATGCCACGGCGATGCGAAACGGCACCTTGCAGGGCGCCTACCTCATGCTGGCGGCGCGGTCGCTGGGGCTGGATGTCGGCGCCATGAGCGGCTTCGACAACATGAAGGTGGATGACGCGTTTTTCGCGGATACCGGCTGGAAGTCGAATTTTCTGGTCAATCTGGGCCATGGCGACTCCGAGGGAGTCTTCCCGCGCAGCCCGCGCCTCGATTTCGACGAGGCCTGCCGCATCCTCTGAGGCGTCAGCGCGGCGCCTGGCCGGCCCAGTCTTCCACCATGCCGGGCCTGGTCGCGGCGCTGCGGCCGTGCAGTTCCGCGGCGAGCCGGGCTTCCCGACGCAGCTGCGCCATCCGCTTCTTCTCGGCGGAGCGGCGCTGGTGGTCCTGCAGGACAAAGATCAGAGGAACGCAGGCCAAGGCCAGCATGAAGGCGCCCAGCAGATGCGGCGAGATATGTGCGAAGGTGCTGACCATCATTCCAAAGCTCCGTCCCATCCGCTGCGATAACCCGGCCGCTGCGATAAGCTTGGGTTTACTGTTTCTACACCCATGATCCTGAACAATTCCTGATGCCATGATTCAGCCTTGGTTCAGCCCCAAAGCGCCAAGTATCCGCATGTCTCCTCGCCATTTGCTCCTGTCCTGTGCTGTCGCGTCACTCGCCCTCGCCGCGCCCGCTTACGGGGCCCCCCAGGCCCCCACGCAGGAGCGCCGCGACCATGAGCGCGCGCGCGCGGCGCTGGAAGCCGGCCAGATCCGCCCCCTCTCCGACCTGCTGAGCGAAGTGGAGCGCCGCTTTCGTGGCCGCGTGATCGAGGCCGAACTGGAGCGTGACGACACGCAATGGCTCTATGAACTGAAGATCCTGCCGCCCAATGGCCGCATCTTCATCGTGGAGCTGGATGCCGCGACCGGCGCCCTGGTCCGTTCACGCGGCACCGTGCAGGAGCGCATGCCTGGCGAAATCCTTCCCCGGCAGCCTCAACGCTAGAGCATCATCCGATCAAACGGAATCGTTTGATCGGATAAAGATGCTCGTAATTCAATAATTTAGAGCTTTTTCCGTAAACCCTTCCGAACGGAAAATGCTCTAGACCATGATGCGTTCGCTTGCGCTCACTTTCATGGTCTCGCCACTGCTGAGAGCGGGATTCAACGTTTTCGGCGATTCCGCCTCAACGCATCCCGCTCTAAGGCAAGCGGGGCCGAAGGCTGGACGCGCGCGCCCCCGCCGCGCATCCTCTGCCCCATGCGTCTCCTGATCGTCGAAGACAGCCCCGAACTGCACCAGCAATTGCGCGCCGGCCTCACCGAAGCCGGCTTCGCCGTGGATGGCGCGATGGATGGCGAGGAAGCCTTCTACCTGGGTGAGACCGAGCCCTATGATGCCGTGGTCCTGGATCTCGGCCTGCCGCGCGTGGATGGGCTGACCGTGCTGCGCCGCTGGCGGGCCGCCGAGCGCGCCATACCGGTGCTGATCCTCACCGCCCGCGATTCCTGGACGGAGAAGGTCGAGGGGCTGAATGCCGGCGCCGATGACTATCTCGGCAAGCCCTTCGCCATGGCCGAGTTGGTGGCGCGGCTGAACGCGCTGATCCGGCGCTCCAACGGCGTGGCCAAGACCGAGCTGGTCTTCGGCGAGGTGCGGCTGGACACCGCGGCCCGCGCCGTCTCCCGCGCCGGGCAAACGGTGCGGTTGACGGCGCTGGAATACGGCATGCTGGCCTATCTGGCGCTGCATGCCGGCCGGCCCATCTCCAAGACCGAACTGACCGAGCATCTCTACACCCAGGATTTCGACCGTGATTCCAATACATTGGAGGTCATCGTCGGCCGCCTGAGGCGCAAGCTGGGCGATTCGCTGATCGAGACGGTGCGCGGCCAGGGCTACCGGCTCATCGCCGCCAACTCCGGTTGAACTCCCTCACCTGGCGATTGACGCTGCTCACCACCCTTTGGGTGGCGATCGGGCTCGGCTTGATTGCCTGGTTCGTGGTGCGGACCGATGAGCGGCAGATCCAGACGGCAGCCGATGCCCGGCTGGGCAGCCTGCTTGATGCGGTGGTCGCGGCGGCCGACTTTGATCCGGCGGTTGGGCCCCTGCTGGTGCGCCCTTTGGCCGATCCGGAATTCGACCGGCCGCTCTCTGGCCATTACTGGCAGATCACCGGGCCGGGCGGCAGCAAGGCCACCTCGCGCTCGCTCTGGGATTCCCGCCTGGTTCCGCCGCTTCACGAGCCGGAGGGGATCAGGGCGCGCGATGTGGACGGCCCGCGCGCCGAAAGGCTCCGCCTGCTGGAGCGAGACGTGCAGATCGAGGGGCGCTTCGGCCGTGTCCCCATCACCGCGCAGGTCGCGGTGGCGCGGGAGGGGACGGATGAGGAAATCGCCTCGCTCCGGCAGAACGTGATCCTGGCCTTCGCCCTGCTGGGCACCGGGCTGGTCGCGGTGGTGGCCTTGCTGGTCATCTGGGGCCTCCGGCCGCTGCGCCGCACCCGGCAGGAGTTGGTGGAGGTCCGCGAAGGTCGGCGTCAGCACATGGATGTGGCGGCCCCCATCGAGATCGCGCCCCTCGTCGCCGAGATCGAGGCGCTGATCGAGCAAAACCGCGCCACGGTGGACCGCGCGCGCAACCATGTCGGCAACCTCGCCCATGCCCTGAAGACGCCGATCGCCGTGCTGCGAAATGCCCTGGAAGCCGGCGATGTGACGGGCGCGCGCACCCAGTCGGCCACGCTGGAACGCCTGGTGCAGCATCACTTGCGCCGTGCCCGCGCCGGCGCCCTGGCCGGCACGGCGGGGGCCGAGAGCACCCCGCTCGCCATCGCCGAGGCGCTGGCCACCGCCCTGCGGCGGCTGACCGCGGCGCGCGGCATCGTGATCCGCGTGAGCGGGGAATCCGAGGCCCGGATTCGCGCGGACAGCCAGGATTTGACGGAAATGCTCGGCAACCTCATGGAAAATGCCTGCAAATACGGGAATGGCCAGGTTGCGGTGCGGGTCGAGCAAGCCGCCCCGGGGCGCGTCGTCATCGAGGTGGCGGATGACGGACCTGGCCTGCCGGAAGGCGAGGATGGCGTGGCCCTGCTGCGCGGCGTGCGGCTGGATGAGGCCAAGCCCGGCTCCGGGCTTGGCCTGGCCATCGTGTCGGACCTCGCCGCGCTCTATGATGGACAGCTGACGCTGGAAACATCGCCCCGCCTGGGCGGCTTGGCGGCCCGGCTGGACTTGCCCGGCCGCCTCGGACCAGGCCCTTATCCCGGACCAGACCCTTATCCCGGACCAGACTGGCCCGGCTTGTCCGCGCCCAGCCGGTAGCCACCCTCATCGGTCAGCAGCAGCCGGGCCTGCTGCGAGTCCGGCTCGATCTTGCGGCGCAAGCGATAGACATGGGTTTCGAGCGTATGGGTGGTGACGGCGCTGGAATAACCCCAGACCTCGCCCAGCAGCTCGGCGCGCGGGACGGAACGGCCACCGGCACGATGCAGGTAGAGCAGGATGGCCGCCTCCTTCTCGGTCAGGCGGATGCGTGTGCCTTCCCTGCCCTGCAACAGCTTGGCGGTGGGGTGGAAGGCATAGCCAACCAGCGCGATCGCGGCCCCGGGCGAGGCCTCGAACATCGCGAGCAGCGCATGCAGTCGCGCCAGAAGCTCGGGCACGCGGACCGGCTTGGGGACGCGTTCGGTGATCCCCTCGGGCAATCCTTCGGGCTGGGCGGGCTCGCCACCCAGCATGAGCACCGGGCGCCCGCCCCCCGCCTCGCGCAGCAACCTGCCCCAATGGGCAGGGCCGGGTGCCGCGGCGGCGTCCAGCAGGGTG
The DNA here is from genome assembly GCA_947084995.1 of uncultured Roseococcus sp. Taxonomy (GTDB): domain Bacteria; phylum Pseudomonadota; class Alphaproteobacteria; order Acetobacterales; family Acetobacteraceae; genus Roseococcus. The sequence goes on from CAMTUX010000027.1 coordinate 88,840, forward strand.
GCGTCAATGCGGCCCGCCGCCTCGGCCAAATGGAGCAGGCCGGCCTCAGGCGGGGTGGCTTCAACCTCAAAGCGGCGGCCGCCAGCCGCCTCCTGCGCGAATCGCTGGGGCAGCAATGCGGCCAGCGTCGCATCCTCGGTCAGCAGCAGGATCCGGCGGTTGCCAGACATTGGCGGGGCCATCAATTGAACGGTTCCTGAACAACCTAGCACCTACGCCACGGCTGGGGAAATCCGGCTGACAATCATGGGCTTGGCTGCGGTGTTAAGAAAGTTTCGTGGTGCCCCCCTGCCAGCGGGCATCCAATAGCCACATTGAAGGTTAGACTTGGCGCGTTGCAGGATAACCAGTGAATGCGAAACATCGCCCTTCTCCCCGCCGGCCTTCCGGCTCCGAGGCCACCTTCGGCTGAGACCCTCGCCCTTCGGGCCGTGCACCGCGCCGTCTCGGAGTTGCGGCGCGGCACGCCCGTCCTCATCGAGGGCGAAGGCGCAGGCCTGCTCGTCGCCGCCGCGGAAACCGTGGGCGCGCAGGGGCTGGCCGAGATCTTCGCCCTGGCCGGCGCATCGCCAGTGCTGCTGCTCTCGCCAGTGCGCGCCTCGGCCATCCTGCAGCGGCCGGTGCCGCTGAACGCGCCGGATGATGGCGCCGTGGCGCTGCGCCTGCCGGCCGCCTTGACCGCAGCTGAGCGCCTGCGCGCCTTCGCCGACCCGACGGCCGAGCTGCTGCTCGGCCCGGACGGGCAAGCTCCAGGCGCCATGGAGCGCGCCGCCCTGCCCCCGCTGGCCGCCGCCGGCCTCTCGCTCGCCAAGCTCGGGCGGCTGCTGCCCGCGCTGGTGGCGGCGCCCATGGCCGCAGGGGTCGAGGCGGAGGGCCTGCTGCGCGTCAGCTCGGCCGAATTGCTGGCCTATCCCGCCTCCATCGCGACTTCGCTCCGCAAGGTGGGCGAGGCGCGGGTGCCGCTGGAGGATGCGCCCGAGACGCGCATCATCGCCTTCCGCGCCGCCGATGGCGGTATCGAGCACCTGGCCATGCTGGTGGGAGAGCCCGAGGCGGTGCTGGCCGCGGGCGGCGCGCCCCTGGTGCGGCTGCATTCCGAATGCTTCACGGGGGACCTCCTGGGCTCGCTGCGCTGCGATTGCGGGCCGCAACTCAAGGGCGCTCTGCGCCGCATGGCCGAGGATGGGGCCGGCATCCTGCTCTACCTGGCGCAGGAGGGGCGCGGCATCGGCCTGGTGAACAAGCTGCGCGCCTATACGCTTCAGGACCAGGGGCTGGACACGCTCGATGCCAATCGCGCCCTGGGCTATGGCGCGGATGAGCGGAACTTCCTCGTCGCCGCCACCATGCTGCGCCTGCTGGAAGTGCCCTCCGTGCGGCTGCTGACCAACAACCCCGACAAGATCGCCGGCCTCGCCGCCTGCGGGATCGAGGTGGTGACGCGCGAGCAGCATGCCTATGCCGGCAATGGCGTGAATGACCGCTACCTGGCCACCAAGGCCGAGCGCTTCGGCCACATGCTGGACGAATAACGAGAGCGGGATGCGTTGAGGCGGAATCGCCGAAAACGTTGAATCCCGCTCTCAGCAGTGGCGAGACCATGAAAGTGAGCGCAAGCGAACGCATCATGGTCGAGCGCATCAAGGCGGGCATCTGGACTCGCGCTTCAATCCGGGATGCTGGTCGCGCGCCGCATCCTCGGCCGCGCGGTCGCGCTTTTCCACCTGGCCGGCAGCCTTTACCGGGATGTCGCCTGGTTTGCGTTCAGTCCCGGTGCTTGTTCAACCTGGTGCTTCCAGGCTTTCCCGCAGCATTTCCAGCCGCAGCCACTCCTCCTCCGCCGCCGCCAGCGCCGCTTCGCGCTCCGCCAGCGCCGCCGTGCGCTGGGCGAAGCCCTTCGGATCGCGGCTGTAAAGTCCGGGATCGGCCAGCCAGTTCTGCAGCACGCCGATTTCCTTTTGCAGCTTCTCCATCGTGGCCGGCAGCGTGGTCAGGGCGTGCTGGTCCTTGAAGCTCATCTTGCGGCCCCCAGCGGGCGTAGCAACGGGCGTGGCAGCGGGCGTGGCGGCTGCCGCCGCGCGGGATGCCGTGGCCTCGCGCTGCGCCTTCACCGTGGCCCGCGCCGCGATGCCCTCGCCGCGCTGGTTCAGCATGTCGGTGTAGCCGCCGGCGTAATCCTGCCAGCGGCCCTCGCCCTCGGCCATGATGATGCCGGTGCAGACGCGGTCCAGGAAGTCGCGATCATGGCTGACCAGCAGCACCGTGCCGGCATATTCGGCCAGCATGTCCTCCAGCAGGTCCAGCGTTTCCAGGTCGAGGTCGTTGGTCGGTTCGTCCAGCACCAGCAGGTTGGAGGGCGCGGCCAGGGCGCGGGCCAGCAACAGTCGCCCGCGCTCCCCGCCCGAAAGCTTGCCCACGGGGGTCCGCGCCTGCTCGGGGATGAAAAGGAAATCCTGCATGTAGCCGATCACATGGCGCGGCTTGCCCGCCACCCAGACCTGGTCGCCGCTGCCATCGGTGAGCGTATCGGCGAGCGTCCGGTTGGGGTCGAGCGTGGCGCGCAACTGGTCCAGCGCCGCCATGGCGATGTTGCTGCCGAGCTTCACCGTGCCGCTATCCGGCGCCAGCTTGCCGATGAGGATGTTCAGCAGCGTCGTCTTGCCCGCGCCATTGGCACCGACAATGCCGATGCGATCGCCCTTGATGATGCGCGTGGAGAAGTTCCGCAGGATGGGCTGTTCGCCCCATGATTTCTCCACCCCCTCCGCCGTGATGACGAGTTGGCCGGAGGATGACGCCTCCGCCGCCTGCATCTGCACCGTGCCGGTGGGCTTGATGCGCTCGCGCCGGGCCTGGCGCAGGGCCAGCAAATCGCCCACGCGGCGCATATTGCGCTTGCGGCGGCCCGAGACGCCATGCCGCAGCCAATGCTCCTCACGCTGGATCTGGCGGCCGAGCTTGTGGGCCGCCTGCTCCTCCAGTTCCAGCTGCTCCTCGCGCCAGGCCTCGAATTCACCGAAGCCGCGATCCAGCCGGCGTGTGGCGCCGCGATCCAGCCAGAGCGTGGCGCGGGAGAGGCGCGACAGAAAGCGCCGGTCATGGCTGATCAGCACCAGCGCGCCGCGCATGGCGGAAAGCGCGCCTTCCAGCCATTCGATGGCGGGAAGGTCGAGGTGGTTGGTGGGCTCATCCAGCAGCACGATGTCGGGCTCGGGCGCGAGGGTGCGGGCCAGCGCCGCGCGCCGCGCCTCGCCGCCCGAGAGCCGCGTGGTGCCCTCCTGGCCGGTCAGGCCCAGGCCATCCATCAACGCGCGGGCGCGATAGGGATCATCCGAGGGGCCGAGGCCCGACATGACGTAATCCTCCACCGTCGCATGGCCAGTGAGATCCGGCTCCTGCGGCAGATAGCGCATGGTGGCGCCGGGCTGGAGGAAGCGCGTGCCGCCCTCGGCCTCCAGCTCGCCCGCCGCGATCCGCAGCAGGGTGGATTTGCCGCTGCCATTGCGCCCCACCAGCGCCAGGCGCTCGCCGGGTGAGACGGAGAGGCCTGCGCCGGAGAGGATGGGCGTATTGCCCAGGGTGAATCGGATGCCATCAAGCAGGAGAAGCGGAGGTGCGGCCATACCGGGGGCGATGGCCTGAGCGGCGCGCAAGGTCAAGGCTGGACAAAGCCCCGCGATCGGGCCTTGCTTCGGCCTCTGCGCGAGGGAAAACGCGATGTCAGGCACTTCCGGCGATGACGGCCCGCCCTTTGGCGGCGCGGGCGACAGCTTCACCGAAACCACCAGCCAATCCTGGTTCCAGCGCATCGGCAGCGCGCTGATGGGCATCCTGTTCGGCCTGATCCTCCTGCCCGCCTCCGGCTTTCTCCTGTTCTGGAATGAGGGCCGCGCCGTGCAGACCGCGCGCTCGCTGACCGAAGGCGCCGGGCTGGTCATGAACGTGGCGGCCGAACGGCCCGATGCGGCCAATGAGGGCCGCCTCGTTCACGTCACTGGCTCCATCCGCGTGGCCCGCGCGCCGCGCGACACCGAGCTGGATGTGACCCCGCCCGAGGGCACGCTGCGCCTCATCCGCCGCGTCGAGATGTATCAGTGGCAGGAGCAGACAAGCACCGAGACGCAGACCCGCATGGGTGGCGGCCAGGACATGGTGACGACCTACACTTACCGCCGCGTCTGGCAGGAGGGGCGGATCGATTCCAGCCGCTTCCGCCAACCCGATGGCCACCAGAACCCGCAGCCCCGCCATGCCAGCCGCGCCTTCAACGCCGAGGGCGTGATGCTGGGCGGCTTCCGGATTTCCGACAGCCAAATCAACGGCATCCCCGCCGAGGCCGAATTCGCCATCCCCGGCGGCACGGCGGAGGGCGGGCGCTATCTTGGCGCGAACCCGGACAACCCGCGCGTGGGCGACCTGCGGATCACCTGGCGCGTGGCGCGGCCCGATGCGCTTTCCGTCATAGGCGCGCAGCTGGGCGACGGCTTCGGCCCTTATGCCACCCGCGCGGGGGACCGGCTTTTCATGATCCAGGCCGGACGCATGCCCGCCGCTGCGATGTTCCAGCAGGCGCAGGATGAGAACCGCATCCTCACCTGGGTGCTGCGCCTGGTGGGCGTGGTGGTGATGTTCCTGGGCTGGCAGATCATCTTCAACCCGTTCAAGGTGCTGGCCGATGTGGTGCCCTTCATCGGCAGCATTATGGGCTTTGGCACCGGCTTGCTGGCGGCGGTGCTGACCTGCATCCTGGCACCCACCACCATCGCCATCGCCTGGTTGTTCTACCGGCCGGTGGTGGGCATCGCGATCCTGCTTCTGGGCCTGGGCCTCGCCTTCGGCCTTTCACGTCTCCGCCGGGCCCGTCCGGCTATCCAGGGAAAACCCGCATGAGCTTCGATTTCACCGGCAAGCGCGTCATCGTCTGTGGCGGCAGCAAGGGCATTGGCCGCAGCGTGGCGCTGGGCTTCGCGCAAGCGGGCGCCGCCGTCTCCATCTGCGCCCGTGGCGCCGAGGCACTGGCCGCCACCAAGGCCGAACTCGGCGCCAGCGCGCATGCCGCCAGCTGTGACCTGGGCGATGGCCCGGCGGTGAAGGCCTATATCGCCGAGGCCATCGCGGCCCTGGGCGGCTGCGACGTGCTGATCAACAACGCGAGCGGCTTCGGCATGACCGATACCGAGGAGGGCTGGGCCGGCAGCCTGAATGTGGATGTGCTCGCCACCTTCCGCGCCACCGCCGCCGCCCTGCCAGCCCTGAAGGAGAGCCGGGGCAACATCGTCAACCTCTCCTCGATTTCCGGCTACCGTCCTTCGGTGCGCGGCCCGGCCTATGCCGCGGTGAAGGCGCTGCTGATCAACTACACGCAGTCCCAGGCGGCGACCTACGCGCCCGATGGCATCCGCGTGAATGGCGTGGCGCCCGGCTCCATCGAATTCCCCGGCGGCAGCTGGCAGAAGCGCAAGACCGAAAATCCGGCGCTCTACAACAAGACGCTGGCCTCCATCCTGTTCGGCCGCATGGGCAAGCCGGAGGAGGTGGCGAATGTGGTGCTGTTCCTCGCCTCGCCCCTGGCCGGCTGGGTCACAGGCCACACGGTGGTGGTGGATGGCGGGCAGTTGCTGAGCTGATGCCGCGCGCGGTGCGAAGCGACCAGCCTTTGGGCGAAATGACGCCCCCTTCGCGCCGTGAAAGCCCCCCATGCGTATCCTCCTGATCGAGGATGACGAAACCACCGCCGCCTCCAGCGCGAAGATCCTGCGCCAGGAGGGGCATGTGGTGGACCATGCCGCCAATGGCCGGGACGGGCTGTTCCTGGCCATGGGCAAGGCATTCGACATCATCATGACGGACCGCATGCTGCCGGGGCCGGATGGCCTCTCCATCATCCGCGCGCTACGCATGGCCAGGATCACCACGCCCATGCTGGTGCTGACCGCTCTGGGGGAAGTGGAGAAGCGCTTGGAAGGCCTGGAGGCCGGCGCCGATGACTACCTCCCCGAGCCCTTCGCCTTCGCCGAATTGCGCGCCCTCGCCCGCCGCCCCGCCGGCCGAGCAATCCACCCTCAGCCTGGGCGACCTGCGGATGGATTTGCTGACGCGCGTGGCGATGCGCTTTTGCGGCAAGGCGCGGCATAAGGCGCGCATGTGCACCGTGATCCTCCTGCGCCGGCCTGGCGCCGAATGGCCCCTGCTGCTGGCCGCCAACCGGGATGAGCGCCTGGACCGCCCCTGGGAGCCGCCCGCCGAGCATTGGCCGGGCGTGGTCGGCGGGCGCGACACACTGGCCGGCGGCACCTGGATGGCGATGAACCGCCACGGCGTGGTGGCGGCCGTGCTGAACCGCGCGGGCAGCCTCGGCCCCGATCCCGCCAAGCGCTCGCGCGGGGAATTGCCGCTGCTGGCGTTGGGCGAGGCCACGGCGGCAGCGGCGGCGGCGCGGATGGCGGCGCTGGATGCCATGCTCTGGCGCCCCTTCAACCTGGTGCTGGCCGATGGCGCGACGGCCTGGTTCATCGCCGGGCTGGGTTCAGCCTGTCCCGAGGCCATGGCCCTGCCCGAGGGCGTCTCCATGGTGACGGCCCATCCCCCCAATGACCTGACCAGCCCGCGCACCGCCCGGCATTTGCCGCGCTTTGAGGCCGCCGCCCCGCCCAATCCGCCGGATTGGGGCGGCTGGCCTGACCTGCTGAGTGATCCCGAGGGTGCCACGGCCCAGGCGCTGAACGTGCCGCCGCTGGGCGGCTTCGGCACGGTGTGTTCCTCCCTGGTCGGGCTTTCGCGCGGCGGCGAGCGCCATTGGCTCTTTGCGCCCGGCCCGCCCGACCGGGTGGATTTCACGCCCGTCATGCTTGGAGATCAGGCCCGCGTGCCACGCATGAGCAAGCCTGCTATATGCTAAGACGTTTCCAGAAGGACCACCCCGCATGGCTCGCCGCCGCCAGATCTTTGAAGGCAAGGCCAAGATCCTGTTCGAAGGACCGGAGCCCGGCACCCTTGTGCAGTATTTCAAGGACGATGCCACCGCCTTCAACGCGCAGAAGAAGGGCACCATCACCGGCAAGGGGGTGCTGAACAACCGCATCAGCGAATACCTGATGACGCGCCTGGGCGAGATCGGCATCCCCACCCATTTCATCCGTCGGTTGAACATGCGCGAGCAACTCGTCCGGGAGGTCGAGATCATTCCGCTGGAGATCGTGGTCCGCAACGTGGCGGCGGGCTCGCTCGCCTCGCGCCTGGGCATCCCCGAAGGGACGCGCCTGCCGCGCTCCATCATCGAATACTACTACAAGAACGACGCGCTGCAGAACCCGATGGTGAGCGAGGAGCACATCACCGCCTTCGGCTGGGCCGCAACGCATGACCTGGACGACATGGTGCAGCTGACGCTGCGGGTGAATGATTTCCTCACCGGCCTGTTCCTGGGCGTCGGCATCACGCTGGTGGATTTCAAGCTGGAATTCGGCCGCCTCTACGACAATGAGGAGATGCGGATCGTCGTCGCCGACGAGATCAGCCCGGATAATTGCCGCCTCTGGGACAGCAAGACCGGCGAGAAGATGGACAAGGACCGCTTCCGCCGCGACCTCGGCCGTGTCGAGGAAGGCTATCAGGAAGTGGCGCGGCGCCTGGGCATCCTGCCCGAGGCCGGCGTGCGGGACCTCAAGGGACCGGAGATGGTCCAGTAGGCTCCCGGTAGAATGGGTTCATCCTGGCGGAGCGCGGCTTCGCCAGGGCATCGGGGGGCTGATCCTCCTGGTGGGTTGGAGGATTCGATGACGCGATTGAAGGTGACGGTGTTTCCCAAGGCGGGTGTGCTGGACCCCCAGGGCAAGGCGATCGAGCGCGCGCTAGCGGGCCTCGATTTCGCCGGCGTGGGCGAGGTGCGGGTCGGCAAGGTGATGATCGTGGAACTCGCCGAGACGGATGCCGCCCGCGCCAAGGCGAGCGGCGAGGAAATGGCGCGCAAGCTGCTCGCCAATACGGTGATCGAGAGCTTCACCGTGGAGGTCATGTGACAGCCCGGGACACCTCGCTGCGCTGGTTCGTGATCTTCTCGCTCGGCTTTGCCGGGTGGCGGGTGCTGACGACCGCGGCCTTCCTGATCTTTGGCCCGCCCATCGTCTCGAATTACTGGCTGACCGAGGTGTTCTTCCTGCTCTCCAAGGGCTTCCTGGGCGGGCTGTTCTGGCCGATCAGCCTGCTGCTGGAGGGCTGGCGCGACCCGCTGGGCTGGATCCTCTACCCATGGTGAAGGCCTCGCTCCTGCTCATGGCGGTGCTGACCGTGCTGGTGGCCATGGGGCTGCGCTGGCGTGAACAGCGCCTGCCGGGCGGGAAGCCGGCGCCGCGCACGGGCTGGATCGCGTCGCAAAAGGCCAAGGCCAATCGCTGGGTCACGGCCGCCGCCATCGCGGCCATCGGCACCACGGTGATCCTGGGCGGGCTGCATTGGCTGAAGCTGGCCCAAGGGTGATGAGCGGCGGCAGCATCCTGCTGTTCTTTCCCATCATCCCGGCGGCCGTGCTGTCGGGCCTTTTGCTCGGCATGGCCATCGCCGCCCTGCCGCTGATGTGGATCGCCTATTGGCTGCTGCCGCCTGGCTGGCTGCGAGACCTGACGCCGCGCACCGTCTTTCCCGCCTGCATGCTTGTGGCACCCATCCTGCTGCTCTCGGGCGTGATCGGCGTGGCCATGACCGGCCCGGAGCGCGAGATCGCCGAGACCGAGAAACCCACGCTGGAACAGGTGCGCGAGCGCCAGGCCCTGTTCCGGCATTTGCTGCCCGACCGCTCGCGCGGAGAATCCCCAGGAGATTGGCCATGAAAGCCGCGATCATCGTCTTCCCCGGTACCAATCGCGAGCGCGACATGGCCCTCGCTTTGCACCGCGTCAGCGGCGTGAAGCCCGCCATGCTTTGGCACCGCGACACGGCATTGCCGGCGGGCACCGACCTCGTGGTGCTGCCGGGCGGCTTCTCCTACGGGGATTACCTGCGCTGCGGGGCAATGGCCGCGCAATCGCCCATCATGGCGGCGGTGCGCGCCCATGCGGAGCGCGGCGGCCATGTGCTGGGCGTCTGCAACGGCTTCCAGATGCTCTGCGAGGCCGGCCTGCTGCCCGGCGCCCTGCTGCGAAATGCCAGCCTGCGCTTCCTCGCCATGGATTGCGTGATGCGGGTGGAACGCGCCGATACGCCCTATACGCGCCACTTCCAGCGTGGCGCGACCTTCCGCGCCACCATGGCGCATGGCGATGGCAATTACTTCTGCGACGCCGAGACGCTGGCCACGCTGGAGGCCGAGAACCGCGTGGTGCTCCGCTATGAGGGCGAGAACCGCAATGGCAGCATCAACGCCATTGCCGGCATCTGCTCGGCCAATGCGCGGGTGATGGGGCTGATGCCGCACCCGGAAAACTGCGTGGACCCGCTGGTGGGCGGCACGGATGGCCTGCCGATCTTCACCTCCATCGCCGAGGCGCTGGCACCGGCCTGAAGCTCAGGCTTCGGAGCTCAGGCCCCTTCGGAGCGCCGCCGCAGCGTGGCGGAGATCGTCCATGGCCACGCGCAATTCCGGGATCATCTGCCGGAGTTCTGAAGGCGGCGCTCAGTCCAGCTTGCGCTGCTCCGCCTCGATCACCGCTTCGAGGCGGGCGAGCAATTCATCACGCGGAACATCGCGCAGCGGCGGCAGGATGTTGATCGCCAGCACGCCGGGCCGCTTGATGAAGTGATGCCGCGCCCAGAATTTTCCGGAATTCGTCGCCACCGGGATCACCGGCAGCTTGGTGGCGGAGGCCAGCGCGACAATCCCCGGATGCCACTCGTTCAACTCACCCGCGGTGGTGCGCGTGCCTTCCGGGAAGATCACGATCTGCCGCCCTTCCCGCGCCGAGGCCTGGGCCTCGCGCATCATTTGGCGCATGGCTTTCGCGCCGCCCTCGCGGTCCACGCCGATCATCCCAGCGCGGCGGGCGAAAGCGCCATAGATGGGGATACGAAACAGTTCCTGCTTCATCACATAGGCGACATCCGGCACCAGGGCGAACCAGACCAGCGTGTCGAAGGCCGATTGATGCTTGCTGGCGATGAGCGCGGCCCCGCTGGCGGGCAGATGCTCCCGCCCCGTGACCCGCACCTCGATGCCGCAGGTCTTCTCCATGATCCAGACCAGAAGCCTGGCCAATTGCCGCATGCCGCGGCGCTGGAAGCGCTTGGGGCCAAGCAGCAGGGGCGTGCCCAGCACCGCCAGCGTCCCGGCCAAGCCGAAGAACAGGATGTTGAACAGCAGCGAGCGAAGGACAAGAATCATCAGATGGCGACGCGCACGCCCAGTTCCACGACCCGGTCAGACGGGATCTTGAAGAACTCGGTGGCGGGCACGGAATTGCGGCTGAGCAGCGTGAACAGCCATTGCTGCCAGCGCGCCATCTTGGGCACGGCGGCCGCCACGATGGTCTCTCGGCCCAGGAAATAGCTGGCCTGCATCGGCTCGAAGCCGATCACCCCCTCCTTCGCCAGCCGCTCCAGCTCACGCGGGATATTGGGGCTTTCCTGGAAGCCATAGCGCAGGATGACGCGGTGGATATCGGCGCCCAGTTCCGTCACCTCCGCCCGGCGCTCGGGCCCGACGCTCGGGATGTCGTCATTCAGCACTGTGACAAAGAGCACGCGCTCATGCAGCACCTTGTTGTGCTTGAGGTTGTGCAGCAGCGCACCGGGCAGGTAATCCGCCTGGCCGGTCATGAAGATGGCCATGCCGGGCACCCGGATGGTGCGCGATTGCGGCAAGCGCGTGAGGAAGGATTTCAGCGGGAGGCTGTCCTGCCGGAAGCGGGCAAACAGGAGTTCACGCCCGCGATACCAGGTGAACATCAACGTGAAGGCGGCGACGCCGATGATGACGGGCACATAGCCGCCATCGGGGATCTTCAGGGCGGAGGCCACGAAATAGGAAATATCCAGCAGCAGCAGCGGCACGAAGACCAGCGCCACCAGCAGCGGATTCCAACCGAATTGCCGGCGGAACACCAACAGGGCCAGGATCGTGGTGCAAAGGAATGTGCCCGTCACGGCCAGACCGTAGGCCGCGGCAAGGCTGTCGCTGTTCTTGAACTCCAGCACCAGGATCAGCACGCCGATGAGCAGGATGAAGTTCACCTGCGGCATGTAGATCTGCCCCTCCTCGGTCGCGCTGGTGTGGCGCACGACGAGGCGGGGGGCGAAGCCCATCTGCACGCTCTGCCGGGCGATGGAATAGGCGCCCGATATCATCGCCTGGGAGGCGATGATGGTCGCCGCCGTCGCCAATACGACGAGGAAGGGGCGAAACCAATCGGGTGCCAGCAGGTAGAAGGGATTCTCGATGGCGGTGGGGTCGCGCAGCAGCAGCGCGCCCTGGCCGAAATAATTCAGCACGAGCGCCGGCAGCACGCAGACGATCCAGGCCACCTGGATGGGGCGGCGGCCGAAATGGCCCATATCGGCGTAAAGCGCCTCGGCCCCCGTCACGGCCAGCACCACGGCGCCCATCGCGATGAAAGCGGCCAGATGGTAGTGGGCCGCGAAGTGCAGGGCATAATAGGGGTTGAGCGCGGCGAAGACCGCCGGATTGTGCATCGCCTCGACCAGGCCCAACACACCGAGCACGCCGAACCAAAGGGCGCAGATCGGCCCGAAGAAAATGCCAATGCTGCCCGTGCCGCGATATTGCACCAGGAACAGCGCGATCAGCACGACCAGCGTGACCGGCATCACCACATCCTCGAAGACGGGATTGATGACCTTCAGCCCCTCCACCGCCGAGAGCACGGAAATGGCGGGCGTGATCATGCCATCGCCCAGAAAGAGTGCCGCGCCGGTGATGCCGATCATCGCGATGATCAGCCGCCCGCGCTGCGTCTGCGCGGAACGCTGGGCCAGGGCCATCAGCGCCATGATCCCGCCCTCGCCCCTATTGTCGGCGCGCAGCACGATCAGCACATATTTCAGCGTGACCGTCAGCATCAGCGCCCAGAAGATGAGCGAGAGGATGCCGAGAATTTCCCATTTCTCGATGCCACCCTCGTCGAAATGCAGCAGCGCGGCGCGCATCGCGTAGAGCGGCGAGGTGCCGATATCGCCATAGACAATGCCGAGCACGCCGATCAGGGAAGCGGCGGTCAACTTGTTGCTGGGGGCGCTCACGCGGGTGGCCTTCTGAGGTGATGGCACGCAGCGTTAGGGCCGCGCCCGATCCACAACAAACATGGCCGCCGCATGGCTGCAATGCGGCTTAATGGGGGCAGCAAGCTTGAGGGGCGCCCCCCCTCAAACTCCGTGGCAAGAACCTCAGGTTCTTGCATCTCCACTCACTCAGTGACCCCGGAGGATCTGGCTGAGGAAGGTTTGCAGGCGTTCCGTCTGCGGGTTGCTGAACAGCGATTGCGGTTCGCCCGATTCCACGATCTCGCCGCGATCCATGAAGATCACGCGGTCAGCCACGGTGCGGGCGAAGCCCATCTCATGCGTCACGCAGATCATCGTCATGCCCGTCTCGGCCAGCATGACCATGGTGTCGAGCACCTCCTTGATCATCTCGGGGTCGAGCGCGCTGGTCGGCTCGTCGAAGAGCATGATCTTGGGCTTCATGCAGAGCGCGCGGGCGATGGCCACGCGCTGCTGCTGGCCACCCGAAAGCTGGCCGGGATACTTGCTCGCCTGCTCGGGGATGCGAACCCGGGTCAGGTACTCCATCGCCAGTTCATCGGCTTCCTTCTTTGGCATCTTGCGGACCCAGATCGGCGCGAGGGTGCAGTTTTCCAGGATGGTGAGATGCGGAAAGAGGTTGAAGCTCTGGAACACCATGCCGACCTCGCGGCGGATTGCGTCCAGGCTGCGGAGATCATTGGAAAGTTCGATCCCGTCCACGATGATCTGCCCCTCCTGGTGTTCTTCCAGGCGGTTGATGCAGCGGATCAGGGTGGATTTGCCCGAGCCCGATGGGCCGCAGACCACCACGCGCTCACCAAGCGCCACATCCAGGTTCACGTCGCGCAGCACATGCAGCGCGCCGAACCATTTATTCACGCCCTTGAGCGAGATGGCGGGCGGCGCATCGGCGCGGACCGATGAGGCGAGGGTTTCAGCAGCCGACATGGAAATCCGGTCTCCCAGCGTGAAGGGTCAAAGCCGTGCGAATGGCGTTCCGGTCTTGCCGCCGGTGGGTGTTCTGGCCTTGCGGCGGGTTGGTATCAGTCATCGCCGTCGGTCCTTGTTCAGTTCCGTTTCGAGGCCGGCACTATACTTGGACATGGCGTAGCAAAAGAGGAAGTAGATAAGCCCGAGCGTAATGTAAACCTCAACCCCGAAGCCCTGCCAGGCTGGCTCTATAATGGCGGTCTTGCCGGCGGTGAGCAGGTCGAAGATGCCGATGATCAGCACCAGCGAGGTGTCCTTGAAGAAGCCGATGAAGGTGTTCACCAAGGGCGGGATCACCAGGCGCAGCGCCTGGGGCAGGATGATGAAGCCGGTTTTCTTCCAGTAGCTCAGCCCCAGCGCGTCGGCGGCCTCATATTGACCCTTGGGCAGGGCTTGCAGGCCGGCGCGCACCACTTCCGCCAGATAGGCGCCGGCGAAGAGGATGATCGCCACCTGGGCACGCAGCAGCTTGTCGATGTTCATGCCCTCGGGGAGAAAGAGCGGGAACATCACGCTCGCCATGAACAGCAGCGAGATCAGCGGCACGCCGCGGATCAGCTCGACATAGAGCACGCAAAGCGCCTTGATCGCCGGCAGGTTGGAACGCCGGCCCAGCGCCACCAGGATCGCCACCGGGAAGGCAAATGCGAGACCAAAGGTGGCGAGGATGAGCGTGATGGGCAGGCCACCCCAGCGCTCCTGCGGCACATAGGTCATGCCCAGCACGCCGCCCCACATCAGCACGCCGATCACGGTCAGCACCGCCGCCCAGATCAGCGCCAGTTCCCAGCGCCAGAAGCGCCGCATGGCCGAGACGATGTAGAGGCCGATGAACAGGAAGCAGACCACCAGCGGCCGCCAATGCTCGTCATAGGGATAGGTGCCGAACAGGATGAAGCGATGCTTCTCATGGATCACCGCCCAGCAGGCGCCCACGCCCTTCGCCTCGCGGCAGGCCTCGGTATTGGCGATGCCAGCCGGGCTGACCGGCACCGTCCAGATCGCGTTGACGAAGGCCCAGTCAATGAAGCCGACCCCGGTGCGGATGAACAGATAGCCCAGCGCCAGCGTGATGGCGGTGGACCACCAATTGGCAAAGAGATTCGTCTTCATCCAGGCCATGGGGCCGACCAGGCTGACCGGCGCCCTGCGCGCGGCGGAGGAGGAATGCAGGGTGGTGTTGGCGGTGATGTCGCTCATGGCCGGCTACCTTTCCACCAGCGCTATTCGCTTGTTGTACCAGTTCATGAAGAGCGAAATGCTCAGGCTGATCGTCAGATAGACCAGCATGATGATGGCGATGCCCTCGATCGCCTGGCCGGTCTGGTTCAACGTGGTGTTCGCGATGCTGACGATGTCCTGGTAGCCGATGGCCACCGCCAGCGAGGAATTCTTGGTGATGTTGAGGAACTGGCTGGTCATGGGCGGGATGATGACGCGCATGGCCTGGGGCAGCACGATCAGGTTCATCACCCGCCCGCGCGGCAGGCCCAGCGCTTCCGCCGCCTCCCATTGGCCCTGGTTTACCGCCTGGATGCCCGCGCGCACGATCTCGGCGATGAAGCCCGCCGTGTAGAGCGTGAGGCCCAGCAGCAGGGCGAAGAATTCGGGGCTGACGTCAATGCCGCCGCGGAAGTTGAAGCCGCGCAAGGCCGGGATATCGGGCGTGAAGGGCGCACCCATGGCGGCCCAGACCGCCAGCGGCGCCCCGACGATGAAGGCCAGCGCGGCGGGCCAGATGGCCCGGATCTGGCCATCCTGATACTGCTTCGCCCGCGCCGAGCGGCGATAGAAATAGGTGGCGGCGATGCCCGCCACGAAGGCCAGCAGCGCCCAGGAATGCGCCGATTCCCAGATGAAGAAGGGCACCTTCAACCCGCGATTGGAGAGGAAAACGCCCTCGATCGGGTTGAAGGCCTGGCGCGGCCCGGGCAGGCCCTGGAGCAGCGCGTACCAGAACAGCAATTGCAGCAGCAGCGGCAGGTCGCGCACGATCTCGACATAGGCGGCGGCGAATTTGTTCAGCATCCAGTTCTTGGAGAGTCGCGCCACGCCCAGCAGCGTGCCCAGGATCGTCGCCAGCACGATGCCGATGATGGCGACCTTCAGCGTGTTCAGCACCCCCACCTGAAGGGCGCGGAAATAGGTCATGGAGGGGTCGTATTCGATCAGGCTTTCGCCGATCGGCAGGCCCGCCTCGCGCCAGAGGAAATCCCAACCGGTCGCGATGCGCCGCACTTCCAGATTGTAGCGCGTGTTGGACCAGAGCCAGTAGAGCACCGCCAGCACGGCGCCCACCACCAGCACCTGATAGATGATGTTGCGGAAACGCTGATCCGCCCAGGAAATCCGCAGGGGACGTGGCGGCGCCTTTCGCTCCAGGCGTGGATCGGTAACCCCGGACATGTTTGCCCTACCCCTCAAGAATATTGCCCGTGGCGGCATTCCGCCTCGCGGGTGCGGAACGGCCATTGCGGGTGCCCCGAACGAAGCGAAAGCCGTGGCGGCCGCGAGGAGTGTCTCAGATTGCAGGCTGTCTGAAACATGAAGGAATCTCCACCCAGGGCAGGTGGCACCAAAGCTGCCCTCCCCGCGGGCAATCTGCCGCGGGGAGGGTCGGTTTCACGTCACCGGAAGGGCGGCGCGTATTGCAGGCCACCGGGCGTGCTCCAGAGCGCGTTGCGGCCGCGCTGCAAGCCGATCGGCGCCAGGTTGCGCTCGAAGATTTCGCCGTAATTGCCCAGGCCCCGGATGATGTTGAGCATCCAGGCATTGTCCACGCCCAGCATGCGGCCCAGGTCACCCGTCCGGCCCAGCATGCGCTGTACTTCCGGGCGCGGATCATTGGCCAGAAGTTGCTGTGCATTGGCGGCGGTGATGCCGAATTCCTCGGCGCCGATCAGGCCGAAATGCACCCAGCGCACCAGGTCGCCGAAGCGCTGGTCGCCATGGCGGAACAACGGGCCGAGCGGCTCCTTGCTGATCACGTCGGGCAGGATGACGTGGTCATTGGGCACCTGCTGCGTGGCACGGATGGCGGCAAGGCCCGAGACGTCGGTGGTATAGGCATCGCAGCGGCCGGCAATATAGGCGGCGATGTTGTCCTCCAGGCGCTCGATCACCACGGGGCGGATATTGACGCGGGCACCGCGCGCCCAATCGGCCAGGTTCTGCTCGGTGGTGGTGCCGGGCTGGACGCAGACGGTGGCGCCATCCAGCGCGCGCGCATTGGCGACGCCCAGGCTGCGCTTCACCATGAAGCCCTGGCCGTCATAGAAATTCGTGGCCGCGAAGTCGAAGCCGAGCGAGGTGTCCCGGCTCAGCGTCCAGGTCGTGTTCCGGCTCAGTATGTCCACTTCGCCGGATTGCAGGGCGGTGAAGCGCACCTGGGCCGTGGTGGGGACGAAGCGGACCCTGGTCGGATCATTGAAGATCGCGATGGCCAGGGCGCGGCAATAATCCACGTCAAAGCCGCGCCAGTTGCCCTGGCTATCCGGCAGGGAGAAGCCGGCCAGGCCGGTGCTCACGCCACAGACCAGCGTGCCGCGCGCGCGGATGGCATCCAGCGTGCTGCCGGTGACGGCCGCGGCTGCGGCGGGGGCTGCGGCGGGGGCTGCGGCGGGGGCCTGGGCCTGGGATGGGGCGGGCATGGCCGCCGCGAAAAGGGTGGTCGCCACTCCGAGGATGGTGGCAAGGCTGCGCCGCATCGGCTTCATCAGGAAACTCCCAGACAGGTCACGCCATCCCGATGGCGGGATGGCTCGTTGATCGGCCAATGCTGCGCTAGGAAGCTTCCGGGATCAATCACGCCTTCAAGGGGAGCCATGCGGTGCTGCAGCTTGACAAGACGGAAATCGCCGCCCGGCTGCCCTGGCCCGCGCTGATCGAGGCCATCCGGGACATCTTTGCCTCGGGCTGCGAGGCGCCTTTGCGCCATGCCCATGCTTTGCCGGAATCGGGCACGCTGCTGTTGATGCCCGCCACCAACGCCACCCATTCGGGGGTGAAGATCGTGCATGTCTCGCCCGGCAACGGGGCGCGCGGGCTGCCCGCCGTGCATGCGGCCTACCTGCTGTCGGATGCCGTCACTGGCCAGCCCCTGGCGCTGCTGGATGGCGGGGAACTGACGGACCGGCGCACGGCCGCCACCTCCGTGCTCGCCGCGCGCTACCTGGCACGGCCCGATTCGGCGCGATTGCTGCTGCTGGGCTCCGGCCGCGTCGCCGCCGCCCTGGCCGAGGCCTATGCGGCGAGCTTCCCGCTGACCGAGATCGCCATCTGGTCGCCACGCGCCGCCAATGCGGCGGCGCTGGCCGCGCGGCTGGCGGCCCATGGCATCCCCGCCCGCGCCATGGCCCGGCCGGAGCCGGCGGGCTTTGACATCATCTCCGCCGCCACCCTCTCCGCCGCGCCGCTGGTGCGGGGTGCGGATCTCTCGCCGGGCACGCATCTGGACCTGGTGGGCGCCTATCGCGCCGACCTGCGCGAGGTGGATGGCCCGGCCGTGGCGCGCGCCCTGGTGGTGGTGGATACCCGCGCGGGCGGGCTTTCGGAGGCGGGCGACGTGGTGCAGGCCATCGCCGAGGGGCACATCACCAACGCGCATGTCGTGGCGGAACTGGCCGATCTCTGCCGGGGCGGGCATCCGGGCCGGACTGACGCCCGGCAGATCACCCTGTTCAAATCCGTGGGTTGGGCCGGCGAGGATTTGGCGGCGGCGATCCTCGCGACGCGGAGCTGAGGGGCGTCAAAACGCGGCGAGGAATTCCAGCACGGCGCGGTTGAACTCCTGCGGGTTGTCATGGTTCAGGCCATGCGTGGCGCGCGCGATGGTGATGCGCCGTGCATCGGGCATGGCCTGTTCCAGCGCATCCAGGATCATGCCGAATTGCGGCTGGCTCTCGGCGCCGCCCAGCAGCAGGGTGGGCGCCTGGATCGCCTGGGCAGCGGCACGGGAATAGGGGCGCCGGCCTTCATGCATCTGGCCCAGCAGGGTGCGGGCATTGTCACGGCCCAGGTATTTGCGGACTTCCGGGCGGTTGTCCCAGGCGCCGGGACCGCCCGTCTGCTCGGCCACGATCCGCAGCCCGCCCTCGATGTCGCCCGTCGCGACCAGGGCGGCGGCGGCGGCAAAGCCACTTGCCTGCCAGGTGCCGGGGGGCACGCCGCCCAGCGTCTCGTCCAGGGTGCCGCCTGGCTCGGCCAGGATCAGGGCGCGGACCAGTTCGGGGTGCTGCTCCGCCACGCGGAAGGCGATATGCCCGCCGCGCGAATGGCCCAGCAACCGCACGGGGCCCTTGCCGAGCTTGGTGATGAAGCCGGCCACATCGGCCACGTGGCGGGCGATGGTGAAATCGCCGCCCTCCTGCCATTGCCCCGGCCAGCAATGCCGCATGCTGAGCGAGATGACGTGATGCGCCGCGCCGAAATCCACCATTTGCGGCGCGAAGCTGCGCTGGTCGCCCAGGGTGCCATGCACCAGCAGAAGCGGCGCGCCATCCGGCGGGCCGGCCTGGGCATAGGCGATGGGATAGCCTTCGATGTCGAGGCTCGGCATGGTTGCTTCTCCCGCTGGGCGCGGCTGCATCCTGCGGGGCGGCAGACGCCGTGCCTAGGCCCGGCTCAACCTCGGCCAATTCGCATCCCCCAGCGCGATGAGGCGGGGCATGTCCGCCTCCCAGCGGCGCTTGGTGTTCTGGTCGTAATTCAGGAAGAGTCGGCCCTCCACGATGCGCCAGGCGGCGGGGTCGGTGGGGGCGGTATAGCCTCGGGAGACGGCCCAGGCGCAGAAGCCGCCATAGGCCGGGGCATGGGCCGCCGGGTCGGCGATGAAGCGCTCGCGATTCGCGGCATTCGCAAACAGCCAGCGCACGCCATCCCATTCAGTGACATGCTCGGCCCGGCCCCGCACCACCCGCCCTTCGGTGAAATAGCCAACCACATCAGTTCCGCGCAGCGCCACGCCGCGCTCGGCGAAGCTGCGGGCCAGGGCCGGGGCCGGGGCCGGGGTGGCGAGGAAAAGGCCCAGAAGGGCGCGGCGTGGCGGCATGGCGGGGGCTTTCAGAAGGATTTTGAACCGTTACGCCCTGGCCCACGCAAAGGTTACGCGGTGAGGGATGCAACGCCCGCCGCGCGTGCTATATCTCGTCATGGAAGGTCGGTGCGGACGGGCTCCTCGCCAACCCGGTCAGATCCGGAAGGAAGCAGCCGTAACGGGTTCTTGCTCGGGTCGCTGCCGGCCTTCCACCCTCTTTTTCGGCTTGGATGATGCCCAGCGATCTCTATGGCGAACCCAGCCCCGAGGAGGGCATCCCCGAGCCTCCCCCGCCCGATGGGCCGGGGCTTTTCGGCTTTGACGACCCACCTGCCGCGCCTGTAGCGGCGGTGGTGGCCGCCCCCACCCTCACCAAGCCAACCCCTTATCGCGTTCTGGCGCGCAAATACCGCCCGCAGATCCTGGATGACCTGATCGGCCAGGAGGCGCTGATCCGCACCCTGCGAAACGCCTTCGCGCGCGGCCGGGTGCATCATGCCTTCCTGCTGACCGGCGTGCGCGGCGTGGGCAAGACCACCACCGCCCGCATCATCGCCCGCGCGCTGAATTGCGTGGGCGTGGATGGCAAGGGCGGCCCCACGGCGGATCCCTGCGGCCTCTGCCCCGAATGCGTCGGCATCCTGGCCGACCGCCACCCCGATGTGGTGGAGATGGACGCAGCCTCCAATCGCGGCATCGACGACGTCCGCGAACTGCGCGAGGCGCTGCGCTTCCGCCCCGCCCAGGGGCGCCAGAAGGTCTTCATCCTCGACGAAGTCCACATGCTGACCGAGCAGGCCTTCAACGCCCTGCTGAAATCGCTGGAGGAGCCGCCGCCCAACATCACCTTCATCCTGGCCACGACGGAATTGCGGAAGGTGCCCATCACCATCCGCAGCCGCTGCCAGACCTTCTCGCTCAAGCGCGTGCCGGAAGAACGCCTGCGGGCGCATTTCCAGAACATCGCCGGCAAGGAGAGCGCCAGCATCGAGGAAGGCGCCCTCGCCATGCTGGCCCGCGCCGCCGATGGCTCGGTGCGCGACGGCCTCTCGCTTCTGGACCAGGCCATCGCCCTGGCGGGCGAGACCGGCGACGTCACCACCGAATCCGTCCGCGACATGCTGGGCCTGGCCGACCGCGCCTTGGTATTCGACGTGCTGGAAGCGGTGATGAACGCCGACCTGCCGCTTGCGCTCTCCCGCATGGCGGAGGGGCATGAGCGCGGCGCGGAGCCGCTGACCATCATGCAGGACCTGCTGGAGCAGACCCACATGCTGACGCGCTTCGCCGCCATCCCGGCGCTGCGCGAGGATGCCGCCCTGCCGGAAAATGAGCGTGTGCGCGGCGCCGCCCTGGCGGCGCGCCTCTCGATCCCCATGCTCACCCGCGCCTGGCAGATGCTGCTGAAGGGCCTGGAGGAGGTGATGGCCGCCCCCGACCGCCGCGCCGCGGCCGAGATGGTGCTGATTCGCCTGGCCCATGTGGCTGAGCAGCCGACGCCAGGCGATATCCTGAAGCGCCTCGAAGCCGGCGGGGCCGTCTCCGCCGGGAATGGCGCGCCTGCCCCTGGCGGCAATGGCGGCGCGGTGCGGATGATGGGCGGGGGCGCAGCCCTGGCGCCCATGCCGGTGCCCATACCCCTGCCGCAACCCACCCAATGGCGCGAGATCGCCGCCATCGCCTCGGCCGCGAATCAGGCGCTGCTGCACGCGCATCTGCTGCATGACGTCCATCCCGTGCGGATCGCGCCAGGCCAGGTGGAAATTCGGGTCCGGCCCCAGGCCCCGCGCGACCTCGGCGCGCAGCTCAAGGCCCTGCTGGAGGAGCGCACCGGCACCCGCTGGACCGTGGCGCTGAGCAATGCGGAGGGCCAACCCACCCTCGCCGAGCAATCGCGCAGCGCCGAGACCGACCGCCGCACCGCCGCCCAGAGCCACCCCATCGTGCAGGCCATCCTGCTCGCCTTTCCCGGCGCGCAACTGGATGCGGTGCGCGATGATAGCGTGGATGCCTATGGGCTGAAGCCGGCCATCGGCGATGATTCCGATTTGCCCGAATACGTCCCGCCCGATGCGGATTCGCTCTCCTATAGTGAGGCGGAAGCGGCGGGGCTTGATATCCCAGAGGAGGATTGAGTGAAGAATCTCGGTAACATGTTGAAGCAGGCCCAGCAGATGCAGACCCGCATGGCCGAAATGCAGGCCAAGCTGGAAGCCACCGAGGTGGAGGGCCAGGCCGGCGCCGGGATGGTGAAGCTGAAGCTGACCGGCAAGGGAGAGCTGCGCCGCATCGCCATTGATCCCTCGCTGATGACCGCCGATGACCGGGAAGTGCTGGAGGATCTCATCATCGCCGCCCATGCCGATGCGAAGCAGAAGGTGGAGGCCATGATGGCCGAGGAAATGCAGAAGGCGACCGCCGGCATGAACCTCCCCGCCGGCCTCAAGCTGCCCTTCTGAAAAGCCTCGGGTGCGCCCGAACGACCCTGTCGAGCATCTGATCCAGCTTCTCGCCAAGCTGCCCGGCCTTGGCCGGCGCAGCGCCCGGCGGGCCGCCCTGCGGATGCTCATGGCGCCCGAGACGCGGATGCTGCCGCTGGCCGATGCCCTGCGCATGGCAGCCGAGGCAGTAAAATCCTGCTCGGCCTGCGGCAATCTCGACGCCAGCGACCCCTGCCATATCTGCACGGATAAGCAGCGGGATCGCGGGTTGATCTGCGTGGTGGAGGGCGTGGGCGAGCTTTGGGCGCTGGAGCGCGCGCATGCCCATCACGGCCTGTACCATGTGCTGGGCGGCACACTCTCGCCACTCGCGGGCATTGGCCCCGAGGAGCTTTCCATCACGCCCCTGATGCGCCGCGCCGCCGCCGAAGGGGTGCGCGAGGTGATCCTTGCCCTGCCCGCCACGGTGGAAGGCGCCAGCACGGCGCATTACCTGGCCGACCGGCTGCGCCCACTCGGCTTCCCCGTCACGCGCCTCGCCCAGGGCGTCCCCATGGGCGGCGCGCTGGATGTGCTGGATGACGGCACGCTGGCCGCGGCCTTCAAGGCGCGGCGCTGAACGCAGCGTGAAGCCGGACGGTCGGTAAAAATACGCCCACACCCGGTTTGTCCTGACAAGATTTTCGGGTCTAAGTTTCTGCCAACCGCGTCACGGATGCGGCCGGAAGGATGCGGCGATGGATATCGGGCCGGCCGGGCGCAGCACGCGCGACGGCGCCGGGCAGGTCGGGCGGGTATCGCTGCGCCGCAGGGCGCGGCTTCTGGGTGCGGCGCTGGCCGTTCTCATCAGCCTCGGCTTTGGCATTCGCTGGCTGCAATTCCAGTTCACCCATGTCGTCCTCGACGATGCCCGCGTGGCTTCCGACATGGTCATCCTTGCCAGCCGCGTTCCAGGTTGGGTCCAGGCCCTGCCCGTCACCGCCGGTGACGCCCTGCGCCAGGGCGACCTCCTCGTGCAGATTGACGCGCGCGAAGCCGCGCTCGCCGTCGAGGAACTCAATGCCCGCCTGGCCGGCATCGCCGCCCGGCGCGACGAGTTCCAGGCCCGCCTCGTCCAGGTGGATCGCCAGAGCGAAAGCCAGCACGCCGCCGCCCTGGCCAAGCTCGATTCCGCCCGCACCACCCTGCCCGCCGCCGAAGCCGAGCGCGACTTCGCCGAGGCCGAACTCACCCGCGCCGAGCGCCTGATCCAGACCGGCGCCGGCACCCGCCAGCGCTTCGAAATGCTGAGCGCGGCCCTGCATTCCGCCCGCCAGCGCGCCATCGCCGCCGCCGCCGAAATCCGCAATGCCGAGGCCCTCATGGCCCTGGCCCAGGCCGCGCGCGAGGAAATGCAGGTGATTTCGCGCCAGCTCGATTCACTCGGCCCGCAGGAGCGCGAACTCACCGCCACCCGCGACCGCGCGGCGCTAGACTTGGCGGATCGCACCATCCGCATGCCCTTTGATGGCGTGGTGGACCGCATCTTCATGGACCCCGGCGAATACGTCCTGGCCGGGCAGCGCATCATCATGGTGCACGCGCCCACGCAAATCCGCATTGATGCCAATGTGAAGGAGACCGACATCCGGCACTTCCGCCTGGGCTCGCCGGTCACGGTCACGGTGGATGCCTGGCCCGGCCGCGTCTTCCCCGGCGTGGTGGATCGCATGGTGGAGGCCGCGACCAGTGAATTCGCCCTGCTGCCCAGCGCCAACCCCTCGGGCAATTTCACCCGCATCACCCAGCGCCTTCCCTTGCGCGTCCGCCTCGACCCGCCGCCGCCGCCGGGCCTGCTGCGGCCTGGCATGCTGGTCCGCGTCACGGGTGCGACGGGGGGTTGAAGGACTCGCAATCCGTCGAGGCGCTCTTCGCCCGCTTCGGGCCGAATTATCGCTGGTGGGTGACGCTGACGGCGCTGACCGGCACCATCTCCACCATCCTCTCCTCCACCATCGTCGTCGTCGCCCTGCCCGACATCGTGGGCGCGCTGGGCATGGGGCATGAGGAGGGGCAGCTGCTTTCCACCGGCTTCCTCGCCGCCAATACCGGCTTCATGCTGCTGAATGCCTGGGCGGTGGAGCGCTTCGGCTTTCGCCGCACCTATGGCTTTGCGATCATCGTCTTCATCATCAGCTCCATCCTCGCCGGCGTCGCGACCTCAACCGGCGTGATGGTCGCCTGCCGCGTGGCCCAGGGGGCGGCAGCCGGCCTCCTGCAACCGCTTTCCATGCAGGTGATCTTCCTGGTCTTCCCGGCCGAGCGGCGGGGCACCGCCATGGGGTTGTTCAGCTTCGGCGTGGTGATGGCACCCGCCATCGGCCCGGCTTTGGGCGGCTTCATGGTGGATGAATTCTCCTGGCACGCGGTCTTCTTCCTGAGCCTGCCCACCGCGGCCCTCGGCCTGGTCATGAGCTTCTTCTTCATGCCCGGGCGGCTTGCCACCGGCGCCGCGCGTGGTTTCGACTGGCTGGGCTGCGCGCTGCTGACCATCGCCATCGGCACCCTCCTCTCGGGCCTGACCGATGGCCAGCATGATGGCTGGAATTCCGACCGCGTGGTGGGCCAGCTTGCCGTCGCCGCCGCCGCCACATTAGGCTTCGTCATCTGGCAGGCCATCACGCCCGCGCCGCTGATGAACCTGCGCGTCTTTCGCCATGGCGGCTTCACGGCGGCCGCCCTGGTCGCCTTCATCTATGGCGGGGCCATCTTCGGCTCCACCTATTTGCTGCCGCTGCTGACGCAGGTGGTGCAAGGCTATACCCCCACGCGCTCGGGCATGATCATGATGCCGGGGGGCCTGGTCGTCGCCTTCGTCTTCCTGATGGCGGGGCGGATGGCGGATTTCGTGCCGCCCTGGCTTCCGGTCTGCGCCGGCTTGGGCATCTTCGCCCTCTCCTGCTGGCTGATGAGTTTTGTCGGCACCGATACCGATTTCTGGCAACTCGCCATCTGGATCCTGATCGGGCGCGTCGGCCTCGGCCTCACCATGCCCAACATGAATGTGGGCGCCATGCGCGCGCTTCCGCCCGAGTTGTTCGGTCAGGGGGCGGGGGCGATCAACTTCTTCCGCATGCTGGGTGGCGCCTTCGGGACCAACCTGCTTTCCGTCTATCTGGAACGCCGCACCCAACTCCATGCCGAAACCCTGGGGCCGCTGCTGGATGGCGGCAGCGCCACCATCGAGGCGCGGCGGCTGCTGGAAAGCCTCTACGCCCAGGGCGGGCTGCCGGAGGTGATCCGGCGCGACGCGGCGCATGATTTCATGATGCGGATGGTGGAAGCCCAGGCGCAAATGCTGGGCTTCCGGGATGCCTTCCTGATCGTGGGAATCCTGTGTTTGCTGGCGATCCTGCCGGGGCTTACGCTTCGGCAGAAACCGCCGGGGTACAGGCGGTAAGGAAGGGGCTCTGCCCCTTCACCCCGGCAGGAACCTTAGGTTCCTGCACCTCCCTCAATCAGAAGCGGGAGAAATTACGTTCGTGCGAAGGCCGCGCACCAACACGTCTCGCATCGTCTCCGCGCTCTTGAGGCGAATATCATCCCAGGCTTCGGGGCTGTGGAAGGCGACATGCGGCATGATCACCAGGCGGCCCATCAGCCACGGCTCCCGCGCGCGATAGGCGGCGAGAAGGCCGGGGATGGGCTCCACCGGCGGCTCCACCGGAATCACGTCCAGGCCCGCACCCGCCAGATGGCCGGAGCGCAGCGCGCCCTCCAGCGCATCAATATCCAGGATCGGGCCGCGGGCGGTGTTCACCACCACGGCATCATTGGGCAGCAGCGCCAATTCCCGCGCGCCCACCAGGCCGCGCGTGCCGCGCGTCAGCGGGCAATGGATGGAGAGCACGTCGGACTGCGCCAGCAGCGCATCCATGCTCTCGGCCCGCTCCACGCCGATGGCACGCTCGGCCCCGTTCGGCAGATAGGGGTCGAAGAAGACGACCTTGAAGCCGAGTGCCTTGGCCCGCAGCGCCGCCGCCGTGCCAATGCGGCCCAGGCCCAGCACACCGAAGCGCTGCACCTCGAACCGCCGGACGATGCGGTTGGGGAGCACGCCCCAGGGCGCAGGTGGCGCGCCGCGCTGCGCGTCATGATGCAGCACCAGGCCACGGCGGAGCGAAACGGCGAGCGCAATGGCGGTGTCCGCCACCTCCTGCGTGCCGTAATCCGGCACATTGCAGACGGTGATGCCGCGCTCGGCGCAATAGGCGCGGTCCACGCGGTCATAGCCCACGCCCATGCGGATCACGACCTTGAGCTTGGGGAACCTCTCCAGCGCCTCGCGCGGGACGGCGAGGCGCAGTGTCATCAGGCCATCGACCTGGGCGCACAACTCGTCGGGCAGTTCCATCAGGGATTTTTTGGCCTGGCCGGTGAGGATGCGGACGCCGTCTCCCATCACGCGCTGTTCCAGCAGCGTGTCGGGGTAGAGGGATTCGGGTTCTAGGATGGTGAGTTTTTCGTTCATGCGGAAAGGCTAGCCAGCAGGGGCGCGGGTGCCTAGCACTACAGTTGCGCTGACGCATGAACTCTGAATCGATGCGTGACCATGACTCGATTCGGAGGTTGTGGTGTTGGGTGCATCGATTGAGACGACGCTGGAGCTTTGGGCTGCGTCGCTGCGGGAGGTGAAGTCGCGGAT